>NZ_JBFUDH010000059.1:0-506 GCF_056404815.1 Agromyces sp. P2_B3 | reverse complement strand
GCGCTGACCGGTGCTTCGCAGACATGCGCGTCGGTTCCGGTGGGTGGTACGTGTGTGTTGTCGACGGGTCATGCGGTCACGCAGGCTGAGGCCGATGCGGGCGCGGTCATGAACACGGGTTCCGCGGTCGCGGACCAGGTGCCGGTGCCGGTGACGGATGTGGTGACGGTGCCCGTTCCGCAGGCCCCGGCGTTGTCGATCGACAAGGTGTTGGCGGGTAATGCGGACGAGGATGGTTCCGGGACGGTGAGTGTGGGTGACACGTTGTCGTACACGCTCACGGCGACGAACACTGGTGATATCACGTTGACCGGTGTGGTCGTGGCTGATGCGCTGACCGGTGCTTCGCAGACATGCGCGTCGGTTCCGGTGGGTGGTACGTGTGTGTTGTCGACGGGTCATGCGGTCACGCAGGCTGAGGCCGATGCGGGCGCGGTCATGAACACGGGTTCCGCGGTCGCGGACCAGGTGCCGGTGCCGGTGACGGATGTGGTGACGGTGCCCGT
>NZ_JBFUDH010000058.1:0-549 GCF_056404815.1 Agromyces sp. P2_B3 | reverse complement strand
GGATGTCCCGTTCGCGGGGATACTGCCCGGTGCTGCGGTGATCGTCGACGTGGCCGGGCTCGGAGCGCCCGCCGTGAACACCACCTGGCTGGTAGCGGTACCCCCGGTGCCGTTCAGCGTGAACCCGACCGTCGCGGTGCCCGCCGTGATGCCCGACGTCAACGTGGCGGTGTATGTCCCGTTGCCCACATCCGTGACCGCGCCCAGGGTACCCAGCGTGGTCGACATCGTGACCGTGGCGCCCCCGGTCCCGACGGGGTTGCCGTTCACATCGAGCACGGTGACSGTGACCGTGGATGTGGATGTCCCGTTCGCGGGGATACTGCCCGGTGCTGCGGTGATCGTCGACGTGGCCGGGCTCGGAGCGCCCGCCGTGAACACCACCTGGCTGGTAGCGGTACCCCCGGTGCCGTTCAGCGTGAACCCGACCGTCGCGGTGCCCGCCGTGATGCCCGACGTCAACGTGGCGGTGTATGTCCCGTTGCCCACATCCGTGACCGCGCCCAGGGTACCCAGCGTGGTCGACATCGTGACCGTGGCGCCCCCGGT
>NZ_JBFUDH010000057.1:0-553 GCF_056404815.1 Agromyces sp. P2_B3 | reverse complement strand
GTCTGCTGCCCGCTGAGGCTGGCGTGACGATCGGCGTGGCTCCCGTCGTTGGGTCGCGGTGGTTCCGACAATCAGGCGGTATGTCACCGTATTCCTGGCCGGCGCCGTCGGGCCGGTATCTGTCGTTGGCTGAACGCGAGGAGATCGCGATCCTGAAGGCGACGGGGACCGGGGTGCGGGCGATCGCGGCAGCATTGGGTCGCAGTCCCTCGACGATCTCTCGTGAGTTGCGTCGCAACGCTGCGACGCGAGGCGGGAAGCTGGAGTACCGGGCGTCTGTCGCGCAGTGGAAGGCGGAGCTGTTCGCTCGAAGACCGAAGGTCGCGAAGCTGGCCGCGAATCCTCGGCTGCGCGAGTATGTGCAGGAGCGTCTCTCCGGTCAGATCCGCCGCCCGGACGGGTGTGTTGTGCCTGGCCCGCAACCACCGAGATGGACGGGGCAGAACAAGCCTCACAGGAAGGACCGGGGCTGGGTGCTGGGGTGGAGTCCCGAGCAGATCGCGCACCGGATCAAGCTTGACTTCCCTGATGATGACAGCATGCGCATCAGCCA
>NZ_JBFUDH010000056.1:0-574 GCF_056404815.1 Agromyces sp. P2_B3 | reverse complement strand
CGCACGTTCTGCGCGGCTTTCAGGCCTTTTTGGCTTGAAAAATCGACCCTGACGCCGCGCATTTCGAGTTCGCGCTGCAGGGTCTCATCGTCGGCGTGGGCAAAGGCCTTGAGCCAGTCGTCCAGGCGCTCTCGCATTTCGCCGGCGGCTTTTTTGGTGAAGGTGATGGCCAGGATTTCATGCGGCAAGACCTGCTGCCCCGGTGCGGCCGTGGCGCCGTCCAGCAAGGCCCGAACGATGCGTGACACCAGCATCCAGGTTTTGCCGGCGCCGGCACAGGCTTCCACCGCCACGCTGCGCCGCGGGTCGCAGGCGATGGCGTAGAAGGCATCGGCGGAGAGCGGCTCGCCGTTGCATTCGTAGGCCGCGGCGTGAGCGATCAAGGTGTTAGCCGGCGGGGTCATACGCCCTCCTCCCCTGCCGTGGCTTCCTCGTCCAGGCTCCAGAAATCCTTGCGGCAGAGGCCGCGGGCCGCGCAATAGTCGCAGGCCTTGCCCTCCCCTAATGCCGGCAGCGCCGCCCCGCGCGAGATGCGCGCCATGTCGGTCAAGATGCTGTCGATGAGCTCGTCGCG
>NZ_JBFUDH010000055.1:0-645 GCF_056404815.1 Agromyces sp. P2_B3 | reverse complement strand
CCGTGGACGCGTCCGTGATCGCCGCAGCAGCAGCCGCCGCGTTCGCGTTCCCGTCCGTCGCGGCAGTGGCTGCCGCGCTCGTGTCGCTGTCACCGGTCGTGTTCGACGCGCCGATCGCCGCAGCAGACGCTGACGCGTTCGCCGTGGCCGTGGCATTCGTGGACGCGTCCGTGGACGAGTTCGCCGTCGCAGCAGCCTGGGCCGCGGCGACCGCGTTCGCGGTCGCCGCCGCGGTCGCGGTGCTGGTCGCGTCGGAGTACGCCGCAGCCACAGCCGCACCGTTCGCGTTCGCGTCCGCCGCAGCCGATGCCGACGCGTTCGTGTTCGTCTGACCAGCAGCGGTCACCCCAGCATCAGCCGTACCGGCCGTGGTGGTGTTCGCGTCCGCAGTCGTGACCGTGGACGCGTCCGTGATCGCCGCAGCAGCAGCCGCCGCGTTCGCGTTCCCGTCCGTCGCGGCAGTGGCTGCCGCGCTCGTGTCGCTGTCACCGGTCGTGTTCGACGCGCCGATCGCCGCAGCAGACGCTGACGCGTTCGCCGTGGCCGTGGCATTCGTGGACGCGTCCGTGGACGAGTTCGCCGTCGCAGCAGCCTGGGCCGCGGCGACCGCGTTCGCGGTCGCCGCCGCGGTCGCGGTGCTGGTCG
>NZ_JBFUDH010000054.1:0-649 GCF_056404815.1 Agromyces sp. P2_B3 | reverse complement strand
CTCTTTGATCGGCAAACCCTCGGAACGATTCAGCCGACGAATTTCTGCCCAATCTTCCACAGCAATCACCCTTCAAGCGTTGCCGAGGGGGTCAAGATTCGCGCGGCACCAGAGGGTCATTCTTCAGGGAGCACCGACAGCGGCATTGATCGACTCAACCGCCCGCGATAACCTCAAGACCCGCTCTTCCTCAGACAACCGCGGCCATATATCACGCATCAATCGCTCTACCGGCGCGCCAGGGCGGAGTGTCAGGTGTGCGAGGACCTCGATCTCCTCGCCACTGAGCTCCAACCGAGTCCAACCAGCCACGTGCCTGCCTTCCACTGCCACTCCGCCTCGTTCAGTGATCAGCGTCCGGCAATCACTCCTCATCCGAACCGCCCCCCATCAAGAGCCGTACGGCGGTGCCGACCCCAGCGCTGTATGGGCTGCTGCAAGGCCCAGTCGTGCTCGGGAACGCCCAATCCGCGGCGGACGCGTGATTAGCATACGAATTCATTATCCCCAACTTCTTCTTCGGGACTGTCGGAATTTCGGTGTAAATGGCCTGACACGCTGACCCTTGGTGGGGTCCGCGGGGAAGGTCATGATGACCGACACGATGGACGCTGTGAACACAGCGGTACATGACACGACGGGCTCGACG
>NZ_JBFUDH010000053.1:0-667 GCF_056404815.1 Agromyces sp. P2_B3 | reverse complement strand
CCCGCAGCCCTTGGCAGCGCGGCACGAACGAAAACACCAACGGGCTGCTCCGGCAGTACTTCCCGAAGGGAACCGACCTCTCACGCTGGACCCCGGACGACCTCGCCGCCGTCGCCCACGCCCTCAACACCAGACCCCGCAAACGCCTCGGCTGGCGCACCCCGGCCGAGGCACTCGACGAGCACCTACACTTGCTGCAAACAAGCGGTGTTGCGACGACCAGTTGAATCCGCCTTGACTGCCGGCGTCCGAGTGACTGATCAGCTGGCCGCGCTGGATCGGGTTCCCGKCGCGGTCKCGTTGCCACAGCGCCATCCGCACGGGTACGTCGACGAGTTCCACGTCGCGGCGGATCGACGCGTTCCAGCCCACGATCCGCTGCGAGTAGCAGTCGACCACGAACGCGACGTACGTGAACGACTGGTAGGTGCGGACGTACGTGAAATCAGCAACCCAGACGTGATCCGGGGCCGGGGCGGTGAAGTCCCGGTTCAGCAGGTCCGGGGCGCGGGTGTCCTTCGGGTTCGGGATCGTCGTGCGCGGCCGGCGGCCCCGGACCACGCCGCTGAGCCCGAGGGACCGCATGGCCCGGTCGACCGCGCCGAAGCTGGCATCCGGGACCTGGCCGCGACGCAGCAGGGCGAGCATCTTCCGCCGCCCGTACAGT
>NZ_JBFUDH010000052.1:0-667 GCF_056404815.1 Agromyces sp. P2_B3 | reverse complement strand
ACTGTACGGGCGGCGGAAGATGCTCGCCCTGCTGCGTCGCGGCCAGGTCCCGGATGCCAGCTTCGGCGCGGTCGACCGGGCCATGCGGTCCCTCGGGCTCAGCGGCGTGGTCCGGGGCCGCCGGCCGCGCACGACGATCCCGAACCCGAAGGACACCCGCGCCCCGGACCTGCTGAACCGGGACTTCACCGCCCCGGCCCCGGATCACGTCTGGGTTGCTGATTTCACGTACGTGCGCACCTTCCAGTCGTTCACGTACGTCGCGTTCGTGGTCGACTGCTACTCGCAGCGGATCGTGGGCTGGAACGCGTCGATCCGCCGCGACGTGGAACTCGTCGACGTACCCGTGCGGATGGCGCTGTGGCAACGAGACCGCGCCGGGCATCCGATCGAGCGCGGCCAGCTGATCAGTCACTCGGATGCCGGCAGTCAAACTGGGCTCAACCGGTGGAAACAACACCTGATCGGAGGGTGTTGTGGGACGACCGTCGGATTGGATGAGGGAAGTGACCGGGCGCGCGCCGATGCACTCGCCCGGTCACCCGGGGCACCCGCGTGCGAGGGAGCGGGAGTTCTGGGCGAAGATCAGCACGGGTCTGCTGCCCGCTGAGGCTGGCGTGACGATCGGCGTGGCTCCCGTCGTTGGGTCGCGGTGGTTCCGACAATC
>NZ_JBFUDH010000051.1:0-814 GCF_056404815.1 Agromyces sp. P2_B3 | reverse complement strand
TCTGCCGCTCTTTTCTGAGCGACACGAGAGGATGGCAAGGTGCCACGCAAGATTGACCACGAAGTTCGTTCCAGGGCTGTGCGGATGGTGACACAGCACCGTTCGGAGTACTCGTCAGAGACCGCCGTCAGAGCCCAGGTCGCCGAGTCGCTCGGGGTCTCGCAGGAGTCCGTGCGCCGGTGGGTGCAGCAGTTCGAGATCGACACCGGCGTCGTCGCGGGGGTCTCGTCCGAGGAGCGTGAAGAGCTCCGGAAGCTCCGCAGCGAGAACCGTCGGCTGCGGGAGGTCAACGAGATCTTGCGTTCGGCGACAATTTTCTTTGTGGGGGAACTCGACCCCCGCAACCGTTGATCGTGGCGTTCGTGGACCAGATGCGTGCGTCTGGTCATGCCGTCGAGTCGATCCGGGAAGCCCTGAATATCGCAGGGCTGAGGGTCGCGGCACGAACACTGCGCCTGTGGCGCTCCACGACAGGACGCGTCGCGACGCGGACGGTCACTGACGCGATCGTCGAGGACGCCGTCCGAGGAGTCGCGTTCAGAACGACCCTGGATGGCCGGCAGGCCCTGGCACCGGAGGGACTGTACGGGCGGCGGAAGATGCTCGCCCTGCTGCGTCGCGGCCAGGTCCCGGATGCCAGCTTCGGCGCGGTCGACCGGGCCATGCGGTCCCTCGGGCTCAGCGGCGTGGTCCGGGGCCGCCGGCCGCGCACGACGATCCCGAACCCGAAGGACACCCGCGCCCCGGACCTGCTGAACCGGGACTTCACCGCCCCGGCCCCGGATCACGTCTGGGTTGCTGATTTCACGTACGT
>NZ_JBFUDH010000050.1:0-994 GCF_056404815.1 Agromyces sp. P2_B3 | reverse complement strand
CGCTCGAAGACCGAAGGTCGCGAAGCTGGCCGCGAATCCTCGGCTGCGCGAGTATGTGCAGGAGCGTCTCTCCGGTCAGATCCGCCGCCCGGACGGGTGTGTTGTGCCTGGCCCGCAACCACCGAGATGGACGGGGCAGAACAAGCCTCACAGGAAGGACCGGGGCTGGGTGCTGGGGTGGAGTCCCGAGCAGATCGCGCACCGGATCAAGCTTGACTTCCCTGATGATGACAGCATGCGCATCAGCCACGAGGCCATCTACCAGGCGTTGTTCATTGAGAGCCGCGGGGCGCTCAAGCGCGAGCTCATCCTGTGTCTGCGCACCGGACGGGCGCTCCGGATGAATCGTGCGCGGTCGAAGCGGGTGCCGTGGGCGCACGTCACCGCCGATGTCCTGATCAGCGAGCGACCCGCGGAAGCTGAGGACCGCGCCATCCCCGGTCACCACGAAGGGGATCTCATCATCGGCATCAACAGGTCCGCGATCGGCACCGTCATCGAGCGGACAACAGGGTTCACCACGTTGGTCCACCTGCCTCGAGAAGAGGGCTGGCGGGAACAGCCGATCGTCAAGAACGGTCCGGCGCTGTCTGGTTACGGCGCGCTCTCGATGAACCGCGCTCTCGCGAGAGCGATGAGCACTCTGCCGGAGGAGCTCAAGCGCTCCCTGACCTGGGACCGGGGGAAAGAGATGTCCGCGCATGCTCAGTTCGCGGTCGACACTGGCTTGAAGGTCTACTTCGCCGACCCCCGCAGCCCTTGGCAGCGCGGCACGAACGAAAACACCAACGGGCTGCTCCGGCAGTACTTCCCGAAGGGAACCGACCTCTCACGCTGGACCCCGGACGACCTCGCCGCCGTCGCCCACGCCCTCAACACCAGACCCCGCAAACGCCTCGGCTGGCGCACCCCGGCCGAGGCACTCGACGAGCACCTACACTTGCTGCAAACAAGCGGTGTTGCGACGACCAGTTGAATCCGCCCAATACACCGC
>NZ_JBFUDH010000049.1:0-1186 GCF_056404815.1 Agromyces sp. P2_B3 | reverse complement strand
CATCAACGGGCTCTACAAGACCGAGTGCATCCGCACCGATGTCTTCCACGAGGGCGCCTACAAGACGATCGACGACGTCGAGTACGCCACCGCAGCGTGGGTCGACTGGTACAACGACCGGCGGCTCCACGGGAGCCTGGGCATGCTCAGCCCGACCGAGTTCGAGCAAGCCCACTACGCTGACACAGACCTTACGAGTGGGCTGCTCAACCACCCGTAAAACACCGGCAGGAAACCCGGGGCGCTTCAATTCGCGGAACAGGTACGGTGTCCTGACCTCGTCGGGCGGGGATGCCTCAATCCGGCACGGCCCTGTCAGGTGGTCGTTGGCAGGCTCTTATCAGACACGCACCGTTCAGACTCTCCTTTTAGGGGTGGAGGGGTGGGGTAGGGAGGTGGAAGGTGCGTTGCAGTGCAGCTTTGGCTGCGTTGTAGCCAGCGAGCCCGTGGACGCCAGGGCCCGGGGGGGTAGATGCGGAGCAGAGGTAGAGGTTGGGCAGGGGGGTGGTCCAGGGATGGGTGGTGAGAGTCGGGCGCTTAAGTAGTTGCCAGGCAGTCGCGGCACCGGCGGTGATGTCGCCGCCGGGGTTGTTGGGGTTCGCCGTGGCAAGGTCGGCGGCGGTGCGGTGGTGGGTGGCGAGGATCGTGTCGCGGAAGCCGGGGGCATGTTGTTCGATGGTGCGGGTGATGTGTTCGGTTTGGTTGATGGTCGATCCGTGGGGGACGTGGGTGTAGGCGTAGAGGGTGTKTTTGCCGGTGGGCGCGCGGTTGGGGTCGAAGCGGGTGGGTTGGGACGCGAGCACGAATGCGTGCGGAGCGTGGCGCCCTTGGGCGATGGCGCGTTCGGAGTGTTGGACTTGGTCGCGGGTACCGCCGAGGTGGAGGGTGCCGGCGTCGGCGAGGGCGGGCTCGCGCCAGGGGATGGTGTCGGTGAGGGCGTAGTCGACTTTCGCGACGCCGGGTCCGTAGCGAAAACTGCGGAGCGCGCGACGGTAGCTCCCGGAGAGTTGGTCGCCGGCGAGGACCTCGAATCCGCGGGGGGTGACGTCTAGGAATGTCGCGCGGGCGGGAGGGAGTTCGTGGAGGGACCGGATTGGTGTGTTCAGGACAAGTTCGCCGCCGTGTGCGGTGAGGTCAGTGAGCAGGGCGGTGGTGATTGCGTTACTGCCGCCGATCGGGATCGGCC
>NZ_JBFUDH010000048.1:0-1520 GCF_056404815.1 Agromyces sp. P2_B3 | reverse complement strand
ACGTACACCGCAACCCAAGCCCTCGGCGGCTCCACCGCGACTCGGGCCGTGTCGATCAACTACGCCACCCCCACGATCACGTCCTCGTCGTCCACGACCTCAACAACCCCGACCATCAGCGGCACCGCCGCCCCCGGCACGACCGTGCRGATCTTCCGCAGCGGGACCCCGATCAGCAGCRCYGTCASCGTCCCCGGAACCGGGAACTGGTCSRTSCCCGTGACCACCGCSCTGACCACCGGCACCCACACCATCCAAGCCGGGCAGAACACCCYCYACRRCACCSTGCGCAACTCCGCCACTCAGAACCTGACCGTGACCCTGACCACCCCGGTGGGAATCTCATCGGGTTCGGCAGTCCTGGACCGGGTGACCCTGTCCGGGACCGGGCACACCGGTAGCACCGTGACGATCACCCGGAACGGCACGACCATGGCCACAAGTGTGCCCGTGACCGGCGGATCCTGGACCACGACGTTCACCGACCCCTCTGCGAACGGGTCGTACACGTACACCGCAACCCAAGCCCTCGGCGGCTCCACCGCGACTCGGGCCGTGTCGATCAACTACGCCACCCCCACGATCACGTCCTCGTCGTCCACGACCTCAACAACCCCGACCATCAGCGGCACCGCCGCCCCCGGCACGACCGTGCAGATCTTCCGCAGCGGGACCCCGATCAGCAGCACTGTCACCGTCCCCGGAACCGGGAACTGGTCSATCCCCGTGACCACCGCCCTGACCACCGGCACCCACACCATCCAAGCCGGGCAGAACACCCCCCACAACACCCTGCGCAACTCCGCCACTCAGAACCTGACCGTGATTACAGCACCGGTGATAATCGACACCCCCGTCGATGCGGCGCGGGTACGGACTTCGACCCCTGAGATCTCCGGAACCGGCCACCCCGGCGCGACCGTCACGATCACACGTGGCGCCACCGAACACGGCATTGCCCTGGTTGACGATGCGGGCAACTGGTCGGTACCGGCAGCTACGACGCCGTTCCCGAACGGCCAGATTACGATCACCGCGAGCCAGACATTCACCGGCGCCCCTGACCGTGCCACCACGCGTCAGTTCGAGGTCGCGGTTCCCGAACAGGTCCAGATTCTCACCCCCGCCGATGGGACGATCCTGACCACCAGCACCGTCACCCTGAGCGGCACCGGCGAGCCGAACGAGCAGGTCACAATCACCAATGACGAGGACGGCACCGAACTCGGTATCGCCCGCAGCGATGACCTCGGCACCTGGACGGTCACGACCGGCCCCCTCACCAACGGCGACTATGCAGTGACCGCGACACAGGTGATCCTCGGGGCGGCCACGACCACCGACCATCGCACCTTCACCGTAGTCACGACTGCGGACGCGAACACCACCACGGCCGGTACGGCTGATGCTGGGGTGACCGCTGCTGGTCAGACGAACACGAACGCGTCGGCATCGGCTGCGGCGGACGCGAACGCGAACGGTGCGGCTGTGGCTGCGGCGTACTCCGACGCGACCAGCAC
>NZ_JBFUDH010000047.1:0-1569 GCF_056404815.1 Agromyces sp. P2_B3 | reverse complement strand
CGATCATGGTCACCTCGAACCTGCCGTTTGGGAGATGGGGTGAGACCTTCAGCGACGACGTCGTGGCCGCAGCGATGATTGACCGGCTCGTCCACCACGCCGAGGTCCTCACCCTGTCAGGCGATTCCTACCGCACCCGGCAACGCCGCGACCTCATCAACAAGAACCGCGCCGACCGCGACTAACAACCCAGAGGGGGTCAACTTTCGCTCGGCGCCAGGGGGTCAGACTTCACTCGGCATTGACAGGCACAGAGACATCCTCCGGAAGTGTCGGGGTGGGGTGTTGCCAACAATCGATAAGTGGAATGGCCGGCCGGTTCCGGGTACCGAGCCCCCTCGGTTGGTGGCACCACCCCGCCAGCCCCACTCCATCCGCCCCCTGCCAACCCGACCATCAGCGGGGCTCGTGCGGTGGGCCGTCCACGGCAGTCACGGTTGTGCCCACTGGGTGCGGGCCAGCCCGGAGGAAGAGCTGGGCCGTGCACTTTGGGTGCAATCGCTGCACCCGGAAGTCACGGAAGACCACGGAGGTGGCGTGCCGCCGGCGGGCTGGGAGGGTGAGGGCGGAGCCGCTCACGGCGCACCGCAGTAGCGGTGCGCACCCGCAACCCCGGGGACGGGACACGCCCACCGGCTGCTACCCGAATTTCCGGGCGTTGCCCCCCGACGGGCAAGCCCCCCTGTTACCGCCGGTGGGCGTGGAGCACCAACGGCAGAGCCCCCAGTTGCTCGGCTGTGACGTTACACCCGCCACGACGGGCCGGGTGGGATACGCCCCGAACTGGGGGGGGCCGCGCCCGCCCTTGGGGCTCGGCAATTGTCGAGAGGGCGGGCGCGGAGGCGACCCGTTGCGCGGGATCGCCTCCGCTCAGGTTAGGCCGCGTTTGGCATGCTGTCACTCGCGGTGTCGGGTTCGGGGTATCCGGCCGCGATCCGCTCCACCGGCCCCACGCCTCCAACTGGAGCAGGTAGGTCGTGTCGCGGCCGTTCGGGCACCGCCATGAGACCCGGCTGGTCGCCGCTTCCCGCACAGAGAGGACCATGCCGAGAGTCACATGTCCGACCTTCGTCGGGGTGTCCTCGGCGCGCTTCGCGAGGCGGTCGCGTCCGCCCACGCCCAGCCACTCGGCCGCGAGTTCCCCGAAGTCCCGGGTGACCTCGCCGTGGCACCGGGCTAGGGTGACCGCGACGAACAGGGCAGCACCCTTCGGCAACGCCTTGCGGCCCAGCAAGGTCGTGACGAATTCGCGGCGCACGACCGTGGCGGCGTCCCATTCGCGGTTGCACTTGATCAGGCGGCGACGTGCTTCTCGCTTTGTCAATGCCGAGTGAAGTCTGACCCCCTGGCGCCGAGCGAAAGTTGACCCCCTCTGGGTTGTTAGTCGCGGTCGGCGCGGTTCTTGTTGATGAGGTCGCGGCGTTGCCGGGTGCGGTAGGAATCGCCTGACAGGGTGAGGACCTCGGCGTGGTGGACGAGCCGGTCAATCATCGCTGCGGCCACGACGTCGTCGCTGAAGGTCTCACCCCATCTCCCAAACGGCAGGTTCGAGGTGACCATGATCGAGAG
>NZ_JBFUDH010000046.1:0-2192 GCF_056404815.1 Agromyces sp. P2_B3 | reverse complement strand
TGTCGGTGCTCCCTGAAGAATGACCCTCTGGTGCCGCGCGAATCTTGACCCCCTCGGCAACGCTTGAAGGGTGATTGCTGTGGAAGATTGGGCAGAAATTCGTCGGCTGAATCGTTCCGAGGGTTTGCCGATCAAAGAGATCGTCAGGCGGCTCGGGGTGTCTCGGAACACGGTTCGAGCGGCGTTGCGGTCGGATCGGCCGCCGACGTATGAGCGGGAGCCCCGCTCGACCTTCGCTGATGCCGTTGAACCTCAGATTCGCGCGCTGCTCGCGGAGTACCCGCGGATGCCGGCGACGGTGATCGCGGAACGCATCGGGTGGCAGCACTCGAGTTCGATTCTGCGGGCTCGTGTCGCACGGCTTCGACCGGAGTACGCAAGCGCCGACCCTGTGGACCGTGTCGTGTACGAGCCAGGCGACGTGGCGCAGTGCGACCTTTGGTTCCCCGATGTCCGTGTGCCAGTCGGTCACGGGCAGGAGCGGGTGCTGCCCGTGCTGGTGATGACGCTCGGCTACTCGAGATTCATGTCGGCGACGATGATCCCGTCACGCCAGGCCGGCGACATCCTGTCGGGCATGTGGTCCCTGATCGGCGGGCTCGGCCGGACGCCGAAGACGCTCGTGTGGGATCGGGAGTCCGCAATTGGCGGGACCGGGAAGGTGAGTGTGCCGGCAGCCGCGTTCGCTGGCACCCTGGCGACACGGATTCAGTTGGCGCCGCCGCGGGATCCGGAGTTCAAGGGCATGGTCGAACGCGCGAACGGCTACCTGGAAACCTCGTTCCTGCCCGGCCGCCTGTTTCGTTCCCCGCACGATTTCAACGAGCAGCTGCGCAGCTGGCTGGTCCGGGCGAACACCCGAACCGTGCGCGCGATCCACGGGCGCCCCGCTGACGCATTCGAAACCGACTACCAGGCCATGACCGTCTTCCCGCCCGTCGCGCCGGCTGTCGGCCTCACGAACCGGATCCGGTTGGCCAGGGATTACTACGTCCGCGTCGATGCGAATGACTACTCCGTCGACCCGCGGGTCATCGGCCGCTTCGTCGACGTCCACGCAACTGCAGCAACCGTCACCGTGCGGTGCGACGGTGACCTCGTCGCCCGCCACGAACGCTCGTGGGCGAAGCAGGGGGTGATCACCGACCCGGCTCATGTCGTGACTGCGGCACAGATGCGTCACGGTTTCGCTGCCGACCGCGAAGCCCGCACGCGTCAGCGTCGGCACACGGACGGTCACCTCGTACCACTCCGGGCGCTGCCGGACTACGACGCCTTGTTCGGCGTCGATTTCACCACCAACACAACGAAGGAAGCGAGTAACCATTGAGTACGACCGCAACAACGACGGCCACGCCGGCCGACGGGATCCCGTCCCAGTTGGCGTACCTGACCCGGGTGCTGAAGACCCCAACGATTGGCCGGGTGTGGGAAGAGCTCGCGCAGCACGCCCGCGATGAGAATTGGTCCCACGAGGAGTACCTCGCCGCGGTCATGGGCCGTCAGGCTGCGGACCGGGAATCAGCAGGCACCATCATGCGGATCCGGACGGCGCACTTTCCCGCGATCAAGACCATCGAGGACTTCAACCTCGATCACCTCCCGTCGCTGCGCCGTGACGTGCTCGCGCACCTGGCCACGGGCATGTTCGTGCCGAAGGCAGAGAACGTCATCCTCCTCGGCTCGCCCGGGATCGGGAAGACCCATCTGGCCATCGGACTCGGTGTCAAAGCCGCGCACGCCGGCTACTCCGTCCTGTTCGATACCGCGAACAACTGGATCGCCCGGCTGGCGGCCGCGCACCATCAAGGCCAACTCGAGGCTGAGCTGAAGAAGGTCCGCCGCTACAAGCTCATCATCATCGACGAGGTTGGCTACATCCCGTTCGACCAAGACGCCGCGAACTTGTTCTTCCAACTCGTCGCATCGCGGTATGAGCAAGGCTCGATCATGGTCACCTCGAACCTGCCGTTTGGGAGATGGGGTGAGACCTTCAGCGACGACGTCGTGGCCGCAGCGATGATTGACCGGCTCGTCCACCACGCCGAGGTCCTCACCCTGTCAGGCGATTCCTACCGCACCCGGCAACGCCGCGACCTCATCAACAAGAACCGCGCCGACCGCGACTAACAACCCAGAGGGGGTCAACTTTCGCTCGGCGCCAGGGGGTCAGACTTCACTCGGCATTGACA
>NZ_JBFUDH010000045.1:0-2498 GCF_056404815.1 Agromyces sp. P2_B3 | reverse complement strand
ATCAACGGGCTCTACAAGACCGAGTGCATCCGCACCGATGTCTTCCACGAGGGCGCCTACAAGACGATCGACGACGTCGAGTACGCCACCGCAGCGTGGGTCGACTGGTACAACGACCGGCGGCTCCACGGGAGCCTGGGCATGCTCAGCCCGACCGAGTTCGAGCAAGCCCACTACGCTGACACAGACCTTACGAGTGGGCTGCTCAACCACCCGTAAAACACCGGCAGGAAACCCGGGGCGCTTCAGGTTGTCGAGTACCGTCCCGTGGGTGATGGGCCAGAAGGTGATGAACGCGGTGCCGGCGACGTCGTTGGTGGGTACGTATCCGCCGTCGGGCGCACCAGGGCCGGGCTCACAGCCACCGACGTCGTCAAGATCACTGAACGCCCCGAAACCTAAACCCGCTTCATCACCAGAGACGCGAGCCCAAGAGCCAAAACGAGCAGGGCGATAGCTAGTGCCGTGTTCCCCTGGACGCCGCTCTGCGCGAGCCAGACCGACGCGCTCGGCAGCGCCGGTGGTGGCTCAGCCTCCGACGCCAACTTGACCGCATCCTCGTCGGCCGCCACTGGCTCTCCGTTAGGACTCGTCGCGGTGGCCGAGGCGGTCAGGTCGATCCGGCCGGCCGCGGCATCCGCTGCGGTCGTGATGTAGGTCGCCATGCAGACGACGCTCTCACCGGGTGCAACTTCCCCCCGCGGGCACATGATCGAGGGCACTCCTCCCGAGCCGGTGAAGTTCACGCCGGTGATGCCCACATCGTGCAGGGTGACCGTGCCCGTGTTCGTGACCGTGAAGGTGTACTGCACCGGCAGTCCGGGCCCGCTCACCACCGGGTTGTCGACGGTGATGTCGAGCGCCAGGGCCTCGACCCCTTCGATCTCGACCGTGGCCGGCTCGCTCTCTGCGGAGGTGGTCGGGATCTCCAACGGCGTTGCGCCGCTTGCCGTGGCGGTGTTCACGATGGGATCGCCCGCATCGATGTCGGCCTGTGTGGTCACGTAGGTCGCGGAGCAGGCGACGTCATCGGCGGGAGCGACGGTGGTGTCCGGGCAGTGGACCTCGGAGAGGCTGCCCGTTCCGGTGAACTGGCCTTCGGTGACGACGATGTCGTGGATCGTGACGTTGCCGGTGTTGCTCACGATGAAGGAGTAGGTGATCACCTGCCCGGCTGCGGTGATAGTGTCGGGCGTCGCGCCCTTGACGACCTCGAGGTCCGGCGCCTCGGTCACGGTCACCTCCGCCGAGGACGCCTCCGACGTGCCGGAGGGCCCGTTCGGTGGCGTGCCCGAGGCGGTCGCGGTGTTCGTGACCCCGCCCGCGTCGACGTCCTCCTGGGTTAGCACGTAGGTGGCCGTGCAGGTGACGTCGTCATCGGGTGCGAGCTCGGTCGCGGGGCAGTCGATGCTCGAGAGCGTTCCCGTTCCGGTGAACAACACCTCGTTCACGAAGATTTGGGTGAGGGTCACGTTGCCGGTGTTCGTGACTACGAACGAGTACGTGATCACCTGACCGGCGTCGGTGGGATCGTCGGGAGTGCCGGACTTCACGATCGTCAGCCCCGGGTCGGGTGCGATCGTGATGGTCTCCGTGTCTGATGGCGACTCGATCGGGCCGGCCGCCGTGGTGCCGTCGGCAGTCGCGGTGTTCGCCACTGACCCCTGGTCGACGTCCGCCTGCGTGAGCTCGTAGGTCGCCGTGCAGGTCGCCGTCTCGCCGGGCAGCAGCAGGGTCAGATCGCACGCCACCGGCGAGAGCGCTCCCGAACCCGTGAACGAGCCGGCGTCGTCAGCCACCGCGATGTCGGCCACGCTGACGTTGCCGGCGTTCCGCACGAGGAAGGAGTAGGCCATGACCTGGCCCGCGTGCGTGAACGGGCCTCCGCTCGAGGTCTTGTCGATCGTCAGCGCTGGTGCGGCATCCACCGGGATTTGGGCATCGTCCTCAGGGGAGACGACCTCGTCGCCGTTCGCGTCGGTGCCCGTCGCGAAGGCGCTGTTGTCCACCCCGCCCTGGTCGACGTCCGACTGGAGCACGGTGTAGGTAGCCGTGCAAATCATCTGTTCCGCGGGCAGCAGCACCGGCGTGGCCGGGCAGTCGATCTGAAATGCCGGGCCGTTCCCGGTGAACGTGCCCTCCATGACCTGCGGGTTCGCGATCGAGACATTGCCGCTGTTCGTCACGACGAAGGAGTATGTGATCATGGTTCCAGCTAGGAAGCTCGCGGCGTCAGAGGGCGACGCGGACTTGTCGATCGACAACGCCGGGGCCTGCGGAACGGGCACCGTCACCACATCCGTCACCGGCACCGGCACCTGGTCCGCGACCGCGGAACCCGTGTTCATGACCGCGCCCGCATCGGCCTCAGCCTGCGTGACCGCATGACCCGTCGACAACACACACGTACCACCCACCGGAACCGACGCGCATGTCTGCGAAGCACCGGTCAGCGCATCAGCCACGACCACACCGGTCAACGTGATATCACCAGTGTT
>NZ_JBFUDH010000044.1:0-3090 GCF_056404815.1 Agromyces sp. P2_B3 | reverse complement strand
AGACCACCCAGCACGGCACGCCCCGCCGCGCCAGACTCACCACCAAGGCCATCCCGTTCGGCGACGGGCAAGCCGCCGCCCGCACCGAACGACTCCGACTACGCGCCACCCGCCTTACCGAACTCCGAGAACGCGGCCTCCGAGTCTGCAGCACCGAACGACACCCCCACCCCGACCAACCCGGCCACTACTACATCATCGACAACCTCCGCCACACCGCACGTCCGTAAACGATCGTTCGCGTTACACGCGCGGGAGGGAGCGCCGCCTCAACGCTGACACCGTGGCCATGGAGGGCTCGAGGAGCGCCAGGTAGCCGCTCCCTGCGCCGAAGCGCCACCGCATTGAACGGATTCAGCCAATCCGAACGCTACGCCGATCATCCGATCCGTGCTGCCACAGCGGCGGCGACCACGAAGACGATAACAACGCCGAGAGCCAGGCGTACTCCGGGCCAGCGCCACGCAATGGCGACGACGAGGGTTTCGCAACACGCCCTAAAGCTCGAGCGCGGGGGCCGCGCGAGCGGCGGGTCGTCTTGACATGGCGAGGCTGACCGCCAGCCTGGCGATTTGCGCGTGTACACCCGACTGATAGTTCGTGATTATGTAGATTGCAACGGGGGCGACAGGAGTGGGAGCGCTCGTCGGGGTATGTCTCGAGGCGAAACGCGCCCACGGTGTCGCCCCTGCATCGACCGAACGTACCTGATCCGGGGGAACCGCCTTGACCACTTCGACCGACACGCATGATGACGTCACCGTGTTCCTGACCTCATTAACGCAGGCGGACGTGCACGCCGACGGCACAGTGGTGGGCATCGAGGCGACGAACGGGGGTGGGTTGCGTGATCGTGTAGTGGCGTTCGTGCAAGAGCGGGCACTGCGGCTCGGGATCCCGGCCACCGCGACCCTCATCGACGACTCCTCGCATTGGACCCTGACGATTGACGCCGATGGTCGTGTGGCCGAGGCGCTGAACGGGATGGGCCACGGGGGCTCGGAGTACGCCGGACAGGTCACCCCGACCGCGGCGACGGCGTCGACAAAGGTAGCGCCCGAGCCGTCATCGTCGCCTGCAGTACGCGGGGCCGAGTCGACCGAGTCGTGGCCGCACCGTCCCACGGTCGACGACCTGCTCGCGTCCCGGCCCAGGCTGCGGCCGTTGCGTGCGACGACTGGGTGGCAGGGCCGGGTGCGCCGTCTGAGCGGCGGGGTCATCTCGCCGAAGCCGAGCACCGCCGAGCAGACGAAGCACGAGCGCACCACGCGCGTGCAGAAGCGGCTCGACGGCCCGTGTACCATCGTCGTGTTGAACCCCAAGGGCGGCGCGCACAAGACTACGAGCACCCTGCTGCTCGCCGCGACGTTCGGCCGGCTCCGCGGCGGGTCGACGCTCGCGTGGGACAACAACGAGACCCGTGGCACCCTCGGCTGGCGCGCGCAGCACACCCCGCACCACCGCACCGCCGTCGACCTGCTCAACGACCTCGACCGCTTCGAGAATCCGAGCGTTGCGAGCCTCAGCCAGCTCGACGATTACGTTCGCACGCAGGTCGACGCCCGCTTCGACGTGCTGGCTTCCGATGAGGATGCCGCCGCGACATCCACCATCGACGACGTCGCGTTCGACCGCCTGCACCGCACGCTGTCGAGGTACTACCGACTGTTGATCGTCGACACCGGCAACAACATGCGCGCCTCGAACTGGGTCGCCGCCGTCGCCGCGGCCGACCAGCTCGTCATCGTCTCGACCGTGCGCGAGGATACCGCGGCAAGTGCAGCCTGGCTCCTCGACGGGCTCGCCGAGAAGGGCTTCAGCGACAAGGTCGACCATGCTGTCACGATCCTGACCTCGCCATCGGACAAGCCTGACCATGAGCTTGAGCAGCGCCTCGCCGACCATTTCGGGGCGCTGACGGCCGCCGTCACGACGATCCCTTACGACGACTCCCTCGTCGACGGCGGCACAATCGACTTCGACGCCCTCTCACCGGCAACGCACAGCGCATGGCTCGAGGCCGCCGCGGTAATCGCCGACCAGCTCTGAGAGGAAGGGGCGGCGTGTTTGGGCGCCGTCCGACGGCCCTCAATCGGCCGGTGGATGCCGGTCTCGAATGCGACGCGGCGGCCAGTGATTCGGTCATGACGACCCAATTCCACCAGCCCACCAGGGTCAGCGCGTCGGGCCAGACAGGACCGGTACTGGGACCGACGTGTCGGTCGCCCATTACCGCCGGCGATCCTTTCACGCAAGCCGGTCCGGCTTCTGCTTCTGGGAGGGGAAACCGCCGCGGCGCTGCGCCACCGATGCCCGGTTCTCTCACAAATGCCTGCTCGAGCTAGTAGGAGGCGACGATAGCCAGCACCGGGAATGACATCCACTGCCCAGTCCCGGTCGGAACCCGTACCGGCAGGAACCACAGGTCGCGCTGCGCTTGATCCCGGGGCTGGTAGTCCAGTCGGTTCGCTGGATCCTTCGGTGCATAGTCCGGGCGCACCATGGCGACCCGCTTCCGGAACTGCGCCGATGGTCCCGGCCAGCCGACACGTTTCGCGAGTACTGAAGCCGGCGTTGTCGGAACTCCGCCAGCAACGCTCGTACCCCGGTGAGAATGACGCGCCTATGGTTCCAAACAACACCGTCCACTCCATCAGGTGTTGCAACGACCGTTAGGCACCGCCCAACCGTGACCCCCCACTGACGAAACGTTGAGCAGACGATGAAATCCCCCTGCATGTGACTGATCAGAGGGACTTCATCGGCTCCGTGTGGTGTTCCAGCTGGTCACGCCGCACATCGGTCTGGAAGCGCCTATCCTCCAGCGGGTGACGCTGCCAATGCCCCGCTGAAATATCAGCCGATACCTCACGTTAGCGGTGCAGCTGGGAAGACACCAAACCGTTGCGGCGTTTCACGCCCTGAAGTCGGCGACTGACCAGCGGAAACGACGCTTCCGCTATGAGCGGGGGCCTGTCCGGAATTCGGTGTAAACGGCGTTAGCCCTGCTCTCGGTTGAGTCCGGGGATGCGGTTCGCGAAGGTGGTCGCGAATGCGTTGGGTGCGGGCTTCCAGCGCATGGTCCACCGC
>NZ_JBFUDH010000043.1:0-3249 GCF_056404815.1 Agromyces sp. P2_B3 | reverse complement strand
CGGCACCGCGGGTACGGACACCACGACTGTGGTGTTCACCGCAGGCGTCCCGGACGTGACCACGTCCACGATCACGGCCGCGCCGGGCAGTATTCCCGCGGACGGCACATCCACCTCATTGGTGACCGTCACCGAGCTCGACAGCAACGGAAACCCCGTCGGGGCCGGTGGCGACACGGTCGTGATCACCACCGACCTCGGCACCATCGGTGCCGTCACGGACAACGGTGACGGCACCTACACCGCGACACTCACCGCGGGCACGACCGCGGGCACCGCAACCCTCGGATTCACACTGAACGGCACCACGGGCGCGGACACCGCGACTGTGGTGTTCACCGCAGGCGCCCCGGACGTGACCACGTCCACGATCGCGGCCGCGCCCGGCAGCATCCCCGCGGACGGCACCAGCACATCGACGGTCACAGTCACGGTGCTCGACAGCAACGGGAACCCGGTCGGGGCTGGTGGCGCGACCGTCACGGTGTCCACCACCCTTGGCGCACTCGGTGCCGTCACGGACAACGGTGATGGGACGTACACCGCAACCCTCACGTCGAGTACGACCGCGGGCACCGCAACCCTCGGATTCACGCTGAACACGGTCCCAGGTACGGACACCGCCCAGGTCGTTTTCACCGCGGGCACCGCGGATGCGGGCACGTCGACGATCATCGCGGCGCCGGGGAGTGTTCCTGCGGACGGGGCATCCACGTCGTTGGTGACGGTGACGGTGCTTGACAGTAGCGGGAACCCGGTCGGGGTGGGTGGTGACACGGTCACGATGTCGACCACCCTGGGTACCCTGGGTGGGGTCACGGATGTGGGCGACGGTACTTATATGGCGACGTTGACGTCGGGTACGACCGCGGGCACTGCGACGCTCGGGTTCACGCTGGACGGCACCGCAGGCACGGATACCGCGACTGTGGTGTTCACCGCGGGTGCCGCGGATGCGGCCACGTCGACGATCACTGCGGCGCCGGGCAGTATTCCCGCGGACGGAACCAGCACGTCCACGGTCACCGTCACGGCCCTGGATGTGAACGGGAACCCGGTCGGGGTTGGTGGTGACACGGTCACGATGTCGACCACTCTCGGCACCCTGGGCGCGGTCACGGACAACGGTGATGGCACCTATACGGCGACGTTGACGTCGGGGACGGCGTCGGGGACCGCGACGGTCGGATTCACACTGAACACGGTCCCGGGTACGGACACGACTCAGGTCGTGTTCACCGCGGGCATCCCGGATGTGACGACGTCCACGATCACCGCGGCGCCGGCTACGATTCCCGCGAACGGGGTATCCGCGTCCACGGTCACCGTGACGGTGCTTGATGTGAACGGGAACCCGGTCGGGGTTGGTGGCGCGACGGTCACGATGTCGACCACTCTCGGCACACTCGGTGCGGTCACGGACGTGGGCAATGGGACGTACACGGCGACGTTGACYGCGGGGACGGTCTCGGGGACTGCGACGGTSGGGTTCACGTTGAACGGCACCGCGGGTACGGATACCACTCAGGTGGTGCTTGTTGCGGGGATCTCGGACGAGACCACGTCCACGATCACCGCCGCGCCGGGGAGTGTTCCCGCGGACGGGGCATCCACGTCATTGGTGACGGTCACGGTGCGGGATGTGAACGGAAACCCGGTCGGGGTCGGTGGCGACGTCGTCGTGATCACGACGACCCTGGGCACGATCGGTGCGGTCACGAGTGTTGGCGACGGCACGTACACGGCGACGTTGACGTCGGGTACGACGGCGGGCACCGCGACGCTCGGATTCACGTTGAACACGGTCCCGGGTACGGACACCACGACTGTGGTGTTCACCGCGGGCGTGCCGGACGTGACCACGTCCACGATCACCGCGGCGCCGGGCAGTATTCCCGCGGACGGCACCAGCACGTCCACGGTCACCGTCACAGTGCTGGATGTGAACGGGAACCCGGTCGGGGTTGGTGGCGACACGGTCACGATGTCCACCGACCTGGGCACGATCGGTGCTGTCACGGACAACGGTGATGGGACGTACACGGCGACCCTCACGTCGGGTATCACGGCGGGCACTGCGACCCTCGGGTTCACGCTGAACGGCACCGCAGGCACCGACACCACCCAGGTCGTGTTCACCGCGGGGGCCGCGGACCCGGTTACGTCCACGATCACCGCCGCGCCGGGCACGATTCCCGCGGACGGGGCATCCACGTCCACGGTCACGGTCACCGTGCTGGATGCGAACGGCAACCCGGTCGGGGTTGGTGGCGCCACGGTCACGATGTCGACCACTCTGGGCACGCTGGGTGCGGTCACGGACAACGGTGACGGTACCTACACGGCGACGTTGACGTCCGCTACGACGGCGGGGACTGCGACGGTCGGGTTCACGTTGAATGGCACCGCRGGTACGGACACCACGACCGTGGTGTTCACCGTGGGCGCCCCGAGCCCGGTCACGTCGACGATCACGGCCGCGCCGGGAAGTATTCCCGCGGACGGGGCATCCACGTCCACCGTGACGGTCACCGTGCTGGATGTGAACGGGAACCCGGTCGGGGTTGGTGGTGACACCGTCACGATGTCCACCACCCTCGGCACGATCGGTGCCGTCACGGATGTGGGCGACGGCACCTACACGGCGACACTCACGTCGGGTACGACCGCGGGCACTGCGACCCTCGGGTTCACGTTGAACGGCACCGCGGGCACGGATACCGCGACTGTGGTGTTCACCGCGGGCGTCCCGGATGTGACCACGTCCACGATCACCGCGACACCCGCCACGATTCCGGCGGACGGGGCATCCACCTCGTTGGTGACCGTCACCGAGCTCGACAGCAACGGAAACCCCGTCGGAGTGGGTGGCGACACGGTCGTGATCACCACCACCCTGGGCACCGTGGGCGCGGTCACGGACAACGGTGACGGCACCTACACCGTGACACTCACCGCGGGCACGACCGCGGGCACCGCGACCCTCGGATTCACGCTGAACGGCACCGCGGGTACGGACACCACGACTGTGGTGTTCACCGCAGGCGTCCCGGACGTGACCACGTCCACGATCACGGCCGCGCCGGGCAGTATTCCCGCGGACGGCACATCCACCTCATTGGTGACCGTCACCGAGCTCGACAGCAACGGAAACCCCGTCGGGGCCGGTGGCGACACGGTCGTGATCACCACCGACCTCGGCACCATCGGTGCCGTCACGGACAACGGTGACGGCACCTACACCGCGAC
>NZ_JBFUDH010000042.1:0-3460 GCF_056404815.1 Agromyces sp. P2_B3 | reverse complement strand
GCGCCGGAGCGCTGCGACCGGGGCGCAGCACGCGGCGACGCGCCCACCCGGAACGCCGAGTGGTCACTTCTGGCGGGGTGCGGGCGCGCGAGAGCGCCAATCGTGACCACTCGCTGCGACCGGACGCGTCGGCGCGTCGGTGAGCGCCGTGCGCGGCGGCTCCGTCGAAGCGGCGTCAGCCGGCGCTGCGCACGCGGGGGCCGGGCGTGAGCTCGGCGTCATCCGCCGGCTGCTCGGCCTTCCGGTCGGCCGCGGAGTGCTGCTCGGGCCGTCGGCGCCGAAGGAGCGGCGAATCCGACACGGCGGCGAGCGCCACCAGGCAGGCGACGCTTCCGATGAGCAGCGCGAGGATCTGGAGCGCGGCGAGGAAGGGGTTCATGGTGCACCTCACGATGGGACCGTCTTTGGCAGGCCAGTATCTTCCCACGAACCGGCGCTGGGACGCACGGGTCTTGACGCGGGGCATCCGCCTGGTCACAGATCGGATGCCGCGAGCCGGCCTTTCGCGGCGCGACCGGACTTCGGGCCGCGAATCCGGGTGGCTGGCCGCGGGTCTCAGCCCCGGCTCAGTCCCGGCGCGGCGTCGACTCGCGCAGCACGACCTCCGTGGCGACGGAGCCCTCGGCCGCCGCGTCCTCGTCGCCGAGGGCGAGGCGCAGCGCGCGCCGGCCGATCTCCTCGAGCGGGACGCGCACGGTGGTGAGCGGCGGCGTGACGTCGCGCACGGTGGGAACGTCGTCGAAGCCGGCCACCGCCAGGTCGACGCCCGGGGTGAGCCCCGCGTCTCGCACGGCGGAGAGCGCGCCGACCGCCATCACGTCGTTCGCGGCGAAGATCGCCTCGATGCCGTCGAGTCCGCGCTCGATGAGCGCCGTCGTGCCGTCGTAGCCGCCGTCGCGCGTGAACTCCGCGCGGATCACGTCGTCGTCGCTGAGCTCGATGCCTGCCTCGGCAAGCCCGTCGCGGAATCCGGCGAGGCGGTCGGCGGCGGTCCGCAGGCCCTCGCGAGCCGTGACCACGGCGAAGCGGCGATAGCCGAGGCCCACGAGCTCGCGCGCGAGGGCGGCGGCGCCGACGCGGTTGTCGAGCAGCACCGTGCGGAAGTCGTACTCGTTGCGGCTGATGAGCACCACCCGGCCGCCCGCGCGCTCGTAGGCCGCGAGCTCCTCGCCGAGCGCGCCGTCGGTGGGGTCGGTGGTGGGGCGCGAGCCGGCCAGGATCATGACCCGCGGACGCTGGCCGCGCAGCGTGCGCACGAGCTCGAGTTCGCGATCGGGATCGCGTTCCGTCGCCGCCATGGTCACGATGAGGCGAGCGGTGTCCGCTTCGGCGACGACGCCGGCCGCGATGGAGGAGAAGTACGGGTCGGCGATGTCGGCGACGAGCAGCGCGACCGTCGTGGTGGTGCCGCGCGCGACCGCCTGCGCCGAGAGATTGGGGGAGTAGTCGAGTCGGGCGGCGGCCTCGAGCACGCGCTGCCGATACTCCTCGTTGACCTTGCGGGTGCTGCCGTTCAGCGACCTCGACGCGGTCGCGAGTGAGACGCCCGCCTCGCGCGCCACGTCGTGCAGCGTCGCCGGTGCGTTCCGGCCGGTCTGGATGCCGCCCTCGGTCATCGGTCCTCCTGCAGTCTGCCGCCCCTCGGGCGACTCTACCCCGCGGCCTCCACGTCGACGCGGCACGTTTGGCCATGAGTGCGGGTACTGGTACAAATGGTAGCAATTCGAGATAGCGCTTTCCCGCTTCATCCCGCAGCGATTCCGCACCGATGGGATGCCGCGGAGGAAGCGCTTTCTCCCGAGATCCGAGTGGAGCAGCGATGGCGCAGGAGCGGTACGGACTCATCGGCACGGGCAGCCGGGCCGGCATGTACATCGGCGCGCTCACCGGCACCCAGCTCGGGGCCGAGCGCGTACCCGACGTCGCCGAACTCGTGGCCTGGAGCGACGTGAACCCCGGCCGTCTCGACGTCTACGAGCGCCAGGTCGTCGCGGCGGGGCATCCGGCGCCCGCCAGATACGAGGTCGACGACGTCGAGCGGATGATCCGCGACGAGCGGCTGGACCGCGTCATCGTCACGACGCCCGACTTCACCCACGCCGACTACGTCGTGCGCGCCCTGCGCGCGGGGGCGGACGTCGTCGTCGAGAAGCCGCTCACCATCGACGCGGAGAGCGTGCGCCGCATCGGTGCCGCGATCGCCGAGACCGGGCGCGAGGTCATCACCACGTTCAACTACCGCTACAGCCCGCGCAACTCCACGCTGCGGCAGGTCATCGCCGACGGCGCGATCGGCGCGGTGACGTCGGTGCACTTCGAGTGGGCGCTCGACACGGTGCACGGTGCCGACTACTTCCGCCGCTGGCACCGCCAGAAGGCCAACTCGGGCGGCCTCTTCATCCACAAGGCGTCGCACCACTTCGACCTGGTGAACTGGTGGATCGCCGCGACGCCCGTGCGCGTCTTCGCGAGCGGCGGGCTGCGGTTCTACGGCGCCGAGAACGCGGCGGCGCGGGGCCTCGGCGATCGGCCCTCGCGGGGCACGGGTGTGTCCGGCGACCCGTTCGCCCTCGACCTCGCCGCCGACGAGCGACTCAAGGAGCTCTACCTCGACCAGGAGCAGCACGACGGCTACCTCCGCGACCGCGACGTGTTCGACGCCGGCATCACCATCGAGGACAACCTCGCCGCGCTCGTCGACTACGACAGCGGCGCCACGATGAGCTACTCGCTCAACGCGCACGCGCCGTGGGAGGGCTACCGCGTCACCGTCAACGGCACCGAGGGCCGCGCTGAGCTCGAGGTGGTCGAGCGCGGCGCCGTGCTCATCGGCGACGACGGCCGCGTGGTCGTCGACCCGAGCATGCACCCCGACGCCTCGCCCGAAGACCGGGTGCGGCCCGACTCCGAGCGCCTCGTCGTGCAGCGGCACTGGGAGGGCGCGCGCGTCGTGCCCATCCCCGCCGGCATCGGCAGCCACGGCGGCGGTGACGCGTACCTGCTGCAGCACCTCTTCGACCGGGTGACGGATGACGCGCCGCTCGGCCGCGTCGCCGGCTACGCCGACGGCGTCAAGGCGGTGTCGGTCGGCATCGCCGGCAACCTCTCCCTCGCCACCGGCGAGCCCGTGCGCATCGCCGACCTCGAGCTCGGCGTCTAGCCCCGACGCAACAGAGCGGATGCCGCGGCCGCCCGCCGCGGCATCCGCTCACTGCTACCCCCGGCGGATATACGATCCGCCACACCGTGCGCACGGCCCGATACCCGGGGTGTCGGATCGTATATCCGCCGATTCGTGCAGCTCGCACGCTGATCGCGGGGAGCCGGCAGGGCCGATCGGGCCGGTGGCACTGGCCGGCGGCGGCCGCCGGTCAGGCGGCGTCGATCGCGGGAGCGTGCCTCGGGTAGCCCAGGAGGAGGGCGCCCGAGGCGATCCAGACGAGGCCGATCATCACGAGCA
>NZ_JBFUDH010000041.1:0-3548 GCF_056404815.1 Agromyces sp. P2_B3 | reverse complement strand
GTCCCGGACAGGGTCACCCGGTCCAGGACCGCCGAACCCGATGAGATTCCCACCGGAGTAGTCGAGTCGGTCATGTAGGTCATTTGCCAGCCGTAGGTGTAGCCGCCGYCGGTGCCGCTCGAAAGGATTCTGAACGGGGAGGCCGATGCGTAAGCAACAGCGAGACGCGGGGACCCACTGTCGGTGGTGAACTCGGGGCCTGGCTGGAGGTGGTAATAGCCGCTGATACTTTCGGCGGTCCAGTATTCATCGCTCGCCCCATTGCAGCTACGGAAACCCGGGTTCGTGCCGGCACCACCTGTCCAGTACAGGCACATGTTGCTGCCGGTCCGGTGCTGGATAACTTGCCCGCCCCGTCCCGCTTTGGGCATCGTGTACGTGATCTGGGGGTCGTACGATGCCGCCAGAGCTCTGGCATTGGCGGCCGACGTGCTCCAGTCCCTGTTGTGAGGGACGATGTAGTTGTTCGTACCCTCTGTCTTGTAGACGGGGAACCCCGTGGACGTGTCGCTCACTGCGGACTTGTCAGGGGTCGGGGTGGGTTCGTCTTCCGGCTCTGCCGGCTCTGCCGGCTCTGCCGGCTCTGCCGGCTCTGCCGGCTCTGCCGGCTCTGCCGGCTCTGCCGGCTCTGCCGGCTCTGCCGGCTCTGCCGGCTCTGCCGGTACATCGGTGGCGGTGATTGTGGGGGTAGTCGGTGCTGCGCTGGCGGGGATGGCGGCGCCGAGGGTGAGCAACGCGATCAGTGAGGTCGCGATCGCGGTGGTGGTGAGCTTGCTCATGTGGGGGTTCTTTCCTTCGGCGCACCGCGGGCGGCACGACAGGGGGTGTTATCGGGTGGGAGTGGCGTCGTTGCCAGGTTTGGTCAGAGCGGCGATCAGTTGTGTGGTGTAGCCAGTGAGGGTGTGGCTGGTGCTGTCACGGTCGTCACGGCTCGCGGCAGCGATTGCGGCGGTGAGGGTTTCGTGGCGGGCGCCGCTGCCGATGGTGAGGCTGAGCCCGTGCTGGGTGAGGGTGTCGCTGGTGAGAAATATCTGCAGCGGCCGGATCTGTTCGGTGAGCGCTTTGGACAGGACTCTGGACGAGGTGTCATCGGCGAGGACGGCCAGGATGGCCAGGAACGAGTGCACATCCCGGGGCGGGTTCTCGTCAGGGTATAGGCGGGGCAGCGGGGCGGCGGCGGCCGCGAGTGCCGGCAGGTGCATGTCGGGGTGTTGGAGCAGGGGATGGAGCATCTGTGCGACCAAGGTGAGCCGGTCCGTCATGTCGGTGACATTCCAGTCGGCGACCTGGGTGGAGGAGTTGCGGGACACGGTGACGAACAGTGCTCCCGACAGCTGGGCCAGTCCTTCACGAACGGGGGTGCGGGACGTCCCGAGCTCAGCCGCGATCTCGTCGACGTTCAGTCGTTCACCGGGCATGTACCTGCCGGTGATGATTAGTTCCAGGAGTCGGTCGAAGACCTGGTCTGCGAGACGAATATTGGACAGCGCCCGCGGTTTGGGATGTGTGTCAATGGCAGCGACCACCACCTGCTCCTTTTCTGCCGGGCATCAAAACATGCCAAGTCACTTGTGCGCCCGGCAGACATCCGAATCAGTATATCAGATGTAGATAACAAACATTTCACACTCTTGCGTTGCCTTATGCATTTGCCTTCTGCATTACGTATATGAGTAATATACTCATATGTCATATTTTCGAATCATTGCAGTTGGCAGTGCGGTGCTCGCCGGCGCGACCTTGACCGGGTGCAGTTCTGGTGAGCCGGAGCCTACGAGCAGCCCGGTTATGCAGTCTGGTCCGGTGGGATCGTGGTGGGCAGGCGGACCCGGCTCGGTGAGTTTGGGCRTGGATTCCGATGGATTGGTGACCGCGCATGACGGGTGCAATGTGCTGTCGGGGAGTTGGGTGGCCACGGATGATCCTGATCTGGTGACCTTCACGGCGCTGGAGGTTATCTCTGGAGCGTGCCCGGATGCCCTCCCGGATTGGCTTCCGGCGGTAGCGTCGGGGCTGGTCACCGGTGACGAGTTGACGGTGCAGGACGACGATGGCCAACCACTCGCCACCCTTGAACGTGACGCGATCGGGTAGGGGTGGCGGGTACGGTTACGCCTGGGGGTCGGGCGCGTGGAGCGCAGCGCCGCCCGCGGTGTCTGTCCCGTCAGGGCGGCGGGTAACGCAATTCGTTGAGGGAGAGAAATGACGGTATTCACGCGTATCGGTATCGGGATGGCACTGACCGGTGCGGTGGCTTTCGGGGCGCCAGCGTCGGCGTTTGCCGCCACCGACACGATCACTGACTATGGCATCTATGCGCTTACGGCTGCCCCCGATTCTCCGGATGGCTGGTTCACCCCTGGCTACGGCGCTACGTTCTCATACAGCACGTTCCCCGCCGAGAACGCGGAGAACCCGATGGTAATGCGACTGGGGGAGCAGCTCGTCCRCACGATCACCGTCCCGAACGGGCTGGAGCTGGACGGGCAGTTCGCCGGAGCCGCCGCGTGTCCCATCATTGGCAGCCACCAGGAGTACACGGTCCAAGACTGCATCATCCGCGACAACGGCGACGGCACCCGTAGCTACGTCGTCACCCAAACCTTCAAGGAAAACTACAACCTTCTGGGGTCACTTCACGCGTCCGGTCGTCTGGCTCAGACCGGTGAGATCCCCGATGGTGCTGTGCTCCGCATAGAGCAGACCCTTGCCCCCGGGTACGTGTCCCAGCCTGGCGCGCAGACCACGCAGACCATCCCCTTGCCCGTCGCATCTTCCTTGGGGCCGGGAGTTGACGCCGGGACGGACGGTGGCACCATTGGTGCGAATGCCGTGACCGGTGATGGCCAACAGCCCCACGCCGCTGCCAGCATCACAGACACACTCGCCGAGACCGGCGTCGAGGGGACCATCTTCGCCGGGCTTGCCGCCCTGATCACAGCGATCGGCGTTGCGCTCACCGTCCGCTCCAGCCGGAGCAGCTTGACCCCCAACAAAGCGAGAGTCGACCGTCCAGTAGTCGCTCGTTGAAGGTACGGCCGGCCCAACCCGCAGGTCGGGCTGCCAACAGAACCTGAACTCATCAGGAAAGCCGGTGGGCACAGCCCGCACGACATTGTAGAGGTCGCGCGTGGGTGAGTTCACGTATTGCGGAGTCATCGAGGATGAGCAGGTCGGGTTTCGTGTGTGCCCGGCCCCAGGTCGCGTCGGCATAGCCGGGGAGATTCGCCAGCATCCTGGCCGGACCGTCTGGAAGGTGGCTCGGTTGCGCTTCTGGTGATGACGGTGGCTGAGGCCCAATCCAAGACCTCGGCCAGGTTGGATGGTCTCCCCTGCACGGTCTGGTCCGTGACCGGTACGGGGTGGTCTGGGTCTTCGACCTCGTTGTGTCGCACAACACCTGACCCCTACCCCAAACGGAGAATCCTCGTGTCCCTCGCGCATTCCAACCTGCCAGCGACAGCACGTCCTGCCCCCGACACCCCCTCGTCCGGCAACGACGTGTGGTTGGGTCTTGCCCAGTCCATGACCGGGCAAGACCAGTTCGA
>NZ_JBFUDH010000040.1:0-3577 GCF_056404815.1 Agromyces sp. P2_B3 | reverse complement strand
GACCGCCGCGCCACCGGTCCCGACCGGGTTCCCGTTGCTGTCGAGCACGGTGACGGTGACCGTTGAGGTGGATGCTCCGTTCGCGGGAATCGTGCCCGGTGCCGCGGTGATCGTGGACGTGACCGGATCCGGAGCACCCGCAACGAGCACCACCTGGGTAGTGTCGGTGCCTGCCGTGCCGTTCAGTGTGAACCCGAGGGTCGAGGTGCCCGCGGTCGTACCCGCCGTGAGTGTCGCCGTGTACGTGCCGTCACCGTTGTCCGTGACCGCGCCCAGGGTGCCGAGGGTGGTGGACATCGTGACGGTGTCACCACCAACCCCGACCGGGTTCCCGTTCACATCAAGCACCGTGACCGTGACCGTCGACGTGGAGGCCCCGTCCGCGGGAATACTGCCCGGTGCGGCGGTGATCGTGGACGTCGTCGCATCCGCGGCACCCGCGGTGAACACCACAGTCGCGGTATCCGTACCCGCCGTGCCATCCAGCGTGAACCCGAGCGTCGCGGTACCCGCGGTCGTACCCGACGTCAACGTCGCGGTATAAGTACCGTCACCCACATCCGTGACCCCACCCAGGGTACCCAGGTCAGTCGACATCGTGACCGTGTCACCACCCACCCCGACCGGGTTCCCGTTGCTGTCAAGCACCGTCACCGTCACCGTCGACGTGGATGCCCCGTCCGCAGGAATACTCCCCGGCGCCGCCGCAATCGTCGACGTAGCCGCATCTGCCGTGGTGACCGTCCAGGTGAAGGTGGTCTGATCGGTCACCCCAGCGCTGGTCGCCGTCACCGTCACCGTGGTGGTGCCTGTCGTGGTTGGGGTGCCGGTGATCTGCCCGGTGGACGTGTTGATGCTCAACCCGGCCGGGAGCCCGGAGGCCGCGTACACGATCGGGTCAGCACTGGTACTCGTCGCGGTGAGTTGGACCGTGACCGGTTCACCCACCGCCGAGTCCTGACCCGGGATCGGATCCAGGGCAACCGTCACCTGCACCAATCGGACCAACCTAGCCGCAGGGACCCCGTTCAGCGCAGTGAAGATACCGCCGGTGAGGATGCCACCGTCCGCTTCCACCGCAACCGCGGTCACATCGCCATCGAAACCGGTCCCGAGATTGGTCGCGAACGCGGTATCCACCGTGCCGTCCGTATTCAACCGGGCCAACCGGTTCGCGGTGACCCCGTCCACCGTGGTGAAGGTACCGCCGGTGAGGATGCCGCCATCCGCCTGCACCGCAACGGACCTCACGGGGATGGTGCCGCCGATGAAGCCGGYRCCGAGATTGGTCGCGAACGCCGTATCCACCGTGCCATCCGTATTCAACCGGGCCAACCSGTTCGAGGTCACCCCGTTCACCGACGTGAAGCCACCGCCGACGAGGATGCGCCCATCCGCCTGCACCGCAAMCGAGWWCMCGSYGYYGTTGAAGCCGGTGCCGAGATTGGTCGCGAACGCCGTATCCACCGTGCCATCCGYRTTCAACCGGGCCAACCGGTTCACGGTGACCCCGTTCACCGACGTGATTCTACCGCCGACGAGGATGCCACCATCCGCCTGCACCGCAACCGTGTACACCTCGGCGACGAAGCCGGTGCCGAGATTGGTCGCGAACGTGGTATCCACCGTGCCATCCGCGTTCAACCGGGCCAACTCGTTCGCGGTGACCCCGTTCACCGACGAGAAGCCACCGCCGACGACGGTGCGACCATCCGCCTGCACCGCAACCGCGGTCACGGTGGTGTTGAAGCCGGTGCCGAGATTGGTCGCGAACGCCGTATCCACCGTGCCATCCGCGTTCAACCGGGCCAACCGGTTCGCGGTGACCCCGTTCACCGACGTGAAGCCACCGCCGACGACGGTGCGACCATCCGCCTGCACCGCAACCGCGGTCACGGTGGTGTTGAAGCCGGACCCGAGACTCGACGCGAACGTCGTATCGGGCGCCCACCCGGTCGTCGCTGCTGAGGCCGGCACCGGGAACCCGACTGCCAGCAGCGCCGCCGCGACCAGTCCCGCGACCGCGACCCGGGCACGGCCGCGAACCCCCCGCCGATCCGATGGCAGCCGGCCACGCCCAGCATGGGTTGAACCGGACCGACGCGACGCAACAGCAAGAGAAAGCACGAGACGCTCAACCTTCACAAACGATAAGCAAACGAACGAAGGAAACGGTGAAGCAATCCAGACAATGCCTCAGCTTGACATGCCCTAGCAACACCCGTAAAGGGCCTGTGCCCCGGACTGGGGTTACACTCACCAGCCGCCCGATGCACGATCAAGCGTAGCCCAATACCGGTATTTTAGAATACAACTGCGCGGGGCCTTGGATCCCGGACGGGCGCCTGCCTTCATGGATCACGATCGGAACGCGCACCCTGCCACCAGAAAGTTCAGGGGCGCTGCGTACGCAGGAGGATTGTGGTGGCGATGGCGAGGGAGCAGAGAAGGAGTCCTTGGAGGGACGAACCTACCTTCAGTAGACGGTTGTGGTCGTACCACGGTGCCGCCCAGGTCCAACTCTTCGCACCATCCGTAGTGATCGTCGATGCGACGACGTGCAGCCGGGATCGTGGTTGCCATGACCAGAACCAACCGCTTCGACCTGCGCCATCGCGATCGCCGCCGGAAGCGCTCTAACCCTCAGCCTTGCCGTCACAGGCTGCAGCTTCACGACCACAACGCCGGCCTACCGGTACGAACTGAGCTCGACCGCGCAAGGGGCCGAAGGCTCCTACACCGACCGGGCACGTAAACCGGCACGGGCACTGTGACCCTCACCGACACCGTCTGGACCTACTCCCCGAATCCGAATGCTAGCTATGACCCGAAGCTCAGGGTGACCGCACCCGGCGCCGCTGACGCGACCTGCAGGATCATCGAATCAACAACACCACTGAGACCGTCATCGCCGAGAAGACGGCCGCCCCCGGCGGAACCGCAACCTGCGAACCACCCGCGATCAAATTCGACTTCAAGACCGCCAACTAGTCACGGATTATCCCGAACCACGCAACAAGGAACAAGATGCTCGACGTCAAGACCGCCCCGATTCACATCATCCTCGACCCCGGCGACCGCCATGCTCCACCAACGTCTCACCACGACCGCGACGGGCCGGGCGCGCCCCGCCGTCTTGCCTGGGGTGCCCTTCCCATCTCCTCAACAGACTTCCTCGGCGACATCACAACGCCCGAAACTGGCCAGTGTTGCCGCGACCGCTGGAACGCCCTGCCAGAATCAGGTTCCGCAATACGCTCGTGTACACCGAGGCTCCACCGAACGCCCGTATTCGCGCACCTCATTACCCCGACCTCGACATCACTACTGAAGCGCCCCGGGTTCTCTGCCGCTCTTTTCTGAGCGACACGAGAGGATGGCAAGGTGCCACGCAAGATTGACCACGAAGTTCGTTCCAGGGCTGTGCGGATGGTGACACAGCACCGTTCGGAGTACTCGTCAGAGACCGCCGTCAGAGCCCAGGTCGCCGAGTCGCTCGGGGTCTCGCAGGAGTCCGTGCGCCGGTGGGTGCAGCAGTTCGAGATCGACACCGGCGTCGTCGCGGGGGTCTCGTCCG
>NZ_JBFUDH010000039.1:0-4078 GCF_056404815.1 Agromyces sp. P2_B3 | reverse complement strand
GCGCCCGCATCGGCCTCAGCCTGCGTGACCGCATGACCCGTCGACAACACACACGTACCACCCACCGGAACCGACGCGCATGTCTGCGAAGCACCGGTCAGCGCATCAGCCACGACCACACCGGTCAACGTGATATCACCAGTGTTCGTCGCCGTGAGCGTGTACGACAACGTGTCACCCACACTCACCGTCCCGGAACCATCCTCGTCCGCATTACCCGCCAACACCTTGTCGATCGACAACGCCGGGCTGCCAGTCATATTCGTGATCGTGCAGGTCACCGCGTCGCCGATGCCGAGCACAATCGACTTGACCGTGCCGGCCCCGGACGGGAGCACCGTCGTAGAAGCGGTGTTCTCGTTGGTGCACGACCACGACTGAATGTACTCGTCGAGGGTTGTCGAACCGGCAGTGGGCGTCTCGGCGAGCGTGAACGCCTCCGACCCGGGGAGCAGGGTGAGCGGCCCGGTCGTCGACGATGTCGAGGTCCCGGTCGTCGCGCTGCCGAGCAGCGTGCCCTGCGCTGAGGTGATCGTGGTAACGAAGGAGTCATCCGGGTTCACGCGCCCGTTGATCGCCTTGTTCAAGGTCAGCGTCGCCGTCTGGAATCCGAACACCGCCGCCTCGACACCCAATTGCGAGTTAACCATGGAGACCGTGTACGAGGTGGGATTCGTGGTCGCGAACACCGCTGACCCGTACCCGCCCGGGTTCTGCGGGTTGACACCCTGACACGACACGGTGGTCGTGCCCAGCCCGGTGATCGTTGCTGCGCAGCCGAGGCCGGACCGTTGGACCAGGCTCCATGGGGTGCCGGTCGTCGTGAACGTGAGGCGCTCGTTGGCTGCCGTCGATTCGCCGTCGCCCGCGACCATGCCGAAGTTGGGAACCGCGAGTCCGGCAGCATCGGTGACGACGAAGTTTCTCAGCTGCACAGTGGTTGTTCCTGTGGCGTTGCGTTGAAGGATCGGGCGGCCCGTGACACCCGGATACTGAACCGCCCACTGGCCCGAGTTGCTGCCCTGAGGGGCTGCGTTCAGCCCCGCGGCGTTGGCCCCGCCTGTGAAGATGTTGAAGTTCGCCGTATACCCGCCCGGGAGACTGAGATGGTAGTCCTGCCCTGCGGCCGACCGTGCAGTCGTCGCGCTGAACCCGGCGAAGTCGAGCCAGCAGATGTTGGCCGCCTGCACGCCCGACGTCGCGTAACTGCACCCTGTGGCCGCAGCGGCCGCAACCGGCTCGACGTCGAGTGCAGTGATCCCAGCGTCGTCGGCCCGCATCGGCGAGATTTCGCCCAGCACACGGTCCAATCCCTCCGGCCCGGCGGACTCCGGCCCAGCAGCCTCGTCGCCAACGACGGGCTCCCCGGTCGCATCGGACTCATTGCCTGCAGTATCCGGCGCCTGCGCCGCCGCCCATGACAGCACGATCTCACCGTCGCTGTCTGGGCCGGCTCCGCCCCCCACCGTGATCACGCCGTCCACGACGCCGTCCACGTCGCTCCGATCGCCACGGCCGCCGGCCGTGATGCGCGGCGTGCTGTCGACTGCGGGACCATCCCAGATCGTGGAGGAAGCGCCTGCCCCAGTTGCATCGGCGACACCGACGCTCAGCTCGAGGGTCTCCCCGGCCGCAAGCCCCGAAATCGTCCCGGTGGCGAGCTCGCCCGCGACCGCCGACCCCGGATCCGACGCCACGGTGCTGCCCCCAGCGCCCTTCAGCACGGCGTGAACCACACTGCCACCCTCTGGCACCGTGAACGACTGCAATTCCCCTGACGCGGTGAAGCGCAGGCAACTGGTATCCCCGGGTATCGGCTCGCACGCCGTGTCCTGAGCCGCTGCGGCCGGGAGTGCGAACACCCCACCCCACAACGTCACGACAGCAATCGCCAAGCTCGCTCCCAGCGCAGCCGCCGAAAGCATCCCCCCACGCTGCCCCGTGCGATCCCCGATCGTTGCACGCATGACAACTCCAAGGTCGGGCAACGCGTCTACACGCCGACCACGACAGCGCGATCCTTGCACCACACCCACCAGGCCACAAGCGCCCGAACTGGGGCCACGCCCGGCTCGATCCTGCTCATTATCGACCCCCTCATCGACGAGCGCCGGGACATCCGCCGCGGAGCTCGGCTGCGTCTACTGGGCGTCGCAGGTATGGTGCGCTGCGCACCCCGCTCTTTGGGCTCGGGACTTCCGCAGTAACGGTGGGTGAGGGTGCTGGCGGTTTCTAGTTGCCGGCCTGCTCGACGCGGCCGGGGTAGTTGATCGCGAATGCGTTCAGTGCGGGCTTCCACCTGATGATCCAGCGTGCCCGACCTTTGCCGGTGGGGTCAAGCGACCGCGTGACCAGGTAGAGGCAGCGCAACGCCGACTGCTCGTTGGGGAAGTGGCCGCGAGCTCGAACGGCTCTGCGGTAGCGGGCGTTGATCGACTCGATCGCGTTAGTCGTGCAGATCACCCGCCGCACCTCGAGGTCGTATTCGAGGAAGGGTACGAACTCGGCCCAGGCCGCGTCCCAGAGCCTGACGATCGCCGGGTACCGGTGACCCCAGTCGGTGGTGAACTGCTCGAACGCGGCCCGCGCTGCGGCCTCGGACGGTGCCAGATAGATCGGTTTGAGGGCGGAGCCGACCTGGGCCCAGTCTTTCTTGGACGCGTGCCGGAACGAGGCCCGCAGCAGGTGCACGACAGCACTGCTGGACCACGGTCCGCTCCCAGGTGGCCGTGACCGCGTCGGGTAGCCCCTTCAGGCCGTCACAGACCGCGATCAGCACGTCGCTGACGCCACGGTTCTTCAGCTCGCTGAACACGCTGAGCCAGAACCTCGCGCCCCCGCCACCGTCGCCGGCCCAGATCCCGAGGATCTCGCGTTCCCCGGCCGCGGTGACGCTCATGACGACGTAGAACGGGTGTTCCGTACCTTCACGACGATCGCATCCACGAAGATCACCGGATAGATCGGATCCAACGGTCTGGCGGACCACTCTGCCAGCTCGCCGGCGACTTTCTCCGTGATCCGACCGATCGTGTCCTGCGACACCCGGGCCCCGTACACGTCATCGAAGTGCGCCGAAATCTCCCCGGTCGTCAACCCGCGAGCCGACAAGGACAGCACGAGCTGATCGATGCCGTCCAACCGCCGCCGGCGTTTGGGAACGATCACCGGCTCGAACGTGCCCTCTCGATCCCGAGGGACTTCATCTGGACGGGGCCGACCCCACGCGCCTTCGCTTGCGCGAGCAGCTGCTCAGCGATCTGTCGTTCATCAAGGATCTCCTCCGTCACAGGATCGATCATCTCGGTCAATACGGTCGTGTCCATCACAGCCATACCTTTCGGTCAGGCCAGACCCCACCCACCGTTATCGCGGAAGTCCCCCAAGTGGGCGGGATGGTTGCCCAGTTGCGGGCCGAGGGGGTGGAGACCCCGGTCCTCGCGCGCCGGGACGATGACGGGAACGTGGTCGTGTGGGACGGGCAGCGCCGCCTCCTCGGCGCACGCGACGCGGGCATCTTGAAGGTGTTGGCGATCTTCGGCACCGCGCCGGGCGCCGACACCGAACGGATTCTGGGGCAGCTGAAGACGTTCAACCGGGCCGACCTGCCGGAGGTTGACCGGGCGGTCGCGTACGAGCAGTTGGCGTTCGCGGGCATCGACGTGGCCACCATCGCCGCCCGCACCGGCGACACCCCGGAGCGGGTGTCCGCTGCGGTCAAGGTCGCGAAGTCGGAGGCCGCCAAGCAGGCCGTCGCGGCGCTGGTGTCCTTCGAGCGGGCCCTCCTGGTCGCGGCCTTCGACGGGGACGAGGACGCCCAGCAGCGGGTACTCGACTGCGCGAACGATGACGAACTCGGGTGGGTGGTCGAGGAAATCCGCGCCGACCGTGCCCTGACCGCACACCGCACGCAGGTGATCGCCGGGTACGAAGCACAGGGGATCACGGTGTTCCAGTCCCGGTGGGCCGACAGCGGTGAGTTCGTGCGGGTGTACTCGCTGACCGACGCCGACGAGGACGCCACCGACCGGCCCCCGCTGGACCCGGACCAGCACGCCACCTGCGAGGGCCGCGCGTT
>NZ_JBFUDH010000038.1:0-4643 GCF_056404815.1 Agromyces sp. P2_B3 | reverse complement strand
CCCGCGGTCCCCGCCCTCCCGCGCCCCGCCGCGCCGCCGGGCGCCGCGGCCACCGCCTTCGCCACCGCGTCGCGGGTGCGGTCGGCGAGGCGCGCCTGCAGCTCACCGAGATCCTTCGAGGTGCCGGCGACCCGACCTCGCTCATCGACGGCCCGGAACGTCACGCGCAGGTGCGGCGGCACCCGGTCGAGGTCGAAGTCCGACGGATCGACCGGGGCGAACGTGAGCCGGCGGATGGCGTGCGCGATGACGGCGGGGAACGGTTCGCGTTCTGCGCCGGCCTCTGGGCCGTCGGGCAGCTCGGCGGCGATCTTCGCGGCCCACTCGGCTGCGGGCACGACCTGTCGGCGCAGCACCTTGGGCAGGGTGCGGAGCATGGCGGTGATGAGCTCGTCGCGGAGGCCCGGCACCTGCCAGTCGAAGCCCATGGCCTCGACGCGGGGGAGCAGCACGAGCGGCACCACGACCGTCACGCCGTCGTCGTCGGCGCCGGGCTCGAAGCGGTAGGCGAGCGAGTACGTCTGGTCGTCCTGTCGCCAGCGGTCGGGGAACCCGTCGCCGCGGTCGGCGTCCGCCTCCTCGCCGAGCAGGTCGGCGCGCGTCATCGTGAGCAGGTCGGGGCGACGCCGGTGCTCGCCGCGCCACCAGCGTTCGAAGGCGCGCGTGTCCGCGACCTCCGCCGGCACCCTCGCCTCGTAGAACGCCACGACCGCTTCGTCGCCGGCGAGGATGTCGCGCCGCCGAGTGCGCTCCTCGACCTCGCCGAGCTCGCGACGCAGGCCGCGATTCGCGCGGACGAACGAGAACAGCCGGCGATCGAGGCGGCTCGTGTCCCAGTCCTCCTCCACGAGGGCGTGCCGGATGAAGAACTCGCGCGCGAGCACGGGGTCGACGCGCGAGAGCTGGATGCGCCGTTTCGCCACGATCGGCACGCCGAACAGCGTGACCTTCTCGTCGGCCACGGCTGAGCCCTGTCGGCGCTCCCAGCGAGGCTCGCTGAACGACCGCTTCGCGAGCGGGCCGGCCAACTGCTCGGCCCAGGCCGGGTCGATCGCGGCGTTCGTGCGTGCGAACAGGCGGCTCGTCTCGACGAGCTCCGCGCTCATGAGCGCCGCCGGCGGCTTCTTGGCGAGCGCCGAGCCCGGGAAGATCACGAACCGGGTGCTGCGCGCGCCGACGAACTCGGCCTGCTGCCGACGGCCCTTGCGCTCCGACTCACGAGTCGCGCCCGCGCCACCTCGTCCCGTCGACGTCTTCGCGTCGTCGCGGAGCCCGATCTGCGAGAGCAGGCCGGCGAGGAGTGCCCGATGGATTCCGTCGCCGTTCGGCTCGCCGGCGCGTTCGGCCACATGCAGGCCCAACGGCTTCGCGAGTCGCACGAGCTGGCGGTACAGGTCCTGCCACTCGCGCACGCGCAGGTAGTTCAGGAACTCGGCCTTGCACATGCGCCGGAACGCGCTGCCGGAGAGTTCGCGCTGTTGTTCCTCGAGGTGGTTCCAGAGGTTCAGCAGGGTGAGGAAATCGCTGGTCGGGTCGACGAACCGCGCGTGGAACCCGTCGGCCTGCTCGCGCTTCTCCAGGGGCCGCTCGCGCGGGTCCTGGATGGTGAGGCCGGCCACGATCGCGAGCACCTCGCGCGACACGCCCTGCGCCTTCGACTCGAGCACCATGCGCGCGAAGCGCGGCTCGATCGGCAGGCGCGACAGCTGGCGGCCGATGCGCGTGAGCTGCGGCCCGTCGCCCACGGCGCCGTCGTCGATCGCGCCCAGCTCGCGGAGCAGGTCGAGGCCGTCACGGATGCCACGGCTGTCGGGCGGGGTGAGGAAGGGGAACTCCTCGATCTGCCCGAGCCCCAGCGAGGCCATCTGCAGGATGACCGCGGCGAGGTTGGTGCGGAGGATCTCGGGATCGGTGTACTCCGGCCGCCGCTCGTAGTCCTCTTCCGAGTAGAGGCGAATCGCGATGCCGTCGCTCGTGCGGCCGGATCGACCCGAGCGCTGGTTCGCCGATGCCTGCGAGATCGCCTCGATCGGCAGGCGCTGCACCTTCGACCGCACGGAGTACCGGCTGATGCGCGCCGTGCCGGCATCGACCACGTACCGGATGCCGGGCACCGTCAGGCTCGTCTCGGCCACGTTCGTGGCGAGCACCACCCGTCGCCTCAGCCCAGCGACCTTCGACGGCTCGAACACCCTGTGCTGGTCGGCCGAGGAGAGCCGGCCGTAGAGGGGGAGCACCTCGGTCTCGCCGACGCCGCCGCGCCGGACCGCATGCGCGCGCACGGCCGCCTCGGCGTCGCGGATCTCGCTCTCGCCCGAGAGGAACACGAGCACGTCGCCGGATGACTCGCGCTCGAGCTCGTCGAGGGCCTCGAGGATGCCCCGCTGCACGTCCTTGTCCTCGGCGGCGGCGCCCTCGTCGTCGGCGTCCTCGCCGGCGGGTCCGGCGCCCGATTCGGCGACGAGCGGCCGGTAGCGCACCTCCACGGGGTACGTGCGGCCGGAGACCTCGATGACGGGCGCCGGCTCGCCCGCGGCATCCGCGAAGTGCGTGGCGAAGCTCTCGGGGTCGATCGTCGCGCTCGTCACGATGACCTTGAGGTCGGGGCGGCGGGGGAGCAGGCGCTTGAGGTAGCCGAGCAGGAAGTCGATGTTCAGGCTGCGCTCGTGCGCCTCATCGATGATGATCGTGTCGTACCGGCGCAGCTCGCGGTCGCGGTGGATCTCGTTGAGGAGGATCCCGTCGGTCATCACCTTGACGCGGGTCGACTCGCTCACCTTGTCGGTGAAGCGCACCTGGTATCCGACCAGGCTCCCGAGCTCGACCTGCAGCTCCTCCGAGATCCGCTCGGCGATGGTGCGCGCGGCGATGCGCCGCGGCTGCGTGTGCGCGATCGACTCGCGGCCGAGCTCGAGGCAGATCTTCGGCAGCTGCGTCGTCTTGCCCGAGCCCGTGGCTCCGGCGACGATCACCACCTGGTGGTCGCGGAGCGCGCGCGCGATCTCCTCACGCTGCCTGGAGACGGGCAGCTCGGCGGGGTAGGTGATCGCGGGAAGCACAGCCCTCCATCGTAAGCCGTGCGGGAACGAGTGGGCGGCGCATCTCGGGATGTGACCGATCGGGCGTCGGCGGGCAACCCCTGTCGGATGCCCCGTCCCGCGTGGTGGGATGAGGGGCATGACCCAACCGATCGTCCCGCGCATCCAGCTCAACGACGGCAACTCCGTGCCGCAACTCGGCTTCGGCGTCTTCAAGGTCGACCCGAGACAGGCCGAGGGCATCGTCAGCGAGGCGCTCGAGATCGGGTATCGCCACATCGACACCGCCCGCATCTACGGCAACGAGGAGGGGGTGGGCCGCGCCATCGCGGCGTCGGGCATCCCACGTGAGCAGCTGTACGTGACGACGAAGCTGTGGAACGACGACCAGGGCACGCAGTCGGTGTTCGACGCGTTCGACCGGAGCCTCGAGCGGCTGGGCCTCGAGTACGTCGATCTCTACCTGATCCACTGGCCGACGCCGGCCCAGGACCGCTACGTCGAGACCTGGCGGGCCTTCGAGCAGCTGCGGGCGTCGGGTCGCACCCGGTCGATCGGCGTCTCGAACTTCCTCGTTCCGCATCTCGAGCGGCTGCTGGCAGAGACCGACACCGTGCCGGCCGTCGACCAGATCGAGCTGCACCCCGCCCATCAGCAGCCCGAGACAACCGCCTTCGCGGAGGAGCACGGCATCGCGATCGAGGCGTGGGGCCCGCTCGGCCAGGGCAAGTACCCTCTGCTCGAGCTTCCAGAGGTGACGGATGCCGCGTCCGCCCACGGCGTGACACCGGCGCAGGTCGTCATCCGCTGGCACCTGCAGCGCGGCCACATCGTGTTCCCCAAGTCGAATCGCCGGGAGCGCATGGCGGAGAACTTCGACGTCTTCGGGTTCGAGCTCGATGCAGCCGAGATGGAGGCGATCACCGCGCTGGAGCGCGAGGGACGCGTCAGTGCGCACCCCGACGAGGTGAACTGAGGTGGAATCCGGCCCCGACCGGGAGGTCCTGGCCTGCGCCAGCGCGTCGAGCCGCTGCGACACGCCCGGGATGCGAGCCCGATTTGGCACGACCCCGGGATCCGCGTAAATTCTTACTCATCGCCACGGCGGAGCGGAAAGCGACTGGGTCACTGACACAGAGCGAACCGGCCGAGTGAGCGAGATTCTTAGCCAAATAGCCTCGAAGTCGCATTGCGACTCGGTGATTTCAAGCCTAAGATGAAAACCCACCTCGTAAGAACCCAACGTTCGCGTTGTGCCTCACGCCGTTTCATCGGCCGCGGGCCTTGTGGCCCGGTTCCTTTCAGGGGTGGTACGATAGATAGGTTGCCCTGAGGGCAGGCCGCGAGGCTGAAACTCGGGTGCGTCCGTTTCTTGAGAACTCAACAGCGTGCACTATGTTCAATGCCAATTTATTGAACCCCAGCCTTACTCCTTTTGGGGTGGGTATGGATTCCTTTGATTGATGGACAATTTGATTTTTATAGTCAGTTGTTTCTCTGTCAGTGATTGAAGCTCTCAATGCCTCTTCGGGGGTGTTGGAACCAGTTTTTTTGGAGAGTTTGATCCTGGCTCAGGACGAACGCTGGCGGCGTGCTTAACACATG
>NZ_JBFUDH010000037.1:0-4878 GCF_056404815.1 Agromyces sp. P2_B3 | reverse complement strand
GGTCACGTCCACGATCACCGCGGCACCGGGCACGATTCCCGCGAACGGAGCATCCACCTCAACGGTCACCGTCACCGTGCTCGACAGCAACGGGAACCCGGTCGGGACCGGTGGCGCGGCGGTCACGATGTCCACCACCCTGGGCACTCTGGGCGGGGTCACGGATGTAGGCGATGGGACGTACACGGCGACGTTGACTGCGGGGACGGTCTCGGGGACTGCGACGGTGGGGTTCACGTTGAACGGCACYGCAGGTGCSGATACCACCCAGGTCGAGCTCGTTGCGGGGATCGCGGATGAGACCACGTCGACGATCACCGCGGCGCCGGCCACGATCCCCGCAGACGGGGTATCCACGTCATTGGTGACAGTCACGGCACGGGACGTGAACGGGAACCCGGTCGGGGTCGGTGGTGACTTCGTCGTGATCACCACTGACCTGGGCACCATCGGTGCGGTCACGAGTGTTGGTGATGGGACGTACACGGCGACGTTGACGTCGGGGACGACCGCGGGCACCGCGACCCTCGCATTCACGTTGAACACGGTCCCGGCTACGGCCACCACCCAGGTGCTCTTCACCCCGGGTGCCCCGGATCCGGCCACGTCCACGATCACCGCGGCACCGGGCAGTATTCCCGCGGACGGAACATCCACCTCGTTGGTGACGGTCACGGTGCTTGATGTGAACAGGAACCCGGTCGGGTTCGGTGGCGGCACGGTCACGATGTCCACCACCCTGGGCACCCTGGACGGGGTCACGGATAACGGTGATGGCACGTACACGGCGACGCTGACGTCGGGTACGACGGCGGGCACCACGACGCTCGGGTTCACGCTGAACACGGTCCAGGGTACGGACACCGCGACTGTGGTGTTCACCGCGGGTGTCCCGGATGTGACCACCTCCACGATCACGGCGGCACCGGGCAGTATTCCCGCGGACGGAACATCCACCTCGTTGGTGACGGTCACGGTGCTTGACAGCAACGGGAACCCGGTCGGGGTTGGTGGTGACACGGTCACGATGTCCAACACCCTGGGCGCCCTCAGCGGGGTCACGGATAACGGTGATGGGACGTACACGGCGACGTTGACGTCGGGTACGACGGCGGGCACCACGACGCTCGGGTTCACGCTGAATGGCACCGCAGGCACGGCCACCACCCAGGTCGCATTCACCGTCATTCCCGAACCCGCCACCCCCACAACGCCATCCACGCCGGCCGGTGCGATCGCGCAGACCGGGTTCGACCCGGCACCCGCGATCACTGCGAGCCTGCTCCTCGCGCTTCTCGGAGGGCTGCTGCTGCGCCGCCGCCGTACCCGGCCCACGGGCACCCGGTGACCCGAATCCCATGACCGGGCGTGGGGCCTGTGATGGTGTGCACCGAGGCTGACCAATAAGTGCAACTGGCGTAACGTCCGTATTGTCCGAATCTCGACAATCTGAACCGCCCTGCCTTTTCAGCCGGTGCACCACGTCAGACCGGCCAGAAAGTCAGGACGATTCAACACACCCGGCCGGCCGAAGGCAGGCCGGGACAAACACAGCGCCGGCCCCGCGCCGGCACCGTTGAGCTCACCCGCGCACAGCCATGGCGACCCCGCGTCCGTCGAGTGCGGTGGCTGCCGACGCCGAAATCGCCGACAACCACCGAAGCAGCCCCGCAAGGGCCCGATCAGCACCTGAATGAAAGCGGGGCCACGATCAACGGTAACCCCTTCCCCACTCCCCCACCTCACACCCAAGGCGCGCCCAAATGCCCGGGTGCGCTTGGGACTTCCGCGATAACGGTGGGTGGGGTCTGGCCTGACCGAAAGGTGGCTGTGACCGACACGACCGTTATCGCGGAAGTCCCCCGCTACGACCGCACCGCCGAAACCATCACCGCCCTCGCGACCCTCGCCATCGCCATCACCTGCGCCCGACGACTTCTGAAATGACCTCTAAAGTCCCGAACCCGAGGGCTGAACCATCGGCGGCGGCCACTGTCCGTCGCTCCCCCAAACCGGGCATGACCGTCCCTCCCGGGCATTCAGGGGGTCTTGTGTTGGGGCGCCCGACGGGAGCAGATCATCCTTGGGAGGTATACGCCTGAACCCGTGGTCGGATGCATTCCCCGTGAGCAACCATGACTATTGGAGGATGAAGCTTCAGATTCGGGTTGCGTCCGTGATGATCGCTGCTGCTGTTGTGGCGTTGGCTGGTTGCTCAGCGGCTCAGGAGGAAGCCAGCCGGTTCCTGTACGAAGCCTCGGCGTCGAAGTCGGGCAGTCAGATCAAGTACATGGAAACCGTTGATGCTGCCGAGCCGATCGGGTTCAACACGAACATGGATGAAACTGACTGGGCATACGCACCTGAGCTGAATCCCCGCACGACCACGCCGAGCGTGTCGGTCACGCCACCGGCAGGCGGCACTGCCGCCTGCCGGATCCTTCGTATCCAAGGAACGGCAGTGTCCGTCGTTGCTGAGCAGAACGGCGAAATCGATGCCGAGGTTGTCTGCGAGGCTCGCCAACCAGAGCACGAATCAAACCGGTGACGAGTCGTGACGACCCCGCTCGAGGCCTGGCAGGAACGTGCCGACGCACTTGCAGCGTTCTACCGGTTGCATCAACGCTGGCCTTCCCCGAACACCTCCGATCCGGTCGAGACCGCCCTGCACCGGTGGCACAGCGCCGCGCGCCGGACCGCGTACAACTCGTACAGGCCCAGCTCGGACCTCGCGGACCGGATCGGCTATCTTGACCGGGTCGCGCCAGGCTGGCGGCATCACGACCGGATCTTCCGCGATCGCATCGACGCGATCGCCAGGTACCGGCAGCAGCGTGGCGTCTTCCCCAGCCAAGACTCCCCCGATCCCGAAATAGCCCGGCTCGGCGACCGGCTCAGAGACTGCCGCACCACACCCCAAAGCCCCACCCGCCAGGCGTACCTCGACGACACCTTGCCAGGATGGCAGCAGACCCTCCGAGAACAACTCTGGAACGCCACCGCCGACGCCGTCGAAGCGTTCATCAGAGAACACCACCGGCTACCCCAGGCAGCACGCAACGATCCCGTCGAACGGCGACTCGCGAAATGGATCCGGAACCAGCAAACCCGCACCAACCACACCCCAGCCCAAACCACACGACTCGAAGCACTCACCCAGCTGAATATTCGCGCGTTTAGGGGCCGGTGATATTGCGCTTGGGGGCCAGTCGGTGAGTGGGCGGATATTCGCGTTTGGGGCCACCTGATCGTTGGGTTGGGGCCACCCTGTCAGGCTCGTTCTGTCGTGCACACTTCGATCGGTGTGCGGCAGAAAGTGGTTGACGAATGGTTCGAAGGATTAAGGCGCGGCTGGTTCTTCAGTTGCGTGCTGAGGGCATGACGGGGCGGGTGATCGCCGAGGCGCATGGCATGTCCAGGAAGAGCGTTTTGGCGGTGTTCGACGCGGCTGACGCTGCCGGGCTCAGCTGGGATGACCTCGCCAGCCTGGATGACGCTGAGGTGTATGCGCGGGTGTTCCCGGGTCGTGGGGTGCACGAGCCGGTGTTCGTTCTCCCGGATTGGGAGCGGGTGCATAAGGAGCTGGCCCGGGTCGGGGTGACGTTGAAGCTGCTGCACGCCGAGTATCTGGGTGCCTGCGAGCGGCAGGGTGGTGCGGCGATGAGTTACGACCGGTTCTGCAAGGGGTACGCCCATCATGTTGATGTCGTGGGGGCCGGGTCGCGGGTGTTGCATAAGGCCGGCGCGACGGTAGAGGTCGATTGGTCGGGCAAGACGATGGAGTTAGTCGATCCGGGCGGCGTGGTTTCGACGGTGTTCTTGTTCGTGGGGTGTTTGCCGTTTTCCCGGTATGCGTTCGTGGAGGCGACGCTGGATATGCGGCAGGAGAGCTGGTTGCGGCGCACGTGGCGATGTTCGAGTTCTTCGGCGGCACGGTGCCGAGGATCGTGCCGGACAATTTGAAGACCGGTGTCCTCCACCATCCGCGGGAGGGCGAGGTGGTGTTGAACGAGGCGTACCGGGAGCTCGCGGCGCATTACTCGGCGGCGGTGCTGCCGGGTCGGGTGCGCAGGCCGAAAGACAAGGCGTCGGTGGAGAACACGGTCGCTCACGTCGCGACGTGGGTGATCGGGATGCTGCGGGATCGCCAGTTCGCGACGCTTCCCGAGCTGCAGCAGGCGGTGCGCCAGCAGGTCGCCGCTTACAACGGGGAGCCGTTCCAGAAACGTCCCGGGTCTCGGGCGGTGGTGTTCGCCTCGGAGGAGCAGCCGTTGCTGCGCCCGTTGCCGCAGGTTAGTTACGAGTTGTCGCGGTGGGCGCACGGGCGGAAGGTTCAGAGGAACGGGCATGTGGTCTGGGCGAGGAACTTCTACTCCGTCCCTTACACCCTGGTGCGGCAGAGCGTTGATCTGAAAGTCACCGACCGGGTAGTTGAAGTGTTCCGGCGCGGGGAACGGGTCGCCTCCCACGTGTTGTTCCCGCCCCAGACCGTCAACGAATACCGCACCCTAGACGCCCACCAGCCCGCTGGCGGCCCATATCAGGCTTGGGACGCCGAACGCTGCCAGCAATGGGCGATCCGGCTCGGGGAGAGCACGCTGACGGTCGTGAACCGGATCTTCGAGTCCGTGAAGCGCCCCGGGTTCTCTGCCGCTCTTTTCTGAGCGACACGAGAGGATGGCAAGGTGCCACGCAAGATTGACCACGAAGTTCGTTCCAGGGCTGTGCGGATGGTGACACAGCACCGTTCGGAGTACTCGTCAGAGACCGCCGTCAGAGCCCAGGTCGCCGAGTCGCTCGGGGTCTCGCAGGAGTCCGTGCGCCGGTGGGTGCAGCAGTTCGAGATCGACACCGGCGTCGTCGCGGGGGTCTCGTCCG
>NZ_JBFUDH010000036.1:0-5217 GCF_056404815.1 Agromyces sp. P2_B3 | reverse complement strand
GGCGTGGGCGCCGAGAACGAGTCCGGTCGCGGCAGCGCCGAGGGATGGCATGGGCAGGACAGCGTGTGCGAAGAGTCCGGCGAGCATTGCGGGGGCGGTCTCTTCGCGGAAGCCGTGGTTCCACGCGGGGCTGCCCTGTTGGAGGGTGGCCAGCGCGAGCCGGAGCGCGGTCACCGGGTGCGGGGGGAGGCGGAGCAGATGGCTTTCGGCGATTCGAGCGATGTGCTCGGCGTGTTGGGCGAGGGGGCGCATAAGGCGGAGCCATGCGTCTCCGTCGGTGCCAAGTTCGTCGGCGGTGCGGTCCAAGTCGCGGTAGGCGATCCCGGGCGGCCCGTTTGGGAGAGGGTTGGCGTAGGAGATGTCTGGGGTGACCAGTTCGATCCGTTCGGCCAGGCCGAACGCGACGAAGAATGGGGATGCGAGGGCCATCGGGTGCACGGAGGAACAGCGGTCGTGGTGATACCCAGGCAGAGTGAGTTCAGCGGTGGTCGCGCCCCCGCCGGGGTATGGTGCGGCCTCGTAGACGCGCACGGCCAGTCCGGCGCGGGCCATGGTGACCGCGGCAGCGAGCCCGTTGGGCCCGCTGCCGACGACGACCACATCTGGGGCGATCATGTGGGTGACAGTACCCGGTTTGGTGCGACGCTGATCCAGATTCTGTTGAGGCCCTGAGCCATGCCTTGCCAGGTGCGGTCTCGGATGAAGATGCTGTCCACGGCGATCATCGCGAGCGAGAACCAGGGGAGACCCATGAGCACGGCGATGCCGAGGTGGAAGGCGAGCATTGTGATGAGGCCGAAGATGCGGGTCCCGCGACGCAGCAGGAGCAGCGGGAACGAGATCTGTACCAGCAGGGTCAGGATCGTCGCGAACGCGACGGCGGGAGCCCACGCGGTGACGAGGGCGCTGAGCTCAGGCCATGGGCCGAACTGGGCAGTATGGATGGGGTCGTAGATCGCGGTGCCACCGGACCAAGGGGCGCCGCCGGCTTTGTACAGTCCGCCGGAGACGTAGATGAACGACACCTGGGCGGCGAGGGCCACGATTCCGAGGTTGTGGAACAGGTTCGTGACCCAGTCCGGTGCGACCCTCTGGAATCGCCACCACCGGGTCAGGAAGTTCTGGCCTGGGTTGTCGGCGTACTTCCGGCGGCGGCGGGCGTCCAGGGACCACCGGTCGGCGCAGGCGGTGAAGAACATGATCATCATCACGATGCGGACGAGGTTGTCGGACTGGTCGCTGACGAAGTCGTTGGCTTCGACGATTCCAACCCAGAGCATGAACAATGCGACCAAACTGAATTTGGTTCGCCAGCCGATGATGAACGTGGCGGCGGCGGCGGCGGCGAGCAGGTATACGCAGGTAAATAGGAGCGGGTTCTGTGCCGTGGCGTGGAAAATCCCGAACGGCCAGATATTGATGAAGTCGCTGCTGGCACCGGGCTCGTACTGACCGGACCAGGCCATCCCGGCACCGAAGGTGTAATGCCGGGTGGTGAAGTTCGTTGCGAGGAATCCGAGCATGGTGATGCCAAGCAGGATCCGGGTCACGGCCAGCCCGAACGTGGCGCGTTTGGCGTCCAGCACCCAATCCTCGGTTTGCAGATACAGGGATTTCGCGATCCGGCAGGCGCCGGCTGCGGCGAGCATGATCAGTCGGGTCAGAGTGCGCAGGATCTGGCGGAGCAGCCGCAGACCCTGTTCACGGCGGTGGGTCAGGGAGTTTGGTGCTAGTTGGCTGGATTTTCCAGCTGCCATGGTGGCGGGGGAGTCGGGCTGGTCTGGTACTCGATCACCGGATGCGGTGATTAGGTCGCGTTCAGTCATTGTTGGTCACCTCCTGGTGGGCGGGGAGGAACACGTCCGCGAACGCGTCCTCGGACTGGCCAGGCATCACGATCGTCCCGCGCCAGCCGGTCACGGCTCGCTGTACGGCGGGGCGTTCAGCGTCTGAGTCGTGGCGTTCGGCGAACGGGATGATGTTCTGCCGGCTGGCCTGGTACTGCACTTGCTGCACATCTTCGCCCCAGACGGCTTTCGCGACCTGGGTGGCATAGGCGTCGGACCGGCGCTCCTGCACGATGTACGCGGCGACGTCGCCGGCATTCTGGCTGTTGTTGGACTCGTTCATCGCGATTTGCATCCGGCCTAGCCAGTCATCGCCGTTGAAGTAGTTCAATTCGGCGATTTCCTGCTGCGCCGGGGTGAGCTTGTCCCACGCACCCTTCATGCTGGAGGCCTGCCCGATACTCATGTTCGCCGCGCGCGGGGGGAACAGGTTGTGGTGCGACATCGAGGTCTCCGCGTCCGTGACCGAGATCCACTCAGTGACCGTTTCGGTTCCGTCCGCATCGGCCAGCAAGGCACGCACTTCGAACCGGTACTCCCCGTTGATCGGTGCCGGTGCGAACACGCTCCAGCTCTGCCCGAACCACGGGATCATGTACCGGGTGAGCAGGTTTCCCGGCACCAGGTCACGCAACGCCGTGACCGGCCCGATCCACAAGAAGCTCGCGAATACATGCCACAAAGCCAACCCAGTCACGACCAGGAACCCGGTCCGGACCAACTTGGATCGTTTCGGTCGGTTGGGACGCGTGGGCGACGGCGTCGCCTCTTCCGTACCTGCCTCGACCGGCAGGCTAGTGCCGGCCTGCCGGGTCGACTCGCTCGTCAGCATCGCGTGTTTTCCATCCTGAAGTCGTGATCGCGCCGATCCAGTGAGAGTCGCGCGAGGCTTGGGTTGAACACCGGCCCGCATTGCGGACTGGAGGTAGGGCGGCAAGGCCGACCGTATCTAATATGCTAGCACACTGTAGGATGATATGCGAATGGTACCTTGCCGAGCGGGATGATCTGATCGGGCGCCAGCGGCGGCGGTTCAGGGAGTTTTGTTGAGGGCATCAGCGATGTTGATCACCACACCGGTGGCGTCCGGGACCCGGGGACCGGTGATTGGGGTGCCGGAGCGGATCAGTCGTGTGGTGAGCTCGTCCAAGGAGGGGCCCGCGCCGAGCTTCTCGCGGAGCACTGCGTACGCACCCGCGACCTGCGGTCCGGCGAAGGAGGTGCCTGCGGCAGCCATCGACCCGCCGGGGTACGGCACGAATATGGATCCCACTTTGGCGCCCTCTGCACTGGTGCCCACTGGCGCCCAGAACTGGATCCGGTTCGAGACGTTCGAGTAGTCGGCTGGCACGGTCGGCTCGGTTAGACCGGTAGCGCCGACCCGGATGATGTGCTCGCCGCATGTCCAGGAACCGATTCCAGCGCCGGCGTCATTGCCGGCGGCCATCACTACCGGGATGCCTTTCGCCTTCAATGACGCCGCGATCGTGTCCAGCTGCATCAGCCTGGCCGGACATCCTGATCCGTCGGGGAGGAACCCGCCCGCGACTGACAAGTTCACGGCCGCGATCTTCCCGTACGTCATCTGGTTCGCCGACCCGACTCGGTCGACCCATGCGAGCGAGTCAACCACCGAGTCCCACGGCCACCCCTGTGCCGTGCCGGTCCCGCCGGCGGCTTTGATCGGTAGCAGGTTCGCCCCGGGCGCTGCCCCGGTGTAGTGCCAGGTTCCGGCGCGGACCTGCGCGGATCCAACCGCTGCGCCCGCGGTCGCTGTGCCGTGCCAGTGATGGCAGTAGGTCTGCACCCCAAGGTTCAGTTCCTGGCAGCTGTTATGCGGGGCGTTCCCGGGATTCGATTGCTTCGGCAGCAACGAGATGAGGTACTTCCCGCCACGAGGGTCAGCCATCGGACGGTACAACGCAGCAGCGAGGGAGTTGTTACACAGACTCAGCCAGGGCCCGGTGAGCTGCCCGATGCACACCTCGGTGCGGACTTTCTTATTGCCTTGCAGTGATGGATGCCCGGTATGGAACGCCCCGTCGATGGTGACCACCGTCCACCCGGTACCGTCAAACTGGTTCCCAGCCGCGTCGGTATACACCCCTAACGGCGAGCCGCCCAGGTTCACCGGAATCGTCTGCGATCCCGCCCACCCCGCATCAGCCATCAAACTCTGCACCGACTCCGCCTCCGCTGGCACCCCTGACCCGTGCGGCGCGAACCCGGCCGCACCGGCCGGCAGGAACCCCTCCTCCGCTGACGCGTCGAAGCCCGGGTCCGGAGCAGCCTGCACGCTCTGAGGCGCCTGGGAACCAACCGCCGCGGCACATGCCACCACACCAACCAGAATCTTCCGAAACAACATTCGCCCTCGACCGCCCATCATCATCCCCCAGCTGCCACCAGGGATCGCTCGATCCAAACCCTGCGAACTCCGCCACGCTGCCGTCAGCTGCCCGACGCTGGCGAACCAGACCAGGCCACACAGCAGCATCAAGCTGCGTTCACCCGATCCGTCTCACCAGCCGGGTCGCCATCAACCCAGGGGTCAGGCTGCCCATCGTCGCACCCGGTCCCACTCAGATCATGCGGGCAAGGTCCTCTTCCTCTTCTTGCTCACGCTTCTTCCGACGCCGGACACCCAACACGAACAGTCCAGCGCCAAGAAGCAAGCTCAATACCATCGCGGTCAGTAGCCCACCAACGGCCACACCGGTGTCAGCAAGGCTGCTCGCGCCCGGACCAGACGAATCTGTAACACCATCCACGTCGCCCACCGCCGACACCACCGTGAACGTGCGCTCATCCGTGGTCTCTTGGATCCCGGCCATGGTTTGGGTCACCAGCACCGTGTACTCACCAGCAGCCAGCTCCACATCCGACTCAACCGACCAACCGGACTCAGTCACGCTACGTGCCCCAAGATCGACCGTCGCCCGAGCGAGTACCCGCTCCGGAGCGTTCTTGTCTACCACGACCACGTCAGCGCCAGGATGCCCGACCCCACCGAACACCGGCTTGAGAACATCCACCAGCCCACTCGGGTCCGTGATCCGCACCGGAACCATCCGACCCGTCGCGGTAGCACTGCCATCCACGTTGGTAGACGAGTTCGCATCCGTGGACGCGTCCGTGATCGCCGCAGCAGCAGCCGCCGCGTTCGCGTTCCCGTCCGTCGCGGCAGTGGCTGCCGCGCTCGTGTCGCTGTCACCGGTCGTGTTCGACGCGCCGATCGCCGCAGCAGACGCTGACGCGTTCGCCGTGGCCGTGGCATTCGTGGACGCGTCCGTGGACGAGTTCGCCGTCGCAGCAGCCTGGGCCGCGGCGACCGCGTTCGCGGTCGCCGCCGCGGTCGCGGTGCTGGTCG
>NZ_JBFUDH010000035.1:0-5382 GCF_056404815.1 Agromyces sp. P2_B3 | reverse complement strand
TGTGTGTTTCCGTCTGTTGGGAACCACAGAGTGGACGCGAGCAATCTTGGAGGCCACTCACACGGCCTTTCGATGAATGATCTTCAAACGTGTGTGAGTGTAGTGATTGTCAAGTTATCGGCTTATTAGTACCGGTCAGCTCCGACAGTCGTTAGTCCTGTCTTCCACATCCGGCCTATCAACCCAGTCGTCTGGCTGGGAGCCTCTCCCCCGAAGGGATGGAAATCTCATCTCGAGGCCGGCTTCCCGCTTAGATGCTTTCAGCGGTTATCCATCCCGAACGTAGCTAACCAGCGGTGCTCCTGGCGGAACAACTGGCACACCAGAGGTTCGTCCAACCCGGTCCTCTCGTACTAGGGTCAGATCCTCTCAAATTTCCTACGCGCGCAGCGGATAGGGACCGAACTGTCTCACGACGTTCTAAACCCAGCTCGCGTACCGCTTTAATGGGCGAACAGCCCAACCCTTGGGACCTACTCCAGCCCCAGGATGCGACGAGCCGACATCGAGGTGCCAAACCATGCCGTCGATATGGACTCTTGGGCAAGATCAGCCTGTTATCCCCGAGGTACCTTTTATCCGTTGAGCGACAGCGCTTCCACAAGCCACTGCCGGATCACTAGTCCCGACTTTCGTCCCTGCTCGACCTGTCAGTCTCACAGTCAAGCTCCCTTGTGCACTTACACTCGCCACCTGATTGCCAACCAGGTTGAGGGAACCTTTGGGCGCCTCCGTTACTTTTTGGGAGGCAACCGCCCCAGTTAAACTACCCACCAGGCACTGTCCCTGAACCGGATCACGGTTCGAAGTTAGATATCCAGAGTGACCAGAGTGGTATTTCAACAATGACTCCACGAACACTGGCGTGCCCGCTTCAAAGTCTCCCACCTATCCTACACAAGCCACACCGAACACCAATACCAAGCTGTAGTAAAGGTCACGGGGTCTTTCCGTCCTGCTGCGCGTAACGAGCATCTTTACTCGTAATGCAATTTCGCCGAGTTCGCGGTTGAGACAGCTGGGAAGTCGTTACGCCATTCGTGCAGGTCGGAACTTACCCGACAAGGAATTTCGCTACCTTAGGATGGTTATAGTTACCACCGCCGTTTACTGGGGCTTAAATTCTCAGCTTCGCCTTGCGGCTAACCGGTCCTCTTAACCTTCCAGCACCGGGCAGGCGTCAGTCCGTATACATCGTCTTGCGACTTAGCACGGACCTGTGTTTTTAGTAAACAGTCGCTTCCCACTGGTCTCTGCGGCCCTGCAGCGCTTCCCCAGGCAAGCTGGTTCACGCCTTAGGCCCCCCTTCTCCCGAAGTTACGGGGGCATTTTGCCGAGTTCCTTAACCACGATTCTCTCGATCTCCTTGGTATTCTCTACCTGACCACCTGAGTCGGTTTGGGGTACGGGCGGCTGGAACCTCGCGTCGATGCTTTTCTCGGCAGCATAGGATCACCCACTTTTTATCCGCATCGCGTCTCAGCCATCGTGAGCGACGGATTTGCCTATCGCTCGGCCTACACGCTTGCCCCGGGTCTACCATCGCCCGGGTTGGGCTACCTTCCTGCGTCACACCTGTTAATACGCTCACTCCACCAGACGGGGTCGCATGCCGCCTCGCGCGTCACCCCGAAGGGATCGTGCACGGATTGGGATGCTTAGCACTTCTGATCTCGTGTGGGCGGTTCTTCGCCGGTACRGGAATATCAACCCGTTGTCCATCGACTACGCCTGTCGGCCTCGCCTTAGGTCCCGACTTACCCAGGGCAGATTAGCTTGACCCTGGAACCCTTGGTCTTCCGGAGGACGGGTTTCTCACCCGTCTTTCGCTACTCATGCCTGCATTCTCACTCGTGTAGCGTCCACGGCTGGTTTCCACCGCCGCTTCACTCGCCACACGACGCTCTCCTACCCATCAACACGGCTGGACCACGAAGGCCTACCACAAATGTCAATGCCACAACTTCGGTGGCGTGCTTGAGCCCCGTTACATTGTCGGCGCGGAATCACTTGACCAGTGAGCTATTACGCACTCTTTCAAGGGTGGCTGCTTCTAAGCCAACCTCCTGGTTGTCTGTGCAACTCCACATCCTTTCCCACTTAGCACGCGCTTAGGGACCTTAGTTGGTGGTCTGGGTTGTTTCCCTCTCGACGATGAAGCTTATCCCCCACCGTCTCACTGCTGCGCTCTCACTTACCGGCATTCGGAGTTTGGCTGACGTCAGTAACCTTTTAGGGCCCATCGGCCATCCAGTAGCTCTACCTCCGGCAAGAAACACGCAACGCTGCACCTAAATGCATTTCGGAGAGAACCAGCTATCACGAAGTTTGATTGGCCTTTCACCCCTATCCACAGCTCATCCCCTCCATTTTCAACTGAAGTGGGTTCGGTCCTCCACGACGTCTTACCGTCGCTTCAACCTGGCCATGGATAGATCACTTCGCTTCGGGTCTAGGACCTGCGACTGAATCGCCCTATTCAGACTCGCTTTCGCTACGGCTGCCCCTCACGGGTTAACCTCGCCACAGATCACTAACTCGCAGGCTCATTCTTCAAAAGGCACGCTGTCACCCCTACAAGGAGGCTCCAACGGTTTGTAAGCAAACGGTTTCAGGTACTATTTCACTCCCCTCCCGGGGTACTTTTCACCTTTCCCTCACGGTACTTGTCCGCTATCGGTCATCTGGGAGTATTTAGGCTTATCAGGTGGTCCTGACAGATTCACGCGGGATTTCTCGGGCCCCGCGCTACTTGGGATCCCTCTCCGGCCGGCCAGGCATTTCGACTACGGGACTCACACCCACTCCGGTCCGGCTTTCAATCCGGTTCGTCTATACCTGACGCGTCACCGTGACTGCACGGCAGTACAGTCCGAGAGGTCCCACAACCCCGACCATGCAACCCCTGCCGGGTATCACACATGGCTCGGTTTAGCCTCTTCCGCGTTCGCTCGCCACTACTTACGGAATCACGGTTGTTTTCTCTTCCTGTGGGTACTGAGATGTTTCACTTCCCCACGTTCCCTCTACCCGCCCTATATATTCAGGCGGGAGTCACCAGGTCACCCAAAGGGCCTGGCGGGGTTTCCCCATTCGGAAATCCTCGGATCAAAGCTCGTTTATCAGCTCCCCGAGGCTTATCGCAGATTACGACGTCCTTCTTCGGCTCCAGATGCCAAGGCATCCACCGTTTGCTCTTAGAAACTTGAAATCACATGAGTTCGATCGAATTCGTGCAACACCCGAAAGTGCTGCGAAATTGACCAGTGAATACGCCAAACAGGCCACCCAAAGGGCAACCAATTGGCGACTCACCTTTTGTGACTGACCCCGAAGGGTCAATCTAAGATGCTCGCGTCCACTATGTAGTTCTCAACAGACGGCCAGAACCCCCACACCCACCAGCAAAGCTGATCTCGGTGAAGGTCTGAAGAAACCATCACCCCACCCGAAGGCAGGATCGTCCGGTCCCTCAGGACCCAACAGCGTGCACGTGCCCGACCGGCCGGCCCCCACCGTTCCAACCCCCGAAGAGGCGTACTAGGTCTGAACCATTCAGACGAGCACCTATGTCAATGTTCCACCCATGAGCTGCCAGCAGAACACATTCGGTCCTGATCTGACATGCCTGGAAGACCGAAGTCTCCAGATGCTCCTTAGAAAGGAGGTGATCCAGCCGCACCTTCCGGTACGGCTACCTTGTTACGACTTAGTCCTAATCACCGATCCCACCTTCGACGGCTCCCTCCACAAGGGTTAGGCCACCGGCTTCGGGTGTTACCGACTTTCATGACTTGACGGGCGGTGTGTACAAGGCCCGGGAACGTATTCACCGCAGCGTTGCTGATCTGCGATTACTAGCGACTCCGACTTCATGAGGTCGAGTTGCAGACCTCAATCCGAACTGAGACCGGCTTTTTGGGATTCGCTCCGCCTTACGACATCGCAGCCCTTTGTACCGGCCATTGTAGCATGCGTGAAGCCCAAGACATAAGGGGCATGATGATTTGACGTCATCCCCACCTTCCTCCGAGTTGACCCCGGCAGTCTCACATGAGTTCCCACCATTACGTGCTGGCAACATGCGACGAGGGTTGCGCTCGTTGCGGGACTTAACCCAACATCTCACGACACGAGCTGACGACAACCATGCACCACCTGTAACCGAGTGTCCAAAGAGTTCCACATTTCTGCGGCGTTCTCGGTTATGTCAAGCCTTGGTAAGGTTCTTCGCGTTGCATCGAATTAATCCGCATGCTCCGCCGCTTGTGCGGGCCCCCGTCAATTCCTTTGAGTTTTAGCCTTGCGGCCGTACTCCCCAGGCGGGGCGCTTAATGCGTTAGCTACGACACGGAAACCGTGGAAAGGTCCCCACATCTAGCGCCCAACGTTTACGGCGTGGACTACCAGGGTATCTAATCCTGTTCGCTCCCCACGCTTTCGCTCCTCAGCGTCAGTTACGGCCCAGAGAACTGCCTTCGCCATCGGTGTTCCTCCTGATATCTGCGCATTCCACCGCTACACCAGGAATTCCATTCTCCCCTACCGCACTCCAGTCTGCCCGTACCCACTGCAGGCCCGAGGTTGAGCCTCGGGATTTCACAGCAGACGCGACAAACCGCCTACGAGCTCTTTACGCCCAATAATTCCGGACAACGCTCGGACCCTACGTATTACCGCGGCTGCTGGCACGTAGTTAGCCGGTCCTTTTTCTGCAAGTACCGTCAAGGAGCAAGCTCCCCTTCTTCCTTACTAAAAGCGGTTTACAACCCGAAGGCCGTCATCCCGCACGCGGCGTTGCTGCATCAGGCTTGCGCCCATTGTGCAATATTCCCCACTGCTGCCTCCCGTAGGAGTCTGGGCCGTGTCTCAGTCCCAGTGTGGCCGGTCACCCTCTCAGGCCGGCTACCCGTCGACGCCTTGGTGAGCCATTACCTCACCAACAAGCTGATAGGCCGCGAGTCCATCCCAGACCGAAAAAACTTTCCACCCCACACCATGCGGTACAGGGTCCTATCCGGTATTAGCTCCGATTTCTCGGGGTTATCCCAGAGTCCAGGGCAGGTTACTCACGTGTTACTCACCCGTTCGCCACTAATCCMSSMAGCAAGCTSSMSTTCATCGTTCGACTTGCATGTGTTAAGCACGCCGCCAGCGTTCGTCCTGAGCCAGGATCAAACTCTCCAAAAAAACTGGTTCCAACACCCCCGAAGAGGCATTGAGAGCTTCAATCACTGACAGAGAAACAACTGACTATAAAAATCAAATTGTCCATCAATCAAAGGAATCCATACCCACCCCAAAAGGAGTAAGGCTGGGGTTCAATAAATTGGCATTGAACATAGTGCACGCTGTTGAGTTCTCAAGAAACGGACGCACCCG
>NZ_JBFUDH010000034.1:0-7156 GCF_056404815.1 Agromyces sp. P2_B3 | reverse complement strand
CTCGATCATGGTCACCTCGAACCTGCCGTTTGGGAGATGGGGTGAGACCTTCAGCGACGACGTCGTGGCCGCAGCGATGATTGACCGGCTCGTCCACCACGCCGAGGTCCTCACCCTGTCAGGCGATTCCTACCGCACCCGGCAACGCCGCGACCTCATCAACAAGAACCGCGCCGACCGCGACTAACAACCCAGAGGGGGTCAACTTTCGCTCGGCGCCAGGGGGTCAGACTTCACTCGGCATTGACACACGGAGGTGGCGCACCGCAGTGGCGGTGCGCACCCGCATCCGGGGACGGGACACGCCCACCGGCGAATCCCCGATGTGTACCCGAGCGCTGACCCAAGGTACGACCCTGCCGGTGGGCGTGGAGCACCAACGGCAGAGCCCCCAGTTGCTCGGCTGTGACGCTACACCCCCCACGACGGGCCCGGTGGGATACGCCCCGAACTGGGGGGCCGCGCCCGCCCCATGAGAGCTCGATTTCTCGAGGGAGGGCGGGCGCGGAGGCGACCCGTTGCGCGGGATCGCCTCCGCTCAGGTTAGGCCGCGTCCAGCATGCTGTCACCCGCGGTGTCGGGTTCGGGGTATCCGGCCGCGATCCCGTTCCGCCGGGGACAGGTGATGCCCCCACGCCTCCAACTGGAGCAGGTGGGTCGTGTCGCGGCCGTTCGGGTACCGCCACGACTCGCTGCTGGTCGCCGCTTCCCGCGCGGAGAGCACCATCCCGAGGGTGATGTGCCCCGCCTTCATCGGCGTGGATCCAAACTGGCGCGCACACAAAGCTGGAAAGTTAACAGCTTGAACATCAGTTGTTTACATGTCAGAGCCTGCCGCGGCGTGGCGGTTTCCACGATGACATCGCAAACTTGCAGTCCAAAACCACTCGCTGCTGGGCTTCGGCAACGCTCTGTTCATGAGCGGAGCGCTAATGTTCGCGGCGACCTGGTTCCTCTCCTTCAACGCGGCGCCTCCAACGGCACCGTCACCGAGCACATGGGCGGGCAAATCCCGGGAGTCACCGCAGGCTTCGTGGAGGTAGAGGTCGATACGCGACTACCGCTTAACGTGCAATTCCTCACGCTTGGCCATCTCTCCGCCAACCAGGTCGAGACGTTTATGTTTCAGATCCGCGCGCCCGCGGACATGCCCCTTCTTGCCTGCACCGAAGCGGACGCTCCGGAGAGTTTGGAATTCACAATTACCTTCAGTGGAAGCGCCAACGGCCGTGAATACTCCGTCTATCACAACACCGACATCGCTGGTGCAGCGATCCAGCTCGTGACCGCTCGAACGACCGCTACGTCACTAGACAGTCGCAGCCGTTCCGCCGACCGCGATCCCGAGTGGATGCTCAAGCGTTCCGAATCAGCGAACGACACGATTCTCAACCTCCACACACCATGGCCGTGCTTCAATATCTCTCGTCCGGCGGATGCTGGAAACACGATCGATTGGTTGTCCGTCAGTGTGGTCCCCTCGATGCCGACGGCCATCTCGAATGGTGCATATTGGGCAGCACGACTGCCGCTCGTGCGGACAATCTCTTCGAATACGGTGAAGTTGAAAGAGCCCTATCCGTGGGATGAGGGTGAGGGGTCCCGCGACGGTCACATAATGCCTGTGGTTGAAGCGCCGCGGTGAAGACCACAGTCGTGGTATCCGTGGCCGGGGTGCCGTTCAGCGTGAATCCGACCGTCGCAGTGCCCGCCGTGATAGCCGACGTGAGTGCGGCCGTGTTGGTCCCGTCACCGTTGTCCGCGACCACATCCAGGGTGCCCAGGTCAGTGGTCATTGTGACCGTGTCACCGCCAACCCCGACCCGGTTACCGTTCACATCCAGCACCGCCACAGTCACCGTCGTCGTGCTGGTGCCGTCCGCGGTGGCGTACTCGACGTCGTCGATCGTCCGGCCTGACCCGCGGCTCCGGACCTGCAGCCTCTGCACCCGTGGTGGGGGCACTACGCTTTGGTGACCCGACCTGCCGGTTGAAAGGGGCGGTGTTTGTGGCACCGCCCCCGAGATCGGGCCTGTTCCCGTGCCCGATCCGTCGCGGCGTGGGCTGAACCCCAGGACCAGGCCCCGGGTGAGCCCCTCCGGATTCGGGTGAGCCAGAGGGGCTCATGCGCTTCCGCAACGGTTCCCCGCTCATGTCAAAACGGGGAGACGCTGCGCCGACTGGATGGAAGCCGACCATGCAGACGCCAGCCCGCACTGATATTCCAGACGATGACGCGAGCTTAGTTGAAGTTGCCGGCGGAGCTTGCATGGACGTCGCGATCCGGCGTGGCGTTGTTCAGCCGATCAGACAGGTGCCGTCGCTCAGTAGCGGCGTGACCCTGCTGGTGTACGACGCGGACGTGCCAGGGGTGGTGGGTTTGGAGTACTGACCGATCAGGCACTCGCCACTCACCTGCACCGCCCAGAACACCGCGTCGGCCGCCGACCCCGTCGACGTCGATGGCGAGCTCGCCTCGATCGTGGTCGGATCAAACCCAGCTCCCGTCAACGCCTGTGCGACGGTATCCGGGGCAGGCAGGTCCCCAGCGGTGAGCGTCCCGGACTGCTGGTCGAACCAAGCTTGGTTCGCCGCCGCCGACCCGACAGGATCGTACGCCGCCGCCTTGGCCGGATCCGTCGCGACACCCCCCGCTGGCGCCGACGCCGATGACGGCGTGCTCGGTGCGACGACCGGCGACGACCCGGTGCAGCCCGCCAACGTCACCACCACCGCGGCAGCACCAACCACAGCCACGCTCGTGCTAGTCCCGGGTCGCCGGCCAAGTGGTGGGGCAGCAGCGGTCATGCCCGGATGCTACCCCGGGCGAGGGTCGGGTGGGCGTGCTGTGGCGTGTGTCGGTCAGGCATCGTCGTCCGGCGCGGCGCGGCGCGGCGCGGCGATGACGGTGTCGGCGGCGTCGCGGGCGGGCTCGAGGTGCACGTCGGGGTGTCGCGAGGGCCTGTCTACGACTTAGTTTGATACCGGTTTCGCGCTTGGGTTCGAGTATTCGTCGCAACACTTCGGGTAGAAGGGCTGGATGGATATGGGACGACCGGGACCGAAGCGCAGGCTCGCGCTGGAGGATGAGTACTTCAAACTGCTTGCGGCGTTGGCGGGTGCGGTAGGAGTCGCCGGTCAGGGTGAGGACTTCGGCATGGTGGACGAGGCGGTCGATCATCGCTGCGGCTACGACGTCGTCGCTGAAGGTTTCCTTCCCCCCAACATCCAAAGGGCAGGTTCGAGGTGACCTTCTCCTGCTCTTCGGAGATTGGGCCGTCTGAACGCCAACCCGCGAAGCAAAGCCGTTCGCCGTTCGCCGCTCTCAGCACTGGCAGAGTGTCCACGACGAAGCTTGGACCCCCAAGTAAGCGCAGTGAGGCTCTGACCTTTTGGGCATGACGTCACCGACCAGCAGGTTCAGACGGCCCTGGATGGCACCGCGATGTCGGTAGGTCGCGCTTGAGAGTTCTGAGCCCGCTGGGTGCGCCGTTCGGTGCCGAGTCGACCTCACCTCAGCCAGTTTCGGACGATGAGGCGGGCCACGTGTCGGAGTTCTGTCACGCAGCTCTCGCAGCGAGTGGCGGTGAGGCTGGCGGCAGGGCCGACGGTTGCGAGAGCGAGGTTGTGGAGCGATTCGGAGTTGGCATCGAGGTAGCCGTAATTGCCGAGGTGATTTTGTAGCGGTTCGGTGATGTCCGCGGCCGTTGTGTAGCGGCTCCAAGCGCCAGAGCGGAGGTCGTCATTCCAGGGTGAGTGGAGAATTGGTTCGTGCCCGGTGACAGGGTAAAGTCCGTTGCTGGAGTCTCCGTCTGTGTCGAGGTGGAGCGCGCCGAAACGTTCTGAGCGAGGGTCTGTTCGGGCGAGGCGCCCCCAACGGGCATACTTATCCGCTGGTGCTTCGCCGGCGTAGACTCGGCCGGCGTAAAGGTGCTTGGCATTAGCGATGCGGGGCTCGACCCCCGCGGATCCGAGCATCACGACTGTGTGTATGTCAAGCATCTCGGACGCTAGCGCGTTGGCTGTCAGTGTGGCTCCGTAGGAGTGAGCGGCGATGTTGATCGCTGGCACGTTGCCCGGGCGGGTTGCCTTGATCGCCTTGATTTCGCTGATGAGTGCGGGAGCGCCGCGCTTTGCATGTTCCCCCATGGCGGCGTCGACTCCGGGAGGGGGTGCGTGATAGCCGATCCAGGCGAATACTGAGTGGGTGCGGTCCTCATCAACAGCGGTCTGTTCGAGTTGGATGTTCTCCGCGGCGCGTGTCCACATCTGCATGTCGTTGGTGTAGGTACCCATTCCGGGTACTGCGATGGTGATGGTGTCGGCGGTGTCGGGGTCACCGACTGCGATCACTGCGAGTGGTGGCCGGTCGCGGTCCAGTACCAGGCTGGTGAGAAGTCTGTTTGGATTGTGGGAGGAGCGCGCGGCAGAGTCGATGGCCTGCAGGTGCCTCACGCTTGCCGTTCCTGTCGGATTGCCTGACCGTTCAGTATTGCGCTTGGCGCTGCGAAGCGCCTGATCCAGTGTCAACCGATTGGCTTGGTCGCGGATCTGGTAGAGCACTCCTGCAGCGTTGCCGAGTAGTTCGGGGGCGCCGGCAAGCGCCGCTGACTGCTGGCGCGGGTCGAGCAGGCCCCACAGTGTGACGAATGACTCCCTGTTGCGCGGGGCTGCGCTCCCCGGCTCTGGGAGCTGTCGTGCAACGTAACTCGTCGCGTCGAGTTCCGAAATCGGTTGCGGGGTGCCTGGCGTCGCTACTTGCTTTGGTTGGTTGGCAGCCCCGATAGCCGCGAACGTGACGATGGCAACACAGACGGAAGCTAAAACTGGGTGTGCTCGCTTGCGACGAGCCGCGGGTGCCGTACTCTGGTCGGGATCTGCGGGTCGGGGGGTCAGCGGGATCACAGCTGGCCTGGTTCCGGTCTTTCGGTTGTGGCGGTCAGGCGTTGGTGGAGGGTGAGGGTGTCGCCGAGGTCGATGATGGTGTGGGTGGGGCTGGGCTTGATGTCGAACATTGTGTTCCTGTCGGATGGTTCGGGATGATCCGGTGCCTAGTTGTCGGTCTTGAAGTCGATTTTGATCGCGGGTCGTTCGCAGGTTGCGGTTCCGCCGGGGGTGGCTGTCTTCTCGGTGATGACGGTCTCGGTGGTGTTGTTGATCTCGATGATCCGGCAGGTCGCGTCAGCGGCGGCGGGGGCGATCACGGTGAGCTTCGGGACGTAGTCGGTATTCGTGTTCGGGTTCGGGTTCGGGGTGTGGGTCCAGGTGGTGTCGGTGAGGGTGACGGTGTCTGTGCCGGTTTTCGTGGCGGGGTCGGTGTAGGAGGCTTCGGTCCCGTGCGCGGTCGAGCTCACTTCGTACCGGTAAGTGGAGGTCGTCGTCGTGAAGCTGCAGCCGGTGAGGGCGAGGCTGAGGGCCAGAGCGCTTCCGGCGGCGATCGCGATGGAACGGTTCGTTGGGGTCATGACATCCACGATGCCCGCCGCCCGGCGGTGGGGCGTCACCCCGAGGACTCTTCGCGGGTGGTACTCGGGGTTGAACGTGAACGGCACCCAGGTTGGAGCGTTCTGGCCTGTTGCGGATGGTGTCTCGATCGGGATGTCGCTGTGGAGACGGTGTTTACCAGGCCCGGTGCTCCTGAAGCTGTCCCAGTCCGACGTGTAGCTGTTGGTGGCTGTTGAGGCTCTTTCCGTTGCTCAGGTGGCGGATCGGGTGAGGTGTCGGTAGATGGTGGGGCGGGTGACGCCGAACTCTTCGGCGATGTGTTGGACGGTGTGGACGCGTTTGCCGTCTGGGCCGGTTTCTTCGTACATCTCGCGCGCTAGCGCGATTTGGCGGGGGCCGAGTTTGGGTTTCTGTCCGCCGGTGCGGCCGCGGGCGCGGGCGGCGGCGAGGCCGTCGGGGGTGCGTTCGGACATGAGGGCGTGTTCGAATTCGGCGATGGAGCCGAGGATTTGGAAGAACATGCGTCCGATCGCGGTGGACGTGTCGATGCCCTGGTCCAGGACGACGAGGTCGATCTGTCGGGCTTGCAGGGTGGCTGAGAGTTCGAGCAGGTTCTCCAGGGAGCGGCCGAGGCGGTCGAGTTTGGTGACCACGAGTTGGTCGCCGGCCCGGTTTGTGGACAGCAGCGCTTTCTCGAGCGCTGGGCGCTTGGCGAGCTTCCCGGAGGCGGTGTCGATGAAGATCGGTTCGCAGCCGGCCGCGGTGAGGGCGTCGTGTTGGGCTTCGGGGTGTTGATCGCGGGTCGAGACCCGTCCGTATCCGACGCGCATGCAAGAAACGTATCGCATGGTGGGGGGTTCGTTACGTAGTCGCGTACACGACAGGCTTTACACGCCTGCCCCTGAATTCGTGGGGGTCCTGCAACGGTGTTTCGGGTGTAACGCGAACGATCGTTTACGGACGTGCGGTGTGGCGGAGGTTGTCGATGATGTAGTAGTGGCCGGGTTGGTCGGGGTGGGGGTGTCGTTCGGTGCTGCAGACTCGGAGGCCGCGTTCTCGGAGTTCGGTAAGGCGGGTGGCGCGTAGTCGGAGTCGTTCGGTGCGGGCGGCGGCTTGCCCGTCGCCGAACGGGATGGCCTTGGTGGTGAGTCTGGCGCGGCGGGGCGTGCCGTGCTGGGTGGTCTGCGTGGTTGGCGGGCGTCTGGTTCGGCGGGTGGTGGTGGGGTGGGTAGGGTCCGGCGTGTGGGTGAGGATGAGCCTCCAGCGTCCGCCGTCGGGGGTGTCGCCTTGGCCGGTGATGTGGACTTGCCCGTTGGGGAGTGTCGTCTGGGATGTTCTGGTGATCCCGAGGTCGGTGGCGACGTGTTTCAGGTCGATGGTTGGGTCGCTGGTGTGTCCGATCGCGATCGTGGTGATCCGGCGGGCTCGGGGGTTTTCCCTGATGGTCCAGGACAGGCGCGGGTCGAACTGGTCTTGCCCGGTCATGGACTGGGCAAGACCCAACCACACGTCGTTGCCGGACGAGGGGGTGTCGGGGGCAGGACGTGCTGTCGCTGGCAGGTTGGAATGCGCGAGGGACACGAGGATTCTCCGTTTGGGGTAGGGGTCAGGTGTTGTGCGACACAACGAGGTCGAAGACCCAGACCACCCCGTACCGGTCACGGACCAGACCGTGCAGGGGAGACCATCCAACCTGGCCGAGGTCTTGGAT
>NZ_JBFUDH010000033.1:0-12891 GCF_056404815.1 Agromyces sp. P2_B3 | reverse complement strand
TCAACGGCATCAGCGAAGGTCGAGCGGGGCTCCCGCTCATACGTCGGCGGCCGATCCGACCGCAACGCCGCTCGAACCGTGTTCCGAGACACCCCGAGCCGCCTGACGATCTCTTTGATCGGCAAACCCTCGGAACGATTCAGCCGACGAATTTCTGCCCAATCTTCCACAGCAATCACCCTTCAAGCGTTGCCGAGGGGGTCAAGATTCGCGCGGCACCAGAGGGTCATTCTTCAGGGAGCACCGACAGTGCCCATTGGGGGCGAGCGTCACGGCTCCGGGTGGTGGGGTTGGCCGGTTCGCTGGGACGGGCCGCCGGTGTGGGGCGGCCGCGTTGGCGTGGTGGCCGGCTGGGTTCGGTGAAGCCGAGCCGGGCGAGTTCCTTGCCGGTCCAGCCTTCGGCGATCGCGGCCTGGTATGCGGTGGCGTGGGCGCGTTCGGCTGCGGTGACCTGGTGGGTGAGTTCGGTGATGTTCCCCAGGGCGGTGGCGAGTTCGCGGACGACTCAGCCGGGTATCAGGCCTTGGGTGAGCCAAAGCGGTTGGAGATCGTGGTGGTCGGGAACCGCTCCGGATCGGGGTGCGTCCGGCGGACGAATCCTCGGAGGACGGATATCTGGTCACGCTCGTGCAGCGCACCTCCACGTCAGCTCGCATCTCAGGACACGCGGTCATCAGCACGCTGGGGCTTGATGTCTCGGAGACTCGGCAATGGCCAGCTGCCCTGGTCGATGGGGCGCTCGTGATCGACCTGACCACGGACGGACGGATCACCGGTCACCGCAAGCGCCTCTGAATCAGACCTGGGCCTGCACATCAAGGCGGGGAGCGACCGGTCGGTCGCCCCCGCTTTCGTGTCGCCACGGCGGCCGCGGGCGGGCGCTGGTCGACAAGGAGGGTGGGGCATCGGGGACGAGGACGGGTACGCGATGGATGCGACCAGGATGGAATTTGGAATCGGGGACGAGGATGGATCGGCGGATCAGGATGAGGAGAGGAGGGGGAACGAGACAGGCACCGACTCCTACCGGCTCAACCACACCCGAACATCGGTCACGCAGTGATCGTGAGATCGAATGCTTCACCGATCCAGCCGCGGAGAAGATCGTCGACATGATCCGGGTTCGCGAGTAGCACTTCGTTGTGCCAGCGTCGCGAGGAGACCTGCTCAGCACGCAACACTCTGGGGTCCCCGAGCCGGTACTCAAGGACAACGTTCACGACGATGCCGCCGCGACGTGGATGGATCCCGAGGAACGCGCGTCCATGCGCGATGTGGAACGAGGACGCCTTCTCTTGAACGTCGACCGGGCCGTGTCAATGCCGAGGGATCCTGCGTACCCCACGACGTCATCGAACAACAACTGCGAGACGAGATCACCCTGAATACGCTCCCGCGCCGTGCGTGCCATCGACCCAGCATACGGTCCGACACGTAGCCCCTTGGGCCGCATCCCCCCGACCCCCTGGGCCACTTCAACTTGACAGAGACCCTCCCTCGAGAAATTGAGCTCTCATGGGCGGGCGCGGTCTTCGAATTCGGTGGAACGTCTATCGCCGTCGGATTGATCGGGTGTAGCGTCGTCGGCGAGTCGCCTGGGGCTTGTTTCGCTTCACCCGGGATGCTCTCGGGCAGGGGGCTTGCCAATCGGGGGCAACGCCCGGGTAACTCGGGTCCTGTCGGTGGGCGTGTCCCGTCCCCGAGGTTGCGGGGGCGCACCCGCACGTGCGCGGGGAGCGGCTCCGCCCTCCCGCTCCCGGTCCGCCGGCGGCACGCCACCACCGTGGTCTTCCGTGGCCTGTCGGGTGCAGCGGTTGTATCCAATGGGGACAGCCCAGAGTCATCCTTCGGTCTGGCCTGCCCCCAGTGGGCACAACCGAGAACTTCCACGGATGGTGATGCCCACGAATGACCCAACCACACCGGGCACAGCCCGACCCTCCGCTAGGGCTCCGGGCCGACCTGCACCCAGCGATGGACGGCCCATTACCACCGTCGTCATATCGACGCTCTCGGGGGAATGCGAGCAATGCAACCGCTTCGCCGGGGTTGATCGTGAATGTGCCCCGCTCTCCGCAGCCGGCTTCCGTATCCAAGTAGAACCGGCCTGTGTCGCTCGAAGACTGCAATGCCACTAATCCGCATTCGCCACCAGCAATCCTGCCTCGCTCGACGCAGGGAAGCTCAAGGGGTACGTGAGCACCTCAATCGAAGCGACCTCAATCGGGGGCCGCTCCGATGTTGCTGAGAACCAAGTCACGTGTGGGTACAGTCGCTCCAAGGCCGTCGGGCTCGTCTGTACGGAACCCCAGCGATTCGATTCCAAACGACCTCAGCTCGAACCGCTCAGACTTCGCCTGTTCGTAAGCAATGGATTTGGGGAGCTGCCGGTCAGCGACAGGGTCACCATGGCTGACGATCCCCGCCCATACACCCACACCAATGCTCGCAACGCGACCAGCTGCCGCCCAGCCCCACCACTTCCGGAATCGCGCTAGGAATCGCTAAGTCATCATCCGATTTCATCATGATTGGGATGCCGGCACGGTCTGTCCGTTTAACGGCTCCGGTCAAGCCAGGCGCGTTTGCAGGGGTGAATCGGGAGTGCTCACCAACCCATTCTCGATCACCTGTTCTCCTCCCGTTCACGCGCTGTCGCGTCCAAGCCGGAGACGCTTGTCTGGTTGGGGGTACATTCCAACCAGACGTCAGCCCACCTAGCTCGGTGGCGATGCGTAGGCCGAAGAAAGCGAACACTGCGCCGGTCACGGCTACGATTGTTTGTCGAACTCGCGGGCGGTTCAGCCATGTCCGCGCCGCGCCTGCCAGGTTGCCGAGGACAAGGTACCAGACGACGGCCTCGATCGCGTGGATGACGGTGAACACCATCGTAATGCCCAACGTCGAGGTGCGCGGCGGGAGGAACTATCGTGCCCTTCCGCTCGTAGCGGGCCTATCGGCTGCTGATTTTCGTGTACCGAGCGATGCAGAGGGGGACGAACACTGCGAGCATGACCGTAATGCCGATGAGGGTCGTCGCGATGGGGTGCTGCAGGCTCCAGACGTCGGGAATGGGGGCCGTGCCTTCGTTGCCGAAGAGCTGTCGCGCGGATTGGACGAGCGCGGACACGGGGTTCCATTCCGCGATTACCCGGAGGCCGTCGGGGAGCGTCTCGGAGGGGACGAACGCGTTCGAGATAAAGGTGAGGGGGAAAAGAATCATGAACGAGGCGTTGTTGATGGCCTCCGGGCTGCGCACGACCATCCCGAGCAGGGCCATCACCCAGCTGAACGCGTAGCTGAACAGGAGTAGCAGGCCGAGGCCGGCGAGAAACTCCGTCGGTGAGCTGTTGACACGCCAGCCGACGAGCAGCCCGGTGCTCATCATGATCAGCATCGAAATGGTATTTAGGGCAAGGTCGCTGTTGGTCCGGCCGATCAGGACTGCGGAAGGGGAAATTGGGAGGGTGCGGAACCGGTCGATGATCCCAGTTTTCAGGTCCTGCGCCATCGCGGATCCGGAGAAGGTTGCACCAAACACGACGGTCTGGACGAAGATCCCAGCCATCAGGAATTCGACGTAGTTGGAGCCTTCGACCTGGATCGCACCGCCGTAGACCTGGCTGAACAGCAGCACGAACATGATCGGTTGCAGCACGGCGAAGATCAGCATGTCCGGGGTGCGGCGGATCTTGCTGAGGTTGCGTCGCGTGGTCACCCACCCATCGGTGACCCATCCGCCTCGCGCGGTGGTGTATCCAGTCTGCAGGGTGCTCATTTGCTCGCTCCTGCCAGGGCATCCGCCCGCGAATCGGTGCTGGTGAATTCGTCGTCGGTGGGGGCGGCGGGATCGATGTCGGCGCGTTGACCAGTAAGACGGAGGAACACGTCGTCGAGGGTAGGTCGGCGTATCCCGGCGTCGAGCAGCACAACTTGGGCGGACCCGAGTGCCGCGAGGCAGGTTTGTAGGGCATGGGTCCCGGACGCAACCGGGACTTCCACGGTGCGCCCGTCGACAGCGATCACGGGCTCGCCGTCACCGTGCGCGCGGAGGACGCTGACCACCGTTCCTATGTCGCTCTCTTCGGCGAGGGTGACGACCACCCGGTGCCCGCCTGTCTGGGCCTTCAGCTGGTCCGGGGTGCCCTCCGCGATGACCCTGCCGCCGTCGATCACGGAGACGGTGTCGGCGAGCTGGTCGGCTTCCTCGAGGTATTGGGTAGTCAAAAGCAGCGTGGTGCCCTGCCCGACGAGTTCCCGGATGATTTCCCACAGCGCTTGCCGGCTCCGCGGGTCAAGCCCTGTGGTTGGTTCGTCGAGGAACAGTACCTTTGGTTCGTTCACGATCGCGCAGGCCAAGTCGATCCTTCGCCGCATCCCACCAGAAAATCCCTTCACCGGTCGACGTGCTGCGGTGATCAGGCCGAACCTGTCGATCAGCTCATCCGCTCGTTGCACCGACCGACGCCGGCCAAGGTGGTACAAACGGCCAATCATCTCGAGGTTCTCAAACCCGGTCAGGTTCTCATCCACGGCTGCGTACTGGCCGGACGCACCGATCAGCCGTCGGGTCTGGGCGGGATTGACCAGGACGTTGGTGCCGGCCACCATCACCGCCCCTGAATCAGGGCGGGTCAGCGTGGTCAGGACCTTCACCATGGTGGTCTTCCCGGCCCCATTCGGGCCCAGCAGCGCCCGCACCGTCCCGGCCGGAACATCAAGGTCCAACCCGTCCAGTGCGTGCACCTCGCCAGCCTTGGAGCGATATATTTTGCGCACATCTCGGGCGGTGATGATGTTCTGCGAGTCCATAACTTCTTTCTTTGTCAAGATCGTGAGTCCCGCGCCGCGGGATGAATACTTTCTCCAAGGCGGTAGCACTCCACCAAGCCCACGGCGCGCACGGGCACGTGGATACAGCCCAAAGGGAAAAGATCTGGCGCTCACCCCGGCGCGAGTTGCTAGGCGCCCATCGCCGTGCTGATCCCGCCGAGAGAGCCGGAGTTTGGGAAGCCGTACACGTCTGATATGTCAGATTGCGGTACTCAGGATAACAGCGTGTCGACGCACGCTCCCGTTCTTCGTGCATCGCCCCATCTCCGGGGTGCTCCGACCAACATGTCCCATTGACATGTAGCGTCGAGAGTGGATTCCGTGCCGCTTGAGGTGCCGGCAGATGGGGCTGCGACGTCCGACCTCGCCTCCGGGGGCGGGGGGGGGGGGGCGTTCGCCCCCCCCCACCCCCACGTCGGGTATCAGCCCCCGATGCCCAACCTATGCCGTCGACTGAACCCCCAGCTCCACGGCAACGCAAAAGGTGGGCCCCTCCGAGGATTGGAGGCTCAGAGGGGCTCGCAGCACTTCCGACGCGACCCCGTCGTGGACACGTCACCGGCTGATGGAAGCAGGCAGACCCCAGCAGATCTCATGCTGATATTTCAGTCGGTGTTCCCACCGTAGCAGATCACGTTCATCGTGGATCCCTGGTGCAGGCGGCGGTTCAGGGAGTGATGTGGTGGGGGAGGGCGCGGACACCACCCCGTGCGCGTACTCGGTCGGCGTGTCTGGTGAACCGGCGACAGCCCGCGGCCTACGTAGAGTGATAGAGACAGGCGAGTCGGCCGACGTGAGTTTGGCTGCAGCCTGGTCCTGAAGTGACCGGTGCTCGAGTCGCTCTGGCAGGTCGGGGTGCGGTGTCCATGCAGGCCGCACGGTCGCGGCGGGCTGGGGCGTGCTACCGTCGACCTTGTCGACTGGTATTCCATCGGTTAGGGTGCCCGTGGGCTGGCGCTTCCGGGCCGGTCGATGTGCGCGGATCGGAACCGAACGATCCCGTGCGGAAGCACTGCGCCCCCTCCTTGGAGTTCGAGCTTCGGGAGGGGGCGCGTTCGGGATCTCGAGTCGTGCACTGATATTTTTATCGGGCTAGACGGACTTCACGCTTGACGGCAAAGGAAGCCCCGCTGGCACGGTCGGGGCTTCCGTCGTTGGTGGGCGAACCTCGGCCTCTACCAGATGTCGCGTCCCATGGTCGGCCAGATCCCTGCGCACCAGTTGTCCCACCGCGCTCGAGCACGCCGGCAGCGATCGGATCGATGCCGCCTCGTACCGGACGTAGACACCTCATCGTCAGTCAGGAACTCCACCGGCATCTGGCGATGCCTACGCCACAACCGCACAACGGCCCGCATTAGTCGTGGAGGTCGGGGACCGGAGCGCACGAGCAGGGCGGCGTTGAAGGGCAGATCGGCTGGTTCCGCCACAACCCCCTGGTCCCGGTCGGCAGGTGCGGGGCTGTGGGTGCGGTGTTCTGAGGTGGTGCAGGAGCCGCTGACCGAGCGACCTGAGTGGTCCGGTCGAGCACCGGCGTGGGTTATGCGAAGAGGATGAGGGTTAGGAAGACCGCGGCCACGCCGCCGATCGCGCAGACCGGTTCGATCCAGCCAATGCGTCTGGGCGCGGTTTCGGCCGGTGAGCGCGAGCCCGCCCGCCGGTGCCGCCCCGCTGCCAGAGCTGCCGTCACCAGGGGTGTCACCGCTGCCCGCGCCGCCGCCGACGTCGCGCCTTCCCCCCATGAAGGATACTCAGGGATCAGACCTCGGGCAGATGCCGGGCACGAACGACGCACCACTGAACCCATCCCTCCGCACCAGCGCCGCTACCAGCACGGACGCGTAGCGTCGACGGGCTGGGGTGCAGCATTGACCCCGCACGCCGCACCGTCAATCAATCCAGCTCAATTGGTCTTGGGGTTGACGCGTTCGGTTCTGCCGTTGTGGTGCGGCATAGTGATGGCCGCGCATGATCGGGTCAGGCGATGTTGGTTTCGGCTTGGTCGAATGCGGTACGGAGGCCGGCCAGGTAGGCGGCGATAGTGTCGCGTTCTGTGCGGAGCTCGGCGAGGTGGGTCTCAGCGGTATCGGTGAGTTCCCGGGCGCGGTCTTCGGTCGCAGTGAGGATGGCGGCCGCCTTCTTCTTCGCGGTGCCGAGCTGTTCCCGGGTCGCAGTATCGGTTGCCTCTCGGAGTGTGCTGGCTGCTGTTTCGGCGGCGGCGTGCACGGCCCGAGCTTCGAGGCGGAGATGCTCGGCGTGGTCGCGTGCCGCGGCGAGGTGGCGTTCAGCTTCGTCGCGGGCGGTGCGGGTCTGGGTTGTGATTTCCTCGTGGCCTTGAAGGAGTTCCTGCTCGGCTTCGTGTCGACGCGCGGCGAGGTGGACGTCGAGGTCGGTGCGGGCCTGCGTGACTTCCCGCTGTGCCCGTTTGGTGTCTCGGGCGAGCTTGGCGCGGGCGGTGTGCAGCTCGTTGCGGAGTTCGATTCGGGCTTGTTCGGCTTCGGCGTCGAAATCGGCTCTGGACTGCTCGAGTTCGTGAGCGAGATCGGCACGTGATTTTTCGATCGCCGCGGCTGCACGCTGGCGGTCATGGTCGAGTTCGGTGGTGAGTTTCGCGCGCGCTTTGCCCGCTTCCGAGCCGAGATCCCGTGCCTGCTGGTCTCTGGTCTCGGCGAGTTCCCGCTCGGTGCGCTCTCGTGCCAGTCTGAGCTCGGCGTGAGTCTGCTCGCGTTCTGCGGCGAGCTCGGCACGGGTCACGGCGACCTCTTCCGCAGCAGCGGCGCGGAGTTCTGCCACGTCATCCGACGCTGCAGCACGGACTTGGCTTGCGGCATCGGCTGCGTCGAGACGTTCCTGCTCACAGGCGGCCGTAGTCTGCGCGCGCGCCTGATCCAGTTCCAGCGCGACCTCGGTGCGGGTCTGTTCGATCTCCTTCGAGAGCGTCACAGATGTCTCAGTGACAGTGGCGGCTTCCCGATCCGCGGTAGCACGGATCTTGGCCGCGTCGTGTTCGGCGGCGGCGCGCACAGCAGCCGCGTCTAGAGTTGCGGTGGCGCGCAGCTCTCCCACCTCAGCCCTCGCCGCCGTGCGCAATGCCTCCGTATCGGCGCGGGTCCGTTCCATGAGTGCTGCAGCGTCTTCATCCGCGTTCGCGCGTGTCGCAGCCGCGGCAGCATCGGCGGCGGTGATGCGTTGCTCGGCATCCCTGCGGGAATCACGATCGAGCACAGCCACTGCTCCCCAAGCGTCAGCACGGAGGATGTCTGCCTCGCGGACGGCGGCGGCACGAAGTTCGGCGGCGTCAATATCAGCCTGGCTGATAACCCGGGTGGAATGCTCCTCAGCGATCCTGAGCGTGTGTTCCAACCTCAGCCCCAGCCCGCTGAATGTCGGACTCCCAGTCTCTTCAAGCTCTCCCTCGAGCTCGCTGATACGCGCCCGCAGCCCTCGGACCTCCGCTGTCGACTGCTGCTCAGCCTCCGCCCGTAGCGCCAACTGTGCCTGCAACCGGGCGACGACAGCGTCGACCTCGTCACGGTCATATCCCCGGAACGACTGCCCGAATGAACCCTCGTCAATACTCACTTCGCCCCCGAACTTGAACCCGGCATCCTGCTACCGCCGGTAGAGCCCATTCTCCGGCACTACCCCACACAGGCTCAGCACCCGACCGCGTCGATTCGGTGAGCACTGTCTTCGGCCGGGTCCCGTTGCGGATGTTTCCGCCACCGCGTGCTTCTCGTGACTGAGGTGCGAGGGCATCTCCTCGTTCAGCGCGGCCTCGAGGACAGTCTTCGCGAACTGCTTCAGCAGCCCGTCCCGGCCCAGGAGGGCGTCGATGCTGACAATTGTCCGCCGGCGCATGAGCAGTGATGCGACGGCGCGACAGCGACACCGCTGAGGATGAGCTCTCGCTCACCAAGGGGTGATGGTGACTGAGAATGTCAACCTGAGTGAAGGCCACACCCTGTCGTCAGAAGCAACTGGCGCGCACGATCGCCAGGTACGGGCGCGTCGATTTGCTCCTGACCGACGAGCTCGGCTACATGGAACTCGATCCCCGTGGCGCCGAGCTCCTTTTTCCAAGTCCTCACCGAAAGTGAGGAGAAGAATTCCGTCGCCATCGCGTCGAACGAGTCCTTCAGGGCTGGACGAAGACGTTCACCGACCCACGCTTGTGTGCGGCGATCGTAATCGGCTCACGTTCAACGGCACCAAAATCGAGACCGGCACGAACTCCTGCCGACTCGCCAACACCCGCAACGACTAAGCGGACGGTCGATCCGGTCTATTCGTGCTCTGGTTGGGGAGCCTCGCAGATAACCTCTGCATCAACTTTGCCGTCCTGCTCAGCAACGACGGACACCGCTGATCCCCGGACGCGCCGGCGGCGTGACCGACACACTCGGTGTCGTCGTGCGGGGATTCAGTTCAGGCGCATAGGCCCAATCAGTTTTATCCATTTCCGCCTCGAACCCGACCGGTTCGGCAGGACTGTACGTGATCTGGCTGCCGCCCTTCCACGCCGATGCTTCGTACAGGAAACGGCTGGCTTCCTCCTGACCCGCTGAGCAGCCAGCCGACGCCACAACGGCAGCACTGACGATCATCACGGGCAGGACGCGCATCTGAAGCTTCATCCTCTAACAGTCGCAGTTGCTCGCGGGGAAGGCATCCGACCAGGTTTGCCAAACGCGCACCTCCCAAGGATGATCTGCCTCAGCCAGATGGGTCTGGCTAGATTGTCGCGGTGGTACCACCCAAGATTGACATTCTCACCACCCGTCAGATGGGCGAGCGCAGGTCTGGTCGACGGCGGAAGCGGTTGCCGGTTGGGGCAGGGGGGTTTCATTACCGAGATCGTGGCGCCAAATTGAAACGCTAGTGGTCTTTGGGGAGAGCGTGGTTCGTGTCGCTCGTCGGCTCATGACCGGGTGAGGTAGCCGTAGATCGTGGATCGCGGGACTTTGAGGAGGTTCGCGATTTGTTGGACGGTGTGGGTTCGGTCGTTGTAGAGCTGTTGGGCGTGGGTGGCTTGCTCGGGTGTGAGTCGGGGGCGTCTGCCGCCGGTGCGGCCTCGAGCGCGGGCGGCGGCGAGGCCGTCGCGGGTGTTGGCGATAAGGAGTTCGCGGTGGAATTCGGCGAGGACGGAGAGCATGCCGAACATGGCGCGCCCTTCGGGGGTGGTCGTGTCGATGCCTTGCTCGAGGACCCGGAGTCCGACACCGCGGGATTGGAGGGCGTCGCCGAGGGTGACGAGGTGGAGCATGGATCGGCCGAGTCTGTCGAGTCTGGTGATGACGAGTTGGTCGCCGGCGCGGTTCGCAGACGCGAGGGCTTTGTCGAGCTCGGGCCGGCTGGCACGGGACCCGGACGCGACGTCGGTGTAGACGTGCTCGGGGTCGACGCCGGCGCGGGTGAGGGCGTCGATCTGGTGGTCCGGGTTCTGGTCCGCGGTGGAGACGCGGGCGTATCCGATGAGCATGCGCCGACAATAGCAGCGGCTGGGGTTTTCCGGCGTTGATTCTCGACGCCAGTTGTCGACGCGGTTCTCGCGGAGCGCACCAGATAGTCTTCTGCGGTCAGGGCGCGGAAGATGTGAAGCCGCGATCTCACTCGCGTGACAATATCGCGACGGCATAGCCGATCAATGCTCCCACTTCGATGGCGACTGGATGCTGCGACTGGACCCTCGCATCCAGCGATTCTCTTCTGTTACGCACTAAAATTCAGGCGTTGCGCATCATGGCGGGCCTCAGTCCCCAGTCCCGTAGTGGTGGTTCTCGGCTACTGGTGTGGCCGGGTGAGTGCTTCGAGTCGTGTGGTTTGGGTCGGCGTGTGGTTGGTTCGGGTTTGTTGGTATCGGACCCATTTCGCGAGTCGACGTTCGTCGGGGTCGTTGCGGGCTGCCCGGGGGAGCCGGTGGTATGCGCTGAAGAACGCTTCGACGGTGTCTGCCGTGGCATCCCAGAGTTGTTCCCGGAGCGTTTGCTGCCAGCCGGGCAGGGTGTCGTCGAGATACGCCTGACGGGCAGAGCTTCGGGGGGTGGTGCGGCGGTCTCTGAGCCGGTCGCCGAGTCGGGCTTCTTCGGGGTCGGGGGAGTCCTGGCTGGGGAAGACGCCATGCTGTTGTCGGTATCTGGCGATCGCGTCGATATTGGCACGGAAGATCCGGTCAGGGTGCCGCCAGCCTGGCGTCACCTGGTCGAGGTAGCTGACCCGGTTCGCGAGGTCTGAGTTGGGCTTGTACGAGTTGTACGCGGTCCGGCGCGCGGCGCCGTGCCAGCGGTGCAGTGCAGCTTCGACCGGATCGGAGGCGTTCGGTGAAGGCCAGCGTTGATGTAACCGGTAGAACGCTGCAAGTGCGTCTGCATGTTCCTGCCAGGCCTCGAGCGGGTTCGTCACGCCTCGAGAGTAGCGGTGGGGTCGACGACTTCTACGACGCGCTGAGGTCATCATCGCCAGCTCGGCCTCGTTGCCACGGGCGCTCGCGATCGTGCACATGCTCCGTTACGCCGCCGACCCCGCCACCGGCCGATACGTAGCCCTCTCCTACGCCACCATCCGGGCCCGTGTCAAAGGGTCGGCCCGTATCGTCCGGTACCGCCTGAATGCCTATGACATGTGTGGTACTGACATTCCGAGTTGTCTCTTGCTTACCAGGTAGGCCAGGACCCAGTCAGCACTCCAGGGGAACGGGGGCTTGCCTGGTCCCCATCGCGAGGTTGCCACCCCTTTCGAGTTGACATCCCCGTACCCGCGAGCGGCGCCAATGCCGATACTGAACCGTCCTGACTTTTCGGCCGCTCTTTTATGAGCGACACGAGAGGATGGCGGGATGCCACGCAAGATCGACCAGGAAGTTCGTTTGAGGGCTGTGCGCCTGGTGACGGAGCGTCGTTCGGAGTATTCGTCAGAGACGCAGATTCGGTCGCAGGTCGCCGAGTCGTTGGGGGTTTCCCAGGAGTCGGTGCGGCGTTGGGTGCAACAGCACCAGATCGACACCGGCATGGCCGGCGGGGTTACGTCGGAAGAGCGTGAGGAGATCCGGCGGTTGCGGAGCGAGGTCCGCCAGCTCCGTGAGGTGAACTCGATCCTGCGTTCGGCGACGATTTTCTTCGCGGGGGAACTCGACCCCCGCAACCGTTGATCGTGGCGTTCGTGGACCAGATGCGTGCGTCTGGTCATGCCGTCGAGTCGATCCGACACGCTCTGCAGCATGCAGGGTTGTCGATCGCGGCAAGAACGTTGCGCCGGTGGTGCGCGCATGGCCGAGTTGTTCCCGCCCGGGTCGTTACGGACGCCCTGATCGAAGACGCCGTGCGTGCTCTCGCGTTCACGACCAAGCTGACCGGTGAGCGGGTGCTCGCACCTGAGGGTCTGTACGGACGGCGCAAGATGCTCGCCGCGGTACGGCGGGGCCTGGTCCCATCGGCCGGGTTCGCCGCCGTCGACCGGGCCATGCGCTCCTTGGGTCTGAACGGTGTCATCCGCAACAAGCGGGTGCGCACCACGGTCCCGAACCCGGCGCATGTGCGGGCACCTGACCTGCTGGACCGGGACTTCACCGCGCCGGCCCCGGATCACGTCTGGGTTGCTGATTTCACCTACGTGCGCACCTTCCAGTCGTTCACGTACGTCGCGTTCGTCGTCGACTGCTACTCCCAGCGGATCGTGGGCTGGAACGCGTCGATCCGCCGCGACGTGGAACTCGTCGACGTGCCCGTCAGGATGGCGCTGTGGCAACGAGACCGCGCCGGGCATCCGATCGAGCGCGGCCAGCTGATCAGTCACTCGGATGCAGGCAGTCAAACTGGGCTCAACCGGTGGAAACAACACCTGATCGGAGGGTGTTGTGGGACGACCGTCGGATTGGATGAGGGAAGTGACCGGGCGCGCGCCGATGCACTCGCCCGGTCACCCGGGGCACCCGCGTGCGAGGGAGCGGGAGTTCTGGGCGAAGATCAGCACGGGTCTGCTGCCCGCTGAGGCTGGCGTGACGATCGGCGTGGCTCCCGTCGTTGGGTCGCGGTGGTTCCGACAATCAGGCGGTATGTCACC
>NZ_JBFUDH010000032.1:0-8970 GCF_056404815.1 Agromyces sp. P2_B3 | reverse complement strand
TCGAACTGGTCTTGCCCGGTCATGGACTGGGCAAGACCCAACCACACGTCGTTGCCGGACGAGGGGGTGTCGGGGGCAGGACGTGCTGTCGCTGGCAGGTTGGAATGCGCGAGGGACACGAGGATTCTCCGTTTGGGGTAGGGGTCAGGTGTTGTGCGACACAACGAGGTCGAAGACCCAGACCACCCCGTACCGGTCACGGACCAGACCGTGCAGGGGAGACCATCCAACCTGGCCGAGGTCTTGGATGATGGTCGAGCCGGGGATGAGCCCGTTCCAGTAGGAGACGATCTGGGCGGTGTCGGCGCCGGTGCCGGTGATAGCGACGAAGTAGGAGTGCGCGCCCTGCTCGTACTCGACTGATGCTGGGACGTCGTGCGCCATCACCCGGACACCGTGTTCGTTCACGACCTGTCCCCAGAGGATCTGGTCCGCCTCGTCGGGGTCCTGTACGGCCTGCGCGTCTTGGTAGGAGACCGCGGCGATCTCACCGCCGAACACGGATTGATAGAACTCGAGCGCCTCCCGTGCTTGTCCGCGGAAGTTCAGCTGCGGGGTGACGTTCAGGGTCATGATGTTGCTCCTCGGGAGAGTGTCAGGGGGTCGTGGCCTTGGCAGGGCTCACCGCGCCGATGGAGGCTCTGGCTCGGGCCAGTCGGATGATGAGCCGCTCCGGCGTCAGCGGCCGCGGTAGGAGGTGAACGTCTGGCCGGGCCCGGCCTGGGTGACTACGGCGAACATGAACACCAGCCAGGTGACGAACAGCATCATTCCGAGCGCGGTGAGGATGTAGCCGACGATGAGCCCGGCCAGAGCCAGCTCACGGCCGCGCTCACCGGTGCGTCTGATCTGTGCGAGCGCGAGATGCCCGAGCAGGATCCCGGCGATGCTGTTGGCCCAGACCAACCCGATCGACAACACGGCGAGCACGCTCACGCTGGACGCTGACGGCTGAGGTTCCGATGGCACGGCTGCCGGCTGCTGGTACGTCATGGTGCTCCCCTGTTCCTGGCCCGGCCATGAGGTAGCCAGCCGCACACCTAAAACACTAGTATCCCGAATGCGTGTGCTCCGATGGTGGGCTGCGCAGTCAGGGGTGGGTGGTGGCGGTTCGTCGTTGGTGGCATGCGGTGTCGGGTGTGGTCGTGGCGGGGGTGTTGGTTGGGTCGCTGGTCCAGCCGATGCCGGCGTTCGCGGCGGACCCTGCCTTGCCTGGTGAGGTGACCCCGTTGCTGCCTGATCTGTCCGCGCCTGCGGAGGTTCCGATGAGCGAGTTCCCGGTTGAGGGTGACTTCACGGGTGAGCCGGACGCTGGGGAGGTGCTGACGCCGGAGCTGGCGCCGGTGCCCGGCCCGGACGCTGCGACAGCCGGGACGCTGACCGAGGAGTTCGACCCGGACGCGGCGGTGTTGGTGGATCGGGATGAGTTCTCGGTGACGTTCGAGGGTCCGGACGGGGGTCGGGTCACGGAGCTGTCGACCATCCCGGTCAGCGTGGAGGCGGATGGCGAGTGGGAGCCGATCAGGACTGACTTGGATGGGCGGGGTCCGTTCGGGTGGTTGGGCCGGGGTGGCGCGGAAGTTTCCCAGCATCCGTTGGGCCCGGTGTTCGCGGAGAACGCCACCGAGTCGCCGCTGCTTGCGGTGTCACGTGACGGGCATGAGGTCGGGTTCACGCTGCAGGATGCGGCCCCGTCGGTGATGGTGCGGGATGTGTCGCCGTGGGCGGAGAACCGGGACCGGGTGGTGTACCCGGAGGTGTTTGAGGGAACGGACCTGGTGTACCAGGTGACGGAGTCCGGGGTGAAGGAGGTGTTCGAGCTGGCCGGGAAGCCCGGGAAGGATGGCCGGGCGTCGTGGCGGTGGCTGGTGGACACGGACCTTGACCTGTCGGTCTCAGAAGACGAGGAGATCCTGTTCACCGCGTCGTCTGGGGACGTGGTGATGGTGATGCCGCGGCCGATCATGTGGGACGACGCGGGAGCTCTCGGGGATCGGGCGAACGAGCAGGGCGACGTGTCCGCGACGGTCAAGCAGACCACGGTCGGGTGGGTGTTGACGTTGACCGCGGATCGGGGCTGGTTGAACGCCCCGGAGCGGGTGTACCCGGTGTCGGTGGACCCGGACCTGTACACCGGGTATGACCAGTCCCGGGGGTACAAGACGAACGGGCAGTACAACTACAACTACGGCGTGCAGGTCGGGGACACGAACACGAACGGGGTGTGGCGGACGTTGCTGCATTTCCCGTACGAGCAGTTATTCGGCAAGCAGGTCCTCGGCGTCGCGGTCGGCATGGGCGGCCAGTCCGGGGACAGCACGACCACGGAACGGTGGGGGAACGTCTATCACGCGACGAACCTTGGCTATCACTCCCTGGGTGAGCATTTGGGTGGGGTGCGGTATTGGGGCGGGCAGGGACAGGTCGAGGACGCCCGGCTGACGAACCGGGTCGCGCAGTGGGTGCGTGACGGGCATCACGGCGGCCAGCTGACGTTCACCGGGGACGAGACTCGGACGTACACGTACAAGCATTTCCACGCCGCGCAGATGCTGATCTGGTGGAAGGACTTCCCCATCCCTGGCGCTGCTCCGTCCCCGGGGGACGGGGCGATCGATCAGGGCAACGCGCCGGTGCTGCGCGTTGACGGCAGCCGCCCCGCGGAGGGCACCACCCTGTACTATCAGTTCCGGCTCGCCAACACCCACAATCCGGACACGGGCACGGTGTGGGACTCGGGCTGGATCACCTCGAACACGGTGCAGGTCCCAACCGACGTGCTGGTGGTCAATACCCGGTACACGTGGAAGATGTACGTCAGCGACAACTACCACGACGTGTGGGGGACTTCCACGAGTCGGGGGTCGGCGACGTGGGCGTTCACGACCAGCAACGTCCCGTTGACCGTGAAAGCCACCGCATCCCCCACGGATGGGGCGGTCGTGGTCACCACCCAACCCGTGCTGCACGTCGACACCCCACCGAACCCGGACAGCCGGCCGGTGAAGTACTGGTTCCGGGTCACCACCGGCCCGGACGCGAAGACCGGCGCGGTCTTGAACTCAGGCTGGCTCGACACACCGTCCTGGACACCGCCCGCTGGGGTCCTCCAGGACGGGACCACCTACGCGTGGTCGGTGCTCACGAAGGACCAGTACGCGGACTCGCACACCCCGTGGGTGGCGAAGTTCACCGTGAACCAGCGCCTCGGCGTGGACGGCATCGCCCCGATGGACACGTTCGGGCCGGTGTCGGTGAACCTCGCCTCCGGGAACGTGACCACCTCGTTCTCCTCCCCGACGGTGGATACCGTCGGCGGGTCGATGGGCGTCGCGTTCACGTACAACTCGCAACGCACCTCGGAGCAGGGCCTGTACGGGGAGTACTTCGACGCGACCCCGAAAGCCGGGCAGTCCCAGTCGTGGAACTTCGCCGACGCGAAACAGGTCATGGCCAGAACCGACCCGCGGGTCGCGTTCAACTGGGGCGCCGGGGCACCCGCGGACGGGGTCCCCACGGACAAGTTCATGGCCCGCTGGACCGGGTACCTCACCCCACCCGCCGCCGGGTCCTACACGTTCGGGATGATCCGCGACAACGGTGCCGCGCTCTGGGTCGACGGCAGCAAGCTCATCGACAAATGGACCGACACGCACACCAGCACCGTCGAGTGGGGGCAGGAGAAGACCCTCCCCGCGGGCCCGGTGCCGTTCAAGCTGGAGTACTTCGAGCACAACGCCGACGCGCGGATCGAACTGCACTACAAGACCGCGGACGGGTCCACCGGGATCGTCCCAGCGGACTGGTTCACCAAGCGCATCCAGATCCTCCCCGACGGGTGGGGGTCCTCCGCGATCCTCGCCGGCGCGCAGGGCGGGTTCACGAACGCCCGGATCGAGGAAGGCTCGATCACCCTCACCGACGTGTACGGGTCCACCCACGCGTACACGAAGACCTCCACCGGCGGGTACCGGCCCCCGGCCGGGGAAGTCGGTGTCGTCACCGTCGGCGCCGACGCGAAAGTGACCCTCATCGACGGGGCCGGGACCGTGCACGTGTTCGCCGTCGGCGGGCAGGTCGAGTCCGTGACCAGCCCCGCCGATGTGAAGAAGCCCGCCGCGCCGGTGGTCACGTACGAGGGCGGCCTGGTCCGCCGCACCACCGACCGGCTCTCCCTGGACGGCCCGAACCGGGAATTGGTGTACTTCTACGGCGGCGACGACCTCGCCGCCCCGCTCACCGGCGACGACACCGACACCCCCGGCAAAGCCTGCCCGGCCAACACCCCCGCGGGAATGCTGTGCCGGATCGTGTATCCCGGACACGTGCCCGGTACCGGGGACACCACCCGCATGTTCTACGACGACCACGGCCGCCTGGCCGGGATCATCGACCCCGGGGCCGCGGAAACCTCGTTCACCTACGACACCCGGAACCGGCTCACCGGGATCCGCGACGCCACCCAAACCGACTGGCTCCGCGCCGACCCCAATCGGGAACCCGCCGACACGAACCGCACCACCATCGGCTACGACCCCGACGGCCGCGCCGTCACGGTCACCCTGCCCGCACCCGACGGCACCACCCCCACCGAGCAGCCCCAGCACCGGTACACCTACCCGACCAGCGGGATGGTACCCACCGGCCTGCTCACGAAAACCCACGGCCCTGTGCCCCCAGTCGCCGGGACCACGACCATCGACGCGGCCGGGCAAGACCTCTGGGGCGCCCCGGCGGCCGGGCACCACCGGACCGTGATCTACGACGCCGACTGGCGTGCCACCCAGGCCACCACCCCCTCCGGGCTCACCACACAGACGGTGTGGAACCGCAAGGACCAGGTGCTGTCCACGACCGACCCGGCCGGGCGGATGACCACCACGATCTACGACGCCCAGGACCGCCCCGTCCAATCCCATGGGCCTGCCCCGGCTGACTGCTTCGGCCCCGACCGCACCCCGACCGGGTCCTGCCCGATCAGCCCCGCCACCACGACCACCGAGTACGACGGCGGCCTGCGCGGGCTCGCCGCAGCATGGTACGCAAGCCAGTCACTCACCGGGACGCCGCAGGCGATGAGCCTCGGGATCGGCGGCCCTGACGGGGCCGTCAGCCGAAACTGGGTCAGCACCGCACCCCCGGAGCTGCCCGGCCGGTCCGACGAATTCTCGCTCCGGCTCACCGGCACGGTGGCCTTCCCCGGACCGGGCACGTACAAGTTCGAAACGTTCGCCGATGACGGCACCCAGATGTGGGTCGATGACTACCTCATCGTCGATGACTGGGGCGGTGGTGCCGAGCACTGGTCACCCGCCCGGGACACCGTCACCGTATCGGCGGACAAGCTCTGGGCAAGGATCCGCGTCCACTACCGGGAGAACACCGGCCCGGCCCGGCTGGAACTGCACTGGACCAAGACAGCCGGCGAGGACCCGTTCGCCCGGACCCTGGTCCCCGGTACGGCCCTCAGCCCCGGCTACCACCTGACCACCACAACCACCATCGCGGACACCCCCGGCCCAGACGCGCCCGCCGGGGCAGACATCAAGCCCATCACGACCTCCACCACCTACCAGGAGCCTTGGCTGGGATTGCCGACCAAGACCACCGTCGACCCGGGCCAGCTACGCCTGACCACCACCACCAGGTACGACACCCTGTCCCGGCGTACCACGAGGATGCTCCCAGCCGGTACCCTCACCGGCGCCAGCGTCGACAAGGCCGGCACCGCGTACGGGTACTACGGCGACACCGAAACCATCGGCCAGGCGTGGGACACCACCGACCCTGTCTGCGGGATCCCCGCGGACACCCCCCAGTACGGGGCGATCAAGCACACCACCCAGCCCGCCCCGCAAACCGGGGAACGGATCAGCACCCAGCACGTGCACGACCTACACGGCCGGCAAGTCGGCACCAAACGCGCCGGCGACCAGGAGTGGACCTGCACTACCCACGACAACCGGGGCCGTGTCGCCACCGTCACCTACCCCGCATTCGGTGACGAACCAGCCCGGACCGTGACCTACGCGCACACAGGCGACAACACCCCCACCGGCGACCCGCTCACCACCTGGGCCGAAGACCCCGCCGGGCGGATCACGACCGTCACCGACCTCCTCGGCCGGGCCGCCTCCTACACCGACACCACCGGCGTGGTCACCACCACCAGCTACAACCTCCTCAGCCAACCCACCAGCTCGACCACCACCGCCCCCGGGCACACCCCGCAAACCACCACCCTCACCTACAACCCCGACGGGCAACCCACCTCGATCGCACTGAACGACGAATGGCTCGCCTCATCCGGATACAACGTGCACGGCGAACTCGGCTCGGCGAGCTACGTGAACCAGACCCGCCTGGCCCACATCGAACGAAACCCCGCCGGCGCAACCACCGGGCTGCGGTACACCATCTCCAACCACACCGTCATCACCGACCAGGTCACCCGCTCCCAATCCGGCCGCATCACCGGCAACACCAACACCCTCGACACCGGCGGGTCCCGCTTCGACCGCCACCACACCGCCTACACCTACGACCGGGCCGGCCGGCTCCACCGCACCGACACCACCACCAACACCCTCGAAACCCCGTCCGACCGCACCACCCTGGAGTACTGGTTCACCGGCCAAGGCGGCTGCGGCGTCAACCAGAACGCCGGTATGAACGGCAACCGCACCGGCAAAACCATCAGCCGCAACGGCGGCCAACGAGCCATCACCGAGTACTGCTACGACCACGCCGACCGGCTCACCCACACCACCGACGGCACCTCCGGAGCCGGCGCACGCACCACCCCCGCCACAACCACCACCAACACCACCCCCATCACCCAGAACCCGGAACAGCCCGACCCCGAAGAACCCAGCACCGAAGAACCCAGCACACCCGAAACCGGCGACCCTGCACCGGCGCCCGCCGCACCAGAAACCGACACCCCCGCACCCACCGTGCCCGACCTGTTCATCGGACCGATCAGCCCCAACCAGATCCGCTACGACCGGCACGGGAACACCACCCGCCTCGTCGACCAAACCCTCGGCTACGACATCACCGACCGACACCTCACCACCACCACCGACGACGGCACCACCATCACCTACACCCGCGACCTCAGCAACCGGATCACCGGGCGCACCGAAACCACCGCGTCAGGGACCAGCACCGTGACGTACGGGCACACCGGCCCAGGCGACAGCGCAACGATCATCACAGACACCACAACCGGCACCACCCAATGGGCGTACGGGCTCCCCGGCGGCGTCACCTACACGACCACCGGTGACGGGATGGGAACCTTCTCCTACCCGAACATCCACGGCGACATCCTCACCACCACCAACCAATCAGGCGACCGCACCGCGAACCTCCACCAATACGATCCATTCGGACAACCCACCCACCCCACCACCGGCAACACCGGACCCGAAGCCGACGACACCGGCCCCGACAACCTCCCCGGCAACGCCGACTGGGGCTGGCTCGGCAGCCACCGCAAACTCACCGAACACGCCGCAACCATCCACACCATCGAAATGGGCGCACGCCAATACGTCCCCCACCTCGGCCGCTTCCTCAGCACCGACCCCATCGAAGGCGGCGTCACCAACAACTACGACTACCCAAACGACCCCATCAACACCTTCGACCTCACCGGCATGAAAGCCTGCACCAACAAGCTCGAATGCTCCCAAGTCACCGTCGGGCGAGGCGGAAGCATCACCCCCATCAAGCTCGCTTCACGAGCCAACTTGAGCGTCTTCACAGGCACAACCGCACGTTCAGTGATCAACTTCCGGCAATCACTCCTCATCCGAATCACACCCCCCGAATTCAAACGACCCATCCGAACCTGGTACGGCGGCGCCGAGACCAGCGCTGTGTGGGCTGCTGCAGGGCCGGTCGCGCTCGGGAGCGCCAAATTCGCGGTGGACGCGTGGTTAGCATACAAATTCACTAGCCCCAACATCTTCTTCCGGAACTTCGATCCAGAAGCCGCCGGTAGCGTTGCCTATGATGGCGTGCAACTGTGGCATGCCGAAGTTGCGTACTGGCGGGATGGCGGCTGGATCGGCAGAAGATGGAGATCCGAATACCGATGAAAATCAAGACCGTGCTCTTGAAGCTTGGACTAACCCGTCCAAGCCCACCGCCACCAGTCACAATCGAAATCGCAGCCGTGCTACTGGCATTGGCTGGAGTGCTCACCGCGTTCCTTCTCCCGCCGCTTCTGTACCAAGCGGCACGCGAGGAGTTACCGATTGTTGCGATCTTGGCGGGAATCATCGTTTTTCTTCTGATCGGAATCAGCAACACGGCAGGACTCATCTTCGCCGCTGTGTTCGTGCGAAAGGGAGCACTCTGGGCAGCCGTGCTCGGCACCGTGCTCTCCATACTGTTCATTGGGGCTAGTCGGGATGGCTATTCTTCGCCTTTTGCCGACGTCATCTCGGTAGTGATGGGCAGCGCCATCGTTTTCATGTTGTTGCCACCGTCATGGAAATACATGCGACGTACCAAGACGGAACGCGCAGCTTCTTCTCGCTGACTCACGGTCCCCGTGCGCGGAGATGCCACTAATCCGCCCCGGCCCCGGCAACGCCGACTGGGGCTGGCTCGGCAGCCACCGCAAACTCACCGAACACGCCGCAACCATCCACACCATCGAAATGGGCGCACGCCAATACGTCCCCCACCTCGGCCGCTTCCTCAGCACTGAAGCGCCCCGGGTTTCCTGCCGGTGTTTTACGGGTGGTTGAGCAGCCCACTCGTAAGGTCTGTGTCAGCGTAGTGGGCTTGCTCGAACTCGGTCGGGCTGAGCATGCCCAGGCTCCCGTGGAGCCGCCGGTCGTTGTACCAGTCGACCCACGCTGCGGTGGCGTACTCGACGTCGTCGATCGTCTTGTAGGCGCCCTCGTGGAAGACATCGGTGCGGATGCACTCGGTCTTGTAGAGCCCGTTGAT
>NZ_JBFUDH010000031.1:0-9510 GCF_056404815.1 Agromyces sp. P2_B3 | reverse complement strand
GAGCGCGTCGAGTCGCCGGCCCGTCTCCTGCGCGGCGGCGAGCGCGCCGGCACGCCAGCGCTCCCGCCACTCCGGTGCGCGCGGAGCCACGAGCGCGACGGCGCGGGCGTGGAGGCGGGCGAGCCGTTCGGGGTCGAGGCGGCCGTCGTCGACGATCCCGTCGACGAAGAGCGCGCGGAACCCCTCGACGGCGAGGTCGCGGCGGGCGAGTGCGGCGGCGAGGCGGTCGGCATCGGGTCGGTCGGCGGCCGGCAGGGTGGCGGCGGCCCGGTATCGGTCGGCGTCGGCGAGCACGTCGTCAGGAAAGGTCATGACGGCGTCGCCCGCCTCGGGCAGCCCGGCGTTCTGCATGACGACGCGCACCTCGAGGTCGCCGCCGTCGTTCACGACGCGGTGGATGACGCCCGGCTCGAACCACACGAGCGAGCCGGGCTCGAGCGGATGCTCCGCGAAGCCCGACCCGTCGACGGTCTGCAGGCGCCCGCGGCCGGCGACGACGACGTAGGCCTCGGCCGAGACGGTGTGCAGGTGCGGCGTGCCGCCCGGCAGTCCGTCGGAGGCCCGCCCGCCGTAGACCTCGAGCACGCTGACCGAGGTGGCACCGGGAAACGCGGGGCGGCTGACGCCGGCGCTCACGGTTCGCCCAGCAGGTCGGGCAGCCCGGCGGCCCCGGCGGCGGCGAGATCGCCCGCGCGCACCGGGTCGCTCGCGCCGTCGGCGATCACGACGCCGTACCGCAGCACGAGGGTGTCGCCGGCCGCGACGGTGTGCTCCTCGCTGAAGAACGGGGCGGGGCAGATGCAGGCGAACTCCTCGCTGCGGGCGAACCACTGGGTGGGGTGCTGCACGTTGCCGGGGTCGTCCACCATCACGATGGTCGAGGCCGCGCCGCTGCCGTCGTGCCGCCCGCTGAAGCCCATCCACGGGGCACGGATGCCGCGGAGCTCGTCGCCGCCCGCCACGCCGGGCGCGAGCAGGTCGCCGCCGGTGAACGAGCGCGGGCCGCGCCAGAAGAGGCCGCCGTAGCCCGCGTTCTCGCGGCCGCGCGTGGTCGGCGACCCGATCGGGAGGTCGCGATCCGAGACGTTGTGCATCCGCGTCTCGAAGGCGAGCAGCCACGCCTCCTCGCCGTCGAGCAGGGTCGCGCCGATCGTGCGCCGCTCGTCGAACACGGTCTCGCCGGCCTCGGTCACCCAGTCGAGGCGTTCGACGAGGCGGGCGCCGGCCGCGGCATCCGATCGCTCGTCGAACTCGCGGTGCAGCTGGGTGCCGTTGTTCGGCAGCTGCACGTATCCCTGCTCCGACACGAAGGTGGGACCGCCCCAGAAGTTCTCGTCGCCGACGACCGGGAGCGACCAGGCGATGCCCTTGTGCCACACATGGTCGTGGGGGCGGAAGAGCGAGACGAGCTCGCCGCCGCGGGTGCGGATGGGGCTGAGATAGGGGCGCGGCGATTCGAGCTGCACGTCGGTGGGCCGGTGCACGTACTCGGCGAGCACCACGTCGTCGTCGATGATGAGCACGCGGTCGTCGCGCTCCTCGGTGCGGATGGGCATCAGGCTCCTCGGAATCGTCGTCGATCGGCAACGGGTCGCGCGTTGGAAAGCGCTATCCCAAGCCTACACGGACGAGCTCGATCGGTCGAGGCCGGCCTGCGACCTCGATGGTCGGCCAGCGCGGATCGACGGTGAGCACTTCGACCCCGGGGCCGCCGACGAGCACCGTGTCCTCCACCTTCGCGCCCGGAGCCGTGGGATTCCACGCGAACGCGTGCCGCGCCTGCACCAGGTCCTCCACGGCCGCGGTGGCCCTCGGGTCGCGACCCGCATAGCCGGCCGCGCCGCCCTGGTGATGGCGCCGCCACTCCTCGGCGTCGAAGCCCGCCGCGCCGTATGCCGCGATGCCCTCCTCGAACGCCGCGCCGATCGTGCCGCCGACTCGCGTGCCGTCGAGGAACGCCGCCTCGACGTCGAGGACGCGCCGCTCGGCGTCGGCCTCGATCGCCGAGGCGCCCCACCGCATCCAGCGGGTGGCGTTCGCGATGAGGCCGTGGCGGCGACCGCAGACCACGAGCATCGCCCGGTCGCCGATCGGCGCGCCGGTGGGCAGCGGATGCCGGTGCGCGAGCCTCGAGCGGCCGGCGACGAGGGTCACGAGCGGGTCGATCCCGCGCGCGACCAGGTCGCCGGCGAGACGGGCGGCGACCTCGCGCTCGGTGTCGGACCGCCGGGCGCCGGTCGCGGCATCCGTCAGCGCCTCGGCGACCTCCCGGCAGAGCGCCCGGTATCGGTCGAGCTCGGCGGGCAGAAGGCCGGCGCGGGCCGCGCGCAGGCCTTCGGCGGCGTCCGCCTCCTCGAGCTCGGCGATGCCCGCGGGCGCCAGCGGCTCATGCCACGGCACCTCGGTGACCGTGAGCGCGGTGCGGCCCGGGTCGCCGAGCTCCTCGCTCCGCAGGCGGTCGGCCTCGTTCGTGAACATGCGGAGCTCGTCGCCCGAGCGCGACACGACCACGGCGAGCACCGGGTCGCCGGCGAGCGAGACGTGCGTGCGCGCACCGTCGAGGTACCAGGCGAGCGCCGTGTGTGACCGGAGCACGATCGACGTCGCGCCGCGCCGGTCGAGCAGGTCGAGCACGCGATCGCGCTTCGCGGCCCGGTCGGCCCGCGACGGCGCCGATGCCGATGCCGATGCCGATGCCGATGCCGATGCCGATGCCGATGCCGACGCGATCATCGCACCGGTCCGGTGGAGTCGCGCACCTCGAGGCGCGGGCGGTACAGCACGGTGTGCTCGATCGGACCGCCGGCGATGAGGGTGCGGAGGCGCGCCCACACCTGCCCGCCGATCTCGGCTCGGGGCACCGACATGCTCGTGAGGCTCGGCGTGGCGTACTCGGCCATGGGCACGTCGTCGAAGCCCGCGATCGACAGCTCGCCCGGCACGTCGACGCCGAGGCGCCGCAGCCGGGTGAGCAGTCCGAACGCCACGAGGTCGTTGAAGGCCATGACCGCCGTGGCCCCGTCCCTGCTCGCGCCGAGCACCGCCTCGGCCACCGCATAGCCGTCTTCCAGCCGCGAGCCGCCCGGCACCACGTCGATGCGCAGTGCGGGGTCGGCCCGCTTCGCCTCATCGACCCCGCGCAGGCGCTCGGCGTTCGAGGCGCTCGAGGCCGGCCCGCTCACGTAGGCGAGATGACGGTGCCCGAGCCCGCGCAGGTGGTCGACCAGGTCGCGGATGCCGCGCACGTAGTCGATGCCCACGATCGGCACGTCGGCATCGGGCAGGGAGCGATTCACGACGACGACGGGGGCGAGCGCGGCGACGAGGCGCCGGAGGCGCTGCTCGGGCATGCGCGGTGCGCACAGCACGAGCGCGTCGCAGCGATGCCGCGCCTCGACGGCGGTCGCCTCCTCGTCCTCGACGCGCTCGGCCGTGTCGGCCACCATCACGCGGTAGCCGTCGGATGCCGCGGCGAGGCTCAGTCCCTTGAGGATGCCTTGGAACAGCGGGTTCTCGAGGTCGGGCACGACCATCGCGATCGTGTCGTTGCGGCCGTGCACGAGGCTGCGGGCGGCGACGCTCGGCGAGTAGCCGAGGGCCGCGATGGAGGCCTGCACGCGACGGACGATCTCGGGATCCACCGACTGCTTGCCGTTCAGCACCCGCGACACCGACGCCTGCGAGACGCCGGCGTGTGCGGCCACGTCGGCGATCGTCGTCGCCCGGCTCCGCTCGCGCATCGCGCTCCCATGGTCTCGTGTCGACGCGGGCCGGTCGGCTGGGGCTCGGGTCGTGGTGATCGGATGCCGCGGCTCGCGCGTCATCCGGGAAATCGGTTCCCCAGTCTAGCCGCCAACTTGCCGCAGAGCCCAGTAGCGACGTAGTCTCAGGCACAGAAAGCGGTTTCTCAACTCGCCTCTGGAGGGCACATGCAGGTGGTCGTCACCGGCTCATCGGGTCGGCTCGGGCGCAGCGTGTGCGCCGGGCTCGCGGCATCCGGCCATCGCGTGATCGGCGTCGATCGGGCTCCCACCGGGCTCGACGGCGTCGACGAGCGCGCCCTCGACCTGCGCGACGAGCAGGCGACCGCCCGACTCCTCGCCGAGACCCGGCCCGATGCCGTCGTGCACCTGGCCGGCATCGCGGTGCCGTTCAGCGCGCCCGAGCGCGAGATCCTCGTCACGAACACGACGCTCGCGCACACGGTGCTCGCCGCGGCGGCCGCCGCTGGGGCCGGGCGAGTGCTCGCCGCCAGCAGCCCGACGGTCATCGGCTACGGCGCGCCCGGCTGGCGTGCGGCATCCGTGCCCCTCGACGAGACGCATCCGGTCGCGCCCGCCAACGCCTACGCCCTGTCGAAGGTGGTCATCGAGGAGACCGTGCGCATGTTCGCGCGCACGGCCCCGGGCGCCTACGGGTTCTTCCGGCCGTGCTACGTGATCTCGCCCGAGGAGTGGGCCGGGGCGCCCACCCAGCAGGGCCACACCATCGCCGAGCGACTCGCCGACCCGACCCTCGCCGCCGTGAGCCTGTTCAACTACCTCGACGCGCGCGACGCCGCCGGGTTCGTCGATGCCTGGCTCGCCGCACCGGGCGACGTCGTCGACGGCGAGGGCTTCTTCGTCGGCGCGGCCGACGCGCTCGCCACCCGGCCGGTCGCCGACCTGTGGTGCGACGTCGCGCCCGGGCTCGGCGAGGGGGCCGACGCCCTCGGCGGCACGAGCCCGGTCTTCGCGATCGACAAGGCGGCGAGGCTGCTCGGCTGGCGACCCGAGCGTGACTGGCGCAGCGAGCTCGCCGCCGCCTCCCCTGTCCTGACCACCCTGCAGACCGAATCGAGCCCCTCATGACCGCACCCGCATTCGACTTCGACGGGGTCCTCTTCTTCCCCGTCACGCCGTTCGACGCCGCCGGCACGATCGACCACGACCTGCTCGCCGAGCACGTCGGCTCGCGACTGCCGTTCGGCCCCGGCGGCGTCTTCCCGGCGTGCGGCACGGGCGAGTTCCACGCGCTCTCGGCGCGCGAGGCGATCGACGTGGTGCGCACCACGGTCGGCGTGGTCGGCGGCCGCGTGCCCGTCATCGCCGGCGCGGGCGGCCCGCTCGGTCACGCGATCGAGCTCGCCCGCGGCGCCGCCGAGGCGGGCGCCGACGGGCTGCTCCTCCTGCCGCCGTACCTGGTGTCGGGCACCACGGCCGGACTCGTGGCGTGGGTCGAGGCCGTGGCCGCAGCATCCGACCTGCCCGTGATCGTCTACCACCGAGGCACGGCCCGGTACACGGCCGACGCGATCACCCGGCTCGGGCAGAACCCCAAGGTGGTGGGCTTCAAGGACGGCACCGGCGACATCGGGCTCGCGCAGGAGATCGTGCTCGCCGCCGAGGCCACCGGGCGCGACCTGCAGTTCTTCAACGGCCTGCTCACCGCCGAGCTCAGCCAGGGCGCCTACCGCGGCATCGGCATCCCGCTCTACTCGTCGGCGGCGTTCGCGATGATCCCCGAGGTCGGCGCGCTGCACTACCGCGCCTACACCGACGGCGACGAGGCGACCCGCATGCTCCTCCTCCGCGAGTTCTACACGCCGCTCGTGCGCCTGCGCGACGAGACGCCCGGGTTCGGCGTGTCCCTCATCAAGGCGGGCCTGCGCCTGCGCGGCCTCGACGTCGGATCCGTGCGTCCGCCGCTCGTCGACCCCACGCCCGACCAGGAGCGCCGGCTCGGCGAGATCCTCGACATCGGACTCTCGCTCGTACAGCGCATCGGCGCGTCGACGGATGCCGCGGGCCGGGCCGGCTCCCTCGAGACGGCGGTGCGGTGACCACGACGATCCGCCGCATCGCCACCCGGGGCATCCGCGTGCCGCTGTCGCGCCCCTGGGGACCCGACGTGCGCGACCTGTCCCTCGTCGAGGTCGTCGTCGAGGACTCCGCGGGCGACCTCGGCCACGGCTTCTCGTGGACGCCACAGATCGGCGCGGCCGCGGTGCAGGCGCACCTCGACCACGACATCGCGTCGTTCGCCCTCGGCCGCGACGCCGACGCCGAGTCGCTCTGGCAGCCGCTCTGGCAGCACCTGCACGAGGGCGGCGGCGGCGGCATCACGACGATCGCGATGGCGGGGCTCGACCTCGCGCTCTGGGACCTCGCCGCCCGTCGGGCCGGCCGCGGCATCACCGACCACCTCGGTCGCCGGCACGAGACGGCCGAGGTCTACGGCAGCGGCGTCAACCTGCACTACCCGCTCGACGAGCTCGTCGCCCAGGCCGAGCGCTGGGTGGCCGCGGGCTTCGACGCCGTGAAGGTCAAGGTCGGCAGCCCCGACCTCGGCCACGACGTCGAGCGCATCCGTGCCGTTCGCGACGTCATCGGCCCCGACCGTCGCCTCATGATCGATGCGAACCAGCGCTGGACGCTCGAGCAGGCCGAGCGGGCGATCGGCGAGCTCGCCGCGTTCGACCTCGCCTGGATCGAGGAGCCGCTGCGCGCCGACGACCTCTCCGCCCACGTCGCTTTGCGCCCGCGCATCGAGGTCCCCGTCGCGCTCGGTGAGAACCTGCACACCCGCTACCGGTTCGCCGAATTCATCGACTCCGGCGTCGTCGACGTCGTGCAGCCCAACATCGTGCGCGTCGGCGGCATCACGCCGTTCCGCGCGATCGCCGGCCTCGCCGCCGACCGCGGCGTCGACCTCGCCCCCCACCTGCTGCTCGAGCTCTCCGCCCAGCTCGCACTGACCCTGCCGGGCCACCACCTCGTCGAGTCCGTCGAGGACGCCTCGTTCGAGTCGCTCGGGGCGCTCGCCGCGCCCTCGCCCGTGGTCGTCGACGGCCACGAGGTGCGCACGACGGGGCAGACTGGAATCGGCATCCGCTTCACCGAACCCCGAGCGGATGCCGCGGCATCCGCCCATCGCACGGAGGAATCATGACCGTCACCACCGCCACGAGCGTCGCCGGCTCCACGCCGACCGCCGTCGCCGGCGCCTCGCCCGCCGAAGTCGACGGAGCCGCCCGCGCCGCGCGCGCCGCGTTCGCGACCACCGTCGCCTCCACCGCCGTCGAACGCGCCGCCTGGCTCACGGCCGCGGCCGACGCGCTCGACGCGGCATCCGACGAGCTCATCCCGCTCGCCGACGAGGAGTCGCACCTCGGCACCCCGCGGCTCACCGGCGAGCTCGCACGCACCACGGCGCAGCTGCGGCTGTTCGCGTCGGCCGTGCTCGAGGGCTCGTACCTCGAGGCGACCGTCGACCACCCCGACGCGACCACGATCCCGCCCCGACCCGACCTGCGGCGGATGCTGCGCCCGCTCGGTCCCGTCGCCGTGTTCGGCGCCTCGAACTTCCCCTTCGCGTTCTCGGTCGCCGGCGGCGACACCGCCTCGGCCATGGCCGCGGGCTGTCCCGTGATCGTGAAGGGCCACTCGGCGCACCCGCGACTCTCGCGCCGGACGGCCGAGATCGTGGCCGCCACCCTCGCCGCCGCCGGAGCACCCGAGGGCGTCTTCGGACACGTCGAGGGCCGGGAGGCCGGCGTGGCGCTCGTGCAGCACCCCGAGGTGCGGGCCGTCGGCTTCACCGGCTCGCTGCACGGCGGACGCGCGCTCTTCGACCTCGCGTCGTCGCGACCCGACCCGATCCCCTTCTACGGCGAGCTCAGCGCGGTGAACCCCGTGCTCATCACGGCCGCCGCGATCGACGCGCGGGGCGAGGAGCTCGCGTCGGGCCTCGCCGCCTCGTTCACGCTCGGCGTGGGCCAGTTCTGCACCAACCCCGGCGTGGTCTTCGTGCCGGCCGGCTCGGGCTTCGCGTCGCGCGTGGCGGCGGCCGTCGGGCAGCCGGGCGCGGTGCCCATGCTCACCGACGGCATCGCCGCGGCCTTCGCCGACGGGCTCGCCGGCCTCGCCGCCCACGACGGCGTGGTGGTCGTCGCCGGCGACGCCGTGCAGCAGCCGGGCACCGGCTCGGCGGTGGTGCTGTCGACGACGACGGACGCCGTGCTCGCCGACCCCCAGGCGCTGCTCGCCGAGTGCTTCGGGCCGGCCACCCTCGTCGTCGAGTACGACGACGTCGACGACGCGCTCGCGGCGATCCGCACCGTCGGCGGCAGCCTCACCGCGACCGTGCACGCCGAGCCCGGTGAGGACCTGGGCGACATCCTCGCGGTGCTGACGGAGATCGCCGGGCGCGTGCTCTTCGCGGGCTGGCCGACCGGCGTCGCCGTCAGCTGGGCGCAGCAGCACGGCGGTCCGTGGCCGTCGACCACGTCGATCCACACCTCGGTGGGGGTGACGGCGATCCGGCGGTTCCTCCGTCCCGTCGCCTACCAGGACGCGCCCGACGCCGCGCTGCCGCCCGAGCTCCGCGAGGCGAACCCGCTCCGCATCCCCCGCCGCGTCGACGGCGTGCTGACCCTTCCGGACGCGCCGGCGGGCTGAGTGGGCGTCGCGGCGTACCTCGCCGCCGCCACGCCTCCGCGGCTGGCGGTGGGCGGCATCACGGTGGCGATCCCGGTGCTCGCCGTCGAGCAGCTCGGCGACGTGGCGCTCGGCGGACTGCTCGCGGCGGCGGCGCTCGGGCCGAGCATCGTGGCCGCGCCCGTGGTGGGTGCGGTGCTCGACCGGACGCGGCATCCGGGCCTGCTCATGGCCGCAGCGGGCCTCGTGACCGCCGCGGCGTTCACCGTCGCGGCGTTCCTCGGCGTCCTGCCCGTCTGGGTGGTCGCGCTCGCGCTCGTGGTCGCCGGCACGGCGGTGCCGTTCCTCATGGGCGGGCTGTCGAGCTTCGTCACGGAGGTCATCCCCGACGAGCGCAGGGCGTACGCGGTGGACGCGCTCGCCTACAACCTCGGCTCCGTCGCCGGGCCTGCCGCCGTGGCGGCCGCGACCGCGCTGGGATCGGCCCGTCTCGCGACGCTCATCGTGGCCGCCAGCGCCCTGATCGGCGCCGTGGCCACCTTCCCACTGCGCCTGCGACCGCTCCCCGGCGAGCCGCACGGCTCGATGCTCGCCACCATCGCGGCGGGCTTCCGCCACATCGCCACGCACCGTCCGCTCGCGATCGTCACGACGAGCGGGACGCTCAGCCAGTTCGGCGCGGGCGGCCTCTCGATCGCCGCGGTCGCCCTCGCCGTGCACCGCAATGGCGAAGCCGCGCAGGGCGCGATCATCGTCACCGCGTTCGCCATCGGCGGCCTCCTCGGCGCGCTGTGGAACTCCGCGTCGCCCGTGCGCCGGCCCCCCGAGCTCGTGATGGGCCTCGGCTTCGCCGCCACCGGCGTCTTCACGATCATCGCCGCGGCCGACGTGGGCCTGCCCTGGACGATCGTCGCGATCGGCGTGTCGGGGCTGTTCACCGCGGCGAGCTCCGCGGCGATGCTGCTGATCCGCAAGCAGCAGAGTCCGCCGACGCTCCGGTCGCAGGTGTTCACCGTCGGTGCCGGGCTGCGTGCGGCCGCCGCGGCCGCGGGCGCCGCCGTCGCGGGCCTCGCGTCGGGCCTCGGCGCCGAGG
>NZ_JBFUDH010000030.1:0-11383 GCF_056404815.1 Agromyces sp. P2_B3 | reverse complement strand
TCGAACCTGCCGTTTGGGAGATGGGGTGAGACCTTCAGCGACGACGTCGTGGCCGCAGCGATGATTGACCGGCTCGTCCACCACGCCGAGGTCCTCACCCTGTCAGGCGATTCCTACCGCACCCGGCAACGCCGCGACCTCATCAACAAGAACCGCGCCGACCGCGACTAACAACCCAGAGGGGGTCAACTTTCGCTCGGCGCCAGGGGGTCAGACTTCACTCGGCATTGACAGCCGCAGCCTCGGCTGTCACAGGCAAGGCTGGCAAGGTCATCGGAGACCACGATGAGCGGGGTGCGCAGGAGCTGCCGATGCCGGAGCTGTTTCTGCATGTGATGAGGTTCCCGCCGTACGTCGAAGTTCGATGAGTGGCCGGTTCATCGCAACGGGAGGGGTGCAGATGCTGGGAATCCGATGTTGCATGGTCATGTGGGGTGGCACCCGGGTTGTGGAGGGTGCGTGGGGTGGGCGCCGAGCACCGTCTTGGCCACAGGCCCGCCTCGGGCGGCCGCGAGCGCAGACCCATCCGCGGTTCCGCTGGCGTACGACCCTGCTGGGTCTGCGGACGCGAACCGGGCCTGGTGCGACCAGCAGACGGGGCCACTCACCGCTGGTGATCTGCCGGCCCCGGACACGGTCGCGCAGACGCAGACTGGTGCGGGGTTGGATCCGCTCACGATCGAGGTGAGCTCACCGGCCACGTCGACAGGGTCTCTGGCTGATGCGGTGTTCTGGGCGGTGCAGGTGAACGAGGAATGCCTGATCGGCCAATACTCCAAACGCACTACGCTCGGCCCGTCGCGGGCGTACACGAGCATGGTGGCGTCACACCTCTCTGACGACCCCTGCCTGATCGGCTGAACATCAACACGAGGACAACCGACGTCGGATCCCATCGGCGGACCTCGCCGACGTCAGCGTGGTGGAAGTGAATCCGTGTGCCTACGGCGGTTGTGGATTCCGGCTGCACAGTCTGGCGCCGCATTGAGCAACCGGCGGCGGACGGGCCGATCAACCTCAGGGGACACCACAATCATTTCCATGCCGGAGCCAGAAAACTTCTTGTCCTCGCTGACTCGCGCCTGCATTACCCCTCCTAAGGGGGCCTACATGTACAGAGGGCCTGAAAATGCCAGAGGCTGATATGTAAGCAGCAGCTAACTTGGAAGAATGAAAATCGTTGAACTGATCGCGCAGAGTGTCGTCGAAATCCATGCGCGTGCACAGCGCTTCGATGATCTAGGCGACGAGCCGCTTGCAGGCGAGTATGCAGAAATCCTTCAGGACCGAGTCCGTACGGCCCTGATGCTGAATGATCTTCTGGTTAGGCGTGGCTGGACCCCCGACGAGAGGGTGGCGGCTGAGTGGAGTTCTTTCGGCTGGAGGTGGGAGCCGTCGAGCGCACCCGTGGAGTGGGCGTGCCGGCATTGTGGGACGCGCGGACCTGTGTCTGAGGTCACGCGCGTGGCGGTGATCTTCGAACTCGATGGTTCGCCTATCGAGGAAGAACAGCAGCGCATGGTCTACGTGGAGCTGGTAGGTGGCTGCAGTCGCGAGCGACTCGTCATGGTCGACGGCCAGTTCGAAATGCTCCCCCCCGGCCGCGAGTGTCCCGGGAGGCGGCCAGACATGACCATCACCCTGGCCATCTTCACCGTCAGCGTGGAGAAGTTCGAGGCATATCGGGTTCCGGCGGTATAGCTGCCACCTCCACGGTCTTCTGCCCGTTATCCGCCGCAAGTCGCGAGTTCTGCTTGGGCTGCCCTGTTGAGGCGGCGGTAGATCTGTCGGGCGAGACCACCCGAGGCGGTGGCGGATCTCCCTGGTGGTCTTTCCTTCGGTGGCTCGCCGTTCGACGTTCTCACGCGTGGCGGGGTCATGGACCATCGCGTGAGGGTGGCGATGTGCAGGGCCTGGTTGAGGCGTCGGTCGCCGCCGCGGTTGAGCCTGCGGCGCACAGTGTTCCCCGACGATGCGGGGATCGGGCTTGACTCCGGCGAGGCTGGCGAATGCGGCCTCCGAGCGGAGCCTGCCGTGTTGCGGGCACGCCGGCTCAGCTGCCGGGAGGCCTGCACCATCGCTTTCATTGTCGCGGTGTTCGCCGTAAGTTCCGCATCTAGCGCGACAAGTCGCTTGGAAAGTCGGACGGCCTCGGCACGAGCGATCGTGACGGCAATCGGCTCGTCACGGACCCGCCAACGCGCGGCCTAACGAACCCGCTGCTTGCTTAGCGCCCGGCGCGCGTCGATACTCAGGTCGGTCACCCCAACAAGTGCGGTCAGCGCGTTTGATGGTTGCGGGATCGGGAGAACCCACCTGGCCATCGGGCTCGACGTGAAAGCCGCATACGCCGGCTACTCCGTCCTGTTTGAGACGGCGAACAACTGGATCGCCCGATTGGCGGCCGCCCACCACCCCGGACAATTCCAGACCGAGCTGAAGAAGGTCCGCCGCCACAAGCTCATCGTCATCGTCATCGACGAGGTCGGCTACATCTCGTTCGACCAAGATGCCGCGAACCTATTCTGCCAACTCGTGGCATCGCGATACGAACAGGGCTCGATCATGGTCACATCGAACCTGCCATTCGGGCGGTGGGGCGAGACGTTCATACGACGTCGTAGCCGCGGCGATGATCGATCGTCTCGTCCACCACGCCGAAGTCCTCACCCTGACCGGCGACTCCTACCGCACCCGCCAACGCCGCGAGCAGTTTGAAGTACTCATCCTCCAGCGCGAGCCTGCGCTTGGGTCCCGGTCGTCCCATATCCATCCAACCTTTCTACCCGAAGTGTTGCGACGAATACTCGAACCCAAGCGCGAAACCGGCATCAAACTAAGTCGTCGTTGACACCTCGGAACGGGGTCGTAACGTGACCCCACGTCCGGGTTCAGCGTGGCGGTCACGGCGGCGCTGGTCAGCCCCGATCACGTCGCCCAAGCGCTCGCCCCTGAACCCCGAGGTGCGTGGCGGGCGCGGCCCCGGACGGGGGCTGACGGTAGTCGCCGAAGCGGGTCTACGCTTCGCGGTGAGCAGGCACAGGGGCTATAGGGGGCCGCCTGCTCCCGCACCCGCCCAAGGGACTCCACCCTTCGGGCAGGAGAGGGCGGGTGCGGTCTCCGGGTGGTAGTAGGGCCCACCGCCACTGCGGTGTGCCGTGAGCGGCTTCGCTCCTAGCCCCGCCGGCTGCACGCGATCAGGTGGTTTTCCGTCCCTGTTCGGGTGTAACGGTTCACGCCCCGATGCACGCGGCAACGACATCCTTCGGGCTGGCCCGCACGCAGGCTGGAGAACCGCGACACACGTGGGTGGCGCTGCCTGACTTTGTCAACGTAGGTGGCCCCGGTGTGACGGGGCGGCTTCTAAGAGTCGTCGCAACACCTGAGTGGTGTCGGGGTGCCCGGGATACGACGGGGGTGGGGGAGTCGGGGTGAGTCCGCCCCCCACGCACGCGAAAACGTCTTCTGGCTCTCCTCCGCAGCGTCCTCGGCGGCAGCGGGAGCGTCAGGACGCCTCAGTTCTGGGGTTGAGGGTTTTGCGGACTGTGATGGTGGTCGTGAGGCCTCCGCCGGCGTTTGGGCGGAGGCGGAGATGGCCGCCGTGGGCGGCGGCGATGCTGGCTACGATGGCGAGCCCGAGGCCGTGGCCCGCGCCGGGCGTGATAGTGCGGGCGGCGCCGCGGACGAATGGTTCGGTGAGGGATTCGCTGGTGCCGGGTGGGACGGTGGCGCCGGTGTTGCTGATGGTGATCTTGGTGCAGTCCTGGTTTGATGCGGTGCTGATATCAATGGTTCCGCTGGGGTGATTGTGGCGAACGGCGTTCTGCATGAGGTTTGTCAGGGCTTGCCGGAGCAGGCGTCGGTCGCCGTGAACGCTGGTGTCGGGGTGGCTGCGGTCGGTGATCGTGATATTGCGGGCATTGGCTTCGGGGGTGACAGCGTGGATCGCGTCGAGAATCAACTCGTATACGTCGATGTCGTGATTCGGGATGGGGTGTTGTCCGATTTCGGCGAGGTCGAGCAGGGCAGTCACGGTGTCGCTGTTGCGCCGGTTCACCGTGCGGATGCGCTGGGCAAGTTCGCGAAGAACGGGGGTGCTAGCGGTGGGGTCGGCTAGGGTCACATCGATCATGGTCTGAATGGTGGTCAGCGGGGTGTGGAGTTCGTGGGAGGCGTTCGCGGCGAAGCGTTTGTGGGTGTTGAAGGACTGGTCCAAGCCGGCGAGCATGTGGTTGAAGGTATCGGCGAGGTCGCGGATCTCGTCGTGGGGGCCGGCCAAGTGCACCCGGTGGTCGAGGGCACCGGTCGCGGCGAGGGTCGCGGCGTGGTTGACCGCTTTTAGGGGGCGCAGGACCCGGCCGGCGACGAGCCAGCCGACGATGGTACTCACYCCGGCGACGAACAGGAGGACGATGAGGGAGGTGGCCAGGAGCTGGTTGAGGAACTCGGATGCGCTGGTCACGGTGGCTCCGGAGGTGGCGAGGTCGGCCGGGACGGTTGCGTTCTGTTCCGGCAGCGGGGTCGGACGTGCACCTGTGTCATGCGGCAGGTCGCTGCTGCTAATGGTGGTGGAGCTGTACTGCGGGACGAGGCCCATGTAGGCCCAGACCGTGACGATCAGGATGGTCCCGCTCGCGGTGACCAGGGCGCCGTAGGTGAGGGTTAACCGCCACCGGATCGTCAACCGCGACTTGGCTCGCGCATGAGTCATTGGGGTGGTCCGAATCGGTAGCCGGCCCCGACGTGGGTGTGGATGACCCAGGGTTCGCCGAGGCGTTTGCGGAGGGTGGAGATGGTGACCCGGATGGTGTTCGTGAACGGGTCCGCGTTCTCGTCCCAAGCTTTCTCGAGGAGCGTCTCGGCACTGACCACCCCGCCGTCGGCGTTCATGAGGACCTCGAGGACGGCGAGCTCCTTCCGGGACAAGCGGATGAGTCGACCATCGCGGTACACCTCCCGCCGGAACGGGTCCAGACGGACCCCCGAGCCCTCCAATATAGGAGAACGGGCGGTGTGGTTTCGGCGGGCGAGGGCACGCAGACGCATCACAAGCTCGGCAAACTCGAACGGTTTGACTAAGTAGTCGTCCGTCCCCATCTCAAACCCGGTGACCTTGTCACCGAGCGTCCGCGCCGCAGTTAGCATCAGCACCCGCACGTCAGGATGTTTTTGGATGATGTGTGCACAGACCTGGTCGCCGTGTACTCCGGGGATGTCGCGGTCCAAGACAACGATGTCGTAGTCGTGTATGGCGAGATGCTCGATCGCGTTGGCGCCGTCGCCGACACAGTCGCCAGCGATACCAGCCCGGCGGAGCCCGGCGTGGATGGCATCAGCCAAGTAGGGTTCGTCTTCCACGATCAGTACACGCACAATCGCTCCTAAGCTCAACCCCATCCGACCACACCGGGTCTTAAGAGAACTTAAAGACTTCTCTTGACGCTCTCGCAATACCTGCCCCGGTGGGATGGAGGTACGTAGGAAGCCAAATCCCGGCTGCTGCGCACGAAGAGAAATGAGTACCAGATGAAGCACAAGCGTTCCATCATCGCCGGTGTCGCGACCGTCCTCGGGATCGGTTCCGCAGCGACCCTCGGAATTACCACAGCGAACGCGGCCATCACCGCTAGTACACCTGAGGTCACGAGGACCGCGACCGTTTCCGTAGACGAGGACGGCAACCTCACCCGCTCCGGAGACCTGTCCGACGAGGCTGGCCTCGGGTTCGACGCAGCAACCCCTGTGAAAATCGACCGGCACCTCGCCGAGAACCAGGATGCCGGGAACAGCTTCACCATCGACCAAAACGGCAACATCCACGAAGGCGAAGGCGAAGGCGAAGGCGAAGGTGACATGCCCGACTTCGAGGGCCGCATCGCCGCTGGCCAGGCAACGGCCAAGGCCAACGCTGGCAAGTAGGCCCGGTGTGGTTGGCCAGCGGAGTATCTGGCCAAATACACCTCTATCGCCTCAGGCGAAACACCTGTCGACTCGGACAGGCCCCCGCTGACACCTGGGTGGCGGCAGGATGCCGGTCTCGCTACTGTGCGGGTGGCTCCGCACCCGCCAGTCTCTCGTTGGACCAATCTGCTGGCGGGTGCGGCCCTGCTCAACTGCCAGGGTGATGCGATTGGGGTCGCGTAGCGTGGCGGGTATCGACAAGCCTCACGCGGTTGAGTACGACGGCCGCCAGTACAAGTTCACCTCGGCCGAGCAGGCCACCGCGGCGGTCGACGCGGTCCTTGACGGGGCGCCGGAGGAGGCTGGCCGGCCGGTGTGGTTCGATGTCGTGAACGCCGGGCACACCCCGGTGCGGTTGGTATGGACTCCCGGGGTGCCGCTCACCTTCATCGGCCAGTACCCGGCGGACGAGTAGCCGCTGTCGCGATGTGTTGGAAGGTCCCGGCTCCGAGGAGTCGGGACCGTTCGGTTTTGGTGGACGTAGTTGGCGGCGGCCGAGCCGGCCGCGCCCATGCGCCTGGCGCGGCTCGGTGGGGTCCGGGAGTTAGCCCATGTTGATGCAGTGCTTGCATCGCGGGTAGCCGCCGGTGCCGGCTGCGCGGTCGCGTGGTGGGATCTGTTGTCCGCTTGGGCAGTCGTCGTGGTTGTGGAACACGTCGGGATCGGTGGTGTTCGTCGAGTGGTACGCGGCTACCTTCATGGTCGGCCCCCTGTCGTTGCCCGGGCTGCGCGGATATCGCGCCCGATGTCGCGAGCGTAGCGAAGGCTCAGAAGGATTCGGCATACCCAGTTCGGGACCGCCAGGTCCGTCGAGCATGTCGACGGTGCACTCGTGATCGCACTGGAACAGCCCGGTCGCGTCACCGGCTTTCCGGGCCCGGCCCCTGATATTTAGACGAACAGGACGACAGAAGGGGTGAGCTGGGAAAACAGCTCACCCCTTCTGCGATTCTGGGCTCGCGCGGACGTCAAGCTACGGACGGATGACGAGCGGACAACCGACGTGAATTGGGTGGTGAGTGAGATCACCACGCGGCAACAGACGATTCAGGGCTGGACGAGACGAGGGACATTCGAGGCTGAGGGCTGACGCACGCATCTGGTCCACGAACGTCGCGATCACGGTTGCAGGAGTCGCGTTCCCCKATGCTCCTATGTCAGCGGTGAGCCGGTGGGGCCGGTCGGTGGCAGAGATCGGGGCGGCGGTGGCGTGCTCGTCGGTTCGGAGCGCGGCGAAGACGACGCTGACAGGCGGAGCAGCCGGAGCGCGGCGACCTTGTCCTTACCACGCGCGAACTGCGTGTCGAACGAACCGCCATAGCCCGGTTCCGGCACGGTTGAACCGGACCTTGGCCTAGATGAGCCGGACCAGACGGATACTGGTGCGATACCGGTGAGCCGGGCGAAGGCTGTCATAGCCACGAAGGCGCTCTTGGCACGGAACCGGTGCATCCTGTCGTCGGTCACGTAATTCCCCTAGCTGTGTGGTGAGTTCGTCACGGAACTTCTCTACCTGTGCGCCACGGAATTCGCCTAGGGGATGACGGCGAATCCGGGTGTCCTCCGGTGAGTCTTGTTCTGGGCTGTGTGCCGGGAACGAGGCGCGAATTTGGCTCGGAGGAATGTGAGCATGGTCGATTTGGTGGAGCAGTTCCTGCATTGCGGCGCGGGGCGGTCACAGTACGACTGTCCGCGTCGATGGCGGTGTCGACGACGGGTAAAAACTAGACCGGAAGCGGCGGGCTAATTTGGTGCATCCTCCGATAATTCTGGAGGGTGATTTCCTTGGAAGACTGGGCCGAGATTCGTCGGCTGTACCGGGTCGAGCGGCTCTCGATGACCGAGATCGCCACCCATCTCGGGATTGGACGGAACACCGTTTCGCGGGCGCTCGCGCCGGATCGGCCACCGAAGTACGAGCGTCCGAAACGCGGCTCGAAGGTAGACGCGTTCGAGCTGCAGATCCGGGCGATCCTCCCTGAGTTCCCGCGGATGAAGACGACCGTGATCGCCGAGCGGCTCGAGTTCCCGCACTCGCTCTCGATCTTGACGGATCGACTACGGCAGATCCGGCCGGAGTAGGTCGGGATCGATCCGGGGGACAGCACGGTGTACAAGCCCGGTGAGATCACGCAAATGCGACCTCTGGTTCCCCGGCGTTTCGATCCCAGTCGGGCACGGACACTCCGAATCGATGGTGCCGGTGCCGGTGCCGGTGCTGGTGATGACGAACACGTACTCGAGGTTCCAGTCCGCGATCATGCTCCCGTCGCGGCAGGGCGGTGATCTGACCGCGGGGATGTGGTCGCCAATCGATGCCATCGGGCGGGCGCCGAAGACGCTGCGGTGGGATCGGGAGTCCGCGATCGGCGGACGCGGGGAGGTCAGCGTGATCGCGGCCGCGTTCGCTGGGACCCTCGCGACCCGGTTCCGGTTGGCGCCGCCGCGGGATCCGGAGTACAAGGGCATGGTCGAGCGGAACAACGACTACCTCGAGGGCTCGTTCCTGCCCGGACGCCGGTTCGCTTCGCCAGCGGACTTCACAGAGCAGATGCAGACCTGGCTGACGCGCGAACCAGCGGCACGTGCGCTCACTCGGCGGCAGGCCGGTCGATTTCCTCGGGGAGGACTACGACCACATGACTCCGCTCCCGCTGACCGCGCCGGCCATCGGACTCAAGCACCGGATCCGGCTGGCGCGTGACTACTACATCGGGATCGGGTCGAACGACTATCCCGTCGACCCGCGCGTGATCGGCAACCACGTCGACGTCACCGCGTCGCTGACGAAAGTCACAGCCCGGTGCGACGTCGACGTCGTCACTGAGCATGAACGCTGCTGGGCGTCGCACCAGGTCAGTGCTCGTTTCTCGTAGGCGGCGTCGACGAGGCGGTAGAATCCTTCGGCGGCGTCTGGCGATACTGGGAGTAGGCCGATGTCGTCCACGATGATCAGGTCGCTGCGCACGACCCTGGTCAGGGCGCGGGCGATGGAGTCGTCARCGCGGTGCTTGCGGACCAGCGCGCCGAGGTCCTCGATCCCGAACCAGGCCACGATCATGCCGGCCTCGACCGCGGCGTGCCCGAGCGCTTCGCAGAAGTGCGACTTCCCGGTCCCTGAGGGGCCGTAGATCGCGAGGTTCTCACGCCGGCGGACCCACTCGAGGGTCTTCAGGGCTTCCTGGGTCGGGCGCGGGATCAGGGACAGCTCCTCGTCCCAGTCGCCGAACGTCTTCCCTGCGGGGAACCCGGCGGACTTGCGGCGGGTGAGGAGGTTGGCGCGGTCACGTCCGGCGACTTCCTCGGCGAGCAGGACCCGCACGACCTCGGCCGGGTCCCAGCGTTGCGCTTTCGCGGTGGGGATCAGGTCCGTGAGCGCTTTGCGCATGTGGGGCAGCTTGAGCCGCTTGGTCAGTTCCAGTGCTTCATTCAGCGGGTCGCCGTGGGCGCGGGTGACCACACCCGGGATCGTCGCGATGGTCATTGTTCGTCCTCCGTCGTCAGGTCTGTCATATCGGGTGTCGCCTCGTCCAAGCGCGCCCAGCCGGCCGTGCCCGGCTGCAGCGAATGCGCCTCGGAAGCGCGGGAGGGCTCCACATCGGCAAGCCCGGCCTGGTAGTCGAGGATCGAGATCAGGTCCTTGTCCGAGAACCTGCCCGTCACCGCAGCCGTGCCCAGCGCCCGGTCGACTTGGTCGGCGCCGTAGAGCTTGGCGAACGCGACGGCCTCGGCCATCTTCGGACGCATCCGTCTMGCGCCGGCAGCGGCAGCCTCGACCAACCATGACTTGGCCCCGGCGCCGAGCATCAAGAACGCGGCCTCTTCCGGGGTGGTGGCCTTGGGCTGGCGGTCCGCCGTCTCGTCCGGACGGGCCGGGTAGTGCGTGTCGTCCAGGACCGGACTCCCGGGGCGCCCTGTTGCATGCCGTGCGACTTCGCGGGCCGCGCCGTGCGCGGCGACAGCGGTCACGACGACCTCGTCGCCGGCCTCGCGCACCCAGACCCTGGTGTTCGCCAGCTCGTGCGGGACCGAGTACCGCACCCCGTTCATCGCGATCGTCGCGTCCCAGTTCACCCGGCGGGTCGTGCCGAACACGACCGTGAATGGCGCCTTCGGGAGCAGGTGCAGCCGCTCCCGCTCCGTCGCGAGCATCACCGCCGGCGCCTGCCTGGTCTCCCGGTGGGTGCGGGCGTTGACCTCGTCGCAGAAGTCATGACACGCCTTCTCCAACTGCCCGAACGTACGGTATTCCTCGAGCAGGTTCACCGCCGTCGGCACCAGGTCCGCTTTCGCGATCCGCACCGTGGCCTCCGACCCGCCCTTGGACTGCGGATCCGCAGGAACACACGTACGCACCGTCATCCCGTAGTGCCTACCCATCTCCACGATCTGCGGATTCCGCACCGCGACCCGAGCGATGTGATCCGATGTCACGGTCCGCTCGTTATCGGTCAACGCGAACGCCGGGACCCCGCCCAGCCTGCGCAGCGTCGCATCCATGCACGCCACGACCGTCGGCAGCGTCTTGTCCCAGATCGGGATCACGACCCGAAACCGCGACCACGCCAACCACGCGCACCACAGCAACGTCTGGCGCCCACGGATCGTCGGGCCCTGCCCGTAGTCCCACTGCAACCACAGCCCGGGCTCGACCACCCACGGACGGAACACCCGCCGCCGACCCGCCGCGAACTGCGCCTTCGCTTCCGCGCCCGTGCGCCTCGTGGTGCGTTCCCCACCGCTGAACCCCATCGCGACCAGCCGCTCGTGGACCACATCCGCGCGGATCCGCCCGGCGGACCGCTCAACAAGCTCCTCGATCTTCGGCAAGAACACGTCGATCGGCCGAGCCCGCCGGCCCTGCTCCCGAGCAGGAGCGCCAGCAGCCCGCAACTTCACATACCTGGCCACCGTGTGATGGTCACAACCCGCGAGCTCAGCCGCAGCGCGGTAGCTCCCGGTGAGGTCATACGCCTCAAGAATCTCCATGATCTCCTCATCAGTCTTCACCCCGCGATCATCAACACGACCGCGGAACTATGCCCGTAACCCGGGCCGACCAACCGGCCATCCACGGGGAGAAGAACTGGCCACCAGCGGGGAACTAACCGGCCGCCGCCGGGGAGAAACTCATGGCCGCTGACAGCCACGACCATGAAGGTCGGGCAATCTGAAGCGCCCCGGGTTCTCTGCCCTCTTTTCTGAGCGACACGAGAGGATGGCAAGGTGCCACGCAAGATTGACCACGAAGTTCGTTCCAGGGCTGTGCGGATGGTGACACAGCACCGTTCGGAGTACTCGTCAGAGACCGCCGTCAGAGCCCAGGTCGCCGAGTCGCTCGGGGTCTCGCAGGAGTCCGTGCGCCGGTGGGTGCAGCAGTTCGAGATCGACACCGGCGTCGTCGCGGGGGTCTCGTCCGAGG
>NZ_JBFUDH010000029.1:0-11474 GCF_056404815.1 Agromyces sp. P2_B3 | reverse complement strand
CGCCACCGCAGCGTGGGTCGACTGGTACAACGACCGGCGGCTCCACGGGAGCCTGGGCATGCTCAGCCCGACCGAGTTCGAGCAAGCCCACTACGCTGACACAGACCTTACGAGTGGGCTGCTCAACCACCCGTAAAACACCGGCAGGAAACCCGGGGCGCTTCAATCTCCTGATCAGGACACTGAGGTGAGCCAGGGCGGCGTCGACCCCCGGCATGGTCGGACAAGTCCATTCGAGGGCACCCTGACGGGGCCACCGCTAACAAGAGTCACGACCAAGACGGGACAGCCAACACCACCCTGACAGCCAGTCCCAGACCGACCGGTTCAAGACTCACAGCCGCTAACAGTGGTTTGGCATCCGGGTTCGGAACGTGGGTTCAGGCGGTGAGGATAACGGCGACGGTACTGGTGTCCAGTCTTAGTCGCTGCAGGGTCAGTGTAGCGCTGCTTCGGCGCCGTGTGCGGTCGAGCTCACGTCGTACTGGTGGGCGATGTTGGTCGTCATGCAGCCCGAGAGGGTGAGACCTATGGTTAGCGCGGTTCCGGTGCGATCGCGATGGTGCAGCTCTCGAAATGGTTGATCGTGGTCATCGCAACCAAGATGCCCAGTGACAACGGCAAGCCATCACACCGAGGGCTCTTCGCAGGTTGTATAGCCGGGGTTGAACGTGAACGGCGCCCTGGTACGAGCGCCATGGTCCCGCTGAAGTTCGGTTCTTCACTCCAACRACTTGCGCAACTGTTCCTGCGTCGCACTCGGCGCCCTTCTAAAAGCGTTCTAGTGGTACGACTGGGGGCTGTCAAGTGGGGAAGAGGTTGTGTTCGTAGGCGTGGATGACGAGGTGGACGCGGTCTCGTGCTTGGAGTTTGAAGAGGATTCGGGTGACGTGTGTTTTCACGGTTGATTCGGAGAGGAAAAACTGGCTGGCGATCTCGGAGTTGGTGTGGCCTTGTCCGATCGCGATGAGGACTTCACGTTCGCGGGGAGTGAGGGTGGCGAGACGTTTGCTCAGTTCCGGGTTCGCGTGCGGGGCCGCGGGAAGTTTGTTGCCGAGGATCTCGATCATTCGTTTCGTGACGCGTCCGGAAAGGGTCGCATCGCCGGTATGGACGGTGCGGATCGCGGTAGCGAGTTCGTCGGGATGCGCATCTTTGAGGAGGAATCCACTGGCTCCGGCGCGGAGCGCATCGAACGCGTATTCATCGAGATCGAAGGTGGTCAGTACGATCACGCGCGGCGCGCTGGCCGTGGCGGTGATCGTCTCGGTTGCGGTAATCCCGTTGACACCTGGCATACGAACGTCCATGAGCATCACGTCGATTGTGTGAGCGTGCGCAAGGTCGATCGCGTCGCGGCCGTTGCCCGCTTCGCCGACGACGGTGATTCCCGGGTCGGCGTCCAAGACCATGCGAAGCCCGGTGCGTACGAGTGCTTGGTCATCGATGATCGCAACCCGGATTGGGGTTTTGGAGGTGGTCATCTTGTGGGTTCGCTTTCGGTTGATCCTGTGGTTGGGCAGTGGAGGGTTGCCTCGACCCGCCAACCGCGCCCCTTCGGGTGGGGGCCTGCATGGAGCGTGCCGTGGTAGAGCGCGACGCGTTCTCGGAGGCCGGCTAGGCCGCGCCCGGCGCCGCCCGAGGCTGAGGTCACGCGGGCGGGCCCGTTATCGGCGACGGTGATGATGACTGTGTGATCGTGGTGGTCGATGCGGGCGTGCACGGTGGCTCCGGGAGCGTAACGGAGCGTGTTGGTGAGGGCTTCCTGGAAGATTCGGTAGACCGAGAGTTGTAGATCGGTTCCCTTGACAGGCGGGCCGGACGCGCTGAAGTGCATGGTGATGCCGGCGGTGCGGAACCTGTCGATCAGAGCGGGAATGTCGGCGACACCGGGTTGCGGTGCGTGGCTGCCGTCCGTGTCGCCTGGGCGGCGCAGCACGTTCAGGGTGCGCCGCATCTCACCCAGCGCGTCCCGTCCGGTCTCAGCGACGGAGCGCATGGTGTCCGCCGCCCGTGRCGGATTGCGTTCCACAGTCGCCGCGGCACCCTCGGCGAGGGTGATCATCACGCTGAGCCCGTGGGAGACAATATCGTGCATCTCCCGAGCGATGCGTGTGCGCTCGAGGACGGCACCGAGTTCGGCTTGCTGGTCTCGTTCCCGGGTGAGCGCCCGCGCACGGGCAATGAGCGCGTCGACGTACCGTGCCCGGTTGCCGACACCGGTGCCGATCAAGGTTGCGGTCAGCAACAACACGATCAGCGGCACATACGCTCGCAGGAAGACATACGGGTCGCTCGGATCATCTGGCCCAATGGTAAGGACGAACCCGTTCCGGTCTTCGTTAGCGGTTGACCACGCAGGTACTAGGGCGATGGCAGCTGTCGCTGCGAATCCGATCCACGCGGCGCGTGGAGAGCGGTATACGGCAAGGGCGTACAGCGCGAGGAGCACCGGGCCGACATCTGCGTCATGGTAGGGATAGACGAACATGAAGGTGGCCCATGCCACGGCAAGCACCAGCCACGGCACCAGCCGGCGAAGCAGTAGCGCGATCGCGGCTGTCAGCGTTGCGCCGGTTTGCAGCAGGGTGACCCACAGGGGCGGCGCTTGAGGGCTCCAGATGGCGACGCCGATCGTGCCGAACAGCGAGAGCAAGAGATACGCCCCTGCCACGGTGGCGTCGGCCAGATGTGGGTGGCGGTGCAGGAACTGTCGGAACGCACCTGGTTCGCGGGGTATACGCACCTCGTCCCCGGCCGCTGGGCTCTCGCGGTCGGGGACGAAGGTGGTGACAGGCACGGAATGGGACACTACACGTCACGTCTGCTCAGGAGCAGACCGCCCGCGGCGCAAGCCGTGGCCRACCAGCCAGCAAGGAGCAGGAGGTTCATCCACCAGTCGAGGGCGTTTGAGTTGCTGGCCGGTGCTGTGAGATCCTGTCCTGCCTGCGACGGCAGGTATTCGAGGAGCTCGCGCGACCAATCACTGGGAATCGACTGGAGCAGGATCGGTAGCACGAACAGGAGTACGATCACCGCGACGATACTGGCCGAACTGGACCGCAGGACCGCCCCGACGCCCACCGCGATCACTCCAACAAGGCCGAGGGTGAGTCCAGACGCAAGGACTGGTCCCAGCGTCGCCAGCTCGAGCATGTCCACCGTGCGTCCACGGACGGCGAAGACGGCCGCTGACGCTAGGTACCCTCCAGCAGTGGACAACACTGTGACCACGAATGTGGCGGCAAACACCACGGCAACTTTCGCCGCCAGCAGCTTCACCCGGGCGGGCGCCACGGTCAGGGTAGACCAGATCGCACCAGTGGCGTACTCGGTCGTGACGACTAGCACCCCGGTAGCGGCAATGAGTAGTTGCGTCAGCACGATTCCCGCAGTCGCCCCCTGGATAAGCTGCCCGGTGGTCRCTGCGGTGTTGCCTCCGCCGTTGGCGCCAAGGAGGACAAATGTGTACCCGACGGACAACCCAAGGCTGATCGCGACGACAGCAACGCTGGTCCAACGCATCGATCGGAGACTGCGGATTTTGATCCACTCCGAACGCGCCAGTCCCAGAAAGGAAACCGGCTTGGTGTCGGCGCGACGGCCCGACCCTGCGGCGTGCTCGACGAGGGGCGTATGGGTGGTGGTGCTCATCGGACGGCCTCCGTTCGGTACTCGACTGTGTCTCCGGTCAACGCCATATAGGCCTCTTCCAGCGACGCGGTCGCCATGGTCAATTCGTGGATCGGGATACCGTGCCGGGCCGCGAGGTCACCGACCTCTACGGCGTCAATGCCGGTGATCTCCACCACACCCGGCTRGCTGCTGTGCACCGTCACCTCAAGCCTGGCGACCAAACAAGCCAGCTCGGCTGCCTGCGAAGACCGCACCCGAACCCGCGGGCCGGTGCCACCGGCGACGATCTCCGCCACCGGGGCATCCGCGAGAACCTTGCCCTGTCCGAGCACGATGAGATGATCCGCGGTCAACGCCATCTCGCTCATCAGATGCGACGACAGGAACACCGTGCGCCCCTCCGCGGCCAGGCTCCGGAGGAACTGCCGCACCCACAACACGCCTTCCGGGTCCAGACCGTTGACCGGTTCATCCAGCATCAACACAGCAGGGTCACCGAGCATTGCCGCCGAAATCCCCAACCGCTGACTCATCCCCAATGAGAACTTGCCCACCCGCCGGTTCGCGACTGATTCAAGCCCGGTCAACTCGAGCACCTCCCGCACCCGACGCGCACCGATCCGATGAGTCGCCGCTAACGCGGACAGATGATCAAACGCCGTCCGCCCGCCATGGACCGCTTTCGCATCCAGCAATACACCCATCTTCTGCAACGGAGCAGGCTGCGCCGAGAACCGTCTCCCACCCACCAGTGCTGCACCCGACGTCGGACGAGCCAACCCTGCAATCATCCTCATCGTCGTCGACTTGCCGGCCCCATTCGGACCAAGAAATCCGGTCACGAGACCAGGCCGCACCGTGAAATCCACCTCGTCCACGACCCGCTTCCCGCCATAATTTTTTACCAGCTCACGCGCAGTAATCATGAAACTCACGCTACGAACTCCACCCCGGCCTAGCGTCCGCCCACGAGCCCGATCCAACGCCGAAAGTGGGACCCCAGAACTACAACCTGCGACCCCATACCGGGGTCTGTTGCTGACGGCGGGCGCCGAGGCGATCCGGCCCTGACGGAGGCATCCGGCGTCCGCACACTAAAATATCACCGGCTATGATGTGTGTGGTGTTCTGGGTGTCGGTTCGCCAGCCTGATTGTTACCGTTCGCAGCCGAACAGGAATGTCGGGCGGGTGTGGCGGATTCTAGTGGCGGTGCAGAAGGGGATGGGATGCCGGATTCGGCTGAGCTGGAGTTGCGGGCGGCAGTAGACGCGGCTGTGTTTGACGAATACTTGGAAAAGCTCACGGCCCTCGCTCCGGAACTAACGGCGGCCGAGTTGGTACTGGTGACGGGGTACACCCGAGTCACGATCATCCGGAAGATCCAGGCCGGGACGATCACCGGGCGGCTGGTCCGGGGTCGATACGTCATCCCGGTCCGCGCGAACCGGGCACTGTTCCGGGATACCGGGATCCGGACGTTCCCGCCGGTACGGCCACCCGAACCCGAGAAGGCGGCCCCGTCCAGGAACCGGGGATGGCAGGGCGATGGTCGGATATGGCTGCCCGCAGCGACCCGCACTCTCATTGCGGCGCTCCTTGAACACGAGGCGGCGGCCTCCCCAAGCGAACTGATCGCGCAGGTTATGTCGGACTATGCGCACGCGCGCGCCCCGCTCGCGCGCCACCACTCACCGCCGCACCCTCCTGCGAAATCACTCAGCATCGCCTGACTGGCTAGCAGATCCGACTGGGCTGGTTCGGGCGACGCCGACGGCGAAGCCGCTGCTGCTCGCCGACCCAGCAGTGGCAAATTTCCGATGACCGGATGAGCCCTCCGTCCCGTTCTGCAGCATTTCCAGGACGCTTGCGATGAGTGATGGGGGGACAGTTGTGCGGCAGGCGGACGGCCGGTTCGGTCGGGCCATGACTTTGCGCGGCCCAATTGTGTCTGAGCGGCGCGTAAGCAGCCTTGCGTCATTGCGCCCGACGCGATCTCTTGTGAGTTGGGCTGAGAAGCGGGTAGCGTCTGCAGCATGCTCGCCCAGCGAGCGCCGAACCAGTGAGCGCCGAACGCGCGAGGTCGAATTCGCGGGTTCGGTAGCACCATCGCTTCGATGCTCATCGAGAGTGGCGGGGGACCTGGGGGAGTTATGGCCAAGCAGTTCGGTGGAATCGTTAGCGTCGACATTCGGGATTCGGCGCCGGATTGGGAGCCGTTCGAGCCGCCGAAGGCGCCAGACGGCGCCCCGAATGTGGTATACATCGTGCTCGACGATGTCGGGTTCTCGGCGATGTCGGCCTACGGTGGGCCGATCGAGACCCCCAACGTCGAGCGGGTCGCCGCCGACGGCGTGCGCTACACGCAGTGGCACACCACAGCACTCTGCTCGCCGAGCAGGTCGTGCCTGCTGACTGGCCGAAACCATACCCGCAACAGCATGGCGTGCATCACCGAGGCGGCGATCGGGTTCCCGAACGCGAGCGGCACGATCCCGCCCGCCAACGGGATGCTCTCCGAGATCCTCGGTGAGCTCGGCTGGAACACCTACGCCGTCGGCAAGTGGCACCTGTGCCCCGACGACGAGATGAACGTCGCCTCGACCCGGCGGAACTGGCCGAGCGGGCGCGGGTTCGAGCGGTACTACGGTTTCCTGGGGGCCGAGACGAACCAGTGGTATCCCGACATCGTCTACGACAACCATCCAGTGGACCAACCCAGGTCGCCGGAAGAGGGCTATCACTTCTCTGTGGATATCACGGACAAGGCCATCGAGTTCATCCGCGACGCGAAAGCGATCGCGCCCGACAAGCCCTTCTTCCTCTACTACGCCCCCGGTGCTGCGCATGCCCCGCACCACGCCCCGAAGGAATGGGCCGACCGGTACGCCGGGAGGTTCGACATGGGCTACGAGGCGATCCGCGAGCAGACCCTCGCCCGGCAGAAGCAACTTGGGATCGTTCCCGCGGACACCGATCTGCCGCCCCTCAACCCACTCGGGACGCCCGAGACGAGGACCGGGCCCGACGGCATCCCGTTCCCGGCGATGGACGAGACCCGACCGTGGGACACGCTCTCCGACGAGGAGAAGCGGTTGTTCAGCCGCATGGCGGAGGTGTACGCGGGATTCCTCTCGCATGCCGACTACCAGATCGGGCGCCTCCTCGACTACCTCGACGACATCGAGGAGCGGGACAACACGATCGTGGTGCTCGTCTCGGATAATGGTGCGAGTGGCGAGGGTGGCCCGAACGGCTCGGTCAACGAGATGCGGATGATGAACGGGATCCCCGACGACATGGCAAGCAACCTGGCGATGCTCGACGAGCTCGGCGGTGTCAACACGTACAACCACTACCCGAACGGGTGGGCGATGGCGTTCAACACGCCGTTCAAAATGTGGAAGCGCTACGAGTTCAACGGGGGCACATGCGATCCGTGCATCATCTCCTGGCCCGCCGGGTCCAACGCTCGCGGCGAGATCCGTGACCAGTACCACCACGCCGTGGACATCGTGCCCACGGTCCTCGATATGCTCGGCGTCKAGCAGCCCGAACAGATCAAAGGACACGAGCAGAGTGCGTTCGACGGTGTCAGCATGCGTTACTCGCTCGACGATGGGGTGGCGCCCACGACGCGTCGCACCCAGTTCTACTCGATGCTGGGTTCGCGCGCCCTCTGGCACGACGGCTGGAAGGCGATCACGAACCATCCCACGCTGAGCGGCTGGAGTCACTTCAACGACGACGAGTGGGAGCTCTACCACACCGACGTCGATCGGGCGGAGTTGCACAATGTCGCGAGCGAGCACCCTGACATGGTGCGGGAGCTCRTGAACCTGTGGTTCGCCGAAGCAGGGCGCAACCAGGCGCTCCCGCTCGACGACCGCTCGGCCATGGAGATCCTGCTGACCCCACGCCCCGTGCTCTCGGCACCGCGAGAGCGATACGTCTATTTCGCCGATATGGCGGAGGTCCCCGAGTCGCAGTCCGTCAACGTCCGCAATCGCTCCTTCGTCATCGGAGCGCTCGTCGACCTCCCGGCGCCAGGCGCGGAGGGCGTTCTCTTCGCGCAAGGATCGAAGTTCGGCGGGCATGCCCTCTACGTGAAGGACTGCCGCCTCCACTACGTCAACAACTTCGTCGGGATGCTGGAGCAGAAGATCGACGCCACGGAGGACCTCCCAACCGGCGAGAACGTGATCCTCGCGGCGTCCTTCCACAAGGACGGCGAGGACAACCACGTCGCGACAGGCATGCTCACGCTGCATTGCGGCGAGCGGGAGGTAGGTAGTGCGCGCATCCGGACCCAACCCGGAAAGTTCTCGATCGCCGGCGAAGGACTCACCGTCGGAAGAGACGGTGGCGAGCCAGTGACCGACGACTACCCGGGCGTCGCACCGTGGCCGTTCACCGGTGGCACGCTCCGACGTGTGCGTGTCGACGTCAGCGGCGAGCCGTTCGTCGATCTCGAGCGCGAGGCGCAGGCGATGCTCATGCGTGAGTGACGAAGGCCTTTCTGGAGGCGTCCCGGGCCGCGCGCCGCTTCATCATGCCGGACTCAATGCCCTGCAACGTCGAACCCTGTCTCGCGGAGCGCCGCCACAGCCCACTCGATCCTCCACACCTGTGGCAACCGGTCCTCAGCTATTCGGCACGAACCACACGCCGATACTCCTGCTCCACCGCCCGCATCCCCCTACCACCTCGCCGCTACTACCTCGTCGCTAAGGTTGCGCCCTACCTTGCCGAACCGCACAAATTCGTAGTACGCCGCTCTTCCGCTGGTGCGGCCGCCGAGTGGTGACGAGCTTGGCTGTCTTCAACGTCAATGGCCAACCGTTCCTTGGCGAGGGCCACTGAGTTCCCGGGTCCCGTCTGCATGCTGGCCTGGTGCGTTGGGGGCGCGGAGCCTGCGTTGAAGGCGGACCCTGCCTTCATTTGTTGCTCGGACTGCTCGGGTGGCTGCCGGCGATTTCGGCGTCGATGGCCACCACGCCCGGCTAYATGGGGTCCATTCGGAGTTCGGAGTGCGGTAGGCGCTTCTCGATGGCGGCAGCTGGTGGGTAATCAACGGCTGGGATGACATACTAGTGTTATGGAGTATGAGATGATAGCCGGCCGGTTTTGAAGATCCGTACGAGCGTCACCATCGACGCGAACGTCGGACTGGTCTTCGATGCGTTCCGTGACCTGGATTCGATCGCTGATCAGGTGTCCGGGATTGAGGACATCGAGATCCTCGGCGGTCCGGCCATGCTTGCCGTTGGGACTCGGTGGCGCGAGACTCGCCGCTTGTTCGGCCGCACTGCCACCGAAGAGATGTGGGTCACCGCCCTGACTACGCCAGAATCCTACGTCGTGGAAGCCTCCTCAAACGGCACCGAATACTGCACCCGCTACAGGTTCACGGCGCTTCCCGGTGACCAGACCAGGGTGGACCTGGCCTTCACTGGCATCCCCGTCACCCGGAAGGCGCGGCTCCTCGCGATCACCTTCGCCCTGTTCGCTGGTGCGGCTCGCAAAGCGCTCCGCGCGGACATGATAGACCTGAAGCGCACCCTCGAACCCGCACGCGGGAGCATGAGGTCGCCACGATGACGGAACTTGCCGTCAACTGGTGGGCGGTCGCGATCGCTGCGATCGCGGCGTTCCTCATCGGTGGGCTCTGGTACGGCCCTCTCTTCTCCCGCGCCTGGCTACGCGCCTCCGGGGTGACCGAGGAGCAAGCCCGAACCGGGACCGCCCGCGTGTTCCTCAGCGCCTTCCTGATCACCACGATCATGGCCATCGTGTTGGCGGCGTTCATCGGCACCGCCGGGGTGATCTTCGGCGCGACCGCCGGGTTCCTCACGGGCTTTGTCTGGGTTTCCGGCGCGATCGGCGTGAACTACCTCTTCGAACACCGCAACCTGCCCCTGTTCCTCATCAACGCCGGCTACTACACCCTTACCTTCACCACCATGGGAGCCATCCTCGGCGCCCTCCAGACATAATTTCAGCGGGCTGGACAAGCCGAAGCATATTGGTCCGGTGCTTCAAGAGGTACCCCAAGACAAGTAGTCGCGAGGCGCATCAGGAGCCACACCGGCCGATTCGCGGGAAGGGTGCGGCGATGAACACCATCCCGGAAGCCATCGGCGCGTACACGATCGCGGCAGCGCTCCTCACGATGCTCCCCGGTCCTGATACCGCCGTGGTGCTGGTGACGGCCATCAACGCCGGCCGCGCCGCGGCCATGCGCGCCGCGCTCGGAATCGGGGCAGGCCTGCTCATCTGGGGCACCGCCGCCGGACTCGGACTCGCAGCGGTACTCCGGGCCTCATCCGAGGCGTACACCGTGTTCAAGTTCGCCTGCGCCGCGTACCTCGTCTGGCTCGGACTCATCGCGCTTCGTTCAGCGATCAAACGACGTCAGGCCGACCCGCCGCTGCACGAGCCCAGGAAGCGGCGTCTTGCGCTTCCATGGGGATTCCGTCAGGCGCTGCTCACAGCAGCGCTGAACCCGAAGCTTGGCGTGTTCTTCGTGGCGTTCCTGCCACAGTTCCTCCCACCTCACACCTCGCCGTTCGCCATGACGATGCTATTCACCGCCATCCACGCGGCCGTGGCCATCATCTGGTACCTCGTCCTCGGCAACCTGGCCGGCGCGGCACGGACATGGCTGAACCGCCCGCGAGTGCGACAAACAATCGCCGCCGTGACCGGCGCAGTATTCGTGTTCTTCGGCCTGCGCATCGCCACCGAATAGGGCGAGTCCGTCCCAGCAACGGACGGGTCTCACTGAACGCGAGGTTCCGGCAATCGACCCAGCAACGCGGCCACTTCCCAACCAGCAAGCCGCGATACCCGTCAGGCCGGGTTGGTTTCGTGCACGGTGGTGGTGAGTTGGAAGATGGGTTCGATGGCAAGCTCGGCGGCGATAGGGTCGGCGTCGAGGACGGCGTCGCGGAGCTTGCGGTACAGGGTGGTGAGAGTGACGGGGTCACGGTTGGCTTCGATGCGGGACAAGGAGACACGATAGATCTTCGCGTCGATGATGTCGCGGGTTGCGGCGACCAGGACTGGGTTGGGGCATCGGTCGAGGAGTTGGTGGGCGAGGTCGTATCCGAGGCTGATATAAGTAGCGGTGTCGTTGCTGTTCAGTGCGGCGATGATCTGGTCCAGCACTGCGGTGAGAGTAAGCGTGTCGTCCGCGGTGAGGACCGGGACGGTGATCCGGGTGACGCCGCCGAGAAGTGCGCCGATGGTCTGCAAATCAAATAGCGCTGTGGCTGGGTCCGGGGCGGCGACTCGGGTGTAGCGTTGCGCCGCCATGTCGACCAATCCGACGCGTGCGAGTTCGTTGAGTGCTTCCCGGACTGGAGTGCGGGACATGCCCAACCAATTCTGGAGGTCTTCGTCGCGAAGGATCTCACCGGGTTCGAGGGTGTGGTCGATGATCGCTGCGCGGATCCGTTCGATCGCGACCTGCCGTAGCGACTGTCGTTCCACGACCGCGTGCTCGCTCGTCGGAACTGGCATATCAGGTCTCCACTTCTCCTGTTGAGGAAATCATAAATATATTACATCTCCCGAGACGGGGTTGGGTGCCAGTGGGTGGTTTATGCCTGTTGGCGTGTGCGTTTGGCAAGGTTCGAGTTGTTGGCTAGCGGTGCCGTGCCATAAGGGGAAGAGTGAAGCGCCCCGGGTTTCCTGCCGGTGTTTTACGGGTGGTTGAGCAGCCCACTCGTAAGGTCTGTGTCAGCGTAGTGGGCTTGCTCGAACTCGGTCGGGCTGAGCATGCCCAGGCTCCCGTGGAGCCGCCGGTCGTTGTACCAGTCGACCCACGCTGCGGTGG
>NZ_JBFUDH010000028.1:0-28150 GCF_056404815.1 Agromyces sp. P2_B3 | reverse complement strand
GGCCGCGGCAGCCGCCTGCTGCTGGGCGACCGCGTCGGCGGCCGCCTGCTGCATCGCCGCCTGCTGCTGTTGCGCCTCGTACTGCTGCGCCTCCTGCTGCTGCTGCGCCGCGGCCTGCTGCTTGCCGGAGACGGCGCCGCTCACGGCGGTCGCCGTGCCGGCGACCACCGCGGTGCGGGCTGCCATGCCGACCAGTCCAGGTCGGCCCATCCTTCTCATCATCGGCATCGGTCTCGTCCTTCCGTGCTCAGTTCTCGGTGAGCGCGCCGGCGGCGCGCACTTCCTCGACCACGGCGTTCACGACCGGAGCCGGGATGCGCACGGAGTCGACGACGAACCCATCGGCCTCGAACAGCTTCGAGGCCAGGTGCTTCGCCCAGGTGAGCTCGACCACGAGGAGGAGCGCCGAGGTGCCGAGCGGAAGCCGCCCGCTCAGCTCCTCGAGGTCCTCGTGCGACGCGATGCCCGAGGCGGCGAGGTCGATCTCGCCGATCTCGATGCCCGCCTCGTCGAGCTCGATCCACTCGATCTCCCCGGTCTCGGCCCGGGTGACGTAGACGAGATCGAGTAGACGCACGGTCCCGGCATCCGCCAGGTCGAGGATCGCGTCGAGGACGCCGGCCTTCGGACGGTCGCCCTCGAACGCGGCGAGCACCAGCTCGACGGGCCCGAATTCCAGATCGGTCATGATTCGCCTTTCCTGTTGCCGGCCCTACGCGCCCTGCAGCGCCTTGGCCTTGAGCGCGTCGAACTCCGCCTGCGTGATGGCACCGGAATCGAGCAGCTGCTTGCCCTTCTCGATCTCGGCCGCCGTCGACGACGAGGAGGATCCGGCCACCGTGCGGATGTAGTCCGCGTTGGCGGCCTGGGCCTCGGCGGCCCGAGCTGCATTGCGCTCCGCCATCCCGCGGCCCCGGGCGATCAGGTAGATGAATGCGGCCAGGAACGGCAGGAACACGAGGAACAGCACCCACAGGGCCTTGCCCCAGCCGTTCAGCGTGTTGTCCCGGAAGATGTCGATGAACACGGTGATGAAGATCCAGATGCACGCGATGATCACGTAGAACCAGAAGAGCCACACCAGGAAGTCCCAGAAGCTGTTCATACCAACGGCCTTTCGTTCCGCTTGACCGGTCTCGCCGGTATCCCTTCGGACGCTAGGCGGCGAGGTTCCCCCTCGCATCACGCAGATCGGATGATCCTCGCCGCTTCAGACCGTCGTCGGGCCGAATCATCCCATCTGCATGATGCGTGGGATCGCCGCAGGGCGTGCACTGGTGCGTAACTTCGACCGACGGGGAAGGGGGCCGCCGTGGACTACACGGACCGCCTGCGCAGGCTCGCGATCAACGACGAGCGGCTCGCGGAGGAAGGCCTCGATGACCTGGGCGTCGGCGTCGTCGGACTCGACGCGAAGTCGCTGGCGCTCGCCCGCATCGCCGCCCTCGTCGCGGTCGGCGGAGCGGAACCGTCGTTCGGGTCGCAGGCGGACGCGGCGGTGAGCGCTGGGGCGACACCGGGCGAGATCGTCGACGTGCTGGTCGGCATCATCTCCGTCGTCGGTCTGCCCCGCGTGGTGGCGGCGGCGCCGAAGGTCGCGATGGCGCTGGGCCACGATATCGACGACGCATTCGACGACGCCGGCGTCACTCGCGACTAGGCGCCGAGCAGGCCCAGCGCCATGGCGCGCTCGACCGCTTCGCTGCGCGCCGAGACGCCGAGCTTGCGGTAGATGGAGCCGACCTCGGAGCTCACGGTGTTGCGCGAGATGAACAGGCGCTCGCCGATCTCGCGGATGGACAGGTGCGTCTGCAGGTACGGCAGCAGCCTGAGCTCGGCGGGCGTGAGCGGCGGGCCGCCGATCGGGCCCGGCTGCTCGCTCGACGTCACGGTCTCGCGGAGTCGGGCGGCCTCGTCGACGAGGGTTCCCAGCGCCGGACGATGCAGGAGGATGTCGTCGATCTCCCGCAGGAGGTGCGCGGAGGTGGCGCGGTCGGTGAGCGCCCAGAACACCCTCGCCAGCTCGAGTCGCACACGCACCGAGATGTGCGGCACGGCGGACGTGCACGTGGGCCTCGCCCGCATCGCCCTCGTGAGCTGTCGGTGCGCGGCCGGAAGGTCACCCCGGTGCACCTCGAGGCGGGCGGCCTCGACGAACGTGAGCACGGCGGTGGCGTAGTCGTGCATGTGCCGGCGCTCGATCGCGGCGAGGGCGGTCTGCACATGGCCGTCGGCGTCGCTCCACCGGCCCGAGTCCATGGCGAGCTTCGCGAGCTCGGACTCGCTGACGATGAGCACGTCGTTGTTGCCTCGCGCCGCCGCGGTCGCCGAGCACTCCGCGAAGGCGGCCGCCGCGAGCTCGGTGGAGCCGAGCAGCAGGTGCGCCTGGCCGAGGAGTGCCAGCGCCTGGTCTCGCCACGGACTCCACGACGGCTCGGCGTCGAGGGCGAATCTGGCGTCCGACAGCGCCTGTTCCGGGCCGGCGGGGCACATCATCGCCCGCAGCATCGCGCGCGCTGACTCGAACGAGGCGGATCCGTCGTCGGGCACGCCGTCGTAGGACGCATGCTCGAGCACCGACGCCCAGCGGTCCGCTTCGTTGACCTGCCCGGTGAGGGCCGCGAGCCAGCCGGCGAGCACGGCGAGCGGGGGATACGCCTCGATCGCCGGGTCGCCGAGCGCGGCGAACCACCGCTGCACCGTCGTCAGTTGACCGGCCTGGTAGGTGTCGAGGGTCACGGTCGACACGAGGTGCGTCGCCCGGGGCCGCTCGCCGGCGTCGTCGAGCAGGTGCTCGATCGCCATGGCGGGGGAGCCGTGGTCCTCGAACCAGGAGGCAGCAGCGAGGTGGAGGGCAGCGACCTCCTCGGGTTCCACCCGGCGCAGCTCCCCGAGCAGGAACTCGCGGAAGAGCGCGTGATAGCGGTACCACTCGCGGCGGCGATCCAGGGGGACGAGGAACACGTTGGCGGCCTCGAGCTCGCGCAGCATCTCCTGGGAGTCGGCGCGGTCGAGCACCGCGTCGCAGAGCTGCGCGGAGAAGGTGTCGAGCGTCGCCGTGCGGCGGAGGAACTGCTGTTGCGGCTCCGTGAGCTTGGCCATGGACTCGCGATAGAGGTAGTCGGCGACGTAGCGGTCGTCGCCGGAGACGGCGACCGACTGGGCGCCGGTGTCGTGCGCGATGACCGCGGCGAGGTACAGTCCGACCGGCCACCCCTCCGTGCGCTCGGCGATCATCGCCGCGTCGTCGGGACTCAACGGCACGTCGGCGTCGGCGAAGATCGCCGCGGCGCCGACCGCGTCGAGGGCGAGCTCGGACGTGGTGAGCTCGAACGTCTGCCCGGAGGCCCGGAGTCGGGCCAAGTGCGGCTGTTCCCCGCGGCTGGCGACGATCACCTGCGAGTCGCGCGGGACCCCCGCGAGGACGATGCTGAGCACGTCGTGGCACGCGGGCGAGCGCACCACATGGAGGTCGTCGATCATCAGGACGAACGGCGCGGGTGCGGTACGCAGGGCGGATGCCAGGAGCGGAGCCGCGCGTCCGAGTGCTGACCCACCGTGCCCCCGCACATCGTCAGCGAGGGATTCGCGCCCCGGGGAGATGCGGGCGAACGCCGAGGCGAGCAGCGTCAGCAGGGCGGCGGGGTCGTCGTCGAACCGGTCGAGCGACACCCAGGCGACGGGACGGTGCTCGAGGCGCGCCCACTCCGCGAGGAGCGTCGACTTGCCGTACCCGGCGGGCGCGGTGACCCCGACGACCCGGCGTTGTGCCGAACGGGCTTCGGCGATGAGCGGGGCTCGACTGACCGAGCCACGGGCTGGGGGCTCCGGGACTGACAACTTGGCGTCGAGCAGGAGGCGATCCAGCTCGACCTCCGACGCGAGGGACGCCGGAGCTTCCTCGAACACGTTCGAAGCCTATTCATCGCACAGAGGATTACTCAAGAGCCCGCGGACGCGGCGTGTCGGAACAGCAGGAGAACATTCCCCGCACGGGATGTGTCATCTGTGGCACCCCGGGGAGTAGGTTGGCGACACGGCCGCCGGGCGGCCGCGGCATCCGACACCGTAGGAGACTTCGATGACCTTCTTGAGCAGCGTCTGGGACGTGTTCTGGTTCTACTTCATGATCTTCGCGTACATCGCGTATCTCTTCGTGCTGGTGTACATCCTGATCGACATCTTCCGCGACCACACGCTGAACGGCTGGCTCAAGGCACTCTGGGTCCTCCTCCTCGTCTTCGTGCCCTGGCTGACCGCCATCGTGTACCTCATCGTGCGCGGCAAGTCGATGTCGGAGCGCACGGAGGCGCGGCGCAACCCGAACATCGTCGAGTACTCCGACGCCGAGGTGCGCTCGGTCTCGTTCGCCAGCCCCACCGACGAGATCGCGAAGGCACAGGCGCTCCGCGACCAGGGCGTCATCAGCGACGGCGAGTTCGAGGCGCTCAAGGCCAAGGCACTCGGCAACAAGTTCTGACGCCGACGGGCGTGATCAGACGGTGCCCGCGGCCGCGAGGATGGCGGACACCGCGGCATCCGGCTGCGAGACCATCGAGACGTGCGACGCGCCGTCGACCTCGCTGACCGTCGACCCGGCGCGCTCGGCCATGCGGCGCAGCACGGCGACCGGGATGACGCGGTCGTCGGTGCCGATGACCGCCCAGCTCGGGATCGTCTTCCACGCGGGCGCACCCGACGGCGTGACGTTCGCCACGAGCGACGCCGGGCGCTGGCTGGCGACGATCGTCCACCGGTCGGCCTCGGGAAGGTCCTGCGCGAACGAGCCGTGCACGACGTCGGCCTTCAGGAAGACCTCAGCCGCACCCTCCGGCGCCCCCGGGTACCCGGCGATGTCGAACACCGACGTCGGGTCGGCCACGGCGAGCGCGGAGCCCGAGCCGTCGAGGATCTGCAGCACCGTCTCACCCTCGTCGGGCATGAAGGCGTTGACGTAGACGAGCGCGCGGACGTCGCCCGCCGCGGCACCCGCGTTGGTGATCACCGCTCCGCCGTACGAGTGGCCCACGAGCACGACCGGCCCGCTCGTGCGCTGCGCCAGGAAGGACGCGACGTACGCGGCATCCTCCGTGAGTCCTCGCAGGAGGTTCGGCGGGACGAGCACGGTGAATCCCTGCGCCTGCAGCGCCCTCGTCACCGCGTCCCAGCTGGAACCGTCGGCCCACGCCCCGTGCACCAGCACGATCGTCGGCTTCGTCGTCGCATCCGTCATCGTTCGCCCTTCCTCGATCGGGCGAGGCCCGACCGGCGCCGCCACGGCGCAGACTACGCCGAGGCGCCGGTGCTGCACCAGAGCCGGGCACGCCGCGATCGGTGGCACGCCACCGCCGAACCCCGTAGCCTCGGCTCATGGCGCGCTCACCGTCGACCCCGTCGGCCGAACCAGCCGACTTCGACGTGCGGGAGTTCGCGAGGTCCGCGCGCGGCAGCCTGCGCGACGACCTCGACCTCGACGGGATCGCGTCGGTGCGGCACGACCGTGATGTCGTGGCCGTGCTGGGAGACCTGCGCGCGCTGGAGGGTGCGACGATGGCGCACCTGCGCAACGTCCTGGTGTCGCCGACGCACAAGGACGCGCGAGTCACGGCCTTCCTCGTCACCTGGGCGTTCGAGAAGTTCTGGATCGCCGATGCGCTCGCGGCGGTCATCGAGGCGTGCGGTGGCAGCGCGGGCGTCGCCGGCGGTCCGGATGCCACGCTGCCACGCGGCATCCGACGGGGCTCGGGTCCCGTGCGCCGCGCCCTCGCCGGCTTCACGCAGGGCTCGGACATCGTGGGCGCGCACCTGACCGTGGGACTCGCCGACGACTGGATCGGCGAGGCGCTGTACGCACGCGTGCTCGCCCACGACCCGTCGCTCGCCGTCGCCGTCGCCCGGGTCGCGGCGATCAGGGAGCGGCACACCCGCTTCTTCGCCGGGGAGTCCAGCCGGCGCGTCCCGGCGTCGCGCAAGGCGGCACGGCTCGCGCGACGCGAGCTCCGCATCACGCCCTGGCCGCTCGGCGCCGCCGCGCTCGCACCCGGGCGACGGCGCGAACTGGCCCGGTTCGCGTGGTCGGGCCCCGACGGCCGCGCCGCGCTCGGCACACTCGAGCGTCGCATCGCCGGCATCCCGGGGATCGGCGCGGCCGCGGCATCCGCCGTCTCGAGGCGACTCGCGCCGGACACGTCCACCCGACGAGACACTGACCAGACGGAGGTGAGCACATGGGGTTCGACATCGACCGCTACACGGCGACCTCGGTGAGCGTGCACTGGGACGACCTCGACCTCGAGGACTTCCGCCGCCACCCGCTGCCGCCCGATTCGCTGCGCACCCTGCGCTACATGGCCGACGTCGAGTACCACACCGTCTGCTACACGAGGGACCTGCTCACCACGCCCTCGCATCGGGAGACCGACGTCAGCGCCTTCATGACGATGTGGAACCGCGAGGAGTTCTGGCACGGGGAAGCGCTCGCGGCGGTGCTCGCCGTCCACGACGTCACCGTCGACTACGACGTGCTGAAGGCCAACCGGCTGAAGCTCGGCTGGAAGGACCGCCTCGACCCCATCAAGCAGTCGGTGATGGGCTCGCTCGTGGGTGCCGACTTCGTGGCCGTGCACATGTCGTGGGGTGCGGCGAACGAGTGGTCGGCGATCACGGCGTACCAGCGCATGGCCGAGCTCGAGGAGCATCCCGTGCTCGCGGAGCTGCTGCGTCGCATCGCGAAGCAGGAGGCGCGGCACGTGGCCTTCTACACGTCGCAGGCGCGGGAGCGGCTGGCGGCGAGCACGAAGGCGCAGAAGATCACGCGCTTCGCACTCAGCCGGTTCTGGGCGCCGGTCGGGTCGAGCATCAACACCACCGCCGACGTGCGGCACGTCATGGGGCACCTCATGAGCGGGCCCGACGGCCGACGCGCGGCGCGAAAGGTCGACGAGAGCATCAGCGGGATGCCGGGACTCCGCGGGCTCACGATCGTGCAGGACGCGCTGGACGAGCTCGGCATCCCGGCCTGACCGCGCAGGCGGGTGCGCGGTACCGTTGAGCATGGCTCATGTCGAGGCCGCCGACACCTGGGAGCAGGGTCCGGCCTACGAACGGTACGTCGGGCGATGGAGCCGCCAGGTCGCGCCCGAGTTCCTCGAATGGCTCCGGATGCCCGCCGGCCTGCGCTGGCTCGACGTCGGATGCGGCACTGGGGCGCTGTCCGCCGCCGTGCTCGCGACGCAGGATCCCGGTTCGGTCGACGGCGTCGAGCCGTCGAAGGGGTTCCTCGAGGCCGCCGTCGGCCACCTCGGCAACCGGGTGACCTTCCATCGGGCGGATGCCGCGGCCCTGCCGCTCGACGACGCGTCGGTGGACGTCGTGGTGTCGGGGCTCGTGCTCAACTTCCTCCCCGACCTCGACGCCGCCCTTGCGGAGATGTCGCGGGTCGCCGTCGCCGGTGGGATCGTCGCCGGGTACGTCTGGGACTACGCCGACCGGATGCAGCTCATGCGCTGGTTCTGGCGCGCCGCGGTCGAGTTGGACCCGAGGGCCGCGGCCCTCGACGAGGGCGCGCGCTTCGAGACGCTGACGCCGGAGGGACTCAGCTGGCGGTTCGCGAGCGCCGGACTCGTCGACGTGGAGTCGGGCGCCGTGGAGGTGCCCACGCCGTTCGCCGACTTCGACGACTACTGGACGCCGTTCCTCGGCGGCCAGGGCGTCGCGCCCGCCTACGCCATGTCGATCGACGAGCCGGCGCGGGAACGCCTGCGTGAGCGGCTGCGGGAGCTCCTGCCGACGGAGCCCGACGGGTCCATCCGCCTCGTGGCGCGGGCGTGGACCGTGCGCGGGGTCGTGCCCGGCTGACGCGAACGGCCCCGGCGGACGCTCGTCCGCCGGGGCCGTCGCGGTCAGCGACCCGTGCCTTACGCCACGGGCTCCGCGCTGCGCTTCGGCAGCTTCCAGTCGGGGCGCACGTAGTGGCAGGTGTAGCCCCACGGCATGCGCTCCAGGTAGTCCTGGTGCTCGGGCTCGGCCTCCCAGAAGGGGCCGGCCGGCTCGATCGTCGTGACCACGTCGCCCGGCCAGATCCCCGACGCCTCGACGTCGGCGATCGTGTCGCGGGCCACCGCCTCCTGCTCGGGCGACTGGGGGAAGATCGCCGAACGGTAGCTCGTGCCGATGTCGTTGCCCTGCCGGTTGAGGGTGGTCGGGTCGTGCACCTGGAAGAAGAACTCGAGCAGGTCGCGGTACGACACCTTGGCGGGGTCGTAGACGATCTCGAGCGCCTCGGCGTGGCCGGGGTGGTTGCGGTAGGTGGCGTTCGCGTTCTCGCCGCCGGTGTAGCCGACGCGGGTGTCGATCACGCCCGGGCGCTTGCGGAGCAGGTCCTCCATGCCCCAGAAGCAGCCGCCGGCGAGGACGGCGGTCTCGGTTCCGGGAATGCGGGTGACGTCGCCTGGGGCCGTCATGATGCGTCCTCCTTCTCGGACGCTGCGCTCGCGGCATCCGTGGTCGTGCTGCTGGTGGGGAACAGGGAGCGGTACCGGCCGTAGCCCTCCGACTCGAGCTCCGACGCCGGCACGAAGCGCAGCGCGGCGGAGTTCATGCAGTATCGCAGGCCTCCGGCCTCGGCGGGGCCGTCGTCGAAGACGTGGCCGAGGTGGCTGTCGGCGGCCGACGAGCGAACCTCCGTGCGCTTCATCCAGAGCGACCCGTCGACCCGCTCGGTGACCGCGTCGGGCTCGATCGGCCGGGTGAAGCTCGGCCAGCCCGAGCGGCTGTCGTACTTGTCGGTCGACGCGAACAACGGCTGTCCCGAGACCACGTCGACGTAGATGCCCGGCTCGTGGTGGTTCCAGTACTCGTTGCGGAAGGCGGGCTCGGTGCCCTCCTCCTGCGTGACCTTGTACTGCTGCGGGGTGAGGCGGGCGACCGCCTCGGGAGTCCTGCGGTAGTCCTCTGACACTTCGTTCCTCCTTCGGGGGCGTCGCTGGCTGCGGCGCCTCGACGGGGGACACCCTGCGGTGTCGCACGTCACCATGTAGAACCGGCTGCGGCGCCGCCCTGTTCCGCATCCCACGCCTCCCCGCTGTGACTTCGCTGTGAGCGCCGATGCCGGACCGCCGACGTACGATTGGAGCACGTCGGCCGGGGCGCTCTGGAAGGAGCAGCACTGGCCACCACCTGGCATCCGATCCTCGCCGCGACCGAACCCGAACCGGGCCGCTGGCGGCTCGTCGACAGCACCGGACGCGAGTACGGCACCGTCACGATCCTTCGCGTCGACGGCGCGGTGCGCTACCGCGCGGAGTTCGGCGGGCGCCTGCTCGGCTGGGGCACGACGCTGCGCGGGGCCTGCGAGCGCGTGCACCACGAGTTCGTGCGGTCGCACGGACCCACGGAATGGCCGGGATATCCCGACTTCCGCCCCCGGTGACCGCGACGCGGTGACCGGATGCCGCGTCGCGCCGCCGCGCGCTCATGCGCCAGACTGGCGGGCAGGCGTGTGGGGAGGAGCCTCGTGGAACTCTTGATCGTGGCCGTGCTCGGCCTGCTCGGCATCGCCGCGGCCACCGCCATCGGCCCGAAGCTCGGGTTCTCCGCACCGCTCCTGCTCGTCGTCGTCGGCATCCTCGTGAGCTTCTTGCCGTTCGTGCCCGACATCGAGGTCGACCCCGAGTGGATCATCGCCGGTGTCCTTCCCCCGTTGCTGTACTCGGCCTCGGTGTCGATGCCGTCCATGGAGTTCCGGCGGGAGTTCGGTGCGATCAGCGGCCTCTCGGTCGCGCTCGTGGTCGTGAGCTCGGTCGCGCTCGGGCTCCTGTTCTGGTGGCTGGTGCCGGGCGTGACGCTCGCCGCCGGCATCGCGCTCGGGGCGATCGTCAGCCCCACCGACGCGGTCGCGACCTCGATCGTGAAGCGCGTCGGCGTGACGCCGCGCGTCGTCACCGTGCTCGAGGGCGAGAGCCTGCTGAACGATGCGACCGCCCTGGTGCTGCTGCGCTCGGCCATCGCCGCGACCGCGGCCACCGTGACCTTCTGGGACATCGTCGGCGACTTCGTGTTCGCCGTCGCGGTCGCCGTCGTGATCGGCTGGCTGGTCGGGCGGGCCAACCTGTGGGTGCGGTCGCGGGTGACGGATGCCACGGTGAACACGGTCATCTCGTTCACCGTGCCGTTCCTCGCCTCCGTGCCGAGCGAGGCGCTCGGGGCATCCGGTCTCGTCGCCGCCGTCGTGGCGGGGCTCGTCACCGGCCGCGGGGCGATCCGCAGCCTCTCGCCCCAGCACCGGATGTCCGACGTGCAGAACTGGCGCACGATCGAGCTCATCCTCGAGGGCACGGTGTTCCTCGTGATGGGCCTCGAGCTCTCGACGATCCTCAGCGACCTCACCGACGAGACGCGCGGCGTGGAGCTCGGCGCTCGGGTGGCGGCGATCACGCTCGTGGCGGTGATCCTGGTGCGGGCGCTCTTCGTGCTGCCCATGCTCGGCCTGCAGCGGCGCAGTTCCCGCCGCGGGGCGAGCATCAAGCCGCACCTCACGGCGTTCCAGGAGCGCCTCGACACGGTCGAGCCCGGCGAGGTGGTCGCGCCCGAGCCCCAGGGTGGCTCAGGTCGTCGCCGGGCCGGCCGGGTGCTGTCCGCCGCCTCCCTCCAGCGGTTCCAGACCCGCATCCGCCGCAAGGTCGCTGACATCGACTACTTCATGGCCGTGCCACTGGGCTGGCGCGAGGGCACGGTGATCGTCTGGGCCGGAATGCGGGGCGCCGTCACGCTGGCGGCCGCGCAGACGCTGCCGCAGGGCACACCCGACCGGTCGCTCGTGATCTTCATCGCGTTCCTCGTGGCAGCGGGTTCGCTGCTCATCCAGGGCGGCACGCTGCCGTGGCTCGTCCGCCTCGTGAAGCCGGCCGGGGTCGACGTCGAGGCAGCCCGCACCGAACGCGCGCAGCTGGAGGAGATGCTGCGGGGCGTGGCCGATGACCTGGTGCGCGAGCATCGCGAGGCGCGGGCGGCCACCGGGGAACGCCAGCACGGCGACCGGGATCCCGCCGCTGATCGGGAACTCTTCCGCACGCTGCGGCTCGAGATCATCGAGGCGCAGCGGGAGGCGCTGCTCGCCGCCCGCGACGACGGCACGTTCAGCGCGTCGGTGCTGACGGGGGCGCTCGAGACGCTGGACGCCGACCAGATCAGCATGGACCTGCGCGGGGAGCATCGCGACGTGGCGTGATCACGCGGCATCCGGGGCGGCCGTGATCGAACCGTGATAATCGAGCGATCGTCAATACCTTGGATGACATTCACAGGAACATGTGCGGAGACGTACAGAAGGGGTCGTCAGACTGGCCACTTCGCCCGGGCGCCCCCGCGTCTGTGGAACGTCGAGCAAGGAATCACGTGGCCCCGCGCCTCGGGACTCCGCCCCGTGAAAGTCATGCAGAACCAGCCTTCCTCCACTTCAGAGCACTCCATCACCGCCCCCGAGCCCCAGTCGGCCGGCCGCCGCGATCGACGCCGGCCCACCGGCTGGCGACGCGGACCACTCCTCGCCGCAGGCGCCGTCGCCGCGATCGGCGCCATGGTCGGCACCGGCTTCGCCGTGCAGGGCGCGGTCGCCGCGCAGAACGACCGCATCGCCGAGACCCGGGCGCTGACCGACGCCGCGAACCCCGACGTCAAGCAGCTCGACTCGCACGGCGGCATCCTCGAGGCCCGTGCGGTCAAGCAGGCCGAGGACACCCTCGCCGGCGCGAGCGACACCATCGCCGCCGCCCAGGGGAAGGCCGACGCCACGGCGCTGGCCGCCTCCGTGGCCGCCCTCGACGACTACAAGCTCCTCGCCCCCGAGCGGGTCTTCGCGCTCGTCGACTCCACGAAGGTGCACGCCGACAGCGTGCGGAACGCCGTCGCCGAGGCCGACCGGGTCGCAGCCGAGCAGGCCGCAGCCGCCGCGGCCGCCGCCGCAGCAGCGAAGGCCGCCGCCGAAGCGGCCGCCGCCGCCGAAGCCGCCGAATCCTCCTCGGGGTCGTCGTCGAGCTCTTCGCGACCCGGTGCGCCGTCGAACCCGAGCGCGGCCCAGGCCATCGCCCGTGACATGCTGCTCGCCCGCGGCTGGGGCGACGACCAGTTCGGCTGCCTCGTCGAGCTGTGGAACCACGAGTCGGGCTGGAACGTCTACGCCTCGAACCCGAGCGGCGCCTACGGCATCCCGCAGGCGCTGCCAGGCAGCAAGATGGCGACCGCCGGCCCCAATTGGCAGTCCGATCCCGCGACCCAGATCTCGTGGGGCCTCGGCTACATCACGGGCCGCTACGGCACCCCGTGCGGCGCGTGGGACTCGTTCAACTCGCAGGGCTGGTACTGATCCGGCTCCGGCCTCGCGCCGAGTGATCCTGAACGCCCCCGACGGTCCGCCGTCGGGGGCGTTCGCCGTTCAGTCCTCGTCGGCCGGAGCCGACAGGCGCAACTCCTCGAGGTCGATGCGCGCCTGCAGTCGTCGCAGGATGACGTCGTCGATGCGCCGGTCGTGCCGAAGCGCCAGGAGCGCGGCGCGCTTCGCCGGCAGGATGGCCAGGTGCAGCGCGTCCTCCTCGTCGCGCGCGCTCGCGTCACGGACGGCGGCCTCCGGACGGCCGTCCTCCCGGTGGATGAGCTGCAGCCGATCCTCGTAGGAGGTGCGCAGGCCGTCGACGATCGGACCGCTCGTGCCGAGCTCACCCGCTGCGACGGGAAGCGCCTCCAGCGCGGCACGGAGCATCGCCTGCTCGCCGAGGAGCTCCTCGTCGAACTCGCGCGGGTCGCGCGCGAGTCCCGACCACCGCACGACGGCCGGGAGCGTCAGCCCCTGCACGACGAGCGTGAAGAGGATCACGACGAACGTCACCGCGATCACGAGGTCGCGGCCGGGCAGCGGTGCGCCGTCCGAGGTCTGCTGCGGGAGGGCCAGCGCGGCGGCGAGCGACACGGCGCCGCGGAATCCGGCCCAGCTGATCGGGAACCGCTGGCGGAAGCCCACCCGCCGCGTGCGCTGCACCGGCCGGCGGTCGACGAGGCGGATCAGGTAGGGCGTGGTCACGCCCCAGAGCAGTCGCACCGCCATGACCCCGATGGCGCACGCCAGCCCGAAGAGCACGGCGCTCGGCCAGTCGGCGCCGAGTCCGTCGACCACGGGCTTCAGCTCGAGCCCGATGAGCACGAACAGGGCGCCGTTCAGCACGTAGCTCGCCAGCTGCCAGAAGCCGAACGTCTGCGCACGCGTCGCCGCCGTGATGATGCGCGGACCGACCTGGCTGATGACGAGGCCGCAGACGACCACGGCGACGACGCCGGATGCCCCGACCAGCTCGGCCGGCAGGTACGCCACGAACGGGGTGAGCACACTGAGGGTGCCGCCGAGCAGCCGGTCGCCGCGGAAGAGCTTCCGCACCTGGTAGGCGGCGAATCCGATCGCGAGCCCGATGCCGATGCCGACCGCATAGGCGTACAGGAACTGCACCGAGAGGCTGCCGGCCGTGATCGACGCGCCCGCGGTGGCCGCCCCGACCGCGACCGAGTACAGCACCAGGGCGGTCCCGTCGTTCAGCAGGCTCTCGGCTCGCAGGATCGTGCCCTGCCGGCGGGGGAGGCGTCGCACGACCGCGGCCACCGCCGTGGCATCCGTGGGCGACAGGATGGCACCGAGCGCGAGCGCCATCGGCCACGGCAGGCCGAACGACGAGGCGAGCCACGCGATCGCGAATGCCGTGATGAAGACGAGTCCGACCGCCAGCAGCACGATGACCCGGAGGTTGTCGCGGATCTCGCGGAGCGAGGTGTTCAGCGACTCCCAGTAGAGCAGCGCGGGGAGGAACAGCAGCAGCACGAGCTCGGGCGGCAGTTCCACGTGGATGCCGGGCACGAAGCTCAGCGCCGCACCCGCGAGCAGCAGGATGAGGGGTGCCGGCACGGGCACGCGCTGCGCGAGCATCCCGCCGCCGAGGATGGTGGCGCCGAGCACCACCACGAGGATCAGGCCTTCCATGTGCGCTCCTCCATCGGGTTCGAGGTCCAATGTAGGGGAGCGGGCGGAGGCGGTCGCGTGTCAAGCGCCTGCACGCGGCATCCGCCCTCGATAGCCTGACGGCATGGCCGATGAGCAGACGAAGACCGCCGGGGGAGGGCCGTTCGCGGGGCTCATCGCGTGGGGCAAGAGGGTCACGGCGTGGGCGCTCGCGACGCGGGCCGTGCGGGCGTGGTTCATCTACCTCGAGCACCACGGCCCGATGCTCGCCGACAGCATCACCTACCGCACCCTCTTCTCCGTGTTCGCCGGGGTGTTCCTCGGCTTCGCGATCGGCGGGGTGTGGCTCTCGGGTCAGCCCGACGCGATGCAGGCCATCGTGACGACGCTCGACGCCGCCATTCCCGGGCTCATCGGCGAGGACGCGCTCATCGACCCGGCCGACCTGATCCAGCCGCTCACCCTGAGCCTCACCGGGATCCTCGCCCTGGTCGGCCTCATCGGTGCGGCCATGGGCGCGGTCGGGTCACTGCGCATCGCGTTCCGCACCCTCGCCGACCAGCCCGACGACCAGACCTTCTTCGTCTGGGTGATGGGGCGCGACCTGCTGCTCGCCATCGGATTCGGCGCGGCGCTCACGGCGGCGGCCTTCGTGACCTTCTTCAGCACCACCGCGGTCGACACCATCCTCGGCTGGTTCGGCGCGTCGCAGACGGACGCCACCTCGGAGGTCGTCACCCGGGTCATCTCCACCGCGGTCATCTTCGCCATCGACACGGTGGTGATCGCGGCGATGTTCCGGATCCTGTCGGGCGTCAGGCCGAGCGCCCGGTCGCTGTGGGCCGGTGCGCTCCTCGGCGGCGTCGGCCTCACCGTGCTGCAGGTGCTCTCGAGCCTCTTCGTCGCCGGCGCGACCAGCAATCCGCTGCTCGCCTCGTTCGGCTCGCTCATCGCCCTGCTGCTCTGGTTCAACCTCTCGAGCCAGGTGATCCTCATCGTCGGGTCGTTCATCGTCGCGGCCGTCGACGAGGAGCACGACCGCGTCCGCGCCCGCTACGGCGCGTCGTCGATCGCGAGCGGGCCGACGCCGCGCAAGGCGACTAGTCAGCGAAGTCCGTCGTCGACGTCATCGACGTCGACGATCTCGACGACCTCGACCTCGTCGACCTCCAGCGTGTCACCGAGGTCGTCATCGTCGGCGTCGAGCACTTCCTCGACCTCCTCGTACTCCTCCTTGGGAAGCTCCGCGCTCAGTGGAAGCTCCGAGTCGGTGTACTCGCCCTCGAGCGGGTCTCCGGGTCGTCGTGCGTCGGACATGGCTCCTCCGATCGTCAGGGCCGGATCGCGTCCGCGTCGGCCTGCGCCCAAGGTACGGCGGCGATGGAGCGTCCGCAGGGGATTGACGCGGCCCGCCACGAGGGGTAGCAGAATGGCGTCATGCCCACTGTGCTGCAGGCCGTCCGATCCGTGGTGGCGCCGCTCACGAGGACCCGACTGTTCCGGGCGCTCGGACCGGTCGTCCTGCCGCCCGTCGAGCGCCTGCTGAGGCGCCTCACCGGCGGGCGAGTCCAGCTCAGCGGACTGCTCGTGCCCTCGCTCGTGCTGCACACGGTGGGCGCCAGGTCGGGCGAGCCGCGGGACGCGTACCTCATGTACACGCCCGACGGCCGAGGTCGCGCGATCGTGGCCGGCACCACGTTCGCCCAGGAGCGGCATCCGGCATGGACCCACAACCTGCTCGCCCACCCCGACGCGGCGATCACGGTGCGAGGGCGGCGGATGCCGGTGCGGGCGACGCTCATTCCCGAGGGCGAGCGCGACGCCGCGTGGGCGCGCATCGAGGCGCAGTGGCCCGGGTATCGGGGCTACGAGCGCGATTCGGGCCGGGTCGTGCGCCTCTTCCGCCTGCAGCCCCTGGCCGACCCTCATCACGCGTCGATGTGACGCGACCCGCATGCGGGACGTCGGGTCAGGCGGCCCCTGCGAGCGTCACGCGCGCGCCGGCGTCGACGAGCAGGCGCACGGCACGACGGATGCCGGGGCTCTCCGACATCGAGCGGCGGTAGGCCACGCGCACCTCCCGGACCTGGCTGTGGTCGGCGAGCGGGCGTGCGACGACACCCTCGGGCATGGGCTGGCGGCCGAGCCGCGGCACGAGCGAGATGGCGATCTCCTGGCGGGCCAGCTCGATGAGCGACGCGAAGTCGGGGTCCTCGACGACGATGCGCGGTACCGCCCCCAGGTCGGCGAAGATGCGCAGCAGCGCCTCGTGGCAGATCGCACCCTTGGGCGTGCTCGCCCAGGCCTCGTCGACGAGGTCGGCTCGCTCCACCTCGTCGAGCTCGGCGAGCGGATGCCGCGCCGGAAGCACCACGTCGGCCTCGTCGCTGCACACGTGCTCCGTGACCACGTGCGCGGGCGCGACCAGCGGCACCGAGTTCCAGTTGTGCACGACGGCCAGGTCGGCGACGCCCGAGGCGACCATCTCCATCGCGACGAACGGGTCGACGCTCGTGACCGTGGCGAGCACGGGCTCGTCGCCGGCACGGAGGTCGCGCAGCAGGGGCGCCACCAGGCCGCGCGTGGCGGTGGAGAACGAGGCGATGCGCATCGGCGCCGAACGGCGGGTGCCGCTCGCCGCGAGCGCCTCGAGCCGCTCGAGGCCCGTGAGGAGCTCTCGCCCCTCGGTGGCCAGGGCGCGTCCGCGATCGGTGAGGAGGACGCCCCGGCCGCGGCGCTCGAGGAAGACGGCGTCGAGGTCGCGTTCGAGCTTCTTCACCTGCTGGGAGACGGCCGACGGCGTGTAGCCCAGTCGCTCCGCGGCCGCGACGACCGAGCCGTCGCGATCGACGGCGACGAGCGCACGGAGGCCCTGCAGGTCGATCATGAAGCGATCGTACGTGATCAGCGCAACCATTCGGAACTGGTGCTGACGTTTGGGTGCTGCGAGGCTGGCATCGTGACCCCCCGACACCTCATCCTCGGACTCCTCGTCGCCATCGTCTGGGGCGTGAACTTCGTCGTCATCGACCTCGGCCTGCGGGACACCCCGCCGCTCGTGCTCGTGGCCCTCCGGTTCGCCCTGGTCGCGGTGCCGCTCGTCTTCATCGTGCCGAAGCCGGATGCCTCGTGGCGGGTGCTCGCCGGCATCGGCCTGTTCATGAGCGCGGGCCAGTTCGGCCTGCTGTTCACCGCCATGCACCTCGGGCTTCCCGCCGGCCTCGCCGCGGTGGTGCTGCAGTGCCAGATGATCTTCACGCTCGTGATCGGCGCCGTCGCCCTGCGCGAGCGACCGACGCCGATCCAACTCCTCGGCGCGCTCGTGGCCGTGGCGGGACTGGGGATCGTGGCCGCGGGACGGCTCGAGGGTGCGGCGGGTGCCGCGGCGATCCTGCCGATGCTCGTCTGCATGGCCGCGGGCCTCAGCTGGGGGATCGGGAACGTGATCTCGCGCTCCGCAGCGGGCGCCAACGGCTTCGGCATCGTGGTGTGGTCCGCGCTCTTCGTGCCGGTGCCGGTGCTCGCCCTGAGTCTCGTGCTCGACGGCCCGGCGATCGTCGGCGACGCGTTCGCCACCATCGGGTGGCCCACGGTCATCAGCGTCGGCTACACCGCTGGGGTCGCGTCGCTGGTCGGCTACACGATCTGGAACATGCTGCTCGGGAAGTACCCGGCTGCGCTCGTCGCACCGTTCGCGCTCCTCGTCCCCCCGGTCGGGCTCGCCGCGGCCGCGCTCTGGCTCGGGCAGATTCCGAACACGCTCGAGCTCGTCGGCAGTGCGGTGCTCGTCGCCGGCGTAGCCGCCGGGCAGCTGCGGGGCCTGGGCGAGCGCTGGTTCAGGCGCCGTCCAGTGGCAGCGCCTACGCTCAGGGGATGACGCGTCGACGCGAGAGCGAACCCATCTACAGCGTGGCGATCGTCGCGGGTCGCGGACTCTTCGGCTTCTGGCGGCTCAAGCGGCAGGTCAGCGGCGTCGAGCACGTGCCCGCCTCGGGCGGAGCGGTGCTCGCGATGACGCACTTCGGCTACCTCGACTTCGCCCTCGTGGAGTGGGTGACGTGGCTGGCGAACCGCCGCCGCATCCGCTTCATGGCCAAGCAGGGCGCGTTCGACAAGCCCGTCGTCGGATGGCTCCTGCGGGGCATGCGGCACATCGCCGTCGACATGAAGGCCGGAGCGGCGGCCTACGCCAAGGCGGTCGAAGCACTCCGCAGCGGCGAGCTGCTCGGCGTGTTCCCCGAGGCGGGCGTCAGTGCGTCGTTCACGGTGCGCGAGCTCAAGACCGGCGCCGTGCGCCTCGCCGCCGAGGCGGACGTGCCGGTCGTCCCGGTCGCCGTCTGGGGCGGCCAGCGGCTGCTCACGAAGCGCCATCGCATCAGGTTCCGGGAGCGCTTCGGCGTGCCGGTCGCCTTCGCCTTCGGTCCGCCCATCACGGTCGCCGCCGACGAGGAACCGCACGTCGCCACGGATCGGCTGCGCACGTCGCTCCAGGGCCTCGTCGACGACCTGCAGCGCCGGTACCCCGTCGACGGCACCGGCGCGTGGTGGCAGCCGAGGCGTCTCGGGGGCACGGCCCCCACGCCCGAGGAGGCCGCGGCCGCGGATGCCGCTCGGGATGCCGCGCGCGAGGCCGCTCGGGAGCAGGCGCGTGGCACGGGGGGTGTGTCGCACTGAGGGAGTAGCGTCGGCAGCATGGCCGGCGCTGCAGCAACGCTCACTGTCCCCGGTCCGCACGGCGATCGCGACGTGCGGATCTCCTCACCCACGCGGGTGCTCTGGCCCGAACTGGGCATCACGAAGCTCGAGCTCGCCGAGTACCTCGTCGCCGTCGGCGACGCGTTCATCGAGGCGAACGGCGACCGTCCCGTCTCCCTCCAGCGGTTCCCCGAGGGAATCGACGGCGAGCAGTTCTTCTCGAAGAACCCGCCGAAGGGGGCACCCGAGTGGGTGCGATCGGTCACCGTCACGTACCCCAGTGGCCGGCGGCATCCGCAGCTCGTGCTCGACGAACCCGCCGCCGCCGTCTGGGCCGCGCAGATGAACACGATCGTCTTCCACCCGTGGGCGTCGAGCGCCGGAGACACCGACGACCCCGACCAGTTGCGCATCGACCTCGACCCGCAGCCGGGCACGGGCTTCTCCGAGGCGGTGCCCGCCGCGCTCGCCCTGCGCGAGCTCATGGCCGAGGTCGGGCTGACGGCGTTCGTGAAGACGTCGGGGAGCCGTGGCATCCACGTCTTCGCCCCGATCCAGCCCGAGCACGAGTTCCTCGACGTGCGGCACGCGGTCATCGCGCTCGCTCGCGAGCTCGAGCGCCGCATGCCCGAGCAGCTCACCACCGCCTGGTGGAAGGAGGAGCGCGGCGACCGCATCTTCATCGACTACAACCAGGCCAACCGCGACCGCACGATGGCGGGGGCCTACAGCCCGCGACCGCTCCCGCACGCGCCCGTGTCGTGCCCGCTCGAATGGGACGAACTCGAGACGGCCGATCCGGCGCGGTTCACGATCCGCACGATTCCCGACCGGCTGCGCGACGTGGGCGACCCCTGGGCCGGCATGCGCTTGAACCCCGGACGCCTCACCACTTTGATGGAGTGGTGGCAGCGCGACCTCGACGACGGGCTCGGCGAGCTGCCGTTCCCGCCCGACTTCCCCAAGATGCCGGGGGAGCCCATGCGGGTGCAGCCGAGCCGGGCGCGCAACGCCGAGTGACGCGGCCGGCTGCGCGAGCCGCTGCCCGCTCTCACGGCATCGAGGCGACCAGTTCGTACGTCGGCGTGCCGGGCGGGGGAGTGAACGCCCCGTCCCGCACCGCCTGCGCGGCTGCTCCGGTGGCGCCGAGCGCGACCCGGAGGAGCAGTGATCCCGTGCTCACGCGCGCCACTCGCGCCGCGGCCAGGTCGGCGAGCGGCAGGCCCGGCTGCACGAGCACGTTGAGCGGTGCCGGGATCTCGTCGGCGAGGGTCGCGATGCGCTCGATGGTCAGCGTTCCCGGCACGAACACGCCCGTGGCCCCGGCCGCGAGGTAGCGACGCGTCCGACGCACCGCCTCCTCGTGGCGTTCCGCGGGACTGGCGTGGCCGCCGATCCAGAAGGGATCCGTGCGCGCGTTGATGAAGATCGCCGGCGCCGCCGCCGCGATCGCGGCGATCTTCGCGGCGGCCAGGGCCGGGTCGACGAGGCGGCCCGCAACGTCGGAGTCCTCGAGGTTCACCCCGAGCACGCCGAGCTCGGCGAGTCGCGCCACGTAGGCCGCGACCGCCGCGGGGTCCTCGGAGAACCCGGCCTCGACGTCGACGGTCACGGCGATCGACGCGGCGGCGAGGCGTTCCGCGAGCGCCAAGGTCTCATCGGCGGTCCGGCCGGCGCCGTCGGGGAGCCCTGCGGCGACGGCGACGCCGAGACTCGTGGTGCCGACGACGGGGAAGCCCTGCGCCGTCAGCCATCGCGCCGACGCGAGGTCCCACGCGTTCGGGAGCACGAACGGATCGCCGGGCCGGTGCAGCGCGCGGAAGTCCTCGGGCGTCAGCATGCGCGGAGCTCCTCGACGACGGCGCCGGCGATGGCGAGCGCCAGGTGCTGGGCGGGGCACGCTCGCGTGCCCGCTCCGAAGGCGAGCGAGCGCGGCGGATGTCCCGGGCCGGCGTCGGAGTCGGGTCCGTCGAGGTGCAGCGCCACCACCGTGCCGTCGGGTGCGACCCGGCGGGTGGAGCGCACGGGAGAGTCGTCGCGCAGCGCGGTCGCGAGCAGGTCGGCGGTCGAGGTGGTCGTCGGCGCCGCCTGCGCACCCCGCATCGCCCCCTCGATGAGTCCGGCCGTGGCGGCATGCGCCTGCACCAGCACCTGGACGCCGAGCTCACGGGTCTCGTCCTCGACGTCGACGTCGCCGCCGGCGCCCGTCACGGCATGGGCCGCTCGCAGCGCGGCGGCGAGGAGAAGCACCACGCTCGCGTCGACCTCAGCGCTGCCGACGCCGCTCGCGTAGGCCGGCGCGACCTGGGCGACGAGCCGAGGCAGGTCGTCGGGGCGCTCGAAGCCGAGCCGAGCGGCGAGGCAGGCGACGGGTACGCTGCGGGCGACGGTCGCGACGACCTCGATGCCGACTGCCCCTCCGGCCTCACGCACGATCGCGCGGGTCCGGGATGCCGCGTCGGCGGCGAGCTCCACCGGATCGAGCCGCGCCAGGGTCTGCTCGATCGCGCGTCGGCGTCGGTCGTGCACGTCCCCGTTCACGAAGCGGGAGGCACGCGAGCGGAACCTGCCGAACGGACCGGCCGCCGCGGCATCCGCCTCGGGCACGGCGAACCGGGAGTCGTGGAGGATTCGCGCCACGTCGCGCCGATCGAGGACGTCATCCATCCTGCAACGGTAGGTCGGCAACGGTTCGTCGCACGCCGAAGTGTGCCGGTCGTATCGTTGAGGCATGCACGGAGACGCCGACCTCGCCACGCCCGCACGGCTCATGGGTGAGCCGGCGCGTGCGGCGATGCTCGTGGCCCTCCTCGACGGCCGGTCGCTGCCCGCCGGCGAGTTGGCCGCCATCGCGGGCGTGCGACCGCCGACCGCGAGCGCCCACCTGGCGCAGCTCGTCGACGGCGGTCTGGTGACCGACCGCCGGCTGGGCCGGCACCGCTACTTCGCGCTCGCGGGGCCTGAGGTGGCCGACGCCGTCGAGGCGCTGCAGCGCATCGCCCCGCGTCAGGCGGTGACGTCCTACCGGCAGTCGGCGACCGCCGAGCGGCTCGCCGAGGCGCGCTCGTGCTACGACCACCTCGCCGGGCGGGTCGCCCTCCAGCTCGCCGACGCCCTGATCGCGGAGGGCGTGATCGAGCGGCTCGAGCCGGGCAGCGCCGGACGCCTCATCGCCGACGCCGCGGTGCCGGGCACGCTCGCCGCACGCCTGGGAGCGGCCGAGGTCGCGGCATCCGCCGGTCGTCGTCCGGCCGTGCGCGGATGCCTCGACTGGACCGAGCGGCGGCCGCACATCGCCGGGCGACTCGGGGCGCACCTCCTCGACGCGGTGCTCGCCGAGGGATGGCTCGCGCGCGTGCCGGGCGACCGGTCGTTGCGCGTCACCGACGCCGGGCGTGCGGCGTTCGCGGCGCTCGGCTGACGGGACCCTTCAGATCGCGACGCGACCGCGCTCGTACGACGGCGCTCCGTGCACCTCACGATGCAGCCGCTCCATGCGCGCGTCGAGCTCGGCCGCCGTGTGCGCGGCATCCGTGAGCCCGTCGAGCAGCTCCTGCGGCACCTGCCGGTCGTACTTGTAGTAGATCTTGTGCTCGAGGCTCGCCCAGAAGTCCATCGCGATGGTGCGGATCTGCACCTCGACGGCGACCGGGTGGGCGCCCGACGAGAGGAACACGGGCACCTCGACGATGAGATGCAGGCTCTGGTAGCCGTTCTCCTTGGGCTCGGCGATGTAGTCCTTCACCTTGAGCACCCGGATGTCGCGCTGCGCCGTGAGCAGCTCGGCGAGCCGATAGGCGTCGGTGACGAAGCTGCACGTCACCCGCACGCCCGCGATGTCGGTGACGGTCTCGCGGATCGAGTCGAACGTCGGCTCGATGCCCTTGCGCTGCATCTTCGCGATGACGCTGTCGAGGCTCTTCAGGCGGCTCGAGATGTGCTCGATGGGGTTGTAGTCGTGCGTCTGGCTGAATTCCTCGCGCAGGATCGAGAGCTTCGTGATGACCTCGTCCATGCCGAACTTGTAGCGCAGCATGAACCGCTCGGTGTCGTCGCGCAGGGCGCGCATCTCGTCGAGCGTGCGACCGTCGATGGACTCCAAGGTGCGCTGGGCGCGAGCCGTGAGCATGTGCGGCGCGTCGTCGCGAGGAGTGTTCTGGATGCCGTCGAGCGGGGTCACGCGAGCCACGCTACGGGGGCAACCTCTGCATTCGCTTTGACCCGTCGATGTTCCGACGGTGTTCGGCTGGTGTTGCGTCGAGGGCGGGTCGCTAGGCTCAGACGATGGGGACCTGGACCTCGGTCGCCTCCGGGGTGCACCAGCATCGCGGCGGCCCGTTCGACCTCTCCGTCGTCGTCATCGAGGGCGGCGGCGGGCTCCTCGTCGTCGACACGGGGGCCGACCCCATCGAGGCCGCCGACCTGCTCGCCGAGATCGCGACGCGATTCCCTGCGCCGGTGCGATGGGTGGTGAACACGCACGCGCATTTCGACCACACGTTCGGCAATCAGGCCTTCGGGCCCGGTTCGGCGACGGATGCCGCGATCCACGGCCATGCGGGCATCGCGGCGCATTTCGAGCGCTACGAGGGCCCGCGCCTCGCCGCGTGGCGGGCCGATCACACCCGCGAGCCCGGACGGCGGTGGCACGACGTGCGGCTCGTCGCTCCGACGCATCCGGTCGAGCGGATGACGCGCCTCGACGTCGGCGGCCGCATCGTGGAGCTGCGACCTCAGCCGACGGCGCACACCGACACCGACCTGGTGCTGTTCGTCCCCGACGCGGGTACGTGGATCGTGGGCGACCTGGTCGAGGAGTCGGGTCCGCCGATGTACGGGTCGGGCAGCTACCCGCTCGACTGGCCCGGGGTGCTCGAAGGGCTCGTCGCCGGCATGCGGGCGGGAGACGTCGTGGTGCCCGGACACGGGCAGGTGGTCGATCGCGCCTTCGTGGCCCGGCAGGCCGCAGAGCTCGCCGAGATCGCCCGCCGCTTCCGGGAGGCGCACGACGCGGGACGGTCGACGGCCGAGGCGTTGGCGGCCCATGCCGAATGGCCGGTGCCGGTCGACGGACTCGGCGGCGCGGTGGAGCGTGCCTACGCGGCCCTCGACGGCCTGCCGCTCGACGAGGGCAGCATCGAGGACGCCTGAGCGGCACCGGTCAGACGATGTCGACCGAGCGTACGGCCCTGATCGCGACGTCGATCGCCTCGTCGAAGCGATGCGACGGGGGAGCGCCGTAGCCGACCACCATGGCCGGCGGATGCCGCCACTCGCTGCCTGCGAGGCGGAAGGAGGCCAGCCCATCGAAGCGGAGTCCCAGCCGTTCGGCTGCCTCGGTGACCCGCGTCTCGCTCGTGGCGGACGGCAGTTCGAGGAGGCAGTGCAGCCCGGCCGCGAGGCCCGTGATGCGGCATCCGGGCAGGTCATCCGCGACCCGCGCCTCGAGGGCGAGCCGTCGTGCCCGGTACTCGGCGCGGAGCCGGCGGACGTTGCGGTCGTAGTCGAGCGAGGCGATGAACCGCTCGAGGGTCCGCTGGTTCAGCACGTCTGAGGTGGCGCCCGTGAGCCGCCGTTGCGCCGAGATCGGCGCGAGCAGGCGCTCGGGCACCACCGCCCACGCGAGGCCCACAGCGGGTGCGAGGCTCTTCGACGCGGTGCCGGCGTACAGCACGTGGCGGGGCGCGAGCGCCTGGAGCGCGCCGACCGCACGTCGGTCGTAGCGGAACTCGCCGTCGTAGTCGTCCTCGATCACGAGCCCACCGGTGCGCTCGGCCCACTCCACCACCGCGCGCCGCCGGGCTGGGCTGAGCGGAACACCGACGGGGAACTGGTGCGCGGCGGTGAGGAGCACCGCGTCCACGTCGCCCAGTTCCTCGATCACGGCGCCGCCCGCGTCGACCCGCACCGGCACGGGCGCGAGCCCCGCCGCGCGCACGATCTCGCGGTGCGCCTCGTGGCCGACCTCCTCGACGGCGATGCGTCGCGCGCCCTCGGCCGCGAGCGCCCGGCACGTCAGGCCCAGGAGCTCCCCGAATCCCCGGGTCACGATCGTGCGATCGGCGGTAGCGGCCACGCCGCGCACGCGGCCGAGGTACTCCGCAAGCGACGCACGCAGCGCCAGGGTGCCGCGATCGGGCGCGTAGCCCAGTTCGGCCGCCGGCGCGTTCAGCACGGCATACCTCGCAGCGGCGGCCCATGCGCGACGGGGGAACGACGAGGCATCCGGGATGCCGCCCCGCAGGTCGAGGCGGGCGCGCGGCGCCGTCGCGGCATCCGTGGCGTGGGCGGTCGGCTCGGCGGCACGTCGGCTCACCCACGTGCCCGCGCCGACGCGAGCCTCGAGCCACCCCTCGGCGGTGAGCTGCGCGTAGACGTCGGCGATGCTGTTGCGCGCGATGCCGAGGTCGGCGGCGAGCGTGCGCGACGCGGGGAGCCTGGTGCCCGAGGCGAGACGGCCCTCGGTGATCGCCGATCGGAGCCCGTGCTCGAGCGCTGCCGCCCGCCCACCCGCGCCGAGCTCGAGGTGCAGGTCGAGGCCCGGAATGGCCCATGTTCGATCCATGGAATTGGACTGTAGCAGTGGGCCGTTCCTTCGTAGCGTTGAGCCATGACCTTCACCGACTCGCTCGTCGACATCCCCGTCCGCCTCGACTTCGACCAGCTCGTGCCCCGCTTCTCGCGGGCCGTCGCCTCGCTCGACCACGCCGCCACCGGTGAGCTCGACCGCGCCGGGGTGGATCCGGCGCTCCGCGAGCTCGTGCGACTGCGAGCATCGCAACTCAACGGCTGCGCCTACTGCGTCGACCAGCACGCGAACGACGGCCGCGCGGCGGGGGTCACCGACCAGAAGCTCCACGCCGTCGCGATCTGGCGCGACTCCGGCCTCTTCACCGCCGCCGAGCGGTCGGCACTGGAACTGACCGAATCCGTCACCCGGCTCTCGGAGACGCACGTGCCCGACGCCGTCGTCGACCACGCTCGGGCCGTGCTCGGCGAGGAGCAGCTCGCCGCCCTGCTCTCGCTCATCGTCGCGATCAACGCCTGGAACATGATCGGCGTCACGACGCGCTGCTGGCCGGTGCACCGCACCGCCGGCTGAGCCGCCCCGCACCCCGCCTGTGCCGCATCCGCACCTCGGCCGCATCGTGTCAAGCCGCTACCATGCCCGCCGGTACGCCGATAGGAACGGAAGGGACGACACGAAGGGCAGCACATGCGCATCACCGACCAGACCGTCCTCCTCCTCAACTGCACGCTGAAGCACGCCCCCGAGGAGTCCAGCTGCCAGCTCATGGCCGAACAGCTCCTCGGGGGCTTCGCGGGTCGCGGAGCCGACGGCGACATCGTGCGGGTCGTCGACCTCGATGTCGCCCCCGGCGTCGAGGCCGACATGGGCGAGGGCGACGCCTGGCCCGCGCTTCGCGCGCGCATCCTCGACGCCGACATCCTCGTCATCATCACGCCCACCTGGCTCGGCCACATGTCGAGCGTCGCCCAGCGGGTGCTCGAGCGGCTCGACGCCGAGCTCTCCGCGTTCGACGACGAGGGACGGCCGATCCTGTTCGGCCATGTCGCGGCGACCGCGGTGCTCGGCAACGAGGACGGGGCGCACAAGATCACGGCCGACCTCCACCAGGCGCTGAACGACGTCGGGTTCACGGTGCCGGCGCAGGGGGGCACCTACTGGAACGGCGCCGCCATGGAGACGACCGACTACAAGGACCTGGGCGAGACGCCGCCCGCCGTGCTCCAGGCGAACGCCACGCTCGTGGCGAACGCGGTGCATCTCGCGCGCGTGCTGTCGGAGCATCCGTACCCGGTCGTCCCAAGCAGCTGATCGCCGTCGCGGGTCGCGCGATCGGTGCCATCCTGCGAGGATGCGGCCATGACGGATGCTCCAGCACGCCCGGTCCTGCAACTCCGCGTCGTCGTCGAGGCGAGCGACTACGACGCGGCGGTCGCGTTCTACCGCGACACCCTCGGCCTGCCCGAGTACCTCGCCTTCGCGGAGGGCGGCGACGAGCGCGTCGTCATCCTCGATGCCGGGCGTGCGACCCTCGAGATCGCGAACCCGGCGCACAAGCGCGCGATCGACCGCATCGAGGCGGGCGGCGCCGAGAGCCCGCACATCCGCCTCGCCTTCGAGGTCGAGGACGCGGCGGGGATGACCCGACGTCTCGAGGGCGTCGGCGCGCGCGTCATCGCCGAACCGGTCGTCACGCCGTGGCAGTCACTGAACTCCCGGCTCGACGCCCCGGCCGGCGTGCAGGTCACGCTCTTCCAGGAACTCCTCGAGTCGGGCGAGCGCGCCGTGCTCGACGGCTTCGCAACCGACGACGAGCGCGACGCGACGCCGAGCTAGTCGATCGCGTCGACGTAGCGCCACCGGCCCTGTTCGCGGAGGAAGCGGCTCGTCTCGTGCTGCTCGCCGCGGTCGGTGCGGTCGGCGTCATTTCGCCAGTACGCGCGGAACTCGACGACGCCGTCACGGTCGAGCGGGCCACCGCGCTCCCGTCGCTCGATGTCGAGGCGATACCACCGCACGGCCGGGTCGAGCGCGAGCTCGGCGGGTCGCGTCGACGGATGCCACGTCTCGAGCAGGTAGTCGCGTGCCCCCACGGCGTAGCCCGTGTACCTCGATCGCATGAGCTGCTCGGCCGTCGGCGCGTGCGCACGGCCGGTGATGAACCGGGCGCAGCACTCGCTGAACGGCGACCCGCTGAGGCACGGGCACCGATCGCTCGCCGACGGCTGCGGGAAGGCGCTGGAGGGAGTCGGCATCCTCCCAGTATCCCGGGTTGCGGCCGACCACAGTCATGACTTGCACAGGACAAACTGAGGATCTGTCCAGATTCGCCCGGCAGAGTGTCTGACTTGTGCCCCGGCTCGGAGGCGCACCCCGACCACCTGTCCGAGCCGCCCCTGAACCTATGCGAATCATCACTGCCATCACCCGTGCCCACTCCTCGACCCCCTCGACCGACGCCGCGAACCCCGGCTCCCGCCGTGGACTGCGCCGCCGCCGCATCGGCCGCCGCCGCCTCATCGTCGCCGGTGCCGTCATCGCGACCGGTGTCCTCGTCGGCACCGGCTTCACCGTGCAGAACGCCGTCGCCACCCAGGCCCGCATCGACGCCACGATGGCGCTGAACGCCACCAGCGGCCTGCGCCACGAGCAGCTCGGCGCGTATCGCGGCATCGCCGCGGCCAAGGCCCTCGACAACGCCGAGGACACCATCACCGCCGCGAACGCGACCCTCGCCGCGGCGAACGGCAAGGTCGACGCGTCGGGTCTCGCGGCGTCCGTCGCCTCGCTCAGCGACTACCGCAGCATCCCGGTCGACGAGGTCGTCGACCTCACCAAGGTGACGCGCGCCGAGGCGGAGAAGACGGCGGCGGCCGCCGCCGCCTTCGACCAGGCGCAGGCCGAGGCCGCCGCGGCGGCCGCCGCAGCGG
>NZ_JBFUDH010000027.1:0-19804 GCF_056404815.1 Agromyces sp. P2_B3 | reverse complement strand
GGCGGGTGGCGCGGCGAGCGGCGAGCGGGCGGGCGGGTGGCGCGGCAGGGGGCGAGCACGGCGAGCGGATGCCGCGGCGGCGGGCCGCGGCATCCGCTCGGGGTCGTGGGCTAGGCGCGGAGCCAGGCCGTCGTGTCGTGGGGGAGCGACCGGCCGTCGAGCGGGCCGCTCGCGAGCAGCACGTCGCCGGCGGGAAGCTCGACCGGCTCGGTGCCCGTGTTCGCCACCACGACGACGTCGCCGTTGCGCAGCGCGACCGCGGTCGCGGGGAAGCCGGGCAGCCACTCCACCGATCCGGCGCCGAGGTCGTGCTCGCGGCGCAGGCGCAGCGCGTCCTGGTAGAGCGTGAGCGTCGAGTCGGGCACGCCGCGCTGGCGGTCACGCGCGAGCTCGCCCCACTGCGCGGGCTGCGGGAGCCACGGGTCGCCGTCGGGGCCGAAGCCGTAGGCGTGCGCGTCGGCCTCCCACGGGATGGGCACGCGGCATCCGTCACGGCCGTAGCGCTCGCCGTTCGTGCGGAACCACGTGGGGTCCTGACGCGCCGAGTCGGGCAGGTCGATGACTTCGGGCAGGCCGAGCTCCTCGCCCTGGTACAGGTAGGACGAGCCGGGAAGGGCGAGCATCAGCGCGGTGGCGGCGCGGGCGCGACGCAGGCCGGTGGCGTACTCGGGCAGGCCCTTCGAGCGCGGGCCGAGGCCGTGGCCCTGCGGGTTCGCCTCGGTCACCGACAGGCGGGTGGCGTGCCGCACCACGTCGTGGTTGGAGAGCACCCACGTCGAGGGCGCGCCGACCGCGCCGAAGGCGGCGAGCGACGCGTCGATGACCGTGCGCAACGCGGCCGCGTCGAACGGCGTCTCGAGGTACGCGAAGTTGAATGCCTGGTGCATCTCGTCGGGGCGCACCCACTTGGCCACGCGGGGCAGCGGGTCGACCCACGCCTCGGCGGCGAGGATGCGCTCGCCGGGGTACTCGTCGAGGACCTTGCGCCAGTCGCGGTAGATCTCGTGCACGCCGTCCTGGCCCCAGTACGGCGCGCCGTCGCCGGCGTCGGCGCTGATGGCGGGCTCGAGGGTGACGCCGGATGCGGCGGCGGCAGCCGCCCCGGCAGCCGAGCCGCTCGCAGCCGAGCCGGCGGCAGCCGAGCCGCCGACCGACGCGCCAGCTCCGGACGCGCCGACCCCAGCACTCGCGCCGACCCCGGCGCCCACGAGCTCGCCGGGCGTGTCGATCTCCTCGACCGCGACGCCACCGGCGCCGCCCATGCTGCCGCCCTCGGCGGGCGGGGTGTAGTCGGGGAGGCCGTCGGCCTTGATCATGCCGTGCGCCACGTCGACGCGGAACCCGTCGACCCCGCGGTCGAGCCAGAAGCGCAGGATGCGGCGGAACTCCTCGCGCACCTCCTCGTTCGTCCAGTCGAAGTCGGGCTGCGAGCTGTCGAAGAGGTGCAGGTACCACTGGCCGGCGGTGCCGTCGGGCTCGACGACGCGCGTCCACGCGGGGCCGCCGAAGACCGACTCCCAGTTGTTGGGCGGCTCGTCGCCGGCCGGGCCGCGGCCGTCGCGGAAGAGGTAGCGGGCGCGCTCGGCGCTGCCGGCGGATGCGGCGAGGGCGGCCTGGAACCACTCGTGCTCGTCCGACGAGTGGTTGGGCACGAGGTCGATGATGACGCGGATGCCGCGGGCGTGCGCCTCGGCGAGCATCGCGTCGAAGTCGGCGAGCGTGCCGAACCGGGGGTCGACGTCGCAGTAGTCGGCGACGTCGTAGCCGGCGTCGCGCTGGGGCGACGTGTAGAAGGGCGAGAGCCAGATGGCGTCGATGCCGAGGTCCTGCAGGTCGCCGAGCCGGCTCGTGATGCCGGCGAGGTCGCCCATGCCGTCGCCGTTGGCGTCGGCGAAGGACCGGGGATAGATCTGGTAGATCGCGGCAGTGCGCCACCACTCGGAAGTCATGACGGAAACTGTACGTCATCTCGATACATCATGGAAACGCTTGCAGTACCAGCCGATCACAGAATGGTCACGAACCGGTATCGATGGGCCTGTCCGGGTTTGGTAATGAACGTCACGCAAGGTATACCTGTAATCGCTTGCACAAACGCGAGCACATTCATACGGAAGAACGGCCTTTCGGGCACGGTGCGCGGTTCCGGCAACGGAACGGGGAACACAGCTCCCTCACCAGGCGAAGGCGCCGACTCCACGCACACTGAGAAGGGCACACCAATGAGGGTGAACACGAAGAGCCTCCTCGCTGCCGGGGCCGTCGCGGTCGTCGCGACGCTCGGCCTGGCGAGCTGCTCGTCCGGCGACAGCGGTTCCGAGGGCGAGGCCTCGTCGAGCGGCACGCTGACCGTCTGGGTCGACGCCGAGCGCGTCGACGCGCTGAAGGGCGCGGCCGAGGCCTACACCGACAAGACCGGTGTCAAGGTCGACCTCGTCGGCAAGGACAACGCCGACATCAAGGACGACTTCATCCAGCAGGTCCCCACCGGCAAGGGCCCCGACATCACCATGGGCGCGCACGACTGGCTGGGCGAGCTCTCGACCAACGGCGTCGTGGCTCCGATCGAGCTCGGCGACTCCGCGGGCGACTACCTCCCCGTCGCGATCGACGCGTCGACCTACGAGGGCACCACCTACATGCTCCCCTACGCGGTGGAGAACATCGCGGTGCTCCGCAACGCCGACCTCATCCCCGAGCCGGCCACGAGCTTCGACGACATGATCGCCAAGGGCCAGGCCGCCGGCCTCACGCAGCCCTTCGTGGTCGAGCAGGGCGCCGAGGGCAACCCCTACCACCTGTACCCGTTCCAGACCGCGTTCGGCTCGCCCGTCTTCGGCAGCGGCGCTGAGGGCTACGACCCCACCGACCTGCAGCTCGGCAACTCGGGCGGCGAGCAGTTCGCCACGTGGCTCGGCAGCCAGGGCAAGAACGGCACCGGCGTCTTCAACACCGACATCGACGGTGACATCGCCAAGCAGGCGTTCATCGACGGCACCGCCGCGTTCTGGCTCACCGGCCCGTGGAACGTGGGCTCGGCCATCGACGCCGGCGTCAACGTCGCCATCGACAGCGTGCCCAGCCCGACCGCCGACGTCGCCTCGCCGTTCGCCGGCGTGAAGGGCTTCTTCGTCTCCGCCGAGTCGAAGAACAAGGTCGCCGCGAACGACTTCCTCGTGAACTACATCGGCACCGAAGACGTGCAGCTGGAGCTCTTCGAGGCCGGTCACGTGCTGCCCGCCCTCTCGGCCGCCGCCGAGACCGCGTCCGAGGACCCGATCATCGCCGGCTTCGCCGCCGTCGGCAACGAGGCCGTCCCGATGCCCGCCATCCCCGCCATGGGTTCGGTGTGGCAGTACTGGGGCATCGCCGAGGCCGACATCATCAACGGTGCCGACCCGGTCGCGACGTGGCAGAAGCTGACGTCCGACGTCCAGGCCGCCATCAAGTAAGTACCGAGAGACTCCGGGTCGGATGCCGCTGCGGCATCCGGCCCGGAGCGCTCACGTTTCCGACGAGAAGAGCCGCAGGATGAGCACCACGATCGACGACGAGGTCGCAGCGGAGACGCCGCAGCAGCCGCCCACGAAGAAGCAGCGACGGGCCGCGGGCATCGCCGACGCGGCATCCGTCGGGGTGAAGATGCTCCTGCTGAAGATCGTGCTGCTCGGCATCGTCGATGCGGTCGCGCTCTACGCCCTGTTCGTGCTCGCGACGCACGACCAGTGGCTCATCGCCGCGATCGTGGCCCTCGTGGCCGTCGCGGTCAACTGGATCTACTTCTCGCGCCGCAAGCTCCCGGCGAAGTACCTCACGCCGGGCGTGATCTTCCTCGTGCTCTTCCAGGTGTTCGTGCTCGTCTACACGGGTTACATCGCGTTCACGAACTACGGCACCGGCCACAACGGCTCCAAGGAGCAGGCGGTCTCGTCGCTCATGGCCTCGTCGCTCGAGCGCGTCGAGGACTCGCCGGCCTACCCGATCACCGTGGTCGACCGCCTCGGCACGCTCGGCCTGCTCGCGACCGACCCCGACGGCGACGCCTACGTCGGCACCAACGACCAGCCGCTCGAGCCCATCGACGCCGAGATGGAGGGCGGGAAGGCCGTCGCCGCCGACGGCTGGACGTCGCTCAGCTTCGCCGACGTGCTCGCCCGCACCGACGAGATCACCGAGCTCGCCGTGCCGTTCTCCGATGACCCCAACGACGGCGCACTGCGCACGCCCGACGGGTCGAACGCCTACCAGTACGTCTCGACCCTCGAGTACGACGCCGACGCCGGCACGATGACGGATGTCACGACGAACACCGTCTACTCCGACATCGGCACGGGCGCGTTCACGTCCGAGGCCGGCGACGAGCTGCTGCCCGGCTGGCAGATCACCGTCGGCTTCGACAACTTCGTGCGCGCCGTGACCGACCCGCGCCTCGCGCAGCCGCTCGTCTACGTCACGCTCTGGACGTTCGCGTTCGCGCTCATCTCGGTGGCCTCGACGTTCTTCCTCGGGCTGTTCCTCGCGATCGTCTTCAACGACCTGCGCATGCGCGGCCGCCGCTGGTACCGGGTGGCGATGATCCTGCCCTACGCCATCCCGTCCTTCCTGTCCGCGCTGATCTGGGCGGGCATGATGAACGAGAGCTTCGGCTTCATCAACCAGGTACTGCTCGGCGGCGCCGACGTGCCCTGGCTCACCGATCCATGGATGGCCAAGTTCTCGGTGCTCCTCGTGAACCTGTGGCTCGGCTTCCCCTACATGTTCCTCGTGTGCATGGGCGCGCTGCAGTCGATCCCCGACGAGCTGCAGGAAGCCGCCACGGTCGACGGCGCGAAGCCGTGGGCGGTGTTCCGGCTCATCAAGCTGCCGCTGCTGCTCGTGACGGTGGCGCCGCTGCTCATCGCGTCGTTCGCGTTCAACTTCAACAACTTCAACGTGATCTACATGCTCACCGACGGTGGTCCACGCGATTCGGACGCCCCGATCCCGGTGGGCTTCACGGACCTGCTGATCACCATGGTCTACAAGGTGGCGTTCACCGGGCAGTCGCGTGACTACGGCCTCGCGAGCGCCTACTCGATCATCATCTTCATCGTGGTCGCGATCATCTCCATCATCGCCTTCCGCCGCACCAAGTCCCTCGAGGAGCTGAACTGATGGCCACCAACGAGCAGCCGATCCCCGGCACGCAGACCGGGCTCATCGCGGGCGAGCTGGCCGAGGTGACGGATGCCTCGACGCGGGCGCACTCGACCGCCGGCGGCGCGGGTGGCACCGGCTACGACCTGCCCAAGCGGCCGTTCAACTTCGGTCGCTGGTTCCGGGCGACCGGATGGCGCCACGTCGTCGGCATCGTGATGGTGCTGTTCTCGCTGTTCCCGATCGTCTTCGTGATCTCGTCGTCGCTGAACCCGCAGGGAACGCTGACCGGGTCGAACGCGCTGTTCTCGAAGTTCGGGCTCGACAGCTACGTCCGGATCCTCACCGACCCCCAGGTGCCGTACCCGCAGTGGTTCGCGAACACGCTCCTCATCGCGTCCATCACCGCCATCGGCACGGTGCTCCTCGGCGGCCTCGCCGCGTACTCGTTCTCGCGCATGCGGTTCACGGGTCGCCGGTTCGGGCTCATCACGATCGTCATCGTGCAGATGTTCCCGCAGATGCTCGCCGTCGTCGCGATCTTCCTGCTCATGAGCGCGATCGCCGACTGGTTCCCCGCGATCGGCTTGAACACGCAGATCGGCCTGATCATGGTGTACCTCGGCGGCGCGCTCGGCGTGAACACGTTCCTCATGTACGGCTTCTTCAACACGATCCCGGCGTCGATCGACGAGGCGGCCAAGATCGACGGCGCGGGCCACGCCCGAATCTTCTTCACGATCATCCTGCGGCTCGCCGCGCCGATCCTCGCCGTCGTGGCCCTGCTGTCGTTCATCGGGTCGGTGAACGAGTTCATGGTGGCATCCGTGCTGCTCATCGACACCGAGAAGCAGACGCTCGCCGTGGGCCTCACGAAGCTCGTGTCGAACCCGCGCTACGCGGACTGGAGCGCGTTCTCGGCCGGTGCCGTCATGGCGGCGCTGCCCGTCGTCGCGCTGTTCCTCTGGCTGCAGAAGTACATCGTGGGCGGCCTCACGGCGGGTGCCGTCAAGTAGGTCGAAGCCACGGATGCCGCGTGCAGGCGACTGCCGCGGCATCCGCTGCGCTCACCCGATCGGCGCTCACCCGCCGATGATCACCGTGGGAGCGCCGGGACCGGGGGCGATCGGCTGACCGTGCATGCTGAGGTCGCCGACCCGCGCCGCGGGGAAGCCGCCGATGAGCACCGTCATGCTGCCCTGCGCGATGCCGTTCGGGGCGGGTGACACGCACACGATGCCGCCGGGCATCGCGTTGGCGACGGCGGCCGGCATGCCGCCGATCAGCACGGTCGGCACCGCGGCCGCGGGCGTGATCGGGCCGCCGACGTGCGGCTTCGGGCCGTCGGAGAGTCCGCAGAGGGCGGTGTCGCCGGCGCGAAGGGACGGCCCGGTTGGCATGCTGCTCCGCCTCAGCCCGTCGTCGTTACGACCTGCGCGGTGACCAGCACCGAGGCCGTGCACTGCCCGGGATTCGGCCCGGCGCCGCTCGCTGCCGCGCAGGTCATCGAGGCGAAGAGCTGGTCGCCGTCGGACAGTTGCACCGGCGTCACGAAGTGGAAGTCGAGGTCGCGGAAGTTCTCGAGCCCGCTCGTGAAGATCGGCGCGAGCACGTCCTGGTTCTCGAGCGTGATCGTTCCCGCGTCGCCGAACGGGTTGCTCACGAGGATGTCGGTGATGCGCAGCACCGAGTTCGGCGGCACCTCCCAGCGGTCGCTCTCGTCGGCAGCCCCGCCGGTCGGATCGACGAGCTCGAATCGGAGGTCGACATCGGCGCTCGTCGTCGTCGAGACCGGCACGACGGGCGCCGGGGTCTCGCCCACGGCCTCGAGCGCCTCGTTCGCCTTCTGGGCGGCGCTGTCGGCTTGCTGCGCCGCGGCATCCGACTTGTCATTGGCCTGCGCGAGCGGCTCTTCGACGGCGTTGCGCGCGGCCGACTCGATCGCCGGCTTCAGCAGCAGGAACCAGAGGGCGAGCAGGAGGAGCAGGAGGAGCAGCAGGGCGAGCAGGAGCTTCCACAGCCACTTGGGAAAGACCCGCTCCTGCACATAGCTGCCCGGCAGCACGATCGGCTCGGTCGCCGTGGCCGTGGCGGTCGCCGTGGCCGTTGCCGTGCCCGGCGTGCCGGCGCCCGTGCCGCCCGTACCGGAGCCGGTGGCCAGCGCCGCCGCCCAGGCCGCATCGGATGCGGGCGGCGGACCCTCGGGCACGACCGACACGGAGTACTGGTGGGTGACCGGGTCGCCGCGCCAGATGCGGGCGACCGGCCGCAGGTCGATGTCGACGAACTCGGTGTGCCCGGGATCGATGATCACCTCGGGGGAGGGCGTCGAGAGCCCGAGCCGGTCGGAGCTCGTCGCCGCGATCGCCGCGATGAGCTGCGTGTTGCCGCGGTTGTCGACGGCGACGCGCACCCGGTGGCGTCCGCGTCCGCGGGCGATCCGAGGCACGAGCTCCGCCTCGGTCTGCGCGAAGGGCAGCACCGTCAGCACCGTCTCGGCGACGGCCATCGCGTCGGGCTGCTCGACCGCCCTGGCACGCACGCCGAGCGCCACCTCGCCGATCATCGACTCGGGCGACCGCGGGGCCAGCACCGTGACGGTCGCCGTCTCGGACTTGCCGGGGTAGATGGTGAGGGTGCCGGGCTCGACCGTGGCCCACGCCGCGACCTGCCCGACCGGCGCGAGCTCGAACGACTCCACGAGCAGCGTGTCGTTGAGCACGGTCAGCGTGAACGAGACGGGCGTGCCCGGGTCGACCGACGCGGACGCCGGCGTGATGGTCGCGGTGGTGGCCATGGCGTCACGCTACGGCCGGCTGGAAGCGGCCGCGGAGCCCGCGCGGCCTGCCGCTCGCGCAACGAAGTTGCCCGTTGAGCGGGTGTTGAGTGCGCGAAGAGGATGCCCGGACATACTGTCCCCGAGCACCCCGCACGACCCGCAACCCGCACTTGCGAAGGAACGACCATGACCAGAACGACCGTGCGGGTCTATGCGCGCGACCCCATCTCCGAGGCGGGCGTCGCGAGCGCGCTCCGCCCCCGCCCCGAGGTGCGCGTCGTCGGGCCGCAGGAGGAGGAGGCGCCCGACGTGGTGCTCGTCATCTCCGACGAGGTCGACGATGAGACCCTCAACACCCTGCGCTTCCTGCGCCGCAACGGCTCGAGCCGCGTCGTGCTCATCTCGTCGCACCTCGACGACAAGGATCTCGTGCGCGCCGTCGAGAGCGGCGTCGTCGGGTTGGTGCGCCGAGCGGATGCCACGACCGACCGCCTCGTCTCGGTGATCCTCACGGCGGCCGCCGGCGAGGGCGCGGTGCCGCCCGACCTGCTCGGCCGCCTCCTCGACCAGGTCGGCCGGCTGCAGCGCACCGTGCTCGACCCGCGCGGCATCACCTTCACGGGCCTCGCCGCCCGGGAGGTGGACGTGCTCCGACTCGTCGCCGAGGGCTGGGACACCGCGCAGATCGCGACGAAGCTCTCGTACTCCGAGCGCACGGTGAAGAACGTGCTCCACGACGTGACCACGCGCCTGCAGTTGCGCAACCGCTCGCACGCGGTGGCGTACGCGGTGCGCGAGGGACTCATCTGAGCGGATGCCGCGGGCGGCCGCTCGTGAGGGTCGCCGCGGGCGGCTGCCCGAGGGGGTAATCCCGGCTGCACCGAAGGGTGCCCGGCCTCGGCTGCCGCACACGCGCACTGCCTCGAAGGTGGAGGAGTCGGAGGAGGATCGTGACGAGCCGGAGCCGGATCGCCTGGGCGAGCGTCGCCATGACGCTCGCGGTGCTCCTCGGTGCCTCGACGATCGTCGCCGCGTCGCCGGCCGTGGCGGCGGACGAACCGGTTCCCGCCTTCTCGGTCGACGTGACGACCTCACCGCGGACCGCCCCGGGCGGGACCTGGGTGCGCGCGAGCGTCACGGTGACCGCCCGGGACGCCGACGTCTACCCCGATGCACTCGTCGCGGTCGCGATGAGCTGGGACACGACGCGGCTCTCCGTCGGCACGGGCACCGAGCACGGGGTGGACGGCTGCCTGGTCGTCATGGACCCGGTGGCCATGGAGTCGGCCGTGCCGCCGGGGCCCGGTGACGAGTGCGTGCTCGAGGTTCCGAGGGATCCGCTGACGCCGGCGGTGTTCACGTACTGGTTCCAGTTGCTGGGCGTGCCGCCCGCACTGCCCGTCGTGACGGCGCAGGTCACCGGCGGCTACCTCCAGGACGTGGAGCTGTTCAGCCGGGTCGACTTCGACGCCGCCGACCTCACCTCGGACCAGGACTACGTCGAGCTCGCGCCGGTCTTCTCGGCGGGGGTGACCGTCGACCGACGGGCGGCCACCACGGGGATCGGCGACACGATCGTCGCGACCTTCACCGTGACCCACGAACCGGATGCCGCACCGCGCACGGCCTCCTCGCAGGTGCTCTTCGCGATCAACTGGCCGGCGTTCCTCGCGCCCGTCGGCGGCACGACCCCGGCCGACGCCTGCGACGGCGGGCTGGTGGCCGGACTCTGCGCCATCACCGAGCCGACGAACGTGCGCAGGACGACCGTGTTCACCATGGCATTCAGCGTGCCCGAGGGCGACGGCGGGCAGGGCGCGATCTCGATCATCGGCCAGGGGGGCTGGTACACGCCGCCGGGGCCGGTCATCGCGCTGGCGCCGCGGTCGCAGCAGCCTTCGGCGATACGGGTCGTCGCCGCGTCCGACGTGCACTCGGCCATCGTGAAGGCCGCCCCGACGCCGCGGCCGGAGGGCGCCCTGGACATCCCGGGCACGTGGACCGGCGTGGACGCGGCATCCGTCGTGGCATTGGACCGGCCGTTCCCGATGGAGGTCGAACTGCGACCCGAGCTGTCGACCCTCGGCGACGAGCAGGGCATCGAGGGGGTCATCCGGGTCTCGCACGCTGCCGCCGCCGCAGTCACGCTCTTCGGGCTCGAGCTCGACGTCGCGCTCGAATTCGATGAAGCGCTGGTGCCGATCGGCGCACCGGTGGGCTGCGCGACGTACGTCGGCGGCGTCTGCACCATCACCGGCCTCGACGAACCTGGGTCCGGGGCCGTGATCACGGTGGAGTTCGCACCGCCAGCGGAGATCGGCGTCGGATACCTCGACGCCGACCAGGTCGCGGCCCGGTTCGACTTCGACGGCGCCCCGCTCACCGCACCAGACGGGTGGCTCGAGTACGCCTACGACTCGCAGATCACCGACGCCGAGCTCGTGACGCTCGACGTGGACCTCACGAACGACTACGTGTGGGAGGACGGCTCCCCGCTCGGCGCGCGCATCACGGCCACGCGTGCCGAACGCGGCACCGACGGCGACCTCTACGACGCGCTCCTGGTCGGCGTGGCGATCACCTGGCCCGCCTACCTGACGCCGCTCAGCACCCCGACCGGGTGCGACCTGCAGGGGAATGGCATGGTGTGCGACGTCCGCATCGCCAGTCCGGGGCCGGAGGACGCGGCCGTGATCCTTGTGGCCTTCGACATCGGGCCGGGCGTGGTCGACGGGGTGGTCCGAGCCGAGGGGGCGTACCTTCTCGAGGACGTCGACGAGGGCGACGACCGCGACCTGCCAGTCGAGTGGGTGGTGCCCGGCGAGGCCCCGGTCGCGGGCGTCGATCCGTTCATCACCCTCGACGTGGCACTCGACCGGGAGCTCGTGTGGCAGGGCGGCCACGACGTCGCGGCGACGATCACCGTCACGCGGGAGGCGTTCGCCGGCGCGCGACGCGACCCGTTCGGCGAGCTCATCGTGGGCGTGGCGATCACGTGGCCGGCGTTCCTGCACCCGAACGCGCCCCCGATCGGGTGCGAGTCGTGGGACGGCGCGATCTGCGACGTGCTGCTGTCGAAGCCGGGCTCCGTGGCGCAGGTCGGGCTCGACTTCTCGGTCGGAGGTTCGCCCGATGGCAGCGTCCTCCCGGGCGTCGTGCGTGCCGAGGCCTACTCGCTCGGCGGGGCGGACTCCGACCTGGTTCCCGACCTCCCGGTCGACTGGGTCGCCCCCGACGAGGCGCCGGTCACCCGGGTGCGCCCGGCCATCACGCTTGACCTCTCCGACGACCACGACCCCGGGTACACCGGGGGGAAGCAGCTGGTGGTGACCACGCTCGTGACGCGCGAGGCTCCCGGCGCGGTGCTCCCCGGGCTGGAGATCGGCCTCGACTACACGTGGGCGGGCTACCTCACGAAGACGTCCGACGCCGGGTGCGCGAGCTTCTCGGGCACGACCTGCGTCGTGACGGGACTCGACCAGCCCGGGGCATCCGCCGTGGTGACCCTGACCTTCTCGATGCCCGCACCGACTCTGCCGCCGGCGCCCCCGGTGGCGCCGCGCACCGACGACCTCGTCGTCGACGGCGTCGCCTTGTCGTTCGATGCGCCGGTGGTCGAGCTGCCGCCGCCTCCGCCGGAGCCGGACCCGGAGCCGCAGGTCGAGTTCGCGCCCGCGTCGGAGGCCGGACCGGTGCTCGCTCTCGCCCTCGCGCCGTCGCCGGCCCTCGCGCCGGAACCGCTCCCCGCCGCCCTGCCGCCGTCGTGGATCGGCGAGGACCGCGAGCCGTTCACGGTGCTCCAGCCCAACCTGCGCATGTCGCCGGCGGTGACGACGCCCGGCGAGGTGATCGGTGCGATCGGCACGTCGCTGCCGCCGAACGCCGCCGTCACGTTCCACTGGGAGGGCGTGCCGACCGACACGCCGAGCGTGCGCTGGCCCGGCTCGGGCGACCCGACGTCGGCCCGCTGGGCCCTGCTCGTGCTCAGGTGGGAGCTGCCCGGCACCCGCACGCTCGTCATGCACAGCGTCGACGGCCTGTTCGGCGACATCCCCTCGAGCAACCGCCTGCTCGTCGCGCCACGCTCCGCGATGGCGCCCAACCTGCTCGGGAGGGGCGGATGATCGGCGAGATCGACGACGCGCTGCGCACGCTCGTCAAGGAGTCCGACGGCATCGCCGCCGACGTCGACGTGGCGCTCGACGCCCCCACGAAGGACTGGGCGGCCCGGAGGAACGCGCCGACGGTCGACCTGTTCCTCTACGACATCCGTGAGGACGTACGACGGCGGGAGTACGGCTTCTCGGAGCAGCGCGACGACCGCGGCATCGTCACGCACCGCGCGCCCGCGCCCCGGTACTACAAGCTGTCGTACCTCGTCACGGCGTGGACGCAACGGCCCGACGACGAGCACCGCCTCCTTGACGCGCTGCTGCGCTGCTTCATCCGCTTCGACGCCATTCCCGACGCGTTCATCATCGAGACCCTCGCCGAGACGGGCCTGCGGTGCTCGATCACGATCGCCCAGCCGCCGCCCGAGGACCGGGCGTTCGCCGACGTCTGGTCGTCGCTCGGCGGCGAGCTGAAGCCCTCGCTCGACGTCGTCGTCACCGCACCGCTCAGCCGGTCGATCCTGTACCCCGCCGGACCGCCCGTCACCGGCGGCGTCACCGCCCAGCTCGAAGCGGCGGGACTGGGGATCGAGGATGCCGCGTTCCGTGCCGCTCCGACGGGAGACTGAGATGATCGACGACCCCAGCATCGTGCACCTGCTGGGGCGGCTCGGCGCGATCGAGGACCGCATCCGGCGCCTGGTCGCCGCCCGTCGCGCGGCCGATCCGCAGCCCGACGACCCCTTCCGCGGGCTGTACCTCAGCGACGAGATGGTCGACCGGCTGCTCGACGGTGCCCCCGGCGTGCCCGATTGGTCGGATGCCTCGGCACGCCTCGCGGCGTGCGAGCAGGGCGCCGACGTGGCGGAGGCCGCTGGGCATCCGATCCGGCTGCGCACGCTCGCGGCGGCGTTCGGCCTCGGGCCCATCGACGTCGACCTGCTCGTCATCGCGCTGGCCGCCGACCTCGATCCGCGGTTCGAGCGGTTCTTCGGCTACCTGAACGACGACGTCGGGCGACGGCGGCCGTCGGTCTCGGTCGCGCTCGAGCTCTGCGGCGTGCCGCTGACGAGCGCCGCCGACCGGGCCCGGCTCATCTCGGGGCCGCTCGTGACGGGCGGGCTGGTGATCGTCGAGGACCCCGACCGGCCGCTGCCGGGGCGGGCCGTGCGCGTCCCCGACCGCATCGTCGGGCACCTCCTCGGCGACGACACCGCCGATCGCGCCCTCGACGGCGTGCTGCGCGAGCCCGTCGACCTCGAGTGGGGCGACGACGCGCGCGTACGTCAGGCGCTCGCCTCCGGCATCCGCCTGGTGTACCTCCGCGAGCCGGCCACCGGATCGGGGGAGGCCGTCGCCGTGCGCGCGCTGCACGCCGAAGCGCCGGGCGCACTGCTGGTCGACCTCGAGCGGCTCGGCGGCGATGCCGACGCCGTGCCGCTGGCCCGGCTCGTGGCGCGGGAGGCGCGGCTGCGCGGATTCGGCCTCATCGCCTCGCCGGTGACCACGGACACGGGCCGCGCGCTCATCGAGGCGCTCGCCGACTCGACCCAGCCGACCGTCTTCGTCGGCGAGTCCACCTGGGATCCGGCCTGGCATCGCGACCTGCCCGCGATGGCGGATGTCGAGGCGACGACGATCGACGAGCGCACGCGGCTCTGGCGACGGTCGCTCGGCCCGATGGCCGACGGGCTCGACGTCTCGACGGCGACGGCGCAGTTCCGGTTGCGGCCCGAGCAGGTGCAGCGGGCCGCGTCGACGGCCCGCGCGCAGGCGGCGCTGTCCACGTCGGGCACGATCACCGCCGCCGACCTCGCCGCCGGGGCCAGGGCCGAGAACGCCTCGGCGCTCGACCGGCTCGCCCGGCGCGTCGCCCCGCGGGTGGCCTGGTCGGATCTCGTGCTGCCCGCTGCGCCGATGAACGCCCTGCGCGAGATCGAGCTGCGCGCCCGGCACCGCGAGCAGGTCCTCGGCGACTGGGGCATGCGGCCCGGCGGCGGCCGCGGCCACGGCGTCGTGGCGCTCTTCGCGGGCGACTCGGGCACCGGCAAGACCATGTCGGCCGAGGTGGTCGCGGGCGGGCTCGGCCTCGACCTCTACGTCATCGACCTCTCGACCGTCGTCGACAAGTACATCGGCGAGACCGAGAAGAACCTCGAGCGCATCTTCCGCGCGGCCGCGGGCACCAATGCGGTGCTGCTCTTCGACGAGGCCGACGCGGTGTTCGGCAAGCGCAGCGACGTGAAGGACGCGCACGACCGCTACGCCAACGTCGAGAGCGCCTACCTGCTGCAGCGTATGGAGACGTTCGACGGCCTCGCGATCCTCGCGACGAACCTGCGCGCGAACATCGACGAGGCGTTCACGCGACGCCTCGACGTGATCGTCGACTTCCCGATGCCCGACGCCGCGCACCGCAGCCGGCTCTGGGACCAGAGCCTGGGCTCCCGCGTGCGCCGCGCCGACGACCTCGACCTGGAGTTCCTCGGGCGGTCGTTCGAGCTCGCGGGCGGAGCCATCAGGGCGGCGGCCGTCACAGCGGCCTACCTCGCGGCATCCGAACGCGGCGGCGTCTCGATGCGCCACCTCGTGCTCGGCGTGCACCGGGAGTACCGCAAGCTCGGCCGGCTCGTCGTCGAACGCGAGTTCGGCCGGTACTGGGCTGAGGTGGCGGGCGGATGACCCGGCATCGCGCTGCGCGTTCGCGAACGGGCGCCTTCCCGATCGGGCAGATCTCGCCCGCGTCGGGCCCGCCCGCGGTGAAATGGAAGCGGTCGATCGTGGAGGTGCACCATGCACGCACATGACTACGACGGCGTCGACCTCGAGGTCGCACGCCGGGGAACGGATGCCGCCCGCGAGGGCCAGGCGACGACGCACGGACTCGCCGAGCGCCGAGCCGACGTGCTCGGCCCGGCGACGATGCTGCGCCTGCAGCGCGAGGCCGGCAACGCCGCGGTCAGCGACCTCGTCGAGGAGCAGCGCTCGCCGGTGCTCGACGTCGTGTCGTCGGGCGGCTCGCCGCTCGAGCCCGCGGTGCGCACCGACATGGAGTCGCGCCTCGGCCACGACTTCGGCGACGTGCGGGTGCACACGGATGCCGCGGCGCACGAGTCCGCGAGGTCGGTCGGCGCGCACGCCTACACGGTGGGCAGCAACGTCGTCTTCCAGCGCGACGCGTACGACCCGTCGTCGCAGTCGGGCCGGACGACCATCGCCCACGAGCTCACCCATGTCGTGCAGCAGCGGTCGGGCCCTGTCGAGGGCACCCCGACCGGCAGTGGCGTCAGCGTCAGCGATCCCGGCGACCGCTTCGAGCGCGCCGCCGCCGACAACGCCGCCAGGGTCATGAGCGAACCGGCGCCCGTGCAGCGAATCGATGACGGCTCCGGCGCCGCAGCCCCGACTGTGCAGCGCGAGGGCGACGAGGAGGAGGAGCCCGTGCAGGGGCTCTGGGTGCAGCGCGAAGAGGCCGAGGAGGAGCAGGAGGAGTCGGCCGGCTAGGCCGACTCCTGTTCCCCCTGCCCCATCGAGCAGCCCTTCTCACCCCCTCGCCCGTCCGGTTGGACCCCCCGCCGCGGCATCCGCGGACCGACGCTTGGATCACGCAATCCAGCGAAGGAGTCGGGGATGCCCACCTATCTCTCACCCGGTGTGTACGTGCAGGAGATCGAGGCCGCCACGCGCCCGATCGAGGGCGTCGGCACCGCGGTCGCAGCATTCATCGGGATGGCACCGAAAGGGCCGGAGAACTCGCCGACGCTCGTGTCCAATTGGACGCAGTTCGTCGACCAGTTCGGCGGGCTCTATCCGGGCGCCTATCTCGCGTACTCGGTGTACGGCTACTTCCTGAACGGCGGCGGCAACTGCTACGTCGTCCGCGTCGGCACGGGCCAGCAGAGCTCGGGCGGCAAGGGCGCCAAGCGGGAGCAGAAGGCCATCGCGTCGGGACCGCAGACCGCGACCATCGGCAACTATGTGTTCACGGCGAAGAACGCCTCGCCGAACGCGAAGCCGATCTCCGTCGAGATCGCCGATCCGGGCGGCGAGGAGCCGGAGGACGGCGTCTTCAAGGTCGTCGTCACGGCCGAGGGCCGCGCGCCGGAGATCTGGGAGCAGGTCTCGCCGAAGCCCGACCACGCCGCCTACGTCGTGACCAAGGTCGCCACGGAGTCGAAGCTGGTCACGGTCGAGGAGGTGGACGCGGCATCCGCCGGCGTCCTCCCGAAGCCGGGCCGGTTCGACCTGGCCGTGCCGGAGCCCGAGGAGCAGCCCATCGTGCTCGAGGGCGTCTCCGCGGCCAACTACATCGGCAACGCCGCCGACCGCACCGGCTTCAGCGGCCTCGAGGAGATCGAGGAGGTCACCATGGTGGTCGTCCCCGACCTCATGGCGGCCTACGAGCAGGGCGCCATCGACCTCGAGACCGTGAAGGCCGTGCAGCTCGCGGTCATCGCGCACTGCGAGCTGATGGGCGACCGCGTCGCCATCCTCGACCCGCCGCCGGCCCTGAACGCGCAGGAGATCGTCGCGTGGCGGCGCACCGGCGCGGGCTACGACTCGAAGTTCGCGACCCTGTACTACCCGTGGGTCAAGGTGCTGGACCCGGCGACCGGCAGCAACCGGTTCGTGCCGCCGTCGGGCTATATCGCCGGCGTCTGGGCGCGGAACGACAGCGAGCGCGGCGTGCACAAGGCGCCGGCGAACGAGGTCGTCCGCGGCGCCATCGAACTGCAGACGCAGCTGACCCGCACCGAGCAGGAGCTGCTCAACCCGATCGGCGTGAACGCGATCCGCGCGTTCCCCGGTCGCGGCATCCGGGTCTGGGGTGCGCGCACGCTCTCGAGCGATCCGGCCTGGCGGTACGTCAACATCCGCCGCCTCTTCAACTACCTGGAGAAGTCGATCCTCGGCGCCACGCAGTTCGCGGTCTTCGAGCCGAACGACCCCGCCCTCTGGGGCAAGCTGCGTCGCTCGATCTCGGCGTTCCTCATCAACGAGTGGCGCAAGGGCGCCCTGTTCGGCAGCACCGCCGACGAGGCCTTCTTCGTCAAGTGCGACGAGGAGACGAACCCCGCCGAGCTCATCGACGTCGGGCAGGTCGTCTGCCAGATCGGCGTCGCCCCCGTGAAGCCCGCGGAGTTCGTCGTGTTCGAGCTCTCGCAGTTCTCGGGCGGCACGAGCCTGGTCGCCGAGTGACTGCAGAGAGTGACCGCAGAGCGCGACCGCACGAGCGTGATCGCACGACACGAGTAGGAGACTGACATGCCACTGGCCGATACCTTCGATTCCTCACCCGCCTACGCCTTCAAGGTCATCATCGACGGCATCGAGCTGCCGAAGGTGACGGAGGTCTCGGGGCTGAAGAACGAGGTCGACAAGATCGAACTCAAGCAGCAGCTGGCCGACGGGAAGTACGTCGCGAGGCAGCTGATCGGTCGCGCGAAGACGGGGGAGTTCACCGTCACCCGCGGCCTCACCGACTCCAAGACGGTCACCGACTGGCTCGGCGTCGTCATGAAGGGCGACGTGAAGGGCGCGCGCAAGACCGCGTCGGTCGAGCTCCTCGACTACGAGGGCGGCACCATCAAGAAGTACGAGTTCCGCAACTGCTGGGTGCGCAGCGTCGAGGTCAACTCGCTCAAGGCGGGCGCGACCGAGCAGGCCACCGAGAAGTTCACGATCTGCTTCGACGAGTCAGAGGTGAAGTGATGCAGCGCGTCATCGCGACGCGGCCCGGGATCGAATCGACGGATGCCGCGCCGGCGGGTCTCGTGGACGACGGCGCCATGCGCACCGAGTTCGCCTTCGAGCTGCCGCGCGGCTACGTCGGCGCCGACGGCACGGTGCATCGCCGTGGGGTGATGCGGCTCGCGACGGCGCGCGACGAGCTGCTGCCGCTCTACGACGCCCGCGTGCAGGAGAACGCCGCCTACACGACGGTCGTGCTGCTCGGCCGGGTGATCACGTCGCTCGGCTCGCTCGGCTCGATCGACTCGTCGGTCATCGAGAACATGTTCGCGTCGGATGTCGCGTTCCTGCAGGACTTCTACCGGCGGGTGAACGCCGAGGGCCACACGCGCATCGCGGTGACCTGCCCCGAGTGCTCGCACCGGTTCACGGCCGATCTCGCGGGCGGTCGCCTGGGGGAATCATGACGTACTCGGCCGACCGCATCCATGAGGAGGTCGCGTACGTCGCCTACCACTTCCACTGGTCGCTCGACGACATCCTCGACATGGAGCACGCGGAGCGCCTGCGCTACGTGCACGAGATCGCGTCGATCAACACGAGGCTCTCCGAGGAGCGCTGATGCGCTGGCCGTGGCAGCGGGACGACCCGTCGCCGGCACCGCCGACGGCGACGTCCGATCCGTCGCGCCCGCCGTCGTCGTCGCCCATCCCGCCCGCGGGCTGGGCGTTCCTCCCGCCGCTGCAGCGTCAGGTGTCGGATGCCGCGCCGGCGACGCTCTCGACCGGGTTCGTCGCGTCGCTGCCCACGCGGGTCGTGCCGAGCAGCCTCGGGGCGATGGGACACCTCGTGGACGCCACGGCACCGTCGGGCACGGTGGCCGGCAGCGCATCGGGGTTCGGCGCGCCCGTGCAGCGGTCGGTCGTCGCGGACCTCACGCTGCGGCCGCCGCTCTCGGGGCCGGGGCGCTCGACCCAGCAGGGGAGTGCGTCGTCGCCGGCCGTGCCGTCGACCGTCGCCGACGCTGCGTCCGGCGTGGACCTCCCGGTGCAGCGCGCCCCCGAGCAGGACCTCGCGCCGGCCGAGCCCGTCGAGGCACCGGATGCCGCGGCATCCGTCGACCGCGACGATGAGCCCGCGCCATCCGCAGGCGAACCCCCCGCGGCCTCGACCCAGGGGGAGGCGCCGGCTCAGGACGTCGCCGAACCGAACGCTCCGGCGCTTGGGGGTGCTGCGCCGATCGTGGCGACAGCCGCAGCGAGCGACCGGTCGGCCGATCCTGCCCCGACCGAGGCTCCCAGCGCCGGCACCACGGCGCTCCGTCTCTCGGGCGCACCGTCGGTGCAGCGCATCGATCGGGCCGGGACGCCGGTCGCCCTGCCGTCGCCTGACCCGTCGAGCGTCGAGCCGGGCTCGGGCGGCCCCTCGGTTCCTGCCGAGGCACCGTCGAGCGGGTCGGGGCCGACCCTCGCCGGCCTGCCTGCCGCCGGGGTGTCCGAGGCGGTGCCAAAGCGCTTCGGGCTCGGCGCGCCGCTGCCGTCGGGGATGCCCGCCGGAGGTGCGCTCCCGCTGCAGCGGGCCGCGACCCCGAACTCGGCGGCCCCGGCGATCGGCGACGCGCTCGCCGCGACGCCCGCCGTCTCGGAGCCGGACGAGCCCTCCGCGTCGGCCGTCGTCGACGGCCCGGAGCCGACGGTGCGCAGCGTGCTCGGCGCGACCACTTCGGGCGCCGACGTCAGGCCCGCGGTGGGACCCGAGCCCGGCCCCTCGCACGCGGCCACGGTCGACGCGCCGCCGCCCGCACCTGCGATGCCCGTCGCTCGACTCGCCGCCGACCCGCCATCGACGGTGCAGCGTCGCACCGACGAGGCGATTCCCACGGTCGACCATCCGCTCGTCCTGCCGGCGCCGCCGGCCGCCCCAGCCCGCCTCACGGTGCCCCTCATCGCGCAGCGCGCGCTCGCTCCGGCGCTCGCCCCCGTGTCGGCCCCGGCCGCGCGACCACGCCCGCCGGTCGTGCAGGCGATCGCGCTGGCGCCCATGCCGTTCCCGGGTCAGGCGGATGCCGCCCCGGCCGGAGCCGGCT
>NZ_JBFUDH010000026.1:0-23620 GCF_056404815.1 Agromyces sp. P2_B3 | reverse complement strand
GACCGCCGCGCCACCGGTCCCGACCGGGTTCCCGTTGCTGTCGAGCACGGTGACGGTGACCGTTGAGGTGGATGCTCCGTTCGCGGGAATCGTGCCCGGTGCCGCGGTGATCGTGGACGTGACCGGATCCGGAGCACCCGCAACGAGCACCACCTGGGTAGTGTCGGTGCCTGCCGTGCCGTTCAGTGTGAACCCGAGGGTCGAGGTGCCCGCGGTCGTACCCGCCGTGAGTGTCGCCGTGTACGTGCCATCACCGTTATCCGTGACCGCGCCCAGGGTGCCCAGGGTGGTGGACATCGTGACCGTGGCGCCACCAACCCCGACCGGGTTGCCGTTCACATCAAGCACCGTGACCGTGACCGTCGACGTCGATGCCCCGTCCGCGGGAATACTACCCGGCGCCGCGGTGATCGTGGACGTGGCCGGATCCGGGGCACCCGCGGTGAAGACGACCGTCGTGATGTCGGTGCCTGCGGTGCCGTCCAACGTGAACCCGAGGGTCGCGGTACCTACCGTTGTACCCGACGTCAACGTCGCGGTGTAGGTGCCGTCGCCTACATCAGTGACTCCGCTGAGGGTGCCGAGGGTGGTGGACATCGTGACAGTCGCACCACCAACCCCGACCGGGTTGCCGTTCACATCAAGCACCGTGACCGTGACCGTGGACGTGCTGGTCCCGTCCGCGGGAATACTGCCCGGCGCCGCCGCGATCGTCGAGGTGGCCGGATCCGCGCTGGTGACGGTCCAGGTGAAGGTGGTCTGATCGGTCACCCCGGCACTGGTCGCCGTCACCGTGACCGTGGAAGTTCCCGCCGCGGTCGGGGTTCCGGTGATCTGCCCGGTGGACGTGTTGATGCTCAACCCCGCCGGGAGCCCAGATGCCGCGTACACGATCGGGTCGGCACTGGTACTCGTCGCGGCCGCCTGGACCGTGACCGGGGTGCTCGTCACCGAGGCTTGGGCCGGGATCGGGTCAATGGCCACGGTCACCTGCACCAGCCTGGCCAACCGGTTCGCGGTGACCCCGTTCACCGACGTGAAGTAGCCGCCGGCAAGGATGCCGCCATCCGCCTGAACTGCAACCGAACGTATCGTGTCGCTGAAGCCGGTGCCGAGATTCGCCGCGAACGCGGCATCCACCGTGCCGTCCGCATTCAACTGTGCCAACCCAGCCGCGGCGACCCCGTCCACCGTGGTGAATGTACCGCCGGCGAGGATGCCACCATCCGCCTGCACCGCAACCGAAAACACGATGCTGTTGAAGCCGGTGCCGAGACTGGTCGCGAACGCGGCATCCACCGTGCCATCCGCATTCAACCGGGCCAAATTGTTCACGGCGACCCCGTTCACCGACGTGAACAGACCGCCAGCGAGGATGCCACCATCTCCCTGCACCACAACCGAGTTCACGTAGCCGCTGAAGCCAGTCCCGAGACTGGTCGCGAACGCGGCATCCACCGTGCCATCCGCATTCAACCGGGCCAACCCCGCCGCAGGGACCCCGTTCACCGCAGTGAAAGTACCGCCGACGAGGATGCCACCATCCGCCTGCACCGCAACCGAGTACACCTCGGCGGTGTTGAAGCCGGCGCCGAGACTGGTCGCGAACGCCGTATCGACCGTGCCATCCGCATTCAACCGGGCCAACCGGTTCGCGGTGACCCCGTTCACCACCGTGAAGTTCCCGCCGACGAGGACGCCACCATCCGCCTGCACCACAACCGAGAACACGTCGGAGTTGAAGCCGGCGCCGAGATTGGCCGCGAACGCCGTATCGACCGTGCCATCCGCATTCAACCGGGCCAACCGGTTCGCGGTGACCCCGTTCACCGCCGTGAATGTGCCGCCGACGAGGATGCCACCATCCGCCTGCACAACAATCGACCGCACTGTGTCCGAGTTGAAGCCGGTGCCCAGATTGGCCGCGAACGTCGTATCTACCGTGCCATCCGCATTCAACCGGGCCACCAGAGCCGCGGGGACCCCGTCCACCGACGTGAAGTGACCGCCGGCGAGGATGCCACCATCCGCCTGCGCCGCAACCGAGAGCACGTCACTGTTGAAGCCGGTGCCGAAACTCGACGCGAACGCAGAATCGATCGCCCACCCGGTCGTCACAGCCGAGGCCGGTACCGGCACGCCGACCACCAGCAGCACCACCGCGACCAGCCCCGCGACCACCACCCGGGCACGGCCACGAGCCCCCGCCCGACCCGATAGCTGCGGGGCGCGCCCAGCATGGGTTGAACGGGACCGACGCGACGCAACAGTAAGCACGAGACGCTCAACCTTCACAAACCCATCAACGAGCAACGAACGAACAAACGAAATGGTGAAGCGATCCAGACAATGCCTCAGTGTGACAGGCGCCAGCTACACCCGTACAGGACCCGTACCCCAGACTCGGGCGACACCCACCAGGCCTACAGAGCCGGACCAAGCTCGACCCCCCCAGTATTTTATGATACTAATCATTGGCCCGAACATTCGGCAGCACCGTCCTCCTCGCCGGTGACAGCGCCGCAACGCTCCATCCACAGTCCGGAATTCCGCGGGGCCTCGATCGGCGAACATCGTCGACAGTCTCGAGCCGGTGTTTCCGGAGCTCGGGTGATTCCCCTGCGGGTCCCCGTGGCCGCCCGGTTTGCCTGATCGCGTGTAGTAGCACCTGCCCCGGAGGCGCCCGTCGCGGTCAGCGAGAGCCTCGCGGCCGCTCGCGCGAGCCTGGACGCGATCGCCGCACGCGCACATACCAGAAGCGAGGCGACCTCCCGGCCAGGGCCGGACGCGACGTGGACGCCACCAGCCGAACCCGCCCACATCCGGGGCCCCCGCCACACGTAGGTTCACCGTCGGCGCGGGCCGCGCCGCCACAGCTTGACCGCCGTCTCCAACAGCAGCCGCAGCAGACGTTCCGCACGACGGGCACGGCCGCTGTCACGACCGCCGAGCATCGCGAATCCGGACACCAGGATCAGCACGACCGCGGCGAGAGTGACCGCAACGGTCGAGGCCGAGGCCAGCAGGACGAGAAGAGCCATGATCGGTGGAGCTCCAAACAGGTTGATAGGTCTGACACCCCGCATATGCGCGGCAGCAACCGCTCTATCCACACAGGGCCCCCGTGTCGGATCCGCTCATCAGCTCGACAGCCGGTGATCCGTGAAGTACTCAGTCCCGGAATCTCTGCCCGCCGCACACCCCAGCGCAACCAGCCGCGCAGCCTCCGCCGCCGCGGCGCACCCACCGCGCTCGTGCTCCGCCTCCGACATCCCCGTGCGCGCATGGGTGGAGTGGAGCCACCCTTCGGGCGGCCCGGTTGAACTTAGCGGTGCCGGCACGCCGGCGCAGTCACGTCGCCCTGCCCAGCCTTCGGCCGGGCAGGGCTTTTTCCCGTCGGTGGGGGGTTGTTGAACCGGCGACCATAGCGGGTGTTTGGGCGGCGTCACCCGGTCGGAGACCCCGGATGGTACGGGAAGGAACCCCGTTCCTGCGGGTGGCGGGGTTGTCGGGGTTGGGGGTGGCGCCGGTCTCCGGCCCGCTCTTGGCCTTGGTGTCAACCAGTCCCCACCGAGAGGAAACCCACGGGATGAATAGTTCGCAGATGCTCGAGCAGGCGGGTACGGAACCACGGCCGGCCCCCATGATCGAACCCGACGCGGCGTTGACGATCACGCACACGCACGAGGCGGGCACCCTGATCGACGGGACGGCACGTGGTGACGGCGCGGCGGAGATCTTGAAGGCGTGCGGGTGGCGGTGGGGGAGGAGCATCGGCGTCTGGTTCGTGCCGAACAGTCGTGACCGGTTGGTGCAGGGGTGGAAGATCGAGCGGACGGCGGCCGCGCTCCAGGTGGCCGGGTTCGAGGTCACCACGGTGATCGACACCGGGCGCCGTTCGACCGCGGACGTCGAGGCGGGGAAGATCGCCCGGCAGGCGGCCCGGGTGGACGCGCTCGAGGCGAAAGCCGACCGGAAGGCGGCCGCATCCGATGCGGCGTGGGCGAACGTGCAGCGGCGGTTGGATGGGTTGCCGCCTGGTGGTGAGCCGATCAAGGTCGGGCACCACTCCGAGGGCCGGCACCGGGCCGCGATCACCCGCGCCGATACCGCGATGCGCCGCTCCGTTGACGCGGCCGACGCCGCGGAGCACGCCACAAAGCGGGCGGCCGCGGCCGCGCAGACGACTGCGGGCCGGTACGCGCCGGTGACGGTCGCGAACCGGATTCAGAAGCTCGCCGCGGACATCCGCCGCCTGGAACGGCAGATCGTCGCGGACCACTACGACCCGGTGCGCGGGTATGTGCCGGCGAACGAGCAGATGCGAGCCGCGCGGGCGGCGCGGATCGCGCCGCGGCTCGGGGAGCTGCGCGACCAGCACGCGTACTGGGAAGGCGTCCGCGTCGAGCAGATCGCCGCGGGCGTCGCGACCGGGTACACGAAGGCGGACATCGGTAGGGGTGACCGGGTGAAGGTCCGTGGGGTGTGGCGGGAGGTGGTCCGGGTGAACCAGAAGAGCGTCAGCGTGACCACCGGGTACAGCTGGACCGATACGGTCCCGTACGCAGAAATCCAAGCACACCACCCGGCCCCAGCACCCGAAACCCCAGCACCCTAGGGGGGCGGGGCGTCCGGGGCGGGCGGTGTATAGCGGCACCGTCCGCCCCGGCACGTGGTGAGCGTTCAGCTCACCCGCCCACCGTATCCATCACCAGGCACCTGTCGGCGCGGCTGGCCGGGAGGGTAGGGGTGGTCCTGGTTCGGGCCGTCATCGTGTTGCTCGTCGTCGCGGGCACGAGCAACGCGATGACAGTTGACGTGGGCCCCACCTGGTGCGGGCGGGGCCACCCTGTGGGCGGCGCAGTGCTGACCTTGTGGGACCGGGCTTCGCCGGCGCTGTGCGCGCCTCCGCCAGCCTTTCGGCCGTGCCCACGCGATCATGACGACATGGCATGACGTCATGATCGTGCGTAATGATATGATCTTGCGGTGACCTTCCGTACTGGATTTGACCTCGACGGCCTCGGGGACGACGGACGGGCGACGCTCCGCGCGGCCTACCGTGCTGCTTCGGGTACGGCGGCACAGCGCCGGGCGATCCTGCTTGACCTGATCGTCGAGCGGTACGCGGCGTTGCCCTCGGCGCGTGCGCTCCAACGGGTGGTCGGGGGTGACGGCGGCGGCTGGCACCTGACGGTCCAGGACAAGCGCGCGGCGCTAGACACCGATCGTGAACAGGGCATCACGGAGCGGGCGAAGGCCGCGCTGCCGAGCGTTCAGGACCTCATTCCCGATGGGGGAAAGACCGTCGCGGACGCGGCGCTGGACGCGCTGAGCAAGGCACTCGACGGGGCGATCGTGGAGGCCTTCGAGCGCGGTCGTGTCGCAGGTGCCGACGCGACCGAGCGGATCCATGACGGCAGACTGGAGTCGCTGCGCGTGCAGGTTGAGCAGTTCCGTGCCGAAGCCATCGCGGCCGCGGCCGCGGAGCAAGCCGTGTTCGGACAGCTCGCCAAGCTCGAGCAGGAAGTCGAGCACCTGCGCATCCAGCGTGATGCTGCGCGCACGGGCATCGAGCACGCACGCGAACAGCTCACGGTCGCGACCGAGGCGCAGGCTCACACACGTGCCCGGCTGGAGGCTGTCACGGCAGAGCGCGATGAGCTGTCCATGATGCGCATCGAACGGGCCGAGGCGATCGGTGAGGTCCGGGTGCTGCGAAGCAGGGTCGATGAAGCGTTGGCTGAGCGCGATGCCGCACGTGACGAGTTGAAGGCATTGCAGAGCAAGCCCGGCCAGTAGAACGAGAACTCGGGCGCGATCCCGCGACGGGTGGCTATGTGGAGCGCACTCGTGCGACGCGGTCGATCTCCGCGACCACATCCTTGCGTGGCGAGCTCGGCCTGCCGGAGTAGTCAGATTCCCTGTCATAGGGCCGAACGGGGTCGGGGTGGCGGTGTATAGCGGCACCGTCCGCCCCGGCACGTGGTGACCGTTCAGCTCACCCGCTCACCGTATCCAGGACCGGTCACCTGTCGGCGCGGCTGGCCGGGAGGGTAGGGGTGGTCCTGGTTCTGGCCGTCGTCGCGCTGGTCATCGTGGGGTGCACGACGAGCGGGATGTCATTCCATTCTGGCTGCACCTGGTGGTGGATGTGGAGCCGCCGGCGGCGGCGCTGCCCTGGCCTGAAGGGAACCGCTCCGCGGTGCTGTGACCGACCCCCGTCGCCTCCGGCGTCGGGGGTCTTCTCTTCCGGTGTGACCGTGTGCCGGTCTGGTGCTGCGATCGTAGCTGCGTTCGTCAGCTGCGCACCCTCCAGTCGCAGTTTCGGAGAAACTTCCTCCGCCGCTTCGCTCCTCCGGAACTTGCTCCTGCCAACCGCTCCTTGCGGGTGCTTCGCTTCCTCTCTTCGCTCCTGATCTGCGCGCCAGACCGGCACACGATCCCACCGAAAGGGGAAAAGAAATGTGGAAGGCCATACGTATCGGGGTGGACGGGACGCTCGCGACCGTGCAGATCGATGACACCACCGGCGACGCACGCGTGCGCGGGCTGAACGAGACGATCGGGTCGCAGTGGTACGACGTCGTCGGATACAGCGACACGATCGACGTGTTCGTCGATGATGAGGGCCTGTACCGGTCCAGTCTGAACATGGAGTTGTCCGTGATGGCTCGCGCGGCCGGGTTCCCGGGGGTGCTGTTCGGTGCCGGGGTGTTCCTCGGCATCAGCCACGACACCGGGGAAACCCTGTCACTGACCGATGAGCAGTGCGCGGCGATCACCGCGGCATGGCGTCGGCCCCGGGACGCCCGCGAGTACCGGGCGATCCTCGCCGCCACCGGTCAACTGATCAGCCACTAGCACCCCGGGAACACCAAGACCCGGAGTCGTGAGTGCGCTTACTACTCACGGTTCCGGGTCGGTGTCCCACCACCATACCGAACAACGAAGGAGAACTGATGACGAGCAAGACCAAGACCCGCACCACCACCACGGCGGCACCCGATGCGACGCCCACGCCGGTGCCGGTGTCGATCGACTGGATCGACACCGCCACCGCCCGGTTGGACGCGAACATCCGCACCGCCCCGGACACGACCACCCCGGAGTGGGCGGCGTGGGTGTCCCAGTTGCGCGCCGAGGGGGTGGAGACCCCGGTCCTCGCGCGCCGGGACGATGACGGGAACGTGGTCGTGTGGGACGGGCAGCGCCGCCTCCTCGGCGCACGCGACGCGGGCATCTTGAAGGTGTTGGCGATCTTCGGCACCGCGCCGGGCGCCGACACCGAACGCATCCTTGGCCAGTTGAAGACGTTCAACCGGGCCGACCTGCCCGACGTTGACCGGGTGGTCGCGTATGAGCAGTTGGCGTTCGCGGGCATCGACGTGGCCACCATCGCCGCCCGCACCGGCGACAGCACCGAACGCGTCACCGCCGCCATTGCCGTCGCGAAGTCGGAGACGGCGAAGCAGGCCGTCGCAGAGCAGGTGTCCTTCGAGCGGGCGCTGCTGGTTGCGGAGTTCGATGGGGACGGCGACGCCCAGCGGCGCATCCTCGACTGCGCCGACGATGACGAACTCGGGTGGGTGGTCGAGGAAATCCGCGCCGACCGTGCCCTGACCGCACACCGCACGCAGGTGATCGCCGGGTACGAAGCACAGGGGATCACGGTGTTCCAGTCCCGGTGGGCCGACAGCGGTGAGTTCGTGCGGGTGTACTCGCTGACCGACGCCGACGAGGACGCCACCGACCGGCCCCCGCTGGACCCGGACCAGCACGCCACCTGCGAGGGCCGCGCGTTGACGGTGCGGGTYTGGGGCRCCGGCGAGGACGACATCGACGTCGAAGAGGTGTGCACCCGCCCGGAGCTGCACCAGCCCCGCTGGCGCACCGCCGAGACCTCCGCGACTCCGGTCGCGGCGGAAGAGCAGACCGCCGCGCAGGTCGAAGCCGAACAAGAGCAGAAGCGAGAAGCACGTCGCCGCCTGATCAACTGCAACAAGCAGTGGGACGCGGCCACGGTGGTGCGTCGGGAGTTCGTCGGGACGCTGCTGGGCCGGAAGGCGCTGCCGAAGGGTGCCGCGCCGTTCGTCGCGGCCACCCTGACTCGCCACCACGCCGAGGTCACCCGAGACTTCGGGGACCTCGCGGCCGGGTGGCTCGGTATCGACGGGGACGACCGTCGGGAGCGGCTCGCGAAGCGAGCCGAGGACACACCGACGAAGGCCGGGCACGTCACCCTCGGCATGGTGCTCTCCGCGCGGGAAGCGGCGACCAGCCGGGACTCGTGGCGGTACCCGAACGGCCGCGACACGACCTACCTGCTCCAGTTGGAGGCGTGGGGGCATCACCTGTCCCCGGTGGAACGGATCGCGGCCGGATACCCCGAACCCGACACTAAGCGTGACATGACGCCGGACGCGGCCTAACCTGAGCGGAGGCGACCCATTGCATCGGGTCGCCTCCGCGCCCGCCCTCCCTCGAGAAATCGAGCTCTCATGGGGCGGGCGCGGGTCCACCCCCGGAACGGGGGCAGACAGTGATACCCGGCCGGGTCTACGCTTCGCGGTGAGCAGGCACAGGGGCAAGGGGGACATGCCTGCTTTCCGCACCCGTCAGATCGCCGTCGGGTGTGACTGGCGGGTGCGGCCCCCTAGACCCCGGGGCCTGCCGCTACTGCGTCAGACCGTGAGTGGCTCCGCCCTCCCACTCCCGGCCCGCCGGCGGCACGCGACCCGTTCGGTCTTCCGTGACTGTCCGGGTGCGACGGTTCACCACCTGTGCACGGCACAGTTACTCCTCCGGGCTGTCCCGCACCCAGGCTGGAGAACCGTGACTTCCATACGCGGTGCTGCCCGACCGTGACCCGACGCACTCCCGTGTACAGCCGCGCCAGGGCGCGCCTGCACACCGGCGTGGACGGCCCACCCGCCCCGGTCCCGTGTCTTTGTCAGTCTGGTGTGGCTCAGGCTTGTCGCTTTGAAGTGGCCCAACTTGGTGGCTGTCGGGGTGTCGTGTCGTTCTGATCTGGCCCAGGGCTGAGCGCTTCCTCGTTCGTTGTTGAGCGAGGAGGGGAATCAGGCTTGAAGCCCGTCATTACCGCGTGCGCAGACCCAGCCGACGAATGTCCAATGGGCATAGCGCGCGGTGCGCGAGCGCAATCGGCTACAGGATGGTGTGAATGAGATCCACCTCGAAGTCTAAGTAGCCTGCGGGGCTGCCCGCGTGGGGCTATCGGTTGCAGCGCTCCCATTGGTCGCGGTCAAAGGCGACGGGGTCCCCGTCTACCTGCAGGTGCCAGAATTCGTCGTCCTTGCTGAGGTACACGCCGGTGACGGTCTCCGCGGTCCATCCGGTATCGCCGCGTTGAACCCACCGGACCAGCTGGATGGTGTGCCCACGTCGAGGCTGTCCCTGCGTCCAGTGCCGGCGTGCATGTGGCTCTGGGCGTTCACGTCGCTGTGAAGTACCGCTCATACCCGCGACTCTTCCACAACGACCGCGTCCACCGTCGGAACAACGCCCGCCCGGCCGTAGAGTTCCGATGTGTGGCGAATAGAGACGTTGGCAGGCCAGACCGGCCGTGACGTGTTCGATTGCGGCATCCCCGAGATGAACGAATGGATCCGCTTCGTCGCCGGCCAGTCTGGCCGCAACGGCAACACTCTCACCCGGGTCGCGTTGCACCCCGAGGACGGCAGGGTGGTCGGCTACTACGCCCAAAAGACCTTGACGGGTTCCCAGTTGCCTCTTCGGCATTCAGGACGGCATCGTTCCACCGGCTCCCCGCCGGGCTGACGAGTTGGCGTTGCCCGCCGCTGACCGAGCAAGAAAGGGGCTGCTACCAATCCGCGGTAGCAGCCCCTTTCTTGGTGGTGTGGCGGGTTAGCTGCGGCTGATCGAGGTGAGGTTCGCGCCGGGGAACGCGTACTGGAGCGTCACGTTCGGTGCTTGGAAGGTGCCGGTGCCGCCCTGCCACCAGGTGGTCGAGTGGCTGCCGGAAAAGATCTTGGTGACGCCGGTGAGGTTGATGTTCAGCGTCCCGGTGCCGTAGTAGCCGTTGGCGTTCGAGTTCGTCGCGCACGCGTCGCCGGTGGCGCATCCGGGGCCGCGCTGGGTGATCGCGAACGGGTTGAACACCGGAGCGTCGTCGAGCCTGGCTGCGACGACGGTGTTCGTTTCCGGGTCGACCCATCCGGTGACCGGCAGGCCGGAGTTCATCAGCGCGTCGATCTCTGCCTGGGTCTGGGTGCCGACGAGTCGTTCCAGCTCGGAGCGAACCAGGTAGTCATGCGCGGTCAGGGCGCTCGGCGCCGGCTGTGTGGCGGTGACCTCAGGCGCGGCTTCGGTCGCCGTCGCGGGAGCGGCCAGTCCGAAGGTGGCGGCGAGTGCCACGGTTGCGCCGGCGATCAGTGAACTCTTCAGTCCCATACGAGACCCCTTCATCTAATGAAACGTCAGCGTGCCGTGGTGAAAGACCTCTCGAGGTCTGTGCGCCGCGACCGTCGTTGCTGACATTGCGTTCGTATCCAGTAGGCCGTGCGGCACACCGAAGCCCTAAGTAAATCAGAATCTGATATTTCAAACGGTCCTCAGATTGAAGGACACGCACTCGAACACGAACCGCCGAAGGCCTCTGGGTGGGTGCTGGTTGAACCGGCGACCGTAGCGGGTCGGCGCCCGGCGCCCCCGGTGGTCATGTGCGGGTGGTTGGGGAAGGAACGGTCACTGTTGCGTTACTTTCTCGTTTCGCTTTTGGTGCGGTCATGACCGTTTCGAGTATGCTTATGGCATGGTCACTCTTTCGGCGGTGCGACTGCACCGGGATACGAATCGGGTTGATCCGCACGATCTGGTGCGGCAGCTCAACGCGGGTCTCGGAGCGACGTTGGTTGCGGCGCTAGCCGGCTCGAAGAATCGGAAGCAGCCTCATGAGTGGGCAAAGCCGGATGGTCCGGAGCCGCGGCCTGACGCGTGGAATCGCCTGCAGTTCGCGCACCAGCTCTGGACGGTCCTTTCCGTTGAGGAAGGCGTCGACGTGGCGCGACGGTGGTTCATCGGTGGCAATCCACTGCTTGGTGAGAGCACCCCGGTGATGGCGATTCGGGAGGACCGGCATGCGGATGTGCGCCGTGCGGCGCAGGCGTTCATTGATGGTGATGTCGACGAATGAGTTCGGCGGATGCCCGGACGTGTAGCGCCACTGGGCTGAGACTCCTGCGCGTCGACCGCCAGATCGGGTATCACGTGGCCAAGACGAGCTATGTTCAGCCGTCTGCGGCGACCCGGACACCGGACGTGCATCGGGATGAATGGGGCCGGTACGACACGCTGGGATCGACGTTCTACATCGCCGAGACCGCCGAGTGCGCGTACGCCGAGGTTCTTGCTCAGTTCAAGCGGAAGAACGGCGACGAGGATGTGCTTGAGCCGATCGCCGCGGTCCTCGGCATCACGCTTGACGAGCTCGTGCAAGACATCGAAGACCAGTGGGGTGAGCCGCGATTTCGTGGGGCAGGGGCCCTCCCGCCGGGCTGGCGTGATCGGCGCGGGATCTACCAGGTGATCGTGGACAGTGGGGAATGGTTCGTCGATATTGAGCACCCGGACTCGATCGCAGCTCTCGAGACCGGTCTTGAGCGGTTCCTCGCCAGCCAGGGCGTGGCTGCGCTGAACACGTCGGTCCTTCGTAGCGAGAACCGCTATCTGACGACGACTCTCGCTGATCTGGTGCGGGCCGCTCGCCTCGACGACGGCACCACTCCGCGCGGGATCTATTTCGGCTCCAAACACGGTGGTGCGTGGTGCTGTGCCATCTGGAACGCGAGCGAATGTGTGTTAGTGCGTGGCCCGGAACCGATCGAGCTCGACGATCCCGCATTCGCTGCTGCAGCAGCACGGATGCGACTTCACGCCTTCTGAGCTCGGCTTTCGTGAGGTGCTACGCACTGGCAGTTGCTGCACGGCGCGACATTCGCTGGAACGTGGGGACGTCGTCGTCGGGCTGGAAGAGAATGTTGAGGAACGCGGCGTCCCACTCGGTGCCGGCCCAGGCTCTCGCGTTCTTGAGGTCCTCAGGGGCAATGTCTGCTTCGTCGATGACCGCTCGAATGGAATCGTCCACATAACTCGACTGGAGCGCCTTGTCTGTGTTGGGCCACGCCGTAGGCGCCGCGCGGAGAAGGCGGCTCAACGATTCGAGGATGAGGACGGCATCGATGCTGGAACGGTCCTTCGTCATGCGGCTCACATTGCCCACCCAGGCTGAGAAGAAGCTGGCCGGCTCAGCTCCAGAGTGGTCACGAAGGTGGCTGCACGCACTCTAGCTCTCGCCCACGAGTGATGCGATGAACCTCCCCCATGCCGCATCCGCCGCCGCAGGTGTGGCGTGATCGCCGAGGCTGACGCGCTGCAGACCCATGCCTTCGATCTTCAGCTCGGCACGGAGCTGGACGAGTTCACCGGTCTTGAGGTCGAGACGGCCGACCGTGACGATATGAGCCGGGTTCACCCAGAGTGACGGTGTGCCGTTGTCGCCGGGAAGCGGGATCAGCTTCATGGGCCGAAGCCTATCCACGACGGGGGGACTCCTCGGCCAAGGTTCGAGTGTGGGTTTCAGGCGTCGGGCTCGCTGGGGGGTGCTAGTGGCCAGTCGGTGAGCCAGGCGGTGATGGTGTTGTCCCGGGTGACGGTGCGTATTGGCCGGCCGAGGGTGTCGGCGGCGTCGTGGGCGATGCGGATCCATTCGGGACCGGTGATCTCGGCGTGCTCGAGGTGCACGTGCGCGGCGCCGTTGAGTTTCAGTGATTTGGTGAGCTCGGTGACCAGCAGGGCATGCCGGTCTGGCGTTTCTCCTTCTCCCATGTCGCCCACGATACGGCTGTGGCGGCGGAGCGGCGAGGGGGGCTGGAGGCTCATGCGTCGACGGGCGGCCGTGCCACGGTCGTGTCGATTTCGACGGGGTGCCGGTTCAGTGCTCGGTAGACGGTGGCGCGGCCGATCCCGAACAGTTCGACGAGGTCGGCGATCGTCATATGAGACGTCGCGGCGACCGTGTCTTGTCAAAGTGCGCCAGTGCCATTAATGACAGGCCCGCGCCGTTTGATGACGGCGGTGGGGTGTGCGAGCGATTGTCGTCGGTCATGTTGTGCCCCAGAGGGCAACATGACCGACGACACTGCTGTCAGCTCAGCCTGACTCGGGGACCGTTCGGCTCTGTGGGATGGCGTGTTCGTCGTGGTGGGGCGTGCCGCTGCTGGTGTGAGGGGTGCGGGTTGGCGTATGCGGACACTGCCTGCGTGATCAGTTCACTCGGGCTCGCTGCGGCCCCTTGTTCGAGGAGCGCCGCGATGAGGCTGCGGGTTCGGGCGGGCACCCACACTCGGCCATCGTCCTGCCACGCTTGGCGCGCTGGACCGGTTGGCTTGTCGGGTTGGGGCGTCCGGGGTGGCGGAAATGCTCGGATCCCGGTGGCACGGAGGGGTGCCCGGTTCTTCGCAACCGGTATTAGATACCGGCCCCGGACCCGGTGGGCGTCGATGATGCCTGCCTGGATTTTCCCGATGATCGTGACCCGGGTGTACCCGGTCACCAACACCAGCTCCGGCACGGTCAGTTCGTGGGTCAGGGCAGTGAGCTTCTCGACGTACTCCTCGAACACCGCCGCCTCGACCGCTGATCGCAACCGTGCGCGCTCTGTCGAAGTTGACATTATTCCCCGCATTCGCTGGCGTTCAGCCTGTGCTGAGGCTACGCAACAGCTGGATGTTTCAACATTCTACCAACTGATATGTACACAGGGTGAAGCGTGATGAGCAGCTTTTGCCGCGGCTGCGGTTGCGGTCAGGGACTACAAGTAGGTGATCGGGATAGGAACAGCACCGGCTTCCAGGTGATGTGGTGTTACCCGGCGGGGCGGGCTGCCGCGGAGGGACTGCCCCAGATGAAGTACTCGCGCACGGGCACGCCCTCGCGGGGTGCTTCGAGGATGCGGCCGCCGCCGAGGTAGATGGCGACGTGGTAGTAGTCGCCGCCGCTGCCCCAGAAGAGCAGGTCGCCGCGCTGCGCTTGCGAGACTGGAACGGCGAGTCCGCGTGCGGCGAGCGTGTGGTACTGGTTGGTCGCGGAGTGGGTGCCGATGGAGATGCCGGCGTTCGCGTAGGCGACCTTGGTCAGGCCTGAGCAGTCCCAGGCGTTGGGACCGGCGCCGCCGAGGCGGTATGGCTCGCCGAGCTGCTGGCTGGCGAACCAGATGGCCGTCTCGACCGCTCCGGTGTTTGGCGGCGGCGTCGGGTCGGGCCCGGGGTCGGGTCCGGTGGGGGGAGTTGTACCGCCCCCGGGTGCTGGGTCTGGCGCGGGCTGCGCTGCTTCTGCTTCCTCGCGTGCCTGCCCCTCGACGCGTTGCCGTTCGAGCTCGGCTGTGGTGTCCTTCAAGCTCGCGAGCTGGGCGTAGAGCTGGGCCGACTTCTGCTCGTGCACCGCGGCGGCCGCGTTCGCGGCGTCGGCGGCATCGCGCGCTTCGTCGGCCCGGGTCTCCGCGAGGGAGGCGAGCCGCACGCGTTCGGCTGCGGCATCCGTGGCCTGTTCTCGCAGTGCCCGTGCGGTGTTCCCGTCGGCGACTGCCTGTGTGTAGACGGCGTTCGACTGCTCGCCGAGCTTCGAGGCCATGCCGAGCTGCGCGAGCAGGTCCCTGGCGTCTTCGCCCGAGAAAACCAGTTCGGTCGTCAGGTCGTTGCCCGCGGTCTTCGCGAGGTGCGCGGCGAGGAGGGCCGCCCGCATCTTCGAGATCTCGGCCACCAGGTCCGCCTCGTCGGCCTGCTTGCCGAGGGTGCGCTCGCGTTCGGCTGCCCGCTCGCGCTGGTCGACGGCCACCCGCCACGCCTCGTCGGCGATCATTGATGCCTGCACCGCGGCACCCGCTACCTGCTGGAGCTCCGCGAGCAATTCGGCAACCCGGCCGATCTCTGCGTGCTTTGTGGCCTCGTTCTGCTTCGCCTGCTCGATCTCGCTCCACGATGGGTAGTGGGGCTCGGCCGCGGCGGGCCCGCCGGCGAATCCGATCGACGCGGTCACCGCCCCGACCGCAACGGTCGAGAAGACGGTCGGCGGCTTCGCCCGCGAGGCCGGACACGTGCGGTTCTCAGCCAAGAGAGATCCCGCGGCCTGCCACCTGGAGCCTGCGGTGGTGCCTGCGGGGTGGTCGCCGCTGGTTGGTCATTGGGGTCGGCGGGGTGGGGCAGTCTCGATTTCGATGGCGTGCTTGAGGTCTGTCATATCGGCGTGGAGTGCCTTGCGGACCGGGCTGGCGAAGAGGGGTCCGATTAGGGACATTGCCTTTGCCCCGGGAGTGATCGGGTGTCCGGTGAAGGTGAGGGTGACCTGGGTCTGGTTTGTGTCGCGGATGGTGAACGAGTACCGGGAGCGGTAGGCGGTCCCATTTGAGGATGCTTCCACGGTGTAGGACTCGTGTGGGGTGAATTCGGTGACCCACATGACCTCGACGGCGGTGCGCCCGAACATGCGGCGGGTTTCTCGCCATCGTGTCCCGACGGTCAGTAACGGCGGACCGTCGAGGATATCGATGTGCTCGATTCCGGCGACCCGATCGGTCGCCTGGTCAAGGTCGCGGAACGCGTCGAAAACCGTGCCGATGCCCGCGTCGATGCCGATGGACGTTTCAATCTTCACCTGCGTGCCCCCGTGGTCAAAGTAGTCAGTGACATCGGCTCGGGTACACCTTGGGAATCTAGGCCTGCCAATGTGCTCGGTTCCCGGCCAAAGGTGTTTGCCTAGATGTCAATCACCCGAAGAGCGACATGCCCACCCTACCTAGAGAAATACCAGATGATCAATCGGTGGAACTACGTTCCGAGCTGCGGTGATGGTGGAGCCGCCAGGCCGGTGCGGTTTGAGCTGCGCGGAGAAGCAACGCCATTCCGACGCGGTCGAGGACACTCGAGATCGCCGGCCGTGAATCGCTCAGGTGAGACAGACGCCTCACCCGCCAACCCGGCGGCGGGGGTAGCGCGCGAGTTCATGCTGGTGTTCGAGCACGCGGGACGACGACGAACTGATGGAGGGAATCACCCCCTCGTCTTGTCTGCGCGCCCGAAGCTGACCGCCGCCTTCGGCAGTGGCTTTCAATGGGTTGGTGCCTGTCGCGACGGGCGGGCGTGAGCGGTCGCGTCGGTACCAATTGGTGGGTCATCTTGGGAGTCTTGTCCGGGGCGGAGCCACCGCCCGGAGGGTGGTTCGGCCGTCGTATATACATTGGTACGGGTCAGACCGGAGGAGATCTCTGGGCTGGGTGTCCATTGTGGGCGAGCGTCACGCTTCGGTGGTGGTGAGGTTGGTCAGGATTTGCCACGTCTATCAACGGGCTCGTCGTGGGTCCAAGGCCATTATCGAGCATCCCAGCGGATATCGTCAGGACGCATGGTTCTGGGGCGTGCACGTTCCGCGAAGGGCCGTCTATGTCGTTCGCTCTGGTGTCGGGTGGGAACCTCACACTGGTAGTTCGCGGGTCGCGTGCATCGGAACGGAGACGACGGGCAGCGGCATCGTTGGGTGGGTGCCGGACGCTGCATGGCGCGAATGGCAACGCGACCGCCGACGTCGCGCCCGGGCCGCAGCCAATCGCCAGTAGCTACACATCCTCAGTGCGTGCATCTCGGTCGCGGCCATTCAGGAGATACGGAAGGCTGCCGAGCGTGAGGTCATTGGATGCGGCGGTGTCGGGGTGTGTTCTTCCGCGGGGTCTGGTGTGGCGTGGCGTCCGGCGGTTGTGGGCTGCCGGCGCGATGCGGGCAGCGTGCCGCCCCGTGCGCTGCGGCCGTTGGAGGTTCACGCGGATGGTCGTGGTCCAGGCGGCGTACCGTCCTCGGAGTTGGTCGATGTCGGCCGGGGTCAGTCCACACTCGTCGAACCGGTCTGTGGTGATGCGCGTGAGCTGGTCAAGTTGCGCGGCGAAGATCGATGGTTCGAAGCCGGGGTCACGTTTCGCTGCGGCGTCGAGCAGTTCGGCATCGCTGAACAGGCCAGACGTGCGGATCGCGTCGACGTCGATGAAGTCGCGGGCTTCCATCCGGGTGTAGAGCGCGCTGACCTTGTTCCCGACGGTGTCTTCGATGGAGAGGACCGGGCCAACCTCGAGGGGCTACGGGGTCGCGTTCACGCCAGTCCACGGCCAGATCGATCGCACCGGTGTCGCCGGTCAGGGTGGTGACGTGAAGTTGTGCGAATCGTTCGACGCGTCGCACGACGGTGACGGCGTCACCGGTGTCTTCAAGCCGTTCGATGAGCTTGTCGACCGCGATGTCGAACTGGGCTGGTGAGGGGTCGTTGGTACAGGTCGACGTCGCGGGTGAGACGGTTCGCGATCCCGTGCTCGCGGATCGCGCCGGAGCCCGCGAGAGCGAACCCGTGCTCCGCGAGAACGTCTAACGCCATCCGGGTGATTGCGTGCTGCAGGTATTCGATGCCGCTCACGTGGCGGACGCCAGCTGCGGGAACCGGGACTCCCAAAGAGCACGGGCCCGCGCAGGCAGCAGCAGCTCTGACCACACGTCCATCAGGCGCACCGGATTCAGGAGCGCAACCTGGTCAGCAACCTGCCCTTCGCGCAGCACCGCCTGGTACGCCTTGATCACGCCACCCTGGGTATCGAGGTCGGCGACTGGGTCAGGACCCCAGTACACGCTCACTGGCAGCCGGACAGGACCGTGCGCCGGCCCTCGGAGTTCCTCGAGTCGCGCGGGTACCTCGTATGGTTTGACGTCCCGGTAGAACACCCGCTCGTCGGTTGACATGCCGCTCATCGTAGCCTCGGAGACGATTTTACCCGGTCGTTTGTGAGGTGCCCGGGGAGGGGCACTCACCATTCGGGCTGCCGCCCATCCCGATACCGTCCTCCTCGTGCTACCGGCGACCGATCCCGAGTGGCTGCTTGCTCGTTCGGTGACGACGGAACTGTCGCGCCCCGGCGACCAGCTACGTGCGCTGGTCGACGTCGCTGGACTTCTTCGTCAGCGGTTCGGGCTGGTCGAAGCACCTGTGAGCTCTTTGCCAACTAGGGCGTGTCTCCTTTTGGCGCAGCCAGGTGAGGATGGCGCTGAGCGTGACGGCGGCGCGGTAGGCGGACAATCGCCGATGCGGAAACGCGAAGCGGAGTAGCCGCACCAACTGGTACTACTTGGCGGTCATAGTAGACCGCCAAGTAGTACCAGATTGCACCGGCAGCAAGAAAAAACTCGGCCCCAGAGGGGCCGAGTGGTATGCGATAGGTCGTAGCAGGATTTGTCGTTGTGCGGCGGGTTGACGATCACCAACCAGTCGGTTTGGTCAGTCTGCCGATGGTTGCCGGAAGCTGCGATTCGTATAGCTCCGCGGCCGCGAGCTGGTGCCACCAGTGCCCGCCAACGCCGTCAGCTGGGGTGCCGCCAAGTTTTCCGGCCCGATAGTTCTTCGTCGGGTTGACGAGTCCTACGGGTACGCGGTTCCGTGCTTCTCGGATCGGGAACTCGAGGTCGCTGTCGTTGCTGATCACGATCGCTGCGTCGATGACGTTTTCCAGTACGTCGATGAGGAGGTGTGAGGCCACGTTGACGTCGGAGCCTTTCTCCTCACGGCGGGCCACTGAGGCCATAAATGTCGCAGCTGGTTGCGGGCTGCCGGTTCCGTCCTGGACCATCAACGGCCATGCCGGGTGACTGATCACTGGTCGCCCGTGCTTGTCGGCGGTCGCGAGTGGTGCCGTCGACACCCGCGACACGTAGTTACCCATTGCGAACTCGTCGACCGCGTTCGCTGCCTTCAGCGCAGGCAGGTATACGTCCTGGTCGCGTTGCCCGGTTGCGTTCGAGGCACCGCTGATTCTGGCGATGCAGTACACCACCCGCGCGATCGTGCTCCCCGGCCAGGCGGAGGCCATAACGAGGTTCGTGGCGAGCTGGCGAAGATCGATCCACCGCCAACCGGGCGTCGATCTGCCACAAAGGCCCCTCGCGCCGTAGTAGAGGTTGAACCCGTCGACGTAGACACCTACGCGCATGAAGCCATGATGGCCGCGACCACGGTCACGCAAGCTGGGAGCTACCTGAGGGTTGAGGGGCCGCTGTCCGATTCAACGGCGGAGACCGACCTATCCGGAGTGTGGCGGTTCGCCGCATTGGTGTTGGTGGAGGGCTGACCGCTCTCGGGAGGAGACGCATATGGAATCAGCAGTGTTCGGAACGGTCGTCATTGTCGCGGTGCTCGTCGGCGCTGGACTCCGCACCGATGAGCAGGGAGTGCATGCCCGCGGTATTCTCCGGATGCTGTGGAAGCGTCGCCAGTAGGTCGGCGTGTCAGCGGCTCGCCGAGTTGGGCGCAACGTGGGCAGAGCGGGTTTCCGACGGTGCCCGGGGCGCGGTCGCGAGTCTGAAGATCTGCCGTGTGCGGTCAGCTCGCGGCCGCCGAGGTAAGCAGCATACGGCGGTCGGTGTGCCAGATACGTCCACGGTTATCGGTGAACGCCATTGACGCGATGAAGTAGCGGTCGGTACGTGTGTAAGGGCGGAGGTGGCCGCCGTACTCGGCAGTTGAGAGCGGGAAATCCCATTCTGAGTCTTTGATGGGCACGAAGTAGTCGCCTGGTGGCAGCACCTTGAGTGCCAGCTTCTGCTGTCGGTTGCCGAACAACACGGCTTCCACGACGACATCGTGGAACGTCGAAGTGGAGCGGTTCGAGATCAGCACACCGTACGCCAACGGCTGGCTATGGCGGTTGGACACGGGCCATGCTGAGAGTTGCGATGCTTGCATGCGTTCAGCTCGGTCTTGCTCATCACGGCGCCGGTCGCGTTCTATCAGGTACTGCGATCCCGCGAAGATAACTGCAGCCGCCGTGATCCAGGCGGGGAGATCCCCGACGAACGACCAGTCCATTAGCACCCCTCGCTAGAGCCGCTCGCTGAGCGCGAGCCCCTGCGAAGGCGGGGGAAGCTCTGACATATCACATGATCATATTCATGATCGGGGTGGGCTCATCCTCAGCGGCTGACCGGAGTGATCGGATCTGCTACTCAAGAGGGTTGTGGCTATTCGTCGCGTTCCCGCCCGGTCCTCCTGAACTGGAGGAAATACTCTGCATCGTCGACTCAGTACTTGGGATCCTGGCGGCGGCGGAGTCCCAGTCGTGGGGACCGGGTGCCGTAGCCTCTGAGCGTGGACGATCACGAGCGGAATCCTGCTGGGCGGCTGTGGCTGTTTCTGAGTCACATGAGCACCAACGGCTTCCCCCGAACAGGCAGCGATCGCGCAAGTCGCGAGCTACGTCGGCGCCGAGCAGCGAACTCCGAGGTTCTACCACGCGCTCGGGTTGCTCGCCGAGCAGCCGCCTCTCACGAAGGACGCGGTTAAGGCGCTAGTCGGCGAACCGATCGAGGACCTGCTCAGAGGTGGTTTCAGTAGTCGGGTTGGTGGGCGGCGCTTGGTGACGTGGTGGACCTTCCCGTTGATCTCGCCCATGAACTGCTGGCACGCATCGTCGAGTTCGTCCCACGACGAGTACGCGGGCCGCAGGTTCGCGTCGGTGGGCACGATGTCCGCCTTCGCGAGCTTCACCGACGCTTCCGCGCCGCCCTTCGTGGCCGGGTCCGCAGGCTGGCAGGTCAGCACCGTGACCCCGTAGTAGCGGGCGAAGGACACGATCTGCGTGTTCCGCACGGGAACCCCGGCGATGTGCATCGTCGTGACGGTCTTCTCGTTGTCGGTCAGCACATACGTCGGCGCCCCACCCAACACCCGGAACACCCGGTCCAGGGCGGCGAACACCGACGGGATCGTCTTGTCCTTGATCGGGAACACCACCCGGAAGCGGGAGAACGCCGACCACGCCACGAACAGCACAGAGGATCTCCCATCGATGACCGGCCCGTCACCGAAGTCGTACTGCACCCACGGGCCGGGCTCAGCAACCCACGGGCGGTGCACCCGCCGGTGCCCGGCCCGAGCCTCGCGGGCGAGAGTGACAACGGATCCCGTGATGAGGGCGTGCTTCAGATTCAACACATCTCTCCTTATGCTGAAATTTCAGCATATCTAGGCTGTACTCTGACGAGGTCAGTCGGAGAACGCCGTCTCGCTGCCTATGGGCGACGGGCGGTGCTCGGGGGCGCGGTGGCGGAGTGGCGTTAGCGTTGGTCGTGGCCCGGCGTTGATCCCTTTTCATCTGTTGGGGGGAAGAGGTCTTTGGGTTGCGTACGTCGTTGTCGATCCGGGTCGATTTGATCGGCGGGCGGGGTGTGGATCTTTGGCCGCGGCCGGGTCGGGTGTTCGTCTGCTCCCCTAGTCACACGTTCTCGTAGTTGGCGACCGCGATTGATGATGCGTTCGCCCGGTGGGATCGATCGCATCTGTACTAGTTCGACCTTGTCGGTGGTGTCCGGGTGGGACGCCCGGACTGGGAGTACGACTGGCAGGACGACGCCGGGGAGCTACTCGATGATCGCCGGCTGCGCTTGGGCTGGCTGGGTTCGGGGGAGCAGTTCGTCTACGAGTTCGACTTCGGCGACTGGTGGATGCACTTGTGCACGGTCGGGTCGCAGCGGATCGATCCGCTCGAGGTGTTGGGTGTTCTCCCTGACCGGCCTATGCCGTACTGGGGGTGGGGTGATATCCCGGACCAGTACGCGCGCCGGTGGGATGGTGATGACGGCGAGTTCGAAGGCCCCAGACCTGACCGCCAGCTCCGGGATCTGCCGCCCGTCCGCCCCCGGTGGGGACGATCGATGCGGTGACGGTGCTGACGGCCTGCAATGGAGTCACAGGGCTCGGGCCGGCGAGAGCAGATCTCTTGGTGGTGGTGGTGGTGGTGGGTGGTCGGTGGTGGTCGTATCGTGTGCGGATGGTGTTGGGGGAGATGTCTGAGGCGTCGTTTCGGGCGTTAGGGAACAGGGTCATGGGGCTAACGCCGATCTTGGCCGAGTATCTGTTCCTGGCTGACGATGATGACGAGATCGGTCGGCGCCGGATAATGCAGCAGGCGGCGTTGTTGCAGGGGCTGTTGTGGCACGCCTCGGACATCGTCCTTGACGAGCTGTTCGAGGATGTCGAGGCGGCTGAGCTTGCTCGCGGCACGGGGGAATGGGCTGCGTCGGAGTCGTTCGCGGTTGGGTTTCTGCCGGAGCAATACGCGGATCGGTACGACGTGCGGTTCATTCGTCGATTCTTGGTGCAGGCGGCCGTGGTGACGTCGCGGTTGGCGGGGGAGTGGTCGCCGCCGCGGTGTGTCGCGGACGAGTTGGTGGTCCGGCTGCTCCTGGACAAGGTCCAAGTGTTGGTGGAATCGTACGAGCTTCGGGTGGGCCCGGAATGGCGTGGTGACTTGGAGGACATGCTTCTGGAGGACGCCGACGCGGAGATGTTGTACGGCGACCAAGACGATCCGCTGGTCCGGGCGATCCTGGCGAATGGCGAGAATCTGGACTTTGACGACTGGTTCGTGCCGTTCGGGGACGGCGGCGGGATCGCGCCGTACGCGGCTGCTGTCGACGAGCCCAGGACGTAGTGAGGCTGAACCGGGCGGGCGGTGATGAGATCGTGGGTCTCGGCTGGGTTCCCCGCCCGTAAGGTGGCTAACCGGTGTCGTTACTGGGGTCGCATGAGCAGGGAGGCGTGCTCGGCATCGCTGGCGAGGTGCACGGACCGTTTGACGAGGTCGCGCAGGGTGTTCAGGTCGATGTCGGAGAGGGTCTTGATGTAGAGCTTGCTCACACCGGTCTTGTGGGCGCCGAGCTTCGCCATCAGGTCGTGGTCACGCTCCTGGAATCCGTTCATGAGATTGACGACCAGGTGGGTCGTCCGCGGTGAGAAACCCGCGAGGGGAATGGTGCCCTCGCGCCCGCTCTGGTACCGGTAGTGCAGTGTGCCGAAGCCCACGATGCTTGGGCCCCAAAGCACTGGGAGCTCACCGGTGATCTCGCCGAGCAGTCCGCAGAGCACGTTGGCGTCGGCCCGGCGCGTCGCATTCGGGATCGCGTCGAGGAACGCATTCACATCGGCCGATGTCGGCCGCATTACCGGATGCTTCACCATTCGCCCAGGCTACCCGCGGGTGGGTTCTGGTGCGGCGAGGATTGGTGCCAGGCTGTCTTGGTGGCTGTTGGCCTTTTCGGCGCTACCAGCCACCAAACCAGAAGGCGCGTGCCGTCGCCCGCGGGACTGTGGGTTCAGTAGTGCCGGCCGTTGGCCGGCGCTGTGTTTGTCCCGGCCCTTGCCTTCGGTTGGGCCGGGCGTTTCCTCTGGGTGGGGTCTGGTTGAACCGGCGACCATAGCGGGTCGGTGCCCGGTGCCACCCGGTCCCGAGCGCATTGGTTCGGGTTGGGGTGGTTGAAGCGCCCCGGGTTCTCTGCCGCTCTTTTCTGAGCGACACGAGAGGATGGCAAGGTGCCACGCAAGATTGACCACGAAGTTCGTTCCAGGGCTGTGCGGATGGTGACACAGCACCGTTCGGAGTACTCGTCAGAGACCGCCGTCAGAGCCCAGGTCGCCGAGTCGCTCGGGGTCTCGCAGGAGTCCGTGCGCCGGTGGGTGCAGCAGTTCGAGATCGACACCGGCGTCGTCGCGGGGGTCTCGTCCG
>NZ_JBFUDH010000025.1:0-27884 GCF_056404815.1 Agromyces sp. P2_B3 | reverse complement strand
CGGCACCGCGGGTACGGACACCACGACTGTGGTGTTCACCGCAGGCGTCCCGGACGTGACCACGTCCACGATCACGGCCGCGCCGGGCAGTATTCCCGCGGACGGCACATCCACCTCATTGGTGACCGTCACCGAGCTCGACAGCAACGGAAACCCCGTCGGGGCCGGTGGCGACACGGTCGTGATCACCACCGACCTCGGCACCATCGGTGCCGTCACGGACAACGGTGACGGCACCTACACCGCGACGTTGACGTCGGGTACGACGGCGGGCACCGCGACGCTCGGATTCACGTTGAACGGCACCGCGGGCAGCAGTAGCGCGACGGTGTTGTTCGTGGTGGTGCCGACGACGACGGTGTTGAGTGGTCCGGTTGGGATTCCTGTTGCGGGGCGTACGATCGTGGTTCCGGTTCAGGTTAGTGCGTCGGCTGGGCCGGCCCCGACTGGTCAGGTGCAGTTGCTCGTGGACGGGACCCCGTCCGGGGACCCCGTCGCGGTGGACGGCACCGGCCAGGCGGATCTGGAGTGGGAGGCCCCGACCGCGGGCTCTCACACGCTGACTGGTGAGTTCACCCCGGGCGTTGGGACCTGGCTGCCATCGGTGGGAAGCACGGATGTCACGGTACTCACGGTCACGGCGGCCACCAGGTCGGTGACGGTGACGGCCTCTACCTCGGCCGTAGAGGAGGGCGGGACGGCGACGTTCACCGCGACCGCGGTCGACGCGGACGGTGTCCCGATCGAGGATGTCACTGCTGACACTGTGTTCACCAGTGATGTGTCCACGGATGTGGTGACCGGGAACACTATCCGGTTCGCGACCGCGGGACCGCGCACCATCACGGGTACCTACCCGGCGGAGGCTGGTCCGGTCAGCGGGCAGGTCACTGTTGATGTCACGGCTGAGCCTGTCGCCCCGGCGGCACCGTCGACGCCGGCTGGTGGGATGGCGGAGACCGGGTTTGACCCGGCACCTGCGATCGCTGTCAGCCTGCTACTCACACTCCTCGGCGGGCTCCTGCTTCGTCGTCGCCGCCGTAGCGGCGCCCATACCCGGTGACCGAACCCGGTGACCGGGGTGGCACGCACACCACTCCGGCACCACGACTGGCACCCTCGCTGCTATTGAGAGATTGGATCCCCGCCCTTATGTCGACCCGGCTTCTGGTTGTTGTGCCCCTGATCGTCGTGCTGGGGGTTACTTTGACGGGCTGTACCGCCCCGGAACACGGCGGCAAGACGGAAACCAGCGCAACCGCCGACACCGACAGCAAGACCGACAATGACGGTGCGGAGGCTGCTGGGGGGCTTTCCCATCATGTGCCGGCTGACTTATTCGAGATCCTCGACACCCGTGACGACCAGATCGCCGATACCAGTATCGGCCCCCTCGAAACCGGGGGCGCTGAGAACGCGTTCGTGTTCCTCACTTGTACCGGCGGGGGCACGATCACGGTCGCCCTCGCGCCAGACACGAGCACCCCGATCGAGTGCGCCGACGATACCCCAGCGATGACGACCACCCGAATTGATGTTGCAGGGCGAGGCGAGTTCACCATCGATGTCACCACCGAACCCGGACAGACCTGGGCCGCCACCATCGCCACACCCAAAACCAGGCAATGATAGTCCACGAGACCCTGGCGGGGGAGGAGGATCTGTGTCTGATGCGCCCCCGGGGCTCGTGGATGACGAGTCGGCGTATTCAGCGACAGCTATCTCGACACCGAACGGGACGGTCAATGCCTCCGCCTTCGAATGTCCTTGCTCGTTCTGACGGATCTCCGCGCATTGACCATTGGACCAGAGTTGAGTCGAGTCATGGCGCCAAGGCATCGTCCTCGCGGAACCGTGATGGACCCCGTTCCTATGGGGTATGTAGTCGAATGCCCAGCGAACGAGCTCTTCGACGCGATCGCTGAGCGATCGGGAGTGGTCTCGGCAGGATGGTCGGGGAACGAACACCGTTCCGGGTTGACCCGGTGATCGTAGCGGCCCTCGTCAACTGCGCACGCTCTACGGGGATGAGCGGGATAATGCTGAACCCCGTCGTAGGCGCTGGTTGCCTCTGACGTGCGCCTAGCTACAGGGTGCGTGCGATCGCGGTGACGCTTTGACGGCCGCGATGCCGGTGCCATACTCAGACGACTGACCGGCCGCCTGAGCGAGGCGGGCGGCGAGAGCGACCGTACTGGGGAGGGCGCCATGGACGGTGCTGCAGCGACACATCGAACGACCGGGCGTTCGTGAGCGCCGAGACCGCCACCATCATCGGGTGGGTGCTGGTCGCGGCGGACTTCGTCATCCGCATCACCGCGCTCATCATCATCCCGCGCGACCGCAAGCCGACGGCGGCGATGGCCTGGCTGCTCGCGATCTTCCTGATCCCGTTCGTGGGCATCCTGCTGTTCCTGCTCATCGGCAACGTCAAGCTGCCGAAGAAGTGGCGGGTGCGGCAGGCCGAGGTGAACCGGCTGATCAGCGAGCGCGCCGAGGGCGTCGACCTGGCGCCCGACCGGTCGCAGTGGCCCACCTGGTTCGCCACCATCGCCGAGCAGAACCAGCGGCTCGGCGCGCTCCCCGTCATCGGCGGCAATCGGGCGACGCTCATCGGCGACTACCAGGCCTCGATCGACGCCATGACCGCCGACATCGAGACGGCCGAGCGCTTCGTGCACGTCGAGTTCTTCATCGTGTCGCTCGACGTGACGACGAAGGAGTTCTTCGCGGCGATGGAGCGCGCCGTCAAGCGCGGCGTCACGGTGCGCGTGCTGCTCGACCACATCTCCACGGGCCGATCGGCCACCCACAAGGAGACCTACGCCGAGCTCGACCGCATCGGCGCCAAGTGGAGCTTCATGCTCCCCGTGCAGCCGTTCAAGGGCAAGTTCCAGCGCCCCGACCTCCGCAACCACCGCAAGATCGTCGTCGTCGACGGGCGCGTCGGCTACACCGGCTCGCAGAACCTCATCGACCGCAGCTACAACTCGAAGAGCAACATCAAGCGGGGCCTGCAGTGGCAGGAGCTCGTGGCCCGGGTCACCGGCCCGACCGTGACGGCGCTCAATGCGGTGTTCATGTCGGACTGGTACGCCGAGACCGACGAGCTGCTCGCCGACGACGAGAACGTCCGCGCGACCGCCGTGCCGTTCGATACCTCGCCCGACGCCCTCGACTGCCAGATCCTTCCGAGCGGTCCGGCGTTCGACGGCGAGAACAACCTGCGCCTCTTCCTGTCGCTCGTGAACTCGGCGCAGGAGCGGGTGATCATCACGAGCCCGTACTTCGTGCCAGACGAGGCGATGATGTACGCGATCACATCAGCGCGGCTGCGCGGCCTCGACGTGCAGCTCTTCGTCTCGGAGATCGGCGACCAGGGTTCGGTGTGGCACGCGCAGCGGTCGTACTACGGCGCCCTGCTGCGCGCGGGCGTGCAGATCTGGCTCTACCCCGGGCCGTACATCCTGCACGCGAAGCACCTGTCGATCGACGACGACGTGGCGGTGATCGGCTCGAGCAACATGGACATCCGCTCGTTCAACCTGAACTTCGAGGTGATCATGCTGGTGCGCGGTGCGTCGTTCGTCGCGGACATGCGCGAGGTCGAGGCGGGCTACCGCGCCGTTGGCCGCCAGCTGACCCTCGAGGAGTGGGAGCGCGAGCCGGCCTCGGCGACGTTCCTCGACGGCATCGCACGCCTCACGTCGGCGCTGCAGTAGCGGAGGGGAGAGCGGATGCTGCAGGCCATCGGCCACATCCTCCCGATCGCGCTCGCCGTGGCGATCAGCTCGGTCCCGATCATGGCCACGATCGTGATCCTGCTGTCGCCGAAGGGCGGGCAGACGGCCCTGCCCTTCCTGATCGGCTGGGTGCCTCGAAGGAGATCAACGACATCGCCGCGGGATTCAACCCGTCGGAGCTCGTCGGGTTCATCGGCGGACGCATCGGCGGACTGGCGGGCTGGATCATGATGCTAGTGATCGTCTTCACGATGCTGCTGCTCATGGCCATGGACGCGGGCTTCATTCCACGCTCTTTCGCCAGATGTACCCGACACAGCCGCTCGTAATAGGCTCGCTCGTGGCATACGGCAACAACGTGCGCCGCTACATGGTGGTTACGACGGTGCTCGGTCTCGCACAGGGCTTCGTCACCTGGATGGCATTGCTCATTCTGCAGGTGCCCGGCGCGTTGACCTGGGGTCTACTCGCGTTTATCTGCTCGTTCATTTCGAACATCGGGTACTTCATAGCGATCATCCCGCCGATCATTTTCGGCGGCTTGGTCGGCGGTTGGCCCACGGGCATCGCGGTCATCGCGGTGTACGGCGTCATCAACGCCGTCATCCAGTCGGTGATCCAACCGCCCGTCGTCGGCAAGGCGGTGTCGCTCACCCAGACCATCACCTTCTTCCCGGTGCTGTTCTGGGCGGTGGTGATCGACCCGATCGGCGCGATCCTCGCGATTCCGCTGACCCTGGCCGTGCGTCTGATCCTCGTCGACACCAGCCCGCGCATGAACTGGATACGACCCATGATTGGCGAGCTCACCGAGACCCGGGCGATGATGATGCAGATTAACGCCGAGGCGAAGGCCGCTCGCAAGGCCCGGAAGGCCGGCGGCATAGCCGGCTCTGCTCGAGGCGTCGCAGCCGACTCCGCGTGATCGGCGACGAGCCCTGCTGAGGTGATTCACCGAGGGTGAATTCCAACGTAAGTTAGCCCCGGCACCCGCGATCGCCTGCTCGTCGGACGGGTCCATCGAGCTATGGCAAGCGCGTTCACTCTCTCGCTGGTTGGCCGCGATACTGCGAGTACGCCTTTACTGGGATCGCGTTGCTCGCCGTCCTGCTGTGCGGTTTACTCGACGCAACGCATGGTTGGCGACGCGGTATGGGGCGGCCCCGGGGCACACCTCCAAGGTCGGCCTGATGCCGCCGGTGCCGCGGGTGTTCGAGTCCAACAACCGCGGAGGTGAATTCGCGAGCAACGACATGGGATGGGCAGGAGAATTTCGAGCCCATCGGTGTTGTTTCGGTGTTGGTTGTCCCGGCCGGCGGCGACATATCGACACCGTCGATGAGCTCGGCCGCTCAGTCCGGTTCGGGATCTGAGCCGAAGTCGTCGCCGCGCGGCTTCAGCCGCTGGCGCGGACTTCGCTGATCGCAACGGCGAGCAACGAGGCACCGGGTAGTAGCATCACCGCGACGAAAATGACGACCAGCACGGTGAGTGCGGCCAACAGTACTGTGAACCACAGCAAGGCCAAGAATCGACGAGTGGGCGTCGGCGCCGGAACCATAACGGTCCCGCCCGATCTCAAGCCGAGTGGCAACGATCCCCACATAACCCATCCTCTCCACTCTGGTGGACGCATAGCGCCTCCCGAGTAGGTGAGGGTCTATCGCAATGGCTCACAACACATGACTGTTAGCAGCAATTTACGGAGCACAAGTGTCTGAGTAGAATACCAGACAATGATATACACAAACTAGTACGTTGCGCCCATGTTTGAAGTGCAGCCTGGATGGTGTGAACCGTCTGGCTCAGGACGCCCGCGTCAGCCGGGCGGGGAAGTCACCGCGAACGCGCGGAAAGTGTCCGCGCTGACGACCGTGCGGACCGAGATCGGTGATGTCGCGATCCAGTCCCAGGGGCAGGGACGGGACGTTCGCGCCGGCCGCGGTGCCCAAGCATCAGGGGCGGATCGCGGGCTTTGATGAGGCGGCGGTCTCGTTGTGCGCGAAGGGCATGACCACCTGCGGAATCGCGAAGCGCCTGCGGAATCGCGAAGCGCCTGTCCGAGCTGTCCGGTCAGACGTGTTCTGTGACCTGGTGTCCGCGGTCAGGGACTAAGTCGCGGCGGACATGCAGGGATGGCAGTCCCGGCCACTGGATCGCGTGTACCCGGTGGTCCGGATCCGCGATCGTGATCAAAGTCCGGGATGGGCAGGTCGCGAACGGGCCCGTGTACGTCGCGGTTGGGGCCGTGATCTGGCCGGAAGTGACCGTGCGGTCCTGCGTCGCGCATTTGGTCCGCAACAGCTTGCGGTAGGCGTCGAAGTGGCAGAAAACCCGGGGCGCTTCACTCCTTGTGAGCTAACGAGAGGATTGGCTACGTGCCCCGAAAGATTGACCCCGAAGTTCGTTCCAGAGCTGTGCGCCTGGTGACTCACCCCGTTTGGAGTACACGTCCGCCCTCGCCGTTCAGGTTCAGGTGGCGGAGTCGCTCGGCGTTTCCCGGGAATCCGTGCGTCGGTGGGTGGCGCAGCATGAGGTCGACTGGGCGTCATCGCCGGGGTGACGAGCGAGGATCGTGACGAGCTGCGCCGGCTTCGAGTTGAGGTACGTCAGTTGCGGGAAATGAACTCGATCCTGCGTTCGGCGACGATCTTCTTCGCGGGGAACTCGACGCCCGCAAGCGTTGATCGTGGCGTTCGTGCACCAGATGCGTGCCTCTGGTCATGCCGTCGAGTCGATTTTGCGTGCCCTGAACGTTGCGGGGCTGAAGATCGCGGCAAGAACACTGCGGACCTGGCGATCCCAGCGGCACCGATCGCGGCGAGGATTGTGACCGACACGACGGTCGAAGACACGATCCGGGCGCTGGCATTCACGCGCCCATCGTCGGGTGAGCAGGTGCTGGCAACGGAAGGGTTGTGCGGGCGGCGGAAGAGACTCGCAGCGGTGCGCCGTGGGTTCATTCCTGACGCGGGCTTCGCGTCCGTTGACCGGGCGATGCGCTCGCTCGGCTCAGCGATGTCGTCCTCGGTCGCCGGCCCCGTACGACGATCCCGACCCCGAAAGATGCCCGCGCCCCGGACCTGCTGAACCGCGACTTCACCGCACCGGCCCCCGGATCGTGTCTAGGTCGCCGACTTCACGTATGTCCGCACGTTCCAGTCGTTCACGTACGTCGCGTTCGTCGTCGACTACTTCTCACGGGGACCGTGGGGTACACGTCAATACTGGTCGCGGCAGCGAGTTCGGCATGCCGGTTCAACTCACTACCGCGATCCGACGTCTGACTGCGTCGCAGCCGGGCTGGCGCCGATCGGAAGATCGCGGTGAGGTCATCCCGGCGCCACTCCGCCCGTGCGGAGCCCACCACGACGTACGACGAGGAATCTGGTGGTGCGTTCGACGAGCGTCGCCACGCGGACCGGTTGTTCGCGCCATCACCAAATCGCCCTCCCAATGCCCGGTTCCTCCCCACCTTGGACATGGGCCGGTCGTTCGTGGATTTGGCGATACGCACACGGGAGTGCCCGGGGACGCCGCAGCGCGCGGCCACGCGCAGCGACGCGCACACCAACTTCGGTGACGGCTCGACCACGCCACGGTAGGTTGCCCGATAGATCGACTCGTGATATAACCACCGATGCGGTCAGCCGGGAACCTGCGCCGCAACTCCAACCTGCTCGTCGTCAGTGTCCACCGCTCGGGCGACTGGGGATGGTGTGGTTGCGGTGTTCTGCGGCGTCGGCGATGTCGCGGAGGTCGCTGGCCATCATCTTCGTTGTGGCCTTCATCCCGATCGGGGCGAGCATCCGCCAGAGCTGGGCCTTGATACCGGTGGCGTCGACTGGGGCACCGGTGAATGTGAAGCTGATATGGGTCAGGTCGTCATCGATCCGATCCAGGATGAACTCGGTCAGGACCCGGGTTCCTCCACTGTCGGCTTCGACCACTGTCCGTCGTGTCGGCTCGGCAACTGTGACCCACATCTCCTCGGTGCGGGCTCTGCCAAGCATGGTTCGGGTCTCCCGCCATCTGGAGCCCACCCGGTATCCGCCTGGGGTGAGTGCTTCGATGCGGGACACCCCGGACAGCACATCCGAGAATGCGTGAATGTTCGTCAACACCGCCCACACATCCTCGACCGGCGCCCCACATTGGCAGGACAGCTCAAGGATCACAGTGTTCGGAGACATCACCCAAGTCTGCCATTACAAATACTAGAATGACGACGACGTGCCGGGCGGCGGGACCGTCGTCGTGCTGGTCGTGGGTATGGAACCACCTGCGGTGCCAGCGATGACCGGCGCTGTATGTCCTGCCTCAGCAGTTCGGGCGGCCGCGCTACTCCGACTCGCAGGACAGGTCCTGATTGAGCAGCACGACGAATGGGACGGCGCCGACCGCGAGCAATCCAAGATGCCCCTGAACATCGAAGCCAAGGAGGTCGCGATTCCCGGACTCGCTGCGGCATGATCACAGAAGCTGACCTGTACGGTGTCGAGTAACTCCACCACTCAGCGGGACGGACCCTCGCCGGGGCCGCTTCATCGGTGTGTGCGGTGTCTTCTGTTGGTGATCGTAGTGCTGATTCGGTCGATGAGGTACCCGGTGGCGGTGGCAAGGGCGATGGCGATGACGATGGCGAGGAGCTGCTGGTTGTGGAGCCATTTTCCGGCGACGACACCGATCGCGGTGTTGTAGGCGGCCCAGCTCAGTCCGGCAGCGAGCGTGAGGAGAGTGAAGCGTCGGAGGGGAAAGGCTGCGGCGCCGGCGGTCATGTTCACGGCGATCCGCCCGACTGGAATGTAACGGGCGGTGAACAGAAGTAGCGCGCTGCGCTGGTTCAGTCCGCGTTCAGCCCAGTCGAACGCTGCGGTGACACGCGCGGTCCGCATCCACCGGAACCGGGTCCTGCCGACTCGTCGGCCGATCGTGTATGCCAGCGCATCACCGGTGCTCGCCCCGGTGGACGCGGCAGCGACCAGGAGGGCGATGTTCGGGGAACCCGTGGAGCCGGCGAGGGTGGCGGTAGCGATCACGATCGCCTCGCTCGGGACAGGTGGGAAGAACCCGTCGATGACGCAGACCAGGAACACTGTGAGGTATATCCATGGCGAGGCGGCCAGGCCGGTTACGAGCTCATTCAACGTGTCCATCAAGCTTCCTAGTCGCAGATCGAGTTCGTGGCGATTAGAAGCCTTCGTGCCGGACTGGGGGATCGGCGTGGCAGGGGTTCGTCAGGAGGGGGCCTGTCCCAGTGAGGCGCTGATACAGGGCGACGGAGTCGCCGAGATCGATGCTGAAGGTGCGGCCCGTGGCAAGATCGTGGCAATTGTTCGCTGTCATGACCACCACGATCCCTGATCGGCCTGGCCGGTTCGTCCCACCCTGGGATGGTTCCATATCGTCTTCAGGACGACCACAACCGGCACTTCAGTCCTGGCTGAGACAGCCTCAGATCGCTCTGGCATGCCGGAGCTGGGCGGTGCGCAGGAGAAGGGTGGCCTCGATGATCCCAGCCCATCGGATGATTTTTCTCTTTCGTAAGCCGATGGTTGCCACGTCGATTAGTTCCCTCGTACCGGCGGGCGAGGAAACCCAGCCGCCAGCGACGGTGCAAACCCTGCGGTATGCAGTGCGAGTGATGCATCCAGCGCTGGGAGCTACGCCTGTGATGGACGCCCTGGTCGAAAGTGTGCCGCAGCTGCCCGAGGCGGATGCCGAGCGAGCTGAGGAATGCCTCACCTCCTGTCGAGAACAGTGGTCGATCTCTGCCGCGGGAGGATTCGCCGCTCTCGCTTTTCGCCACCAGATGTGTTCGTCCCGCCGTCAGGGCATCTGGATTGGGTGCGGGCGCGTGAGTGCTGCAGGAGTGCACGTAGTGCGCTGCGGTCGATTCCCGTGAGCCGGGGCAGGCGGAGACAGACGGGCCGGCCTGGTATGTGCCGAGCCGGTTGACCAGGTAGGGCCAGCGTTTGGCGAAGTCGTTGGCCAGGTAGATGGTGTGCTTTGTGGGGCTCGACACGAACGCCAAGAGGGGAGCGCACCCCACTACGCGATCGGAGCACACCGAACCGTCCTGACTTTCGGGGGACTGTCTGATTTTCGGTTCGGCCATACCCCCATCCACCGTTATCGCGGAAGTCCCGCGGAAGCCGTTTGCTGCCATGCAGACAAATATTGATACATGCAGCATTAAGTGCGGCGCGACGCACGGCGAGTCTCATCCGCGTTTCAGCGAGACGTGGCCCGCACCCGCCTTGTGTTCTGCGAGAACGGCTCCGGGGGTGGAGGGGCAAGGCGGGTGCGGTGAGCGGGGGCGTGTCGACGCATGAAGGATCCCCGCTCACCGACGAGCGTACGGCTCAGGGCGCGGATGGGGAAGATCAGACGCGACTGGTGCGTGGATCGGGGAGATCGCGTCGGATGGCGCGGTAGAGCGTGGACCGGTTAATAGCGACGCTGTCGGCGGGGAGGCCGCTGGTTTGCAGCATGTGCTGGGCCGCGGCGACCTGGACCGGGCTGAGGTTCCGCGGCCGGCCGCCGGTGCGGCCGCGGGCGCGCGCCGCTTCAAGGCCCGCGTTGGTGCGCTCCCGGATGAGGTCGCGTTCGAACTCCGCGAGCGACGCGAACACATGGAAGATGAGCCGGCCCCGGGCGTGGACGTGTCGATCTGCTCCGTGAGGGAACGGAACTCGATCCCATGCCCGCAAGGTCGTGCAACTGCTCCACGAGATGACGCAGGGACCGTCCCAGCCGGTCCAGCCGCCACGCCACGAGCGTGTCACCGGGCCGGGCGTACCCGAGCAGCTTGGTGAGCTCAGGACGCTCAGCGATCGCCACGGACCCGACCTCGACGTACCTTTGTGCAGCCAGCTGCGCGCAGTGCGTCGACCTGCAGGGCGACGTCCTGGTCGGCCGTCGAGACCCGCGCGTATCCGAGAAGCTCTGCCATGCCCTGACCGTAGCAAAACCCAACAACCCGCCCTTATTCGCAACACCGGATTCCGCCACAGGGTTTCGCACCACGATCCCTCGGCGTGTCGCGCCATCGCGACGGCCGGGGGAGTGGGTGGCTTTATCGGCCGAATACACGACCGGTCGCTCTGCGAGGCATGCCGTACGCGACTCCCGCGAGGACTGGCCGCGGGTTCGAGCACGGAGGCCGCATCGGACGGGGCATGATTGGACCAGGGGGCAGACGAGATGAGCGATACCGAAACACGCCGAGTAGTACTGAGCCGATCCCAGGACCGCCGGGTACTGCACAGAGCGGACTGCGTCACCGGCCACGCTAATGATATCTGGATATGGACCGATGATAGATCGCTGGACAATGTGCTCCACTCGATCGCCCGCCTGGACCCGAACCTCACCCTCTGCCACACCTGCGTGACCGATGTCCCCGGAGCGGCAGCAGCCGACCACTGACCCGACAGACCCGCCAAAGCCACAACCAGCCGAATTCGCGACCTGTTGAGCGGTCGACTCGGACTGGTCCGCGTCGGCATTGGTTGCCTGCCGTGCTGGTCCGCTCCCCGATGTGCGGTAATATTTCAGTAGTGCACGAATTCGGGTTGATGTGCATGACCTTGGGGGTACGAGGTCACGGGTCGTGCCGCAGGGTAACAGGCACGGCCCATTCTCATTCTCATGGAAGGTGCCGCCAGTGTCCGCTCCTCGGATGATCACCTGCACGGCAACCATCCCGACCGCAGCGATCGCCGGACTCAGCGCGGCAGTACCCTGCTCCATCTGGTGGGAAACCGCCAACCTGAACAGGACATCAGGCCGCGCCAACCTTATCGTCGTCGGGACGTTCCTCGCCCTGGTCGTAGCGTTCTGCGGCGCAGTAGCCGTGTCCACATGGCCCCCACTCAGCCGATCACGATGATCGCGTGGGGTGCTGGTGCACGAGTACATCTGAGCAGGTCCGCCGACCAGCAGGTCTTGCATTGCGGGGACTGCCGGATGGAGCCCACGAAGTTCGATTGGGTTTGGACCCGGAGCGAACAACTTGACGAGGTCCTCTGGGAGATCGCACGCGATAACCCACTCCTCGCCTGGTGCTCGACGTGCATGCCGGACCGCACACGAGCGATATGGCTCCCATGAGCCACCCCGCACCTCATGCCCAGCGAACCGCGACAGCCGCTATCGGCCGAATGCCGAGGCTGGTTGCGTTAGTTCGAAGGACGGAACACCAGTAATGCATAACACATGCCTAAGTCACGTCCTGACGATCGCCAGCGGGCTCCCCGGTACCATGAACAGATGATGGCTGCTCAAGCCGTCGGGAGTAGGAAGAGGCGGAATGGGGAGCGCTGGAGAGCGGAAGCTCCTGCCGTCGGATGAGCTTGCGCGGCACCTGCACCTCCCGCTGGACTATTCGAAAGTCCAGCGGGGCGAGCCATACCCGTACACCGAGCTCCATGACTTCCTTGCTGATCGCGGCCTGTCACTATCTCGGTCGCGCAGGTCCTACATGCTGCGCGGCGAAGTTTGGCGCGTCAGAGAAAGGACCTGCTGGACGGGATCGCAGAGTTCTTCGGCGTCCCTGGCTCATACCTCTTCGGCGGGCCATTGCCAGAGCGCCTCGAGTCCGAGTTGAAGCTGGTCATCGCAATGAAAGCCGCGAGGGTGCGAAACGTCGCTGCCCGGAATCTCGGCGATGTCGCGCCAGAAGCCCTCGATGCGATCGCGGAGGCACTTCGGAACCTGGACAGTATCAAACCCTCCGAGGACTACAAATACATGGCTGACCGAGTTGTCGCCGGCCTTCATGCAAAGGCAGATGCAGTCCCTCCTCTGCCACCGCACTAACGGCAGGGCTTCGTATCCAGGCGTGTGGGAGCTACCCGGCGACCTTATGCAAACGCAAGAAGAAGAATCGCGCGCCGCTCTGGACGCGAGATGCTAGAGGAACCTGGAGCAGCGCCCGATCCGTCTCCGCAGCCGCATTTGCCGCCAATACCAGCGAAGCGGACGTGGCGATCTGGCTCGACGCGAGATGGGACGGAACGTTACACAACGCCAGTCCCACCCCACCGGCCTCGCTGAACGCCGGCGGCATCCCGTCGACCTGCAACCACCAGGACCGCTCGTCCTGCACGAGGGACACGCCTGTTCACTCGCAGCGGCAGCAACTCCGTGGGTACTCACCCAAGAAGCCGTCCTTGCGTAGAATTCGGCGTGCACTCCCCGGTCCCAAGTGCCCAGGCCGCGGCGGATGCGCGGGGGTTACAGGACGAAACTTATGGCCCGGGAGTTCAACTGAACCCGGTGGAGCTTCACGTGCGGTTCAGCCGAAGTGGATGCCTCGGTCTGCCATGAAGGGGACAGGGTTGATGCGGGTGTTGCCGCGGTAGACCTCGAAGTGCAGGTGGCACCCAGTTGATGCACCGGTGGTACCGCTGGAGGCGATGTTCTGTCCCGCGCTGACGTGTTGGCCGGCACCTACGAAAATCCCATCGGGACGGATATGCGCGTATCCGGTAGAGATCCCGCCGCCGTGGTCCATCTTGATGAAATTCCCATACGTACCGGACCAGCCCGCGTAGCTGATCACTCCGGCGGAGGCGGCGTAGATCGGTGCCGAGCATCCCGTGCCAAGGTCGATGGCGTAGTGGTAGCCGCTCGAGCATCCGTCGCCCCCGCAGATGACGGGCCGTTCGCCGTACCAGTCGGTGACGCGTCCCGCGGCTGGCTTCGCCCAACCGGTCGCTTCGACTTCACCCGAGCCGCCACCACCACCGCCTGCGGCCGCTTCTTGCCGCCTTCGCTCCTCTTCTTCCTTCCGGATGCGTTCGCCTTCCTGATATGCCGCGGCGGTCCTCGCCTCAGTGTCCTGAAGGAACAGGAGTTGCTGGTCGAGCTCGATCTTCTTCAACTCCGATTCGGAGAGCGCGGTCTCTGCTGCTGCCTGCGCGGCCTGTGCGACAGTGAGTGCATCTTCCGCAGCGAGTCGGAGGTTCTCGCGTTCGGTGCGCGCTAGAGCGGTTTGGTCGGACAAGGAACGGGCCGTGTTTTGCGCGGTGGTGGCCTGATCGTGGAGTTGGGAGGTGCGCTCGATCATCCGCTCCGCGTGCCCGAGCCGGCCGAGCAACGCATCCGTTGCGGCGGGTTGTCCCGTACCCAGGAACAAGTCCAGTCCGACATCGCCGGTTCCGGTCCGGTGCAGCTGCGCGGCAACCTGCCCGGCCTGACGTTGCGCCGCTTGGGCTTCGACGGTAGCGGCCTCCGCCTGCGCTGCCAGCAGGCGGGTGCGGCGTGATGCTTCATCGAGCTTCTGCTGCGCCAGGATCAGCTGATCCGTGCTGAGTTCCGCCTCCGCGCGGGTCACCACTACGTTTGCCTCGAGCTGCCCAATCAGCGATACGACCTGATCAACCGCCGCGGCGGTCTCCCCGACCGACGCCTTCGCCGCCTGCACATCCGCCCACGACGGATACACCGACGCGACCGCTGCCCCCGCCGGCGAAGCGCCGAGGAGGGCGGCTACCAGAACAGCACCGCAACAGAACACCTGCACCCTGCTACGCTTACGCATCCAAACCCCGCCGCTCTTTCATGTTGTCGTCAGCTCTTGAGCCGACTCGCTATGTATTATTTGCGCTACTGATATTCAGTATGGTGAGCCGTGCTCGATCGCGTCAACAGGACGATGACGCTCTGACGCGTGGGGTGTTCATCGCGATCATCACCGCCATGGCGGCGCTCGAACCGGCCCGAACTTGAACCGCATAACATCGGCCGCAACTTCGAGTCGAGCCAGATCGACGCGCCGACCATCACTCCCGGCTTCGTTCCTAACGCGTCGTGGCGACGTACCTGGTTGACAACAGCATCTGGCAGCCTCCACCGGACTGGACTTGCCCTGGTCAACGATCACTCGCCGCGGCAACGAGGGTATCCACTGCCTTCTCGGCAACGCCGCATGCCTTCTACACCGCAAGCGCGTCCTACTAGAAACCAGGCCCGAACATCGTGCAACTCTCCGACCGCGCCACCGGAATCGCCGCCCGGGACTGCCTGAATAGATTGGGGGCAGCTCACGAAAGGGAATGAATCCCACGTTTAGGCGGGGTCGGGGGTCTGTCCGAGGTTCGGTGTAAACGGCGTTGTCCCTGGTCTCGGTTGAGTCCGGGGATGCGGTTCGCGAAGGTGAGCGCGAAGGCGTTGAGTGCGGGCTTCCACCGCACGGCCCAGCGCTGCCGGCCGCGACCGGTGGGGTCAAGGCTACGGGTCACGAGGTAGAGCGTCTTGAGCGCCGCGGCGTCGGTCGGGAAATGGCCTCGGGCTTTGATCGTCCGCCGGTACCTCGCGTTCAGCGACTCGATCGCGTTCGTCGAGCACAGCAGGGTGCGGATGTCGGTCGGGTAGTCGAGGAACGGGATGAACTCGTCCCACGCGCCCCGCCACAACCGGATCAGCGCCGGGTACTTCTGGCCCCACTGCTCCTCGAGCTGGTCCAGCGCTGCGGCGGCCGCGCCGGCGTTCACGGCCTGGTAGATTGGCTTCAGGTCCTGTTTGAGGCGGTCCCAGTGCTGTCGGGGCACGTACTTGAAGCTGTTCCGCAGCAGATGCACGATGCAGGTCTGCATGATCGCTTCCGGCCACACGTGCTCGACCGACGTGGGCAGGCCCTTCAGCCCGTCGCAGACCAGGAAGAAGACGTCCGTCACGCCACGCAACTTCAGGTCCGTGAGCACGGCCAGCCAGAACTTCGAGGACTCACCGTGGCGCAGGCCCAAGGGAAATACGTGACCGACGACACTCACCGCCATCGTCACCGACCCACAATCCGAGGACGTCCTTGCGGCCATCTAGGTCCACTCCGATCGCGGCGTAGAACGGCCGGTTCGCGACCTGCCCATCCCGCACCTTCACCACCAGCGCATCGATGAAGATCGCGGCGTACACCGACTCGAGCGACCGGGTGAACCAGGACTGCATTTCCTCGGTGACCTTGTCCGTGATCCGGCTGACCGTGTCACGGGACGCCGACGCCCCGTAGATCTCCTCGAAATGCGCACTCACTTCGCCGGTCGTGAGTCCCCGCGCGGTCAGCGAGAGGATGATCTCGTCGACCTGCCCGAGCCGGCGCTGATGCTTGCGGACGATCACGGGCTCGAACGTGCCATCCCGATCCCTGGGGATCTCAATCGTGACCGGTTGTCCCTGTCAAGCTGATGCGGCTGGTTTCGTGCGTGAGTTCGGACAGCGTTTGTTCCTGAGTTTCGACAGCACCGCTGTTTCGGCGAAGTTGATGTAACTGAGTCTCGACAGCACCAGTGTGTGGGACGAGAATGGCTGGGTCTGCTGCGTATCCAGCGGGTTGCTCATGTCGTCGAGATCTCGGGTCGAACTCATTGCGGCCATCCGTCGTGATAGTCGGTCTGGCATGCCGATGCGTGCGCTGGAACGCAAGTACGGTGTCGGGTATCGCACGGTCAGGGCAGCCTTGGACTCGGCCTGGCCTGCACCTCGACGCCCGCTCCCGAAGCGCCGGTCGGTACTGGATCCGTTCAAACCGATTATTGATGCGTGGTTGCTGGCAGATCTGGACGCGCCGCGGAAGCAACGACATACCGCGAAGCGGATCAGCGACCGGCTGATCGCGGAACATGATGCGGATGTGTCGTACCAAGTCGTGCGCGCGTACGTGGCCCAACGCAGGCCCGAGATCCTGGTCGAGGCAGGCCGGGCACCGTCGCCGGCATTCATCCGGCAAACCCATCTGCCTGGCGCGGAAGCCGAGGTCGACTTCGGCGACGTGACCATCGAGCTGGCCGGCCAGCTCGTGGTGTGCACCTTGTTCTCGTTCCGGCTGTCGTACTCGGGCAAAGCGGTGCACCGAGTGTTCGCGTCCGGCGGTCAGGAAGCGTTCTTGGAAGGCCACGTGCACGCCCTCAGTGTCCTCGGCGGTGTCCCATCCGGCAAGGTCCGCTACGACAATTTGAAAGCCGCCGTGGCGCAGGTGCTGGGGCTGAGCCGTCAACGGGTGGAGACCGACCGCTGGGTCGCATTCCGGTCGCACTACAGCCTGGACACCTTCTATTGCCAGCCTGGTCTTGGCGGGGCGCACGAGAAAGGCGGAGTCGAGGGCGACATCGGCTGGTTCCGCCGCAATCATCTGGTCCCGGTCCCGCAAGTGCGCTCCCTGGTGGAGCTGAACGAACTCGTCGACGAGTGGGACGCCGCCGATGAAGGCCGCAGGATCGGCAGCCGGGCCCGGACCGTGGGCGAACTCTTCGCCGCCGAGCAGCCCCTCCTGCTCCCTTTGCCCGAGGACGTGTTCGAGACCGGACGGTGGTTCACCCCGCGGGTGGACCGGTACTCGCAGGTCAGTGTCCGGATGAATCGGTACTCGGTCCCGGTCCGGTTCATCGGTAGGCGCGTCCGGGTGCTATTGCGCGCGTCGGATCTGCTCGTGTACGACGGGCAGACCGAGATTGCCCGGCATGAACGCCTGACCACGAAATCGACATCCAGGCTCGAGCTTGACCATTATCTGGAGGCGCTGGTTCGAAAGCCGGGCGCGTTGGCTGGGGCGACGGCACTGGACCAGGCCCGCAAGGACGGGAAGTTCACGGCTGCCCACGACGCGTGGTGGGCGGCGACGCGTCGAGCGCACGGTGATGCGTCAGGCACAAGAGCGCTGATCGACGTTCTGCTGTTGCACCGACACATGGCCCACGAACACGTCATCGCGGGCCTGACTGCGGCACTACAAGCGGGTGCATTGACCGCTGACGCGGTCGCGTTGGAAGCCCGACGCGCCGCGGAACAGGAAGCACCCGTCCTGGCATCCGGCGAACCCGTGATGAGGACGAGTCGCCCACCTGTCGTCGTGTCACTGGCGGCTGCCCGGATCGCACGGCTCCCGGCCGATACCCGGCCGTTGCCCGATATCGGCAAGTACGACGAACTGCTCCCTAGCCGTCGCCGCAGCCGCACGAGTGAACCCTGAACCCACCGCACGGATCGAGAGGAACATGGCCCAGCAAACCGCCACCCAACCCGCCCCGGTACGCAAGCGGCATGGCATCACCGAGGAAGCCGCCGACGCCGCGATCGATCAATCCTGCCGGATGCTGCGACTGCCCACGATCCGCGCCCGGTTCACCGACACCGCCGAAACGGCCGCACGCGAGCAGATGTCCTACCGGGCGTTCCTGGCCGATCTGCTCCTTGCTGAGTGCGAGGATCGCGCGCGCCGTCGATCCGAGCGCCGCATCAAGGCTGCCGCGTTCCCGAGACAGAAGTCCCTTCGTGAGTTCGACTACACCGCGAACCCGAACGTGGACCCGGCCGTGATCAACACCCTCGCCACCAGCGACTGGGTCAGGAGAGGTCACCCCTTGTGCCTGATCGGCGATTCCGGGACTGGGAAGAGCCATCTGCTCATCGCGCTCGGCACGGAAGCAGCGATGGCCGGCTATCGGGTGAAATATACCCTCGCGACGAAGCTCGCCAACGAACTAGCGGAAGCCGCGGACGAACTGATCCTGTCCAAGACCATCGCCCGGTATGGACGATTCGATCTGCTCTGCATTGACGAGCTCGGGTACATGCAACTCGATCGCCGCGGCGCCGAGCTCCTCTTCCAAGTCCTCACTGAGCGTGAAGAACGTGCGTCCGTCGCGATCGCGTCCAACGAATCCTTCAGTGGATGGACCAAGACCTTCACCGAACCGCTGCTGTGCACCGCGATCGTGGATCGGCTCACGTTCAACGGCACCATCATCGAGACCGGAACTGACTCCTACCGACTCGCCCACACCCGTGCAGGGTAGGATCGCTGTCGCTAGGCAGCGCTGAAGAGGCGGTGGGCTTGCACAGCATCGACTGGCTGGGTGAGGTGGAGGAAGAAGTCGCTCTGCCAGCGCTGGGTGCGTTGAGCCTGCGGGTTCGTCGTCATCGACCATGCCGGGTACAACCGGAACCCGCGCTTCCCGCCGGCCCCGGCCGTTGAGACGATTCCATGTTCAATCAGCGCAGCCTTCGGGAACACGAACTGCCCGAAATTGAACCCTTCACGGACTGTGATGACGAGCAGATCAACATCGTCCTCAGCAGGGAACGGCTCCGTTGATCCGCCTGGTGCACGTCGCCAGACGGCAACGAATGCACCAACCTTGCGGGGAGTTAGTTTTCCGACCCGGTAGCGCACCTTCGCGGAACCAACCAGCGCAACGGCGGCACCGTACTCGGCGTTGTCCACCTCGAGCAGCGTGGTCCCATCGCTCGGCCCGACACCAAACGGTTCGAGGAGCCCACGAGCCTCAACAACGTCGGCGTGTAGCAAGCTGTCCGGCACGACCTGCGGTGCAACATGCTTGGACGGCGAGGCATCCCCGAACACAGAACTCACACCGAGCAGCCTACGCATCAGCAGCCGTCACGCTGTCGGGATTCCAGCAAGTGGCCCGGCGGGACCGCGTTCGGTGACATACTCACACCCGTCGAGCGACGCCACGTGCTGTCGAAACTCAGCAACATTTCCGGCGCAAATGCCCTCAAGCGGTCTCAGAACTCAGTAACAAACGCTGTCGAAACTCACTAACAAAATCATGCGGCCCAGGTTTGTCGCTCTGTTCCGGCCCAACTGTTAGCTGGCGATGGCTTCTGCTTTGGTGTGGTTGAGGCGGTAGGAGTCGGTGCCGGTTTCGATGATCGTGGCTTTGAAGGTGAGCCGGTCCACGATCGCCCCGCATAGGCGCGGGTCGGTGAAGGTGCGGGTCCATTCGCCGAAGGCTTGGTTCGACGCGATCGCGATGGAGTTCTGTTCCTCGCGTTCGGTGAGGACCTGGAAAAGGAGCTCCGATCCGCGCTTGTCGAGTTCCATGTAGCCGAGCTCGTCGACGATGAGGAGACCTACGCGGCCGTATCGGTTGATCGTGCGGATGAGTTGCTTCTCGTCGGCGGCTTCAACAAGCTCGTTCACGAGCCTGGTCGCCAGCGTGTACCGGACTCGGAAGCCTTTCTCCGCTGCTGCGGTGCCCAGCCCGATCAGCAAGTGTGACTTCCCGGTGCCGGAGTCTCCGATGAGGCAGAGCGGGTCACCACGGCGTACCCATTCGGCGGCAGCGAGGGTATTGATGGTGGCGGGGTTGATGTTCGGGTTCGCGGTGAAGTCGAAGTCCTCGACGAACTTCTGGCGGGGAAACCCGGCGTTCTTGACTCGCATCAGGGTCGACCGCCGGTCCCGGTCATCGACCTCGGCCAAGAGGAGTTCGGCGAGCAGACCACGGTAGGTCATCTGCTCACGACTTGCGTTCTGTAGGGCTTCATCCATGACAGCTCGCATCGTGGGTAGTCGCAGCCGGCGGCAGGCCGCGTCGATCGCAGCGGCCGCGGCTTCCTCGGTCAGGCCGCGCCGGCGGCGCAGGGTCGGGTTCACGTTCGTGATGGTCGGGCTCATGCTTGGTGTGCTCCTTCAGCTTGTGGTGGTTCTTCTGCCGCGTGTTTGGCGGCACGTTTGGGAAGTAGCTGGTCGTACCGCTCCATTGATGGGACCGGCCGATGGTCGTGCGGAAGCCCAGCGATGATCGCAGCCGGATCCATCAGGCGTCGCGGCGTCAACGACACCACTCGGGGCAGCTTCTCCTTCGGTGCCGCGGCGGCCGGTGGCGTGGTTGCGAGTCGGGTCGCAGCACGACGGGCTTGGATGGTGACCACGTCAGCGAGCACAGAGCCGACCCCGAGTGCTTCACGGATGCCGGCGAGCACCGCTTCTGCAGGAAATATCCGGTGGAGCAAGAGCACGTCGATGAGTTCTCTGGTGCCGGCAGCATCACCATTGACGCGGCGGGATGCCTGCCAGAAGGCCTCGTGCTCGGCAGTGAACACGCCCGCGTCACGTGCCCGCGCCAGCGCGGTGGAACCAGCTAATGCGCCGGGCTTGTACTTCAGGACCTCGAGGTAGTGATCCAGCACAACCGATTGGCCGTTGCGGATCGCGAGCCGCTCGTGCCGGGCAACAAGCTCACGCCCATCGAAGATGAGAACCTCCGATGCGCGGAGGATTGCTCTGACGTTCCGGCCGATCAGACGGGCTGGTACGGAGTACTTCGCCTGCCGGATCGTGACCAGCGCGGAATGATCCACTCGGGGTGACAGCACCAGCCCGGGCTCGAACCGATCGAACGGCAACGGTGCCAACAGTTCCCGCTCGGCTGCCCAGTCTTGCCCGACGGTGGTCAGCTTCGACGAAATCCGTCGCTTCTCATCCCGGAGATCCCATTCCCGGATCTTCGCGTTCAACTCATCCAGCGAGTCGGCTTTCGGGACCGGGGACAACCAAGTGCGGCGGAACCTGCCCACTTCCCCCTCTACGCCACCCTTCTCGTGAGCGCCGGCGATACCGGGCTCGCAGTAGAACGCGTCGAACCCATAGTGCGAGCGGAAGAGCACCCACCGGTCGTTCTCCTCGCGCCGTCGTGACGGACCGAGTACCTTCTTCACCGCCTGACCCAGGTTGTCGTACTTGATCTGCATCACGGGTACCCCGCCGAGTTCCTCGAACGCAGCGACGTGGCCTTCCAGGAACGCTTCCTGCGACAGCGTCGGATACAGGCGGTGGACCGCCTTCCCAGAAAAGGAGAGCCGGAACACGAACAAGTACGCCTTCGTCCGCACCCCGGCCAGGTCCACCCACACCTCACCGAAATCGACTTCCGCCTCAGCACCCGGCCGATGCTCCTGCGGCACCATCGCGACGTCGAGCCGGACACCCGCTTCCGCAGCGATCTGTGGCCGCCGCATCCGCACATAATCACGTACGGTCGGGTACCCGACCTGCGCGTCGTGCTCGTCCAGCAACCGGTTCCAGATCCGCGTCGCGGTCTGCCGTTGCTTCCGTGGTGCGGCCAGATCCTCCCGCAGCATCGCGTCGATCCGGCCCCTGACCGCGTGCAGCTTCGGCGCTTGACGCACCGGCGTCTTCCGCGGCGGTGGCTCCGCGCCATCCAACGCCTGCCTGACCTTGCGCCGGTGCACACGAAACCGCTGCGCGAGCTGGTTGATTGACAACCCCTCAACCCGAGCTGCGCGACGGATCTCCGCGAACTCGTCCACCCTCGACCTCACAGACCCCTCCTCGCTCAACAACGAACGAGGAAACGCTCAGCCCTGGGCCAGATCAGAACGACACGACACCCCGACAGCCACCAAGTTGGGCCACTTCAAAGCGACAAGCCTGAGCCACACCAGACTGACAAAGACAACCGGTCCGACCGCGTCGGTGATCACCGTCTTCGGGCGGGTGCCGTTGCGTGAGTTCCCGGCGTTGGCCCACCGGGTCGTGCCGGTCATAGCCGAGATGCTCAGCGAGCTCCTCATCCAACGCGGTCTCGAGCACCGACCGGGTCAGCGCCCGCATCAGCCCCGGCGCGGACATCGACGCCCCTTGCTCACGTGCTTGCCGGACCAGATCGCTGGCCAGCTCGAGCACCTCAGCCGTCGAGCCGGTGTCTTTCTATTGCTGTGTTCACAGCACCCATCGTGTCGGTCATCATGACCCTCCCCGCGGACGCCAACCAGGATCAGCGCGTCAGGCCGTTTACACCGAAAATCAGACAGGCCCGGGGTCGGCGGAGGGGGTCTGAGTTTCCCGGGTTTGGGTTGGCGGTGTCAGCGCTCGTGAGAATTGGGGTGGTCAGGCTGGTGTTGTCGGGCGTTGCGCCCGCGATGCTTTCGAATGGCGCGTTGCGTGAGCTGACGGGCATTCAGAAGGCAACGAGGGCGGGATTCGAGAACGGGGTAGCTACCACTGGGGTCTCGCCCTTCGTCAGGCCCGGCTGGCAACTGGGGTCGACCGGGACAGATCGGTACCGAGCGTGGCCGTGTGCGGGTGCTCAGGAGTCCGCCGTCGCGTTCGCGGGGGTGGTGACGTCGTTATGGGGTGGTGCGGGTCCATGTGGAAACCGCGTCGCGGGTGAGTTCGGTGCGGGCTTCGGGGTCGAAGCGTGCGAGGGCGGCGAGGGTTTCGGGGCCGATCGGGGTGTGGTGGCAGAGCAGGGCGTGGAAGAACTCGACCGGGAGTTGCGTGTGGGTCAGGAATCGGGGGAGGTGCGCGGCGATGTGGTTGCGGAGTATCTGCTGGTAGATCGCGTCGAACTGTTCCGATCGGATCCGGAGCGCGTCGTTGACCCGAGCTGACGCTGTGGTGAGGGGTCTGACGATGAACGCCAGGGCGACCGTCAATCCGCCGCCGATGACCCACCACCACCAGTGTGCTGGGTTGAAGCCGATCATCACTGCGATCGTTGTCGCTGCGACTCCGGCCCATCGCAGGGTGATCTTCCCGAGTTGCCGGGCGAGGGCGTGCCGTCCGAGCTTGGACACCACTCGGATGGCGTCCGCGGGTGGGGGTGGGGGTGGGGGGACGCAGTCGTGCGGCTCGAGCCGTCGCCGGGGGGATGGCCGGTACCGTGGGGCGGGGATGCGTGCGGCCCGCAGGCGGGAGGTGATTGCGTGCTCGGTCTGAGGGTCATGGTGGATCGCGGTCAGGTACCTCGGGTCGACGCCGTAGGCGGCCGCGACCAGTTCGAGGACCGCATCGGGAGCGACCCGGATCGGCTTTTGGCTGGAGATGTTCTGTTGCGGGGACCTGAGCTCGCTTACCAGTCCTCGCACGGCATACGCGCGCGCTGAGGTCCGATCGTTGCCGTCCAGGCAGACTCGCAGCCGAACCAGCCGGAACATCAGTTCGATATCGGGATCCCGCAGCCCGGTGTGCATGGTTCTGTCTCCTCGTTGCCCACTCAGTGGCCGGGTGGGTGTGGCTCTCGTTCCTCACCGGTTGCGGGGTCGGCTCAACGGGATCCGGGTGGCGAGTAGGAGGCCGGCTCCGGCGAACACCAGGGTCGCGACCGCGACCAGCCAGGCGGGTGTGTCCATGCCGGTTTCGGCGAGAGATGACGTCGTGCTGGTGCTGGGGGTCGTGGTTGGGGTGCGGTCCGCGGGTGCCGCCGGGCTGGGAGGTGCGGTGGCGTCCGTTGCGGCAATGACGGTGAACTCGACCGTCGTCGTGCCGGCGCGCTCGGCGGCGACTTCGAGGATGTGGGTGCCGTGGGGCAGATCGTTTGGGATGGTGAATTCGTAGGTGATGCGGCCTTCGGCGGTTGCGGTTGCTGTTCCGACGGCCGTATCGGTGGTGGTGATCGTAAGGGTGGCCTGTTCATTGGGCGAGAACCCGTGGCCGATAACTGTCTGCGTCTGACCGGCGCGGACGGCTTCGTGGAGGACCGTTGCGCGGATGGCGGCGGCGGGCGTGATGGTGATCGCTGTCAGCTGCTCCGACGTGTCGTGGCCGTCGTCGGCGGTCACCGTGAATGGGAAGGTCCCGTCTTCGGTCGGGGTGCCGGTGATTCGTCCGGTGTTGGAGAGGGTGAGCCCGTTCGGCAGTGCCCCGCTGGTGATCGTCGTGGTCGGGACTGAGCGCTGGCGGAGCGTGAACTGGTACTCGTAAGGGGTGCCGACGACGGCTGCGTGCGGTGTCCCGCTGATCAGTGGCGCATCGGTGATGAGGATGAGGATGTCGTGGGTTGCGTCCGGGGTGGTGCCGTTCGATGCCGTGAGGGTGGTCAGGAATGTTCCGGCCATCGTGGGGGTTCCGGCCAGCCGCCCGGTCGAGGTCAGGGACAGCCCCGGTGGCAACTCGCCTGCGGTGACGGTCACGGTCGGTGCCGGGCGCCCGCCGAGGGTGAACTGGAAATCATATGGGTCGTGCACGGTGCCGGTGGCGGGCGTGCCGCTGATCGTTGGCGGCAGGACTCCTGGGGCCGGGTCGGTGACCGTGATGCTGGTTTCCAGGGTGGCATCAGGGCTGGTGCCGTTCGCAGCTGTCACGGAGATCGGGAACACGCCGGCCGTGGTGGTGTGTCCTGACAGGTGTCCTGTGGGCGAAAGTTCGAGTCCCGGCGGGAGAGTTCCGGCGGCCAACGTGACGGTGGGTGGCGGGTTGCCGGTGCTCTGGAAGGTGAACGCGTAAGCGTCGCCGATTGAGCCGGGCATTGGGGTTCCGGTGATGGTCGGGGCGGTGGTCGTGGGTGCTCCGAACCAGGTGGTGTAGAACCGCGAGAAGTTTCGGTTACCGTATGCGGAGCAGTGGTCGCCGGTCCCGTTCATGTTCGCCAGCGCGGCCGCGTTGGGCTGGTACGGCGTGTAGTAGTACAGCGCGGCGGTGGCCGCGTTCTGGACCAGGACTGGGGCCGACCTGCATGATTCGTTCGGGTGGAAGAGGATCGGATTGGGCTGGCCGACCTTCAACCACGTGAACGAACCGCCGGGGTTGCCGTACCAGGTCAGTTGGCGGGCGGCGGCGAACACCTGGTTGAAGAACCCGTGGTAGGTCGAGTCGCAGTCAGCGTTGTCGGGGCACCCGTACCCCATCGCCTTCTGGAGCACCGCAGGAGACGGCGCCGGGTTGGTCAGCAGTGATTGTTCCTTCTGCAGGGTGACCAGGATGACCTTCGCGCTCAACCCGCACGCTTCCTGGGTCTTGAAGATGATCCGCGCCGCCGTCTCGCCAGCGGCACCCGGATACGTCGCACAGGTTCCGAAGCTCCACGTCCGCGTGGGCGTGTCCTGCACATAGTCCGCGAGGCAGTACGCATTCGAGCATGAGCCGACCATGGCCTGTAGGAACGACTGAATCTCCGCCTCACTCATCGCGGACCGGTGGTAGAAGTCCGCGTCAGAGATCAGGTTCCCGGCATCGAACGCCGCGCGGGACGTCGTCGTTGTTGAGGAGTCTTCCGGGACGCCCGGTCCAGTGTCAGCGGCGGCCATCTCAGACTGGAGTGCAAGGTGAGCCTGATACAAGTCGGCCTCGCCGACGGTGTCGTCGCCGGATCCACTGGAACCGGCCGCAGCGGCCGTGCCGTGCGGAGCGGGCATCGCGGCAGCCGGCACAAGCGGCAATCCAGTCAGCACCACGGAGGCGGCCGCGATGCCAACGAGGACCACACACAACCGCGCGGTTCTCTGACGACCCCAGAGAGCGACCCCATTACCCGAACGACCAGCTCTGTACATCGCAACCCCATCCCTCCAAGCGGGGGAGGAAGTCCCGCACCTGCACCGATCAACATATCAGGGACTGAAATACTCGACCCACGATCGACTCCACCGTGTAGTTGGACACCGCCGTGCTCGAAGGGCCACTACGTCTGGGTCCAGGAGATCCACGCCGCCGACCAGAGCCCCTTGGTCCAGACCGTCCTGCCTGCCGATTATCGGTTCGTGGACCGGTTCGGGCAGGTCGTGGAAACCTCGATCGTGCCGTCCAGGATCCGGTTCACGTCGGACGTGGTCCACGACCAGCTCCCGATCGGCGGGACCCCCGCCGACGAACTCCACCCCTCCGTGTCCGGCGGGGCGTGGCTGCGCGACCGCAACGGTGACCGGATCCCGGCGGTGCTGACCGGGTTCGTCCGACACGTCCCGGTCGGGGTGCCCGTGGTCGTCGGCGACGACCCCAGCCCGAAGCCGTCCACATGCGGCTCACCGACCTGGCCGCGACAATGTCCGGCCCGATCCACCCCGGCGACCAGCCCGGCAGTGAGAACGTGCCTCGACTCGAGATCTCGACGACATACCAACCCGCTGACCGTGCAGCGAACGCAGCCATTCTCGTCCCAGCGTCAAGTGCTGTCGAGAGTCAGCAACATCAACTTGCCAAGATCAGCGGTGCTCGAAACACGGCTACAAACGCTCTCGGAACTCACCGACAGAACCACCATGGGCGTCGAGAGGAGAAGGGATGGGTGTCTCGTTGCTACCCGGGACGAAGGCAAGCGGCACCGTGCTGGTACGGGCGCCGACACCAGATCGACGACTCCTGGCATTCGTCTGGTTCTTGGTGTTCCTTGGCGCGTTCAGCGTGATGGTCACCCTGTTCGCTGCGGTGGCGATCCTGCCCGGCGCCGCGTTACTCGCCGGCGCACTCGTCGAACTTCGAGCCAACTGAGCCAGGCAACACCACCAAACCCGCACCGAGACCAACCGGAAAGCTCCGGAAGCGGCGCGCCAACGCCTCTTGATCTGCCATGGAGCAGTGCGGGTGCCTAGCGGAGGATCAGTCGTAGACGTCGCTGCGGTGATCGGCATCGAGTGCGACGATGTTCAGCGTGTCACGCTGAACGTCGACGATCACCCGGTAGTCCCCGACCCGGAGCCTCCACAGTCCGACGAGCTCGTGCAGCATCGGCTTGAGACGCACCGTCGGGTCCTCCAGTTCGGCCAGCTCATACAGGGCCACCAAAACACGGCGCGCGACCGGACGATCGAACTTCTTGATGGCTTTAGCGAACCGAGGAGTCTGGGTCAGCCGATAGCTCATCGGCGCTGAGCGCGGGATCGAGCTTCAGCACGCAGCTCGTCAGCATCGAAGCCGAGTTCAGCGGCCACTTCATCAAGCGAGCCGGCAACCAGGTCGCCACGGCGGACCGCCTCAACCTCCGCGCGCAGCGCGTAGGCATACTCGAGCTGATCCAAATGCTCAGCCAACGCCTCGCGCACGTAGAACGCCGCAGGCCGCCCAGTGGACGCCGCAAGGGCATCGAGCCGGGCCTTGATATCGTCCGGTAGCCGGACACTGAGCACGCCTGTAGACATGTCTACATTCTCGCACAGATCAGGCCGCGGCCTGCCGATGCGCCGGCGTCGTCTTGACGGGTGTGCACCTGTCAACCACGGACCGGACCACACCATCGCCTGACCGGGGCGGTGGGCCGTGCACAGGGATGTTCGGGTCACGGTCGGACCCTGGCCATGCGTGGGAGTTCCGGTTGTGCCCGCTGGGTGCGGGCCAGCCCGGAGGAAGGGCTGGGCCGTGCACTTTGGGTGCAATCGCTGCACCCGACAGGTAGCGGAAGACCACGGTGTCGGTGCTCCCTGAAGAATGACCCTCTGGTGCCGCGCGAATCTTGACCCCCTCGGCAACGCTTGAAGGGTGATTGCTGTGGAAGATTGGGCAGAAATTCGTCGGCTGAATCGTTCCGAGGGTTTGCCGATCAAAGAGATCGTCAGGCGGCTCGGGGTGTCTCGGAACACGGTTCGAGCGGCGTTGCGGTCGGATCGGCCGCCGACGTATGAGCGGGAGCCCCGCTCGACCTTCGCTGATGCCGTTGA
>NZ_JBFUDH010000024.1:0-28062 GCF_056404815.1 Agromyces sp. P2_B3 | reverse complement strand
GCGGGGGCCGCGCGGCGGGCGCGGCGGCACCGCCCCGGTCACGCGTCAGGACGGGATTCGCGGGTGCGACCCCGGCCATACCCGCAGATCCCGTCCTCACGAGGTCCCGGCACGCGCGGAGGGGCGGGAGCGGAGTGGCGCGGGGGTGCGTGGCGTGGCTCGGCTCGCCGCGCCGCCGTCAGCTCGGGAAGACGGGGTCGTGCGCCGGGGTCCGCAGCAGGGCGCCCTCGTGCCGCACGGTGGCCGCGGCGATCGTCATGGCCTCCTGCAGGGCGTCGGTCCAGGCATCCGTCGTCTGCGGCACGCCGTTGGTCGCGATGTGGTGCACGACCGCAGAGAGGGTGGCATCGCCCGCGCCCATGGTGTCGACGACGGGGCCGGGCAGCGTGACGATGTCGGCGTGCACCGACGAGCCGTCGGTGTGCAGGTCGGCGCCGGCGCGACCGGCCGTGGCGAGGATGGCGCCACCGCCATGCCCGGCGATTCCGCCAGCCGCATCGCCGCCGAGCCGTCGCACGAATTCGTCGAGCGAGTCGTCGAGCAGCAGCTCCGCGTCCTCGTCACCCACCTTCACGAGGAGCGAACGCGCGGCGAGGTTCTCGAAGTTCGCGAGGAACGCCGCCCGGTCGGCGAGCATGCCGGCGCGGGGGTTGCCGTCGACCACGAGCCGCTGCTCGGGCCGTGCCACCGCGTCGAGCAGCGCGGCGTACTGCGCGCCGTCGTCGAACGGGTAGCAACTCACCACGACGAGGTCGGCCTCGTCGAGCGCGGCGCGCACCGCGGTATCGAAGCGGATGCCGCGGCGCTTCGCAGCCTCGTTGAACTCGTAGCGCGGCTCCCCATCGGTGCGATCCGAGACCGCCCGAGAGGTGCCGTGCGCCGAGGGACTCTCGACGAGCCGCACGCCGTAGTCGCGCAGGTAGGCGCGGATGCGTTCGGCGGGTTCGTCGTCGCCGAGCATCGCGACCAGCGTGACGTCCTCGCCGAGCACCCTGAGGCCGACGGCCACATTGAGGGCGGCGCCCCCGACGAACTCGCGGGAGCCGTGCTCGTCGCGCAGCTCGTCGATGAGGGCGTCGCCGACGACGGTGACCCGCCGCGCAGGAGTGCTCGGGGAGGGCGTGGCGGCCGTGGGGTTCGCGTCGGTCATCCGGTCAGCCTTCCTCGCCCGGACGGATCTCGCCTGAGCCGCGTTCGATCAGTCGGGTGGGCACGATCGTACGTGCCGCGGGCGAGTGGTCGCCGTCGAGCCGCGCGAACACCCGCTCGGCGGCGATGCGCCCGATGCCCTGGGGATCCTGGGCGACCACGGTGACCCCCGGGTCGAGGAGGTCGCCGAGCGGCACGTCGTCGAATCCGACCAGGGCGGTGTCGTGGTGCCGGCCGAGCTCGCGCAGTCCGCGGATGACCCCGATGGTGACGAGGTTCTGGCTGCTGAAGATGGCGGTGGGCGGATTCGGCGAGTCGAACAGGGCGATCGTCGCGGCGCGGGCGGATTCCTCGTCGTGCAGGTTCTCGATGACGGGCAGGTCGCGCGTGGCGACGCCGGCCCGGCCGAGTTCCTCGAGGAAGCCGCGGCGTCGTTCGCGGGCGGTCTGGATGCCGGCCTTGTCGCCGAGGTAGGCGAGCCGGCGGTGTCCGTGCTCGAGCAGGTGACGGGTGGCGAGCGCGGCGCCGTCGGCGTTGTCGCTGACGACGGCGTCGGAGGTGATCCCGGCCGGCTCGCGGTCGACGAAGACCACTGGCGTGCCCCGCCGGAGCTCGGGGGCGAGGTAGGCCTGGCTGTCGGAGACGGTGGTGAGGATGAGCCCGTCGACACGTCGGCGCAGGAACGCGGCGACCGCCTCCTGCTCGCGGTCGGGGTCGTCGTCGAGGCTGGACGCGAAGACGGCGACGCCGTGCTCGAGGGCCGCGTCCTCGACGGCACGGTGCACCGCCCCGGCGAACGGGTTGTCGACGCTGCCGACGAGCAGGCCGAGGGTGCGAGTGCGTCCGTCGGCGCGGCGGAGGTTGCCGGCGTGCAGGTCGGGCTGGTAGTCGAGGGTGCGTGCGGCGGCGGTGACCCTCGCGATCGTCGCGGCCGAGACGTTCGGCTCGCCGTTGATCACGCGCGAGACGGTCTTCACGCCGACGCCCGCGAGCGCGGCGACATGTCGCATCGTCGGCCGGGAGCGGCCGCCCCCGGAGCCCGACGTGTCCTCTGACAACGATGTCACGATCTGCTCTCCAATGTGCCAAGTGGACTTGACTATACACATCGACATGGTCTAGACCTAACGTGACATCGTTGTCAGGGCGACAACGGTCACCCACGACCAGAGGAGATTCGTCGATGAATCACGCAGCACCCGGCGCCGTTCGCCGCCGCCTGATCGCAGTGGGCTCGCTCGCCGCGGCCACCGCACTCGCCTTCACCGGATGCGCATCCGGCACAGCCACCGGATCGTCGGATGGCGGCGACGACACCGTCGGCGTCTCGCTCATCGTGAAGACCACCACGAACCCCTTCTTCGTCGCCATGCAGGACGGCGCCGAGGCCGCCGCCAAGGACCTGGGCGTCGAGCTCACCATGGCCGCCGGCAAGGAGGACGGCGACGAGGACAGCCAGATCCAGGCCGTCGAGAACGCCATCTCCAAGGGCGACGCCGGCATCCTGATCACCCCCAACGGCCCCGCCGTCGAGGACGCGCTCGTCAAGGCCCGCGATGCCGGCCTGTTCGTCATCGCGCTCGACACCCCGCCGGCCGACCCCGAGTCGGTCGACATCACGTTCGCCACCGACAACTTCCTCGCCGGCCAGAAGATCGGCGAGTGGACCGCGGCGAAGCTCGCCGGCGAGAAGGCGACGATCGCGATGATCGACCTCTTCGACGACAAGGTCGTCTCGGTCGACGTGGCCCGCGACCAGGGCTTCCTCGACGGCATGGGCATCGACCTGGCCGACGACACGGCCAACGGCGACGAGGAGGCATCCGGCACCTACAGCGGCGGCGACTACGAGATCGTCGGCAACGAGGCCTCGCAGGGCGCCGAGGACGGCGGCCGCACCGCCGCCGAGACGCTGCTCTCGAAGAACCCCGACATCAACGTCGTCTACACGATCAACGAGCCCGCCGCGTACGGCGCCTACGAGGCCTTCAAGGCCGCGAGCGCCACCGACGGCCTCATCGTGGTCTCCGTCGACGGCGGCTGCGCCGGCATCGATGCGGTCAAGGACGGCATCATCGGCGCGACCAGCCAGCAGTACCCCGTCAAGATGGCCGAGCTCGGCGTGAAGGCGATCCACGACCTCGTCACCAAGGGCACGACCCCCGAGAACACCGAGGGCCTCGACTTCTACAACACCGGCGTCGAGCTCGTGACCGACGACCCGCAGGAGGGCATCGACTCGATCGACACCTCCGAGGCCGCCGACATCTGCTGGGGCTGACGCCCCGCACCGCACCGTGAGGTGGTGCGGCGTCGGTGACGGATGCCGCGAGCTCGCGCCCGGGGCATCCGTCGACACCAGCCGGGGCCGCACCACCGCACCCCCCAACATCGGAGATTTCACGTGAGTCAGCACACGACCGAGCCGCCCACGGCGGCACTCGACCTGGCCGAGGAGTTCCTCGACCGAACCACCCCGCTCAGCCGCATCCGCAACACGCTGCACCGCTACCCGGCGATCAGCCCGGCCATCGTGCTGGTGCTGTCCGTCATCGTGTTCGGACTGCTCAACGAGCGCTTCCTGAACCCGGCCAACCTGTCGCTCATCACGCAGCAGGTCGCCGTGGTCGGCACCCTCGCGGTGGCCCAGACGCTCATCATCCTCACCGCGGGCATCGACCTCTCGGTCGGCGCCGTGATGGTGCTGAGCTCGATGGTCATCGCCCAGACGACCGTGCAGGCCGGACTGCCCGCACCGGTCGGCCTGTTCCTCGGCCTGCTCGTCGGCCTCGCCGCCGGTGCGCTCAACGGCGCGCTCGTCACCCGGCTCAAGCTGCCGCCGTTCATCGTGACCCTGGGCACCCTGAACATCTTCGTCGCGCTGACGCTGCTCTACTCGGGCGGCGCCACCGTGCGCGGCGGCGAGATGCCCGCGCTGCTCACGTGGACCGGCAACACGTTCAACGTGCTCGGCGTGAACTTCACCGTCGGCGTCGTCATGATGCTGCTGCTCTACGTCGTCATCTCCTTCATCCTCGCGAAGACGGCGTGGGGCCGGCACGTGTACGCGGTGGGCGACGACAAGGAGTCGGCCCGCCTCGCCGGCATCAGCGTGAACCGCGTGCTGATGAGCGTGTACCTGGCCGCGGGCGCCATCCTCGCGCTCGGCGCGTGGATCCAGATCGGCCGCACCAATGCGGCCTCCCCCAACGCGGGCACCGACCTCAACCTCGACTCGATCACGGCCGTCGTCATCGGCGGCACGAGCCTCTTCGGCGGCCGCGGCACCGTGTGGGGCACCCTGCTCGGTGCGCTCATCGTGGGCGTCTTCCGCAACGGCCTCTCACTCGCCGGGCTCGACGTGCTCTGGCAGACCTTCGCGGTCGGCGTGCTCATCATCGTCGCCGTCTCCGTCGACCAGTGGATCCGAAAGGTACGCAAATGACCGACACCATCGCATCGGATGCCGCGGGCGGCGCGCCCGTGGAGACCCGGACGCCCATCCTCCGGGCCCGACGTCTCGTGAAGACGTTCGGCCGCGTCGTCGGCCTCGACGGCGTGAGCCTCGACCTCTACCCGGGTGAGGTGCTCGCCGTGATCGGCGACAACGGCGCAGGCAAGTCGACACTGATCAAGTGCCTGACCGGCGCCGAGATCCCCGACGAGGGCGAGATCTTCCTCGACGGCAAGCCCGTGCACTTCAAGCGCCCGCAGGACGCCCGGGCCGCGGGCATCGAGACGGTGTATCAGAACCTGGCCGTCTCGCCGGCGCTCGACGTGGCCGCGAACCTGTTCCTCGGTCGCGAGGAGCGCAAGCGCGGCGTGCTCGGCTCCGTCTTCCGCGTCGTCGACCAGAAGGGCATGCGGCAGAAGGCGAAGGACGAGCTCACCGCGCTCGGCATCTCGACGCTGCAGGACGTGACGGTGCCGGTCGAGAACCTCTCGGGCGGGCAGCGCCAGGCCGTGGCCGTGGCCCGCGCGGCCGCGTTCGGCTCGAAGGTCGTGGTGCTCGACGAGCCCACCGCGGCGCTCGGCGTGCGCGAGTCGAACCAGGTGCTCGAGCTCATCAAGAACCTGCGCGAGCGCGGCATCCCCGTGATCCTCATCTCGCACAACATGCCGCACGTCTTCGAGGTCGCCGACCGCATCCACATCCAGCGGCTCGGCAAGCGCGCGGCGACGATCACGCCGGAGTCGCACTCCATGACCGACGCCGTGGCGATCATGACGGGCGCGGCCCGGGGATGAGCTGGGCGAGTGAGGACGGCCGTGTCGAGCTCGTGGCCCGGTTCACCGCCCTGCCCGGCCGCGAGGAGGAGGTCGAGCGCCTCCTCCTCGACCTCACCGCGAAGGTCCGCGACGAGCCCGGATGCCTCGCCTTCGAGCCGCATCGCGTCGGTCCTGCTCCGGCGGGGTCGGGCGCGACGGAAGGACCCGAGCCCATCGGCACCGGGTTCGTCGTCGTCGAGGCCTACCGCGACGACGCGGCGTTCGCCGAGCATCTCGCCGCGCCGTACGGGGCCCCGTTCAACGCGGCGCTCGGGCCCCTGATCCAGGAGGACGGCTCGGTCCTCACGTTCCTGACCCGGCTCGGCTGAGGCCGACCCGCCCGAACCCGGCGGCGGCGCCCTGCGGAAGTCGCGGGCGCCGTCGCCGACCTCTGTCCGTCACCGATCGTCGGGGCCGCGGGCCGTCGCCCGTCAGGCGTGCGCGGCCCGGTACGCCTGGAACGTGCGGTCGAGCGCCTCGTCGATCGGAGTCGCACGCACGCCGAGCGCCGCGATGCGACTCGAGTCGACGACGAACGGCTCCTCGAACTCGTAGGCCATCTCGAGGAGCTCCCGAACGGTCGGATTGACCAGGCCGACGGCGCGCAGCGCGACCTTCGGCAGGCGTCCGATGCGCGGCTCGGTGCCTGCGAGCCGGAAGAACTTCTCGACCATCGCGCGACTCGTCCACGGTTGCGGGTCGTTCGGCAGGTGCCAGGCGGATCCGGTCACGCCGTCCGCGGTGCCGAGCACGGCGAGGCCCTCGCCGATGTCGGGCAGGTACGTGTAGCTGTGCACCAGGTCGGGATCGCCGAACAGGTCGACCCGCTTGCCGGCGGCCACCGTGTCGAGCACCCGGTCGCCGATGGGCGAGGCGATGCCCGCGCCCGGCCCGTAGTAGTCGGACGCCCGCCCGCTCACGACCTCGACGCGGCCCTCGCGGTGCGCCGCCCAGAGCTCGTTCGCCATGTCGAGCCGCACCCGCCCCTTGCGGGTGTGCGGCTGCTGCGGGCTCTCCTCGGTGAGCGGCCGGCCGCCGGTGCGGCCGTACGAGTACACGTTGTCCATGTTCACGAAGCGGGCGCCGGTCGCCTCCGCGGCGGCGAGCACGCCGCGCTGCAGCGGCGGGAAGTCCTCGGCCCACCGGTGGTAGACGGGGTTCAGGGTCTGGTAGACGGATGCCGCGCCGGCGGCCGCGCGGGTGGCGAATGCGGCATCCGCTGCATCGCCGCTGATCACCTCGACGTCGGCCAGCGCTGCGGCGTCGGGGCCGAGCGCCTCATGGCCGCTGCGGTTGACGATGCGCACGCCGAGCCCGCGGGAGAGCAGCGCGAGCGCGGTGGCACGGCCGACGGGGCCCGAGCCGAAGACGACGTGCAGGCGGGGGTCGCTCATGGTGCTCCTGATCTCGCGGTATCTCTGGACACTGTTCGGCGTTACAACACTGTACGGTGTGTGGAGATGAACCGCCAGATCGCACTCGCATGAGACCAGGGCCCCGCCGCAGCTTCACCCACGCCGAGATCCTCGACGCCGCCTTCGACCTGCTCGAGACGAAGGGCTTCGCCGCCGTCTCCGTGCGCGGCGTCGCCGGCTCGCTCGGCATCACGCCGACCGCACTCTATACCTACTACTCCAGCAAGAACGCACTGTTACGCGGCATGATCGAGCACCTGCTCGCCCGCCTCGAGCTGCGCGAAGCCGGCGGTTCCGACACGGTCAACGTTCCGGATGCCGCGGCGATCCGCCGGCGCATCGTGACCCTTGCGCTCCGCCTCCGCGAGCTCCTCACTGCGCACGCCGGCGCGCTCGGCCTCATCATGAGCGGCCCACTCGACGGACCGAACGCCATGCGACTGAACGAGACGCTCCTCGAGTCGTTCACCGCCGCCGGCCTCGGCCTCGACGACGCCGCGCGGGCCGCATACGCGCTGCAGGTTTACGCGCTCGGGTCGATCGCCCTCGAGTCGGCCGACCAGGACGCCGACCCCGAGGCGGCCGCACCGACCGACGGCCTGTTCCCGGATGCCTCGGGCACCGCGCTCTGGACCGACCTCGCCACGTTCCCGCTCAGCTCACGCACCGCCGACGTGGCGGCCCAGCACAACTCCACCGACCAGTTCGTGTGGGGCTTGGAGCGATTGCTCGACGGGCTGGTGCCGCCGGCCTGACGGTCGTCGTCTTCATCGCTCGGTCGGCGGCCCCGCCCGTTCGCGTCGGTGCGGTTCAGTCGGTGCGGTTCAGTCGGTGCGGTTCAGGCCCGGCGGCGGCGGTATCCGACCGCGGTGGCGGCCACGCCGACCGCGGCGAGGATGCCCGCGGCGAGGAACGACGGCACCGCGTCCGTGCCGGTCGCCGGCAACGCCTGGTCGGTGTCGGTCGGAGCCGGGGCCGGCGGCTGGGGCGGCACCGGCGGCTGCGGCGGAACGGGCGGCTCGGGCGGAACGGGTTCGCCGCCCTCCACGCACGTGAGCTGGGCCACGAACGGGAAGTTGTGCACCTCCCGTGGAGTGCCGGGTGTCGGCGCGGCGGGGAGACCGTGGATGAAGGACTTCGCGATCACGTTGCCCTCGATGTTCTGCGTGACCTGCCAGTTGAGATCGGCGTTGGGGGCGTAGATGCTGCCCTCGAGGCTCGCCCCGCCGGTCACCGTCACTGACGTCGCCTCGGGGAAGTTCCAGAGCACGAACGGGGCGCTCGTCGAGGTCAGGTTGGAGAGGTTCGGGATCTGCCCGTCGAAGGTGCTGCCTGTGACGTTGACGAGCAGTGGCGTGTCGAGCGTGGGCACCAGCGGGAAGAAGATCTCCGACATGGCTTCGAGGTCGGATGCCGCGACGGTGACGACGTTCGTCTCGCCATCGACGAGCGTCAGTCTCGTGGTGGCGCCCTCGGCGTAGGGAGGCGTGAGCGGAGCGCCATCGTCTCGATTGGCGAACTCGATGGTCGGAGTGCACAGATTGAGCGTGGCCGCGGTGTCGCGGTAGAGCGAGAACGCGCCGGCGATGTCGATGAGGTCGCCCGGAACCGGCGTCTCGATCGAGGTCGGCGTCTGCGTGATCGTGCCCTCGATGCGCGGCTGCGTCTCGTACGTCCCCCCGGGCGGCACGATGTGGTACGGACCGAGAGTGTTGTTCTGGTCGGTGTCGAACGCGTCGTAGGTGGTCGTGTCGGCGACCTTTGTGAAGCCGTTGTTGAGCACCTTCAGCACGACCGAGCCGTCGGCCGGGAACTCGACGCCCCCGCCGACGTAGAGGTAGGTCGGCGCGGTGTCTCCGGGGGCGATGAAGGTGCCGGGCGGCACCGAGCCGGCCGCGATGTTGTACGACGTCTGGAAGCTCACGTCACCGCCGAGCGCGAGCGTGCCCTCGGCTTCGTCGGCGTTGAGCTCCACGTCGCCCTCGATGAACACGAGGAACCCGCTGTTCGCGGTATGGCTGCCGAGCGGCTGGGCGACGGGGTTGATGGGTCCGATCGTGTCGCCCGGCGCGGCGACTGCGGCACCCGGGAGCAGCATGGCGGCTCCCGCGAATGCGGCGACGGCCACGACCGTCGCGACGACCCTGCCCCGACGTTCCCCCGAATGCGTCATGCGCTCCAGCCTTGCACGTGCCGGGTCGCCCGCCAAGCATTCACGAGCGCTCATCCGCGCGTCGGCGCCTCCGCGGCCGGCCCTCCGCCGGAATGCGGCGAGGCGCCGACTCCCGAAGGAGCCGACGCCTCGCCGGTCGTGCGATCGGATCAGCCCGCTGCGGGCGGGGTGATCTTGATCTGGGCGGACGTGTTGTTCTTGCCCGCCTTCTTCACCTCGACGACGGTGCCGTAGCCGACACCGGCATCGGCCGGGTTGCCCGAGCCGAGCGTCATGCCCGGCATGACCTCGAGGCCGTAGAACTCGGTGAGCGGCGTGCCGTTCTCGTCGACGACCCGCGTGGAGTACGGCTGGTTGTCGACCGAAGGCACGACGACCGAACCGTTGCGGTAGCGGTAGTACAGGTCCTCGCCGTTGCGGATCTCGATTCCGGGGACCCAGCCCTGGTTGTCGGTGAAGACGCTCACCGGCTTCTGGGACTTGATGTCGGTGCAGTACTCGTCGGTGAAGTCGGCTCCCGTGATGCACTCCGTGAAGGGGTACGTCTTGGTGAGGCCGAACGCCGCGTTCGAGGACTGGGCACGCGAGGGCATGTTGTCGGTCGCCGTCGGGTCGATCTCGGCCGCCTCGCCGGTACGGCGCAGCGGGTCGAAGTGGCTGTCGACGATCAACAGGCCGCCCTTGGCGCCGGCGCTCGGGAGCGCCGTCTCGTTGGACTCGACGTGGTTGGTGCTGCCGTAGCCCGCGTCGCGGTACCAGACGAGCGCACCGGGAGCGTTGTACTTGATCTTGTCGACCTTCCACGCACCGGCCGTGGCGCTGTAGACGGTGTCGTACCCGTACTTCAGGCCCTCGTCGAAGCCGTCGAAGTTGCGCCACTCGACCAGGTAGTACTGGGCGGTGGTGGAGGTGCCGCTGTCGATGCGCCAGCCGGGACCGGTCGATGCCGCGAAGGTCTCGACCTGCTTCTCCCAGCCGTTGTCACCGCCCTCGACGTCGTCGGACCAGACCGTGGTGCCGGCGCTCTGCAGGTCGAAGTCGTCGACGAACCAGCCGCGCTCCTGGAAGGCGGCGTCGGTGGCGAGGCGGAGGCGGAGGCTAACCGTGCTGCCGGCGTAGGCGGCGAGGTCGACGTACTGGTGCTTCCACCCGTCGGACGTGCCCGTGAGGCCGTAGTGCTTGGCCTCGCCCTCGTTCGAGCCGAAGGTGGCCATGTTGCCGTTGGGGTCGGCGTAGCCGTCGGGCGTGGTGGCCTCGCTGCCGTCCTCGTTGAGGACCTTCAGCTCGCTCCACGTGGTGCCGCCGTCGGTCGAGACCTCGACGAAGCCGAAGTCCCAGTCCTCCTCGATGACGTAGTTGTTCTGCATCCAGAGCTTCGCGTCGACGGGCACGTCGAGGTCGCGGACGATGCGGATGTCGCCCCAGTCCTGGTCGGAGCCGGTGTACCACATGTTCTCGCCGCTGGTGGGCTCGGCCATGACGTTGACCTTGGCGGGCAGATTGATCTTCACGCCGTCCTCGGTGCCCTTGATCGGGCGCGAGCTCTGGCCGACGGTGATGGTCTTCGCAGCTTCACCGGGGTTCATCTGGACGGGGTCGGCCCAGCCGAGCACCCACTTGTCCCAGAGGCCCATATGGGTCGGCATCGACTGGAAGATCGGTCCGGAGTGCGAGCCCGACGACATCAGGTCCCAGAAGTCGACGTCGGAGTCGCCCTGGTTGGAGGTGTCGTAGAGGTCGGGCAGGCCGAGGTCGTGGCCGTACTCGTGCGCGAACACGCCGACGCCCGAGTCCTCGGGCTGCACGATGTAGTTCGAGAGCTTGAGGTCGGTGCCGGGGATGGCCGCGCCGCCCGCGACAGCGGAGGAGTGCGCCCAGATGGCGTAGGTGCCCTCTGCGCCGCCGCCGCCCGACTTGTCCTCACCGGCGTGCACGAGCACGACGTGGTCGATCACGCCGTCGGGCTCGAGGTAATTCCCGTCGCCGTCGCGGTCGCCCTGGTCCTCGATGTCGTAGTCGGCCCACGGGAAGTCGGGCTGCGCCGCCGCCAGTGCCGTCACCGCGTCGATCGGGAGCTGGCCCGCGCCGATGGGGTTGTCGGGGTGGCCCTGCATGTCCTGGATCGCGCCGGCCTCGTACACGCCCTCGTCGTTCAGGAAGCAGGTGCTCGCGCCGTAGTACGCCTCGGAGTGCGGGACCGTGACCCACGGGGTCGCGGAGCCGTGCACGGTGTAGGCGCCGTGCGACATCTCCTCGTACATGTTCTTCATCGTGTAGCCCGAGATGTCGATGCCGGGCTTGCCGTCGGGACCGACGAGGTCCTTGCGCACGCGCTCGGTGATGCCCTTGTCGGTGAAGAGCATGGTGTTGTAGTGCTCCGACGAGAAGTCGGAGACCCACATCGAGTTGTTGTCCTCGAGCTCGTAGTCGGCGGGGTTCGGGATGTTGTTGTGGAGGGGGCCGTTCTGGACCTCGCCCGGCTTGCACTCGGTCGACCCGAACTCGGTCGGCACCTGCACGCCCGTGAAGTCGTCGTTGGCGTTCGTGTTGAACTCGACGAGGATCGTGAGGAGCTTCGCCTCCTGCGTCTCCTCGGCCTGCTTGTAGTCGGGCGTCTTGTGCGGGTTCTTGTGCTTGCCCTTGTCGGAACGACCCTCGCGCTTGAGCTGCCCGGGGCTCTTGCCGGTGTCGATCGACTGGGCCTCGAGCTGCGCGAGTCCCTTCGCCGCCACCGGGTTGCCCTGCGAGTACTTCGCGTCGATGGCCTCGGCCTCGGCGACGGCCTCGGGCGCGGTGCGCTTCGCGACGGATCCGGCGACGACCTCATCGTCGGTGCCGAACGCCGCTTCGGCTCTCGGCGCGACGTAGTTCATGTAGTACTCGTCGTCGCTGATCACCGGCGCGGAGACGTGCGATGGCGCTGCCGATGCCCCCGTCGCGCCCATGGTCGCCAAGCCGGCGGCCGCGAGCGCGAGCACGGGAATCGTCGCCACCACGCGCCTGCGCGCGCGAGTGGTGTTTCCAAACATGCTTCTCCCTCCGAGTGCGCCGGGGGATGACCGCGGCGCACGAACGACGCCCGCCTGGTAGACGGACGTAGACGGCATCCTCCCTTGCCATGCCGCATCTATGGAAGTCCTTTCCGCAATCTGTGGAGAGAGACGCAAGTCCGTTGCGTGCCGCGCACGATTCATCCGCCGGCCCTGCTCGATGACCGCGGCGATTGTGAACGAACCGTTACAGAGTGCGGCCGAGGGCTGGCCGGGCCGGGGAGACGGGCATACCCTGAGCCGGGACCGCATCGGGCGGGTTCCGGAGAGGAACACATGAGCGAGTCCACCGGTTCCACCCTCGCCGACTGGGAGCGGGAGGAGATCGCGCGCGCGAACGCGTCCGACCTCACGCCGGTCGTGTTCGTGCACGGGCTCTGGCTGCTGTCGAGCAGCTGGCAGCCGTGGCGCGACTTCTTCGAGGACAACGGGTTCATCACCCTCGCACCGGGATGGCCCGACGACCCGGCCACCGTCGCCGAGGCGCGCGAGCATCCCGAGGCCTTCGCGAAGAAGATGGTGCAGGAGGTCACGGATCACTACCTCGAGGCGATCGCGGCGCTCGACCAGGCGCCCGTCGTGATCGGCCACTCGTTCGGCGGCCTGATCGCCCAGAAGATCGCCGGCGAGGGCGTGGCCGCCGCCACAGTCTCGATCGACAACGCGCCGTTCAAGGGCGTGCTGCCGCTGCCCGCGTCCGCGCTGAAGTCCGCGTCACCGGTGCTGTCGAACCCGGCGAACGCCAAGCGGGGCGTGGCGCTCACCTTCGAGCAGTTCCAGTACGGCTGGGCCAACGCGCTCGACGAGGCCGAGGCCCGGCGTCTCTACGACACGCTCCATGTGCCCGCCGCCGGCGCCCCGCTCTTCCAGGCGGCGTTCGCGAACTTCAACCCGTTCGGCGGCGAGACCACGGTCGACTCGAAGAATCCCGAGCGCGGTCCGATGCTCATCATCGGCGGCGAGAAGGACCACACCGTGCCGCCCGCGATCACCGACGCGAGCTACAAGATCCAGGCGAAGAACCCGGGCACGACCGAGGAGATCACGATCCCGGGCCGCGGGCACTCGCTCACCATCGACTCGGGGTGGCGCGAGGTCGCCGACGAGGCCCTGGCGTTCGTGCAGCGGTTCATCCAGTAGCCGAGCGGATGCCGCGTGGCGCGTGCCCGCGGCATCCCGCTCCGTCCGCCGGTCGCGGCTCCCGGCTGCTCAGCCGGCGCGGCGTACGATCGGTCGCGGGGGTGGTTCGGATGGGCGGAATCCTGCTTCGAGGCGCAGGGCGGCGGCCCGCGGCATCCGCTGCGCTGGTGATCTCGCTCGGCATCGGCGGCATGCTGGCACTCGCAGGCTGCGGATCGACCGGATCGACCGCCGCGTCGGCGCTGCCACCCGTGATCGTCGACCTCGGCGACGTGGACGGCACGACGGTCGAGGTGACCGAGGGCGGCGCGATCGACCTGACCGGCGACGACGAGACCTACGCCGCGTGGACGGCCGACATCGATGATCCCGACGTGGTCGAGTTCGTCGCGGGCCGCGACGACGGCAGCGCGCAGTTCAACCCCGGCCTCACCGCGAAGTCCGTCGGCGAGACCGACGTGACGCTCGACAACGGCCAGACCGGCGACAGCGTGACCTTCACCGTCGACGTGGTGCCGAAGGCCGCGGGGGCTCCTGACCTGGCGCCCGAGGCCGTGCCGCGTGGGCGGGCGGCCGGCGGAGCCTCAGCCGAGCAGCAGCGACCGGAGCTGGTCGGCCGAGTGCACGACCGCCATGGCGTCGCCGGCCTCGGCGGGGGAGCCGTAGCCCCACTCGACCATGATCGTCGGCACGCCGTTCGCGGCAGCGCCGAGGGTGTCGTAGCCGCGGTCGCCGACCATGACGGGGTTCGAGAGGTCGACGCCCTGCGACTCGAGGCGACGGAGCGCCTCCCGCACGACCTCGGCCTTGGTGCTGAGCTCCTCGTCGTCGCTCGCGCCGGTGATCTCGGTGAAGTACTGGCTGAGGCCGGCGTGGTCGAGCACCTTGCGGGCCATCGACTCGGGCTTCGAGGTCGCGAGGGCCACGGGCACGCCCGCGGCGTGGAGCCGCTCGAGCACGCCGGCGACACCGGGGAACACGGGGGAGCACAGCACCCGGTGCGCGTAGTGCTCGCGGTAGACGTTGAGCGCCTGCCACGCCTCGGCGTCGTCGAAGCCCGCGGTCAGCCGCAGGCTGTCGAGCAGCGGCGGGCCGACATAGGAGCGGAGCACCTCGTCGGACGGCACGTCGACGCCGAGCTGGGTGAACATGTGGGCGAGCGACGCCGTGATGTCGGAGGCCGAGTCGACGATCGTGCCGTCGAGGTCGAACAGCACGGCCGACCAGGTGCGCGTGGGCGCGATGGTCTGAAGGGGCATCGTGGAAGTCACCGTGTCATCCTATGTCGAGGGTGTCTGAGAGTTTCTCAGGAAGAGAACGCTCCCATCCCCCAGAACGAGCGACAAGGGGCTTGTGCCACGATCGCGCGGTCGTTGCGCGGCGGTGGGCCGAGCGGCGCCCGGCAGCCCCACGCGCCCCGTCAGAACAGGCGGGCGTGGCCGCTCTCGATGCCCCGCATCGCGTCGTAGTCGAGCACGACGCAGCGGATGCCGCGGTCCTCCGCGAGGGTGCGCGCCTGCGGCTTGATCTCCTGCGCGGCGAAGATGCCGGTCACCGGTGCCAGGCGGGGGTCGCGGTTCATGAGCTCGAGGTAGCGGGTGAGTTGCTCGACGCCGTCGATGTCGCCGCGCCGCTTGAGCTCGACCGCGACCGAGGCGCCCGAGGCATCCGTCGCCAGGATGTCGACCGGGCCGATCGCCGTCATGTACTCGCGGCGCACGAGCCGGTGCCCGTCGCCCAGGAGCTCGATCTGCTCGGCGAGGAGCTGCTGCAGGTGCGCCTCGACGCCGTCCTTCTGGAGGCCCGGGTCGACGCCGAGCTCGTGCGCGGAGTCGTGGAGCACCTCGTGGATCGAGACGACGAGCTGGTCGGCGGTCTTCTTGTGCGTGACCTTCCACAGCTCGATGACGCCCGCAGCGGCCTGGTCGTCGTCGGGCTCGAGCGACTCGAGCGTGCACGGCGGGCTCATCCAGTTGAGCGGCTTGTAGCTGCCGCCGTCGGAGTGCACGAGCAGGCTGCCGTCGCCCTTGACCATGAGCAGCCGCGTCGCGAGCGGCAGGTGGGCGGAGAGGCGCCCCGCGTAGTCGACGGAGCAGCGGGCGATGACGAGACGCACCCGTCGAGTGTACGGCGTCAGGCGCCGGCGGATGCCTCGGGCGGCCGTGCCTCGTGATGCCGCCGCCCTTTCGTGCGACGGTCCTCCTTCATCTCCGCCTCGAAGAGGTGCCGGCGCCCGCCGACCAGCTCGTCCCGGGCCGCTCGCTCGACTCCGCGCACCTCGGCGTAGTAGCCGTCGTCGTACTCCTCGACGACCTGGAACGTCCAGCGGCCCTCCAGCACGTTGCGACCGACGACGTCCCGTTCGAGACGGTCCGCGACGCCGTCGTGGCCCGCGGCCCGGAAGAGCTCGGCGGCCTCGCCGATGGCCAGGTCGGCCTTGCCGGTCAGTCGGTGGAACCGGTACAGCGACCCGCGGGCATCCTCGATCGTCTCGAGCGCCTCGGAGAGCTTGCCGAGCGCCTCGACGGTGGCGTCGTCGACGCCCGGCGGCCGGGTGTGGTGGCCGGCGGGGCGGTCGAGGCGGGCGTGGTCGTCGAGCAGGTCGTCGGCATCCATCCCCGAATTCGCCGTCCGGGCGGCCGGCGCGAGAGCCCTTGCCCGCTCCCGGGCGGTGCGCTACGGCGCTGCGGGCGCCTTGGGCCGCGCCCGCGGACCGGTCTGCTCGCGGGCGGCGGGCGCCGCCAGACCGGCCATCACCATGAGGCCGAGGATGACGAGCAGCGCGTTCAGTATGCCGAAGTGCTCGCCGATGAACCCGAGGAACGGCGGGCCGGCGAGGAATGCGCAGTAGCCGATGATCGCGACGGCGCTCACCCGCGAGGCCGCGAGGCGGCGGTCGGACACGTCGGCCGCGGCGGACATGCCCACGGGGAACCCGAGCGAGCAGCCGACGCCCCAGAGCACGGTGCCGATGATCAGCATCCACGGCTCGTCGCCGTAGATGAACAGGGCGAGGCCGACGACGCCGATGGCGGCGAGCACCTGGAGGATCGGGACGCGGCCGAACCGGTCGAGCACGGGCCCGCCGAGCACGCGAGCGGCGGTCATGGAGACCGTGAAGACGGTGAAGATCGCCGCACCGACGGTGGCGTCGAAGCCGTGCCCGTCGACGACCGCGAGGGCGAGCCAGTCGTTCGCCCCGCCCTCGGCGAACGACATGCCGAGCATGACCACGCCGATGAGGAGCAGCCGCACGTCGCCCCAGACCACGAGGCTCTCGCGCAGCCGTCGGCGCCACGGAGGACGCGGCGCGTCGGTGTGCGGGTCGTCGCCGAGCTCCTCGCGCACCGGCACGAAGCGCACCGCGATGATCACGGCTCCCGTCACGAGCACGGCCATGACGGCGAGGTGGAAGGCGACCGGGATGCCGAGCGCGGATGCCACGACCGCGACGCCGGCTCCGGCGACGGTGCCGAAGCTGAAGAACGCGTGCATGAGGGGCATCAGCGTGCGGCCGATCTCGCGCTCCACCTCTGCGCCTTCGACGTTCATCATCACGTCGACCGTGCCGTTGCCGAACCCGAACAGCGCCAGGCCGATCATGACGAGGGGCACGGAGGGCAGGATCGAGCCGCCGATCCCGACGAGGATCAGGCCGACGGCGACGATCACGAGCACCCCGGCCATGCCGAGGCGCGTGCCGAACCGCGCCATCAGCCACGGCGCCACGATGAGGCCGATGACGGATGCCGCGGAGCCGGCGAGGATGACGAACCCCACGCCCTGCGTGCTGAGGCCGACGTCGTCGCGGATCGCGGGAAGTCTGGCGACCCAGCTCGCGAGGCTCAGCCCCGAGAGGAAGAAGATCGTGAAGATCGCGTTGCGCCAGGCGATCAGTTCGCGGCGCGTGCGGTCGGTGGTCACGCTCTCACGCGGGGTTCCGGTCATCTGCTCTGCTTCGTCGTGTGCGGCTCGGCGACGGGGTCGAATCGATTCGATACCGCCGATCTGAGAACCATATCGAGGCCGCCCGGCAGCCGCAAGCCGAGCCGACGCGTCACGGTGACGGCGGCCGCGGCATCCGTGGCTACCATGAACTGACTGGCGATCGGCGCCACCGGACACGATCCGGTGGCCCGACCCAGAGCCGAACACCCCCGGCTCGCGACCCAGAGAACAACGAGGTTATCGATGAAGGCCCTCTACAAACCTGCCCCCGGCGCCGGCCTGGAGTACGTCGACCGGCCGGAGCCCGAGACGGGCCCCGCCGACGTGAAGATCCGGGTGCTGCGCACCGGCATCTGCGGCACCGACCTCCACATCGAGCGGTGGGACGACTGGGCCGCCGCCGAGATCCAGGCGCCGCTCATCCCGGGCCACGAGTTCTTCGGCGAGGTCGTCGAGGTCGGCGAGTTGGTGCACGACATCGCCGTCGGCGACAAGGTGTCGGGCGAGGGCCACATCGTGTGCGGCATGTGCCGCAACTGCCGGGCGGGACGCCGCCAGATGTGCATCCGCACCAAGGGCGTCGGCCTGCACCGCGACGGCGCGTTCGCCGAGTTCATCGTCATCCCCGGTCAGAACGTGTGGGTGCACCACGCGTCGGTCGAACCCGAGGTCGGGGCGATCTTCGACCCGTTCGGCAACGCCGTGCACACCGCGCTCGCGTTCTCGGTCGTCGGCGAGGACGTGCTGGTCACCGGCTGCGGCCCCATCGGCCTCATGTCGATCGCGGTCGCCCGCCACGTGGGCGCCCGGTACATCGTCGCGTCGGATGTCTCGCCGGCGCGCCTCGAGCTCGCCATGCAGATGGGGGCGGATGCCGCGGTCGACGTGTCGCGTGAACGCGTCCGCGACGTGCAGCAGCGCCTCGGCATGCGCGAGGGCTTCGACGTGGGCTTCGAGATGTCGGGATCGGCGAAGGCGCTGCCCGAGATGATCGAGAACATGAACCACGGCGGGCGCATCGCCCTGCTCGGCCTGCCCTCCGAGCCGTACGCCATCGACTGGGGCAAGGTCGTGACGCACATGCTCACCCTCAAGGGCATCTACGGCCGCGAGATGTTCGAGACCTGGAACTCCATGAGCGCCATGCTGCAGACGAGCGGCGAGCTGCGCTCCCGGGTCGCGTCGATCATCAGCGACCGCTACCCGGCACGCGAGTGGCGTGCCGCGTTCGACGCGGCGGCATCCGGCGGCGTCGGCAAGGTCATCCTCGATTGGACGGAACTCTGATGTACGGAACGGTTCGCGACCAGCTGCGCGCTGAGCTCGACGAGATCGAGGCCGCCGGCCTCACGAAGCGGGAGCGCGGCATCCACGGCCCGCAGTCCTCCGAGATCGAGGTCGCCGGGCGCCACGTGCTGAACTTCTGCGCCAACAACTACCTCGGCCTCGCCGACGACCCGCGCATCGTCGAGGCCGCGCACGCCGGACTCGACGAGTGGGGCTACGGGCTCGCGAGCGTGCGCTTCATCTGCGGCACCCAGGAGCTGCACCTCGAGCTCGAGCGCCGGGTGTCCTCGTTCCTGGGCTACGACGACACGATCCTGTTCTCGTCGTGCTTCGACGCGAACGGCGGCGTCTTCGAGGTGCTCTTCGGCCCGGATGACGCGATCATCTCCGATGAGCTCAACCACGCGTCGATCATCGACGGTATCCGGCTCTCGAAGGCGGCGCGGTACCGCTACCGGAACCGCGACATGGCCGACCTCGAGGCGCAGCTCGTCGCGGCATCCGGTGCCCGTCGCCGGGTGATCGTGACCGACGGCGTCTTCTCGATGGACGGCTACATCGCGCCGCTGCAGGAGATCTGCGACCTCGCCGACCGCTACGACGCCCTCGTGTTCGTCGACGACTCGCACGCCGTCGGCTTCGTCGGCTCGAACGGCCGCGGCACCCCCGAGTACTGCGGCGTCGAGGGCCGGGTCGACATCACGACCGGCACGTTCGGCAAGGCGCTCGGCGGGGCATCCGGCGGCTACGTCGCGGCGCGCGCCGAGATCGTGGCGCTGCTGCGCCAGCGGGCGCGTCCGTACCTCTTCTCCAACACGCTCGCGCCGGCGATCGTCGCGGGCACGATCCGCGCGCTCGAACTGCTCGAGTCGTCGGGCTCGCTGCGCGAGACGCTGAAGTCGAACGCGGCCCTCTTCCGGTCCCTGATGGATGCCGCGGGCTTCGAGCTGCTGCCCGGCGAGCACCCCATCGTGCCGGTCATGTTCGGCGACGCCGCGCTCACGGCGCGCATTGCCGCGGCCTTGCAGGATCGGGGCGTGTTCGTCACGGCGTTCAGCTTCCCGGTGGTGCCGCGCGGCGCGGCGCGCATCCGCGTGCAGCTCTCGGCGGCGCACTCCGAGGACGAGATCCGTCGCTGCGTCGAGGCGTTCACGGCCGCGCGCGACGAGGTGGCTGCGACCGTCGCAGCGCCGGCCGGGTAGCCCCGACGCCGCGGCGTCCGCCCGGGTAGGCGTGCCGCCGCGGCATCCGCCCGGCCCATCGACCTGAGCTGTCACCAACTGCGGATATACGATCCGCCACCCCGGCGCGAACCAGCACAGCTCGGCGCGCCGGATCGTATATCCGCAGTGACGTGAAGCGAAGGGGCGCGGGACCCGTGGTGGCGCTCCCCGGCACGACTCGAATCGATTCGGCCTAGAATCAGCCCATGCACGCGGATGCCCCACCACGCCCGACGCTCGCCGACGTCGCGGCCAAGGCCGGAGTGTCGGCGTCCACGGCGTCGCTCGCCTTCAGCGGCTCCGGCCCCGTGTCGGATGCCACGAAGGAGCGCGTGCTCGCCGCGGCATCCGCCCTCGGCTACGCCGGACCCGACCCGCGCGCCCGCTCCCTGCGCCGGGGCCGCTCAGGGATCGTCGGCGTCGTGCTCGAGGAGCGCGTGCGCGCGGCCTTCCTCGACCCCGTGAAGATCCAGATGCTCGACGGCATCACCGAGGGCATCGCGCCGCTCGGGGCCGGCCTGCTGCTGCTCACCGACACCGGCGAGGCCGGCGGCCACGCCGTTGGCATCGAGAGCGCCCCCGTCGACGCGGTCGTGCTCGTCGGCTGCAGCCCGCGGCTCGGGCACTCGGTCGAGGCGCTGCGGCGTCGCGGCATCCCGGCCGTCGCGATCGAGGGCGATGCCGGCGACAACGTGCCGAAGATCTCCATCGACAACCGCGAGGCGACCCGCCGGGGAGCCGAGTACCTCAAGAGCCTCGGGCACACGGAGGTCGCGCTCGTCACGCTCCCGTTCGACGCCGCCCGCACGCGCGGGCCGCTGACCCCCGAGCTCGAGCGCGGGAGCACCGCCGAGACCGCGAGCGAGCGGCTGCTCGGGGCCCGCGAGGTGTTCCCGCACGCGACCGGACGGTCGGCGGCCGCGAGCTCGATCGAGGAGGGCCTCGAGGCCGGACGGGCGCTGCTCGCCGACCCGGCGACGCGGCCGACGGCGATCATCGCGCAGAGCGACCTGCTCGCCGCGGGCGTCATCCAGGCGGCCGACGAGCTCGGCATCGCCGTACCGGCCGAGCTCAGCGTGCTCGGGTTCGACGGCATCCGAGTCGACGGGCTGCAGCACGACCTCACCACCCTCGTGCAGCCCTCGGTGGCGAAGGGTCGCGCCGCGGGCGAGGCCGTGGTGCGGCTGCTCGCCGGCGAGCCGCCCGAGTCGGTGTGCTTCACGAGCTCGCTGCACGTGGGCGACACGACGGCGCCGCCGCGCGCCTGATCTCGCATGAGCATCCGCCCGATGCGGGCCCCAGGCGGCCCATCCCACGGATGCTCCTGCGTTCCGGTCGGCGCAGCCTAGGCCGGCGCGCCCGTCACCATCCAGCGCGCGCCGCGCGCCCGCAGCGACAGCGTCACCGCACGGGCGGCGAGGTAGCCGATCGCGAACGAGCCGGTGAGCCACGCCAGCGCTGCGGCGCCGGGCAGCCCCGCGGCATCCGCCCACCAGACCGTGCCGAGCGCCAGCGGCACGAACACGGCGAGGTTCACGAGCCCGGTCCAGGCGAGGTAGCGGGCGTCACCGGCGCCGATGAGCACGCCGTCGAGCACGAACACGAGTCCGCCGAGGGGCGCCGACAGGCCGAGCACCACGAGCGACGGCGGCAGCAACGCGGCGACCTCGGGCGACGAGGTGAACAGCGCGGGCAGCACCCAGGCGGTGGAGATCACGAGCGCGCCGAGCACGACGCCCGAACCGATGCCCCACTCCACGCACCGCCGCAGCACGGCTCGGACGTGCGCCACGTCGCCCGAGCCCAGCCCCTTGCCGATGAGCGCCTGCGCCGCGATCGCGAGCGCGTCGAGCGCGAACCCGAGCGTGAAGTAGATCGTGATGGCCACCTGGTAGGCCGCCAGCTCGTCGGATCCGAGCGACGCCGCCGCCCACGTCGCGAGCAGCAGGGCGACGCGCAGGCTCGCGGTGCGCAGGAACAGCCAGCCGCTCATCGCCGCGCCGCTCAGCACGCCCGCGTGGTGCGGCCACGGGCTGGCACCGACCCGCCGCACGTGCCTCGCGATGACCACCAGGTACACCACGACCATGCCCCACTGCGCGATCACGGTGCCGATCGCCGACCCCGCGATTCCGAGTCCGAGGCCGTAGATGAACAGCGCGTTGAGGCCGATGTTCACCGTGAAGCCGAGGCCGGCCACCCACAGGGGCGTGCGCGTGTCCTGCATCCCGCGCAGCAGGCCGGTGGCGGCGAACACGACGAGCATCGCCGGCAGCCCGGCCATCGAGATCGACAGGTAGACGGATGCCTCGGCGGTGACCGCCGCCGACGCCCCGAACACGCCCACGAGCCAGGGCGTCGCGAGCCACCCGGCCGCCGCGAGCACGACGCCGAGCCCGAGGGCGAGCCACAACCCGTCGACCCCGGATGCCACCGCAGCGCGCTCGTCGCCCGCCCCGAGCCGTCGCGCCACCGCCGGCGTCGTGGCGTAGGCGAGGAACACCATGAGGCCGATGATCGTCTGCAGCACGGCGCTCGCGAGGCCGAGGCCGGCGAGCGGCACGGCGCCGAGGTGCCCCACCATGGCCGTGTCGGCGAGCAGGAACAGCGGCTCGGCGATGAGCGCGCCGAGCGCCGGCACGGCGAGCCGGAGGATGTCGCGGTCGACGGCGCGACGGAAGGGCGCAGTGGTCATATGCTCCCGAGCCTAGGCGGGCCTGCCGACGGCCGGACCGCCGCACGCGGCATGCCGCACGGTCGCGTCGGGCGCCCCGCACGGGGCTAGTGTGGCGCTGTGACCACGCGCGAGTCGACGGGGATCGGGCGACGGATGCTCCGCCTGCGTCGCCGCGGCCTGCACCCGGCGCAGGCCGTGGTCGTGGGCTTCGCCTCGGTGATCCTCGCCGGCACGTTCCTCCTCCTCCTGCCGATCTCCGCGGCCGACGGGCGGCCGCCGTCGTTCGTCGACGCGCTCTTCACGGCGACCTCGGCGGTCTGCGTCACAGGGCTGACCGTGCTCGACACGGTGACGTTCTGGAGTCCGTTCGGGCAGGTCATGATCCTGCTCATGATCCAGCTCGGCGGCCTCGGCATCATGATCTTCGCGTCGCTGGTCGGCTTGCTGCTGGCCAGGAAGATGTCGGTGCGTTCGCGACTCAACACGGCGAGCGAGGCGAAGAGCGTCGGGTTCGACGACGTGCGGGGCCTCGTTCGCGGCATCGTCCTCATCTCGTTCACGATCGAGGGCGCCACGGCGACACTGCTGTTCCTGCGCTTCCTGCTCGGCTACGGGTACGGCGTGGGAGAGGCGGCATGGCATGCCGTGTTCCACGCGATCTCGTCGTTCAACAACGCGGGCTTCGCGCTGTACTCCGACAACCTGATCGGGTTCGTGGACGACCCGTTCATCTGCCTGCCGATCGCCGCCGCCGTCATCCTCGGCGGGCTCGGCTTCCCGGTCATCATGCAGCTGCGCAAGGAGTTCCGCCGTCCGCTGCACTGGTCGATGAACACCAAGCTCGTGCTGTGGGGCACGCTCGTGCTGCTCGTCGGCGGCACCGCCTACATCACGGCGCTCGAGTGGGACAACGTCGCCACCCTCGGCACCCTCGATCCCGGCGCCAAGGTGCTCGCCGGATTCTTCCAGTCGGTGCAGACCCGCACGGCCGGGTTCAACTCGGTCGACATCGGGGCGATGCACGACGAGACCTGGCTCGGCATGGACGTGCTCATGTTCATCGGCGCGGGCCCCGCCGGCACGGCGGGCGGCATCAAGGTGACGACGTTCGCGCTGCTCTTCTTCGTCATGATGACCGAGCTGCGCGGCGACCCGGCCGTGAACATCTTCGGCAAGCGGCTCTCGCGTGCGGTGCAGCGCCAGGCGATCACCATCGTGCTCATCGCGGTGGGGGCGGTGATGGCGGGCACGCTCGCGCTCATGCTGTTCGTCGAGGAGGACCTGGACCGGACCCTCTTCGAGGCGGTGTCGGCGTTCGGCACCGTCGGGCTCTCGACGGGACTGACGCCCGAGCTGCCCGACCCCGGCAGGCTCGTGCTCGTGGCGCTCATGTTCATGGGCCGGCTCGGCCCGCTCACGCTCGGCTCGGCGATCGCCCTCCGTCACCGCCGGATCCTCTACGAGTTCCCCAAGGAAAGGCCCGCCGTTGGCTAAGTTCTCGATCTTCAGCAGTGACACGACCCGTCGCATCGCCGAGGCCGACTCGGTGGCCGTCATCGGGCTCGGGCGCTTCGGCAGCTCGCTCGCCCTCGAGCTCATGGCCGGCGGCACGGAGGTGCTCGGCATCGACCTCGACGAGGAGCTCGTGCAGGCGCTGAACGGCGAGCTCACCCAGGTCGTTCGCGCCGACTCCACCAAGGAGGAGGCGCTGCGCCAGCTCGCAGTCGACGAGTTCGACCGCGTGGTCGTCGCCATCGGCGACGACATCTCGGCGTCGATCCTCACGTGCTCGGTGCTGCTCAGCATGAAGACACCCGTGATCTGGGCCAAGGCGGTCGACGATCGGCACGGCCTCATCCTCGAGCAGCTGGGCGTGCACCACGTGATCTACCCGGAGAAGGACATGGGGCGCCGCCTCGCGCACCTCGTGCGCGGCAATGCCCTCGACTACATCGAGGTCGACAAGGGCTACGCACTGGTGAAGGCGTCGGCGCCGGCGGTGCTGCTCGGCAGGCGCCTCGGCGACACCGGACTCCGCTCGGCGTACGGGGTGACGGTCGCCGCATTCAAGAAGCCCGAGGGCGAGTGGAGGAACGCCGACCAGGACACGGTGCTGGACGAGGGCGACACCATCCTGGTGGTCGGTCCGACCTCGAGCGCCGAGGGCTTCGCACAGCTGCGTTGAGTCGAGCGGATGCCGCACGCCTGCGAGTGCACCGTGAGACGTGCGGTCGCGGCATCCGCTGTGCCGGTCCCGAGTCCTAGGCTGGGGTGATGACCGACGTCACGCTCCCCTCAGGCATCGCGAAGGACGAACTCGACGGCGAGGTGCGACCGCAAGACGACCTGTTCCGCCACGTCAACGGCAGGTGGATCGAGCGCACCGAGATCCCCGCCGACAAGGCCCGCTACGGCTCGTTCCTCGTGCTGCACGAGGAGGCCGAGGCGGCCGTGCGCGACATCATCGTCGAGGCGCAGCAGGCCGAGCCGGGCACCGAGGACCGCAAGGTCGGCGACCTCTTCGCCAGCTTCATGAACGAGCAGCGCGCCGACCTGCTGGGCGCCACGCCCATCGCCGGGCAGCTCGTCGACGTGTCGCTCATCAGCTCGGTCGAGCAGTTCCTCGAGACCCTCGGCCGGCTCGAGCGACAGGGCGTCTCGGGCTTCCTGCAGCTCTACGTCGACAACGACCCGGGCGACCCCGAGCGCTACCTCGTCTTCGTGGAGCAGGGCGGCATCGGCCTGCCCGACGAGAGCTACTTCCGCGAGGAGCGCTTCGAGGCGGTGCGCGCCGCGTACGCGAAGCACCTCGAGCGCATGTTCGCCCTCGCACAGCTCGACGACGCGGGCGACCGCGCGGTGCGGGTCTTCGACCTCGAGGCCGACCTCGCGAAGGCGCACTGGAACAACGTCGACACCCGCGACAGCGAGAAGACGTACAACCTGTTCCAGTGGTCGGATGCCGCGGCCGCGGCATCCGTCGACCTGCAGGTGTGGCGCGACGCCATGGGCGTGCCCAAGGGCGCGTTCGACGAGCTCGTGCTGCGGGAGCCCTCGTTCGTCGAGGGCCTTGGCGCGCTGCTCACCGAGGAGCGCCTGCCGGCGTGGCGCGACTGGCTCGCCTGGCAGGTGATCCGGTCGAGCGCCGCCTACCTCTCGAACGACTTCGTCGAGGCGAACTTCGACTTCTACGGCCGCACGCTCACCGGCACCCCGCAGATGCGCGAACGGTGGAAGCGCGGGGTCTCGCTCGTCGAGGGCGCCATGGGCGAGGCCGTGGGCCGCATCTACGTCGAGCGGCACTTCCCGCCCGCGGCGAAGGAGGCGATGGACGACCTCGTCGCGAACCTCGTCGAGGCGTACCGGCAGTCGATCACCGCCCTCGACTGGATGGGCAAGAAGACCCGCTCGCGCGCCCTCGACAAGCTCGCGAAGTTCACGCCGAAGATCGGCTTCCCCGTGAAGTGGCGCGACTACTCGAAGCTCGAGATCACCGCCGACGACCTGGTGGCCAACGTGCGCGCGACGGCCGAGTTCGAGTTCAACCGCGAGCTCGGCAAGATCGGCAAGCCGATCGACCGCGACGAGTGGTTCATGACGCCGCAGACGATCAACGCGTACTACAACCCCGGCTTCAACGAGATCGTCTTCCCTGCGGCGATCCTGCAGTACCCCTTCTTCACGGCCGAGCGCGACGCGGCGGCGAACTACGGCGCGATCGGCGCGGTGATCGGCCACGAGATCGGCCACGGCTTCGACGACCAGGGCTCGAAGTACGACGGCGACGGCCGGCTCACCGACTGGTGGACCGAGGCAGACCGCGAGGCCTTCGAGGAGCGCACGAAGGCACTCATCGCGCAGTACGACGCCCTGAAGCCGGCGCAGCTCGACGGCCAGGACCACCACGTCAACGGCGCCCTGACGATCGGCGAGAACATCGGCGACCTCGGCGGGCTCGCCATCGCGTGGAAGGCGTACGTGCTCTCGCTCGGCGGCGCCGAGCCGCCCGTGATCGACGGGCTCACGGGCGCGCAGCGCTTCTTCCTCTCGTGGGCGCAGGCCTGGCAGATGAAGGGCCGCGACGAGGAGGTCATCCGCCTGCTGGCCATCGATCCGCACTCGCCGAACGAGTTCCGGTGCAACCAGATCGTCCGCAACATCGACGAGTTCTACACTGGCTTCGGAGTGACCGCCGATGACGCCCTCTGGCTGGAGCCGGCCGAGCGGGTGACGATCTGGTAGGGCACTCCACTCATCCGTCCAGTCCATCTCTTTCGAGCGCGCCGCAGACCGCGGTGGGGGAGCGCCGAGCGTCCGAGGAAGATCGTGCAAGCACTGTGGTGACGTCGTCGCAGGGTTCCGAACGCCGAGCGCGCCACGCCAGCATCCGACACGGCAAGCATCGCACCGAGGAGCCGAACGAGAACTTCGCGCGCGGCTTCCACGCCCTGGGCGAGCTCGCGCTCGCGGGCGTGCAGGTCTCGGCGCGGGCGACCGACCTCGCGACCGGCAAGGTGCTGTTCTCCGTCGACGACCACGTCGTGATGCCGACGGCGTCCATCGGCAAGGTGCTGCTGCTCGTCGAGGTCGCCTCCCGGCTCACCGGCACGAGCGCCGAGGCGTTCACCGTGCTCGACCGCACGCCGCGCGATGCCGTGGGCGACTCGGGCATCTGGCAGCACATGCAGTCGCCGTCGCTGCCGCTCGCCGACCTCGCCGCGCTCGTCGCGGGCACGAGTGACAACCTGGCCACGAACGTGCTGCTGCGCCACGTCGGCCTCGAGGCGGTGCGTGCCCGCACTGAGGCGCTCGGCCTCACCCGCACGGCCCTGCTCGACCTCGTGCGCGACCACCGCGGACCCGACGACGCGCCGCAGCTGTCGATCGGCTCGGCGAAGGAGCTGACCTGGCTGTTCGCGTCGCTCGCGCGCGGCGAGATCGTGAGCCCCGAGGTCTCCCAGCGCGTGGTGGGCTGGCTGTCGCTCAACGCCGACCTGTCGATGGTCGCGTCGGCGTTCGGCCTCGACCCCCTCGCGCACCGCAAGCCCGACCACGGCGTGCTGCTCATGAACAAGACCGGCACCGACGGCGGCGTGCGCAGCGAGGTCGGCGTGCTCCGCGGACCTCGCGCGAGCGTGGCCTACGCGGTGTCGATGTACTTCGCTGACACGATGCTCACCTCGCGCCTCGCCGTGCTCGACGGCATGCACCAGGTCGGCGTCGACCTGCTGGAGTACGTGCACTGAGCCCTCGGCGCTGAGCCGTCGGCGCTGGGCTCAGCCCTGCGCGAGCAGGGCGACGCCGTCGAGCACGGCGCGGTGCGTCTCGGGCGCCCCGAGCACCCGGAAGTGGCCGACGGCGGGGACCCGCACGTTCGTCGCCCCCTCGAGGAAGCTCCCGTCGGGGATGTGCGGGTCGTAGCGGCCGAACACCGAGACGATCCGCCCGTTGACCGACGAGGCGCGCCCGAGGGTCACGATCGTCTCGTCGCTCGGCATCAGGGCGCGCACGCTCGGATCGACGACGAGGCGGGCGAGCCGCGAGCCGCCGAACGGGGTGCAGATCGCGACGATGCCGATCACGCCGAGCGGCGCGCCTTCGGTGGACGTGGTCGTGGGTGCCGACGTGCTCGCCGCGCCGGCAGCCGTGACCGCCGCGCCGGCAGCCGTGACCGCCGCGCCGCCGGACGCGCTCGTCGCGCGGGCAGCCGCGCCCGTCGAATCCGCTGGCG
>NZ_JBFUDH010000023.1:0-34636 GCF_056404815.1 Agromyces sp. P2_B3 | reverse complement strand
TCTTCACGCTCCTCGGACGAGACCCCCGCGACGACGCCGGTGTCGATCTCGAACTGCTGCACCCACCGGCGCACGGACTCCTGCGAGACCCCGAGCGACTCGGCGACCTGGGCTCTGACGGCGGTCTCTGACGAGTACTCCGAACGGTGCTGTGTCACCATCCGCACAGCCCTGGAACGAACTTCGTGGTCAATCTTGCGTGGCACCTTGCCATCCTCTCGTGTCGCTCAGAAAAGAGCGGCAGAAAAGTCAGGACGGTTCATCCCGATCTACTTCGCTGAACGCGCCAGCCCCTGGCAACGCGGCGCGAACGAGAACTTCAACGGACTCCTCCGCCAGTACTTCCCGAAAGGCACGAACCTCGCCCAACACTCGGCCGCACACGTCGCCCGCGTCGTCAACGAGATCAACCACCGCCCACGGAAGACCCTCGACTACGACACCCCGGCACGACGCCTGAAACACGAACACCGCACCCCACAACCAGCACTCCGATAGCCTGCAACGACCTACTCTGTTGCGTCGATCACCAGAATCCGCCGCACCCATGCGGGCTTCTTGCCGGGCTGGGTAAACGGGCACCTCCTTCGCCACGGGGCATCCGCTGCGCTCGACGATCGAACTCACGTCCGCTGCCGGACCGCCTACGGGCACAGTCGGATGCGGCACGAGACCGGCGTGTCTTCACGATTTGGACGTGAGTGCTCGGGCGCTTTCTATAGCCTCGCCTGCAAGCGGGGGCCTGTGAGCAAGACGTCAAAATTCTTCACTGCGGTGCAGCGACGAGCTCAATCGGAGTTTAAGCACGCCATCTGGAGTCATATCTCGCAGCGTTCGCGGGAAAGGTAGGCAGCAGTCGCCGGGGCACAAGGTGGGATTCCTTGACGGGTACGCGGGTCCCGGTCGGTACGTCCATCCCTCAGAGCGACAGATCGCGATCTGCTCCGTTAGGAAGCCGGGCCGTTTCGGAGGCAGTGAGCGGTGGGCGTCCCGGGATCTCGGTCTGGCGACGTATGTATTCGCCTTCAGAGGGCCGGTCGGGCAGCCATGGCCATTGTTCGTCACGCGGATAGTCCGCGACGACAGCGTCCTTGAGTCCGAGTTCAGTCCGCATGGCATTGCGGAGAACTCCTAGGAGGTCTTGCGCGCGGAACCAGCCCGGGTAGTAGTTGACGAATGGGCCACGCTTCTCGACGACCGCTGTGATCTCCATCAGTGCACCGGAGACGCGGTGTGTGAGGTCAGCTACGTCGGCGCCCGCCACGAGTTGCACGTCGCCCAGTGAAGGTTGCAGTTCCTCGTCCCAGCGAGTGAAGTAGTCGGTTAGCCCCTCTCCGATGAAAGCTTCGTCTTCCTCGGTGACTTCCTCGTCCCCTTGATACGGAAGAAATACTGCGACGCCGTCGATCTCTCGGAGCATGGATTGGCTGAGCACCAGGAACGATGCATAAACCTTACGCCGATCAGCGAGCCAGCGACGGTCGTCTTCTGCGGCAAGGCGTCGCCGCTCCGCAGATTGACCGAACCCCGTGGTCATCAGCCCGCCGACAATCGTGCCGATCACGGCGAAGCTGCCTGCCACTACAACGGCGAGCAACTCGGGAGACACAAGCCGACACTACGCCGTCCCGCGCCACAATCCGCGCCGACATTCGCCACTTCTCAAGGAAGGGCACTGCAACGGGAGACGATGCCTTCCGGGCGTCGCTCATTGCTCGAGATTGAGCCATCAGGCACGACTTACTTCGAGCTGGGCAAAACGAAAGGGCCGGCCCGTTTGGGCCGGCCCTGCGTCCGTCTGGCGGGAGAGAATCGCTAGGCGGATGCGGGCTAATGCCCGCTGGTCTGTGCGGCCGCCTCAGCGCTACTGAGCGGGCGGGCGGCGGGCGGCCCTTTGCTCATCATCCGTCGTCGTCCGGGGCGGTTCGCCGCACCTGGGCGACGGCTCGCGTGAGGCTCGGCCCGATGTTGTCGGCCTCGATGACGCGGCTCGTACTGCTTCGCGTCGTCGGGGCCCCAGCTGCTGGTGTGCTCGCGACCGACCACGATCACGGCATCGCCCCTGTGCGGCGATGCCGCGGCGTTCTCACCGAGCTCGAACTTGGCCTCGACGAAGTGAACGGTGGGGGTGTCGTGCTCGAGGTACTCACTGCGGCGGTACTCCCCCGTGTTCTCGAGCACCCGGAACTTCGTGATCTTGATACTGCCGGCCTGCACGACCTCGGAGTCGGCGGCCAGGTTTCCGGTGATGGTGCGTGTTGCCATGGTTCTGCTCCTTCGTTGCTAGTTGTCTGCGCTGAGGGTGTCCAGGATCGTCATGTGCCTCACTCCCCCGCGGTCAGTTCCGCGATCTTGTCGGGTGGAAATCCGCTCCAGCGGTCTCCATCGGTGATGACGATGGGAGCCTGCAGGTAGCCGAGCTCCTTCACTGTCGCGAGCGCCTGGTCGTCAGTCGAGAGGTCGATCACTTCGTAGCTGATGCCCTTGCTGTCCAGCGCCCGATGCGTCGCGTTGCACTGCACGCAGAGGGCTTCGTGTAAACGGTCATCTGCTTGCTCGTGATCTCTGTCGCCTCCACCAACAATTTTTTGGCCTGTCTGGCGAGAGAAATCGAAAGTGAGCAGGAGTGCCGGAGTGCCGGAGTGCCGGAGTGCACCAGTTTTCGGGCGAGATAAGCCCCGCAGAGGCGCGTCCGAAAAGTTCGGCACGTAGGCACGGAGCGAACTACGGTGAACGGCCAGAAGGCCTCCTCGGTTGTGCCGTACATCACGCAGCGATGGCCGGTTCGGTGGCGGCGGCCGCCTCCTTGGCCGCGAGCTCTTCCCGAGCCTCATCGAGGATGCGATTGATGTGTCGCGCGAGCGTCGGAACTTCCGGGCGATCGCGCGCTCCGAGTAGCGGCCGGTGGTGGCGATGGCTGAATCGGCCGCTGCGACGATCTTCCGCCGCTCTTCCTCGGAGACCGGCCGCTTCCTGCTGGTCGAGGTGCACTCCTCGTCGGCCACATCAGCGCCGACCAGAGAGAGAACATCCTCGATGTTCTCGCCGTCGTGGCCGGCGTGATGGTCGCTCTCAGTCGGGCTGGACTCGTCGGTCCGGCCGATCGGCGCCGTGCGCTTCGACCCGGACCCGAGCTCGTGAGTGAGTGTGCTCGCCGCGGCGAGGGTGAGCACCGGAACGAGGCCACGACCATCACGACCCACAGCGGCGCGGTCTCGAATCCGAGGCCGACGAGAGCGTGGTAAGTCACCTGGCCGGCGATGCCGAGGCCGAGGCCAGCCAACGACGACCACTTGGCGAAGTGCCGGGCAGACGGCGAGATGTGCTTGTGCGTGAGCCATACACCGAGGGAGAAGGCCGCATAGGCCTCGAGTCCGAGGGGCAGGACGATCGAGAGATCGAGCGTCCACGGCGCGATGCCAGGCAGCATAGAGCGGAAACAGCGGCCACCGTGAGTATGTGTCGTACTCACGGTGGCCATGTCGACAGCATGTTCAGTGGCCGGTGCGACTGCCTGGCTGCCGGTGTGGGCGACGGTGCTGTTCGGCTCATTTGCCGGCTCCTAAATTGGTGCGGCTGCGCCCTACGTTATCAGAAATTGTGCGGAAGCGCACCTGTTATGGTGGACAGGTGAGCGAACGCGAGCACGCATCGGCCGGCCGATCGGCGGAGCCGGCCGACCCTGGCCCTGGTCCCGCCGACCTGTACGACGTCGGCCGCCTGGCGGCGCGCCTCGGGATAACGGCCAACTCGCTCCGGAATGCGAAGCTGCGCGGCGCCGAGTGGCTACCCGCACCTGTTGGCGAGCTCAATGGCGGTGCCGTCTGGGCAGCTGATGATCTCGCCGGGATCGAAGACCGCCGCCGGCCACCCGGCCGACCTCGTTCGGCCGGCACGAAACAGACCGGCTAAAGGCGCCCCGGCAGAGCGTATTGCACTTTCCTAATTGGCGGGAATGCTGAGAATTGCAGACTCGCGGATCTGGGTTTCGGTGTTCCCCTGCAGCTGGTCTGCGTGCTCGAGCAGCGCATCGACGGCAACGCGGATGATCGTGTTTGCGGTGATGCGCGTCTTCTCGCCTGGATCCTTGGCACGCTGCAGCCGCTTGGCGATCTGGTCGAGGGCGACCTGCTGGTCTGGCCGTAGCCACGTCTCTTTCCGCTCGTACTCCGTCACCGCGCCGAACCGCGGGGCCGGCGTCGAGGTTTGCTTCTTCGCCGCGGGCTTCCGTGGGGCAGCTGCGTTCGCAGCCGGAACGGACGCCGGCGCCTCAGCGACAACGGTCGGCCCGGCTTCGGGGGTGGACGTGACGAGAGCTGGGGCAGGCTCGGCGGCCGCCGGAGTCGGCTTCATCTCGTCGATGCGGCGCGTGAGGAGCCCGAGATCTTTGCGTGCCATTACCTGCTCCCTGTCTTGGCCGGCTGGTTCGCCCAGAGCGACACGAGCTCGAACGCGACGGCGTTGTAGTCGAAGATCGCGTTGCGGTTTGCGCGGGTGTCCGGGTAGTTGGTCACGACGTCGCCGCGTCCAGGCGCGTCCTTGTGGGTCTTGTAGTAGCGGATGACTTGCTTGAAGCGAGGCAGCTGCAGGCCCTCGTCGACCAGACGCTCCCAGTCCTCGAGCTCTCCCGCGTTGCGCATGTCGATCTTGCTGAGCAGGATCCGGTACGGGATGCCCCGGGGCTCGACGTGCTGACGGACCGTGCGGACGATGGGCTGCACGGCGAGATCCTCGGGGGCCAGGGGTACCACGACGAAATCGACCACCTCGAGCACGGCGGCCAGGATGGCTTCGGCCTCGAGATTTCCGGGGGTGTCGATGAGTACGACGTCGTATTCGTCGTCGAGGTCGCGCAGCTTGGCGAGATTCGACGCGTCGACGCTCGCCGTGAAGTCGAACGGCAGTCGCTCCCCCGCGTTCTCGGCCCACCAGGTCGTCGACTCCTGCGGGTCGACGTCAACGACGAGCACCCGGTTCGCATTCTTTGCCAGCACCGCGGCGAGATTCACCGTCGTGGTGGTCTTTCCGATGCCGCCCTTCTGGCCGACAAGTGCAACGATCCTCATGCTGTGATCCAATCCGTGAGTCTGGATGTTACCGAGTTACAGAGTCGGTGTGTCGCGACTCTGTAACTCACGAGGCTCCAGAGTTTGTAAGTTCCTGAGTCTGTACTTCTGTACTTCTGTACTTCTGTACTTCTGTACTTCTGTACTTCTGTAATTCTGTACTTTCCGGAGCTCCCAATTTCGTAAGTCACAGCCTAACAAACTTCGTGATTTACAGAGATCCAGTCTTTGTACCTTACAGACTCACAGATTTTGTAGTCTGTAAGTCTGTAGGAACAGCCGGGGGAGTGTGAGGGGGCCGTCCAGAGGCCGGCCCTTCGGCTATCGCCTCGAGCTGGGGCGTCGGTCAATGGCGTTGAGCTCTGCGTAGGTGGTCGGGTCGATGAGGGGTCGGGTTAGGGGAGCGGCCCGCCCGCGAAGGCGTGCCGCTCGGCGGTCAGTCCTCGCTCGGGCGCCGCGAAAGCCCGGAACGTAGCCGGCGGAGCGAGCTACGATGATCGGCCGGAATGGCGAACAAGCCTCAAAGGGTGGGCCGCGAAGCGGCCGCCGGCGGGCGAGTGCGAGGGGCGCCCCTCGCGGGCCGGCCCGCCCGCCTCGGGCTAGGGGCGCTGGTGCTCCTGGATCTCGGCATAGGGCGCGGTGTCGCTCCAGCTGTATCCGGTGGTGACGCTCACTGTCTTGGCGTTGGCCCGCGCGACTTCGCGCCAGTATCCGCGAATCCTCACCAGGTCGCCCTTCTGGATCTGCTCTTGCGTGTAACCGGTCGCGGTGCCGTCTGCGATCTGCTGCGTCCGAACGCCTTCCCAGTACTCGAGCTGGTCCCGCAGCTCGGCGAGCCGGGGCGCGGCCCGGCTCGCGCCGGCGGCCTTGAGCTCGCCGCCCGCGGGCTGGTAGCCGGATTCGAGGTCGTAGCGGTCGGCCTCGATCGCTCGTTCGGCTCGGCGGATGTCTGCGCCGATCTTCTCGATGCGATTTGCCACGGTCACCGGGGCGTAGCGTGCGCCGGTGGTGTGAGTGGCCGTCTCGGCGCGGTCGGCCGCGCGGTCGGCCGCCTCCTGAGCCTCGATACTTCGGCCAATGCCGCGGTCGGCTCGGGCGATTGCAGCCCGAAGGCGTCCCTCTGAGTGGTGGCCGATCTTGATTGGCTCGCCGCCCTCGGGCAGCCCGGTAAAGTGCGCGCTTGGCGGATTCCCATGCGACATCCGCCGCGTCGCTCTTGCGCTCGGCCTTGACCTGCACTGCGTTCACGCGGTCTTCCTGCCGGGCGATCTTACCTGCCTCGACCTCGGCCGTGGTGCGCGTGGTGTCATCGATTGCGGTTGCGACCTCGAACCCGGCATCGCGCAGCGCCGCCGCTGTTGCCTCGATCCGGTGCCGGTTCGGGCGGTGGTCGCGCCTGTTCGGCATGTACCAGGCGGCGATGCTGCGGTCCCAGCGCCAGCGGTTGGCCTTCAACACCTCGGATGAGCCGTCGCCCTTGCTGGTGGCATCGATGATCCTTCCAGCATCGTAGGTGTGGGTGTTGGTGAGCATGTCAGGATCCTTCGGAGTCTGTAAGTCTGTAAAGCGGGCATCTACGGCGGAGCGATAGCCGCGGGCCTCGAGCACGGGAGAGCGCGAGGGGTCGCCCCTCGCCTGGCCGGCTCGGGTCGAGAGGGGCCGGGCGGGCTGGTTGCCCGCCCGGCCTGCTGGGTCACTCCTCCTCGAACTCGCCGGGTTCGAACTCATCGGTGTCGAACTCGTCTGCTTCGTCGTCGACGCCAGCGTCGGCGCGAGCGGCAGCCTTGGCGGCTGCGCCGGCGATGACCAACTGCTCGACCTCCGAGAGGGTGTATCCCACGCGGCGATCTGGGCGAGGTAGGCGGCCTTCTCAGCGTCGGGGTATCGCCACGCGCTCTTGTCGGTGTTGTCCTCGATCCCGCCGAGCACGATCGCGAGGCTGACGTGCTGCGCCTTGGACGGGTTCGCGACGACAAACTCGGAGAGCTTGTCGGACCGCCAGCCGGTGCCTCGCTCGATTCGGAGCAGCGTGTGCGCGGAGCCGTTGCCCTCCTGCATCGCCCGGTACACGTCGCCTCGGTGGAACGTGAGGCCACGCGCGATGAGCAGAGGAGCGTCCTTCGGCAGCGTCTTCCGGCTTATGAATTTGGTCAGCCAGTCGAGGCGCACGGCCTCAGCAGCCGCCCACGCCTTTTGGTTGGCGATGAGTGCCTTGCGCTCGGCCTTCTGCTCGTCGGTCATCGGGCCGCCATTGCTGCTGCGCCCCGTCTCCGCGTCGCGGTCGCGGTAGCCCGCTTCCTTCCACCCGCGCAGGTAGTAGTCGCACTGCGGCTTCTCGTCCACGCGCCACAGGTCGATGGTGACAGCGCGGCCTTCGAGCAGTGCGAGGGTATCGCGGTCGACGGCCTTGCCGTCGGCGGTCCGGAGTCGGTGGATGCTGAGGTAGTCGTCATCGTCCCAGCGGGGCCGCTCGACGAGCACTTCGTACCCGGCTTCGCGCATCTTCTCGGCGTGCTCTGCGATTTTTGCGGCGAGATCACGGTCAGTTCGCGCGCGCTGGGCGGCATGCCGGAACTGCTTGCGTTCCGTCTTGACGATTTCGATCAGATCGCCGACGACCTCGGGGGAGTCCTCGAACTCGATGAGGATTGCGGCCTGCTCCAAGTCGATTTCGTGCGCGACCACGGCCGCGGTCGCGACGGCGTTCTCAGCGACTGCGAGGCCATGCTTCACACGGTCGACCTTGGTACCGGTCTTCTTCGCGATGCTGTTGGGCGTCATTCCTTCGAACGCGAGTTGCTGCCATGCCGCCGAGCGCTCGGCCTCGGTGAGGTCGGCGCGCTGCTCGTTCTCGATCAACTGGTCGATGATGCGTCGCGCCGCGCTTTTGGTCACCGTCGACGATGTAGACGGGAACTGTCGGCAGTCCCGGCTTCGCGGGCAGCGAGAGTGCGGCGCTCGCCCATCCGCACGAGCACGTTGCCTTGCTCGTCGCGGTAGCCGTGCACTGGCATGACGACACCGTGCTCGCGAATCGGGATAAACTCCTTGGTCGGCGGCTTCATGGTGTCACCGGGGCGCACGTTGGCCTCGATGACGATGCTTTGCGGGTCGATGTGCTCGACGACCGCAGCGGGTCGGGTCGTGGTGTCGGTTGCCATTGCTCTCTCCTTCGTTGTCAACCGTTTTTGTTTGCCTCCTGGCGAAGAGAATCGATTGCGACCGGAGGGTCGTGGAATACCGGACTGAGGGAGCTTGCGACCGAGGGAGGATATGCCGCGAAAGCCCATAGCGCAGGCCCCGGAGGGAGCTACGATGAACGGCCAGGAAGGCAAACAAAACGACTAGTGCAGTGCCGCGCAGCGGCCCCTCGCTAGGCTCTGGCCATGAAGCTCCTGGCGATTCCAGACGCATCGGGTAGGCCATTGCTCTGGGATAAATGCGGAGCACCTTGTCAGCGTTAGCCGCGTTCATTTGTCCGACGGCCGCGAAGTACGCCTGATTGCTGAGCTCAAGGTGGACGGGATGCCCCTACAGCGAGTCGAGCTCGGGACATTCGATTCCGTCGAGACGGCCGACACGCCGTGGGCCTCTTTCCTCCGCCGCCTCGAGGCCTAGACAGCCCGGCGGGTGGCGAGACGCCACGTCGGCACTCCTCAGTTGTGTCGGCGGTCACCGGTAGAATTCAAGTGTGAATTCACAGCCGAATTAGCTGATCGGAACCGGGTTCCTCTCGTGACCGAGATTGGAGCCATGGTGCCGAAGAAAACGCCCGCAGATGATCCGAAGTTCGTCTCTGCGCTGGCTCGCGAGCTATTCGCCATCCCCGCCGGCATCCGTCAGAGATTCGGAATACCGGACATCACGATCGACGTTCTCGAGGCCGTCGTGGTCACCGTCCGGGAGCTGCTCGATGACCGCGATGCCCGCCCCTTGCTCGAACGACTCCAGGATGCGTCCTCTCGATTCGAGCCGCTGCTCAACCTCGATCCGGAGCGGGTACAGCGGTTCACCCAATGGGTAGATTCAGATTTCCAGGACGATCTGAAGCGTCGCATTGCAGAGTTTCAGTCGCCGGCGAAGCAGCGGTTCTTGAACAAGATCCTCGGTTCGGCGCACTTTACGCGACTCAAGCGCGCGGCAGCAGAGGACGGTGCTCTGCTGGTGCTGGCGGCACGGCGCATGCTTCGTTTCTGCCTCCCAGTCGCTCAGGCGATTCACGATGCGGCAACCGCCGCGCCAGCTGCAGTACGTGATGGTTCGGGTCTTAGCTTTACCGAGTTCACGCTGGTGCATATGTCGCTCCAGCTCGATAACGCCCTCGATCAGCTCATGGAAAAGCAGGGCCTGAGACTCGAAGACTTGGATCTTCCCTATCGAGCCGATGAGGGCTCAGGGCTCGACGTTGATGTGGATGAGCTGGTCCACGCGCTGCGTGCTGCGCTAAGCGATGAAACCATGCGCCGTGCGGAAGAGATCAGCGAGCAGCTCGGTCGAAAACTCCGCGGATTCGAGCAGGCGCTCGAGCTATCAGATGATGGGGCTTCGCAAGCTGCAACCAGCCTGGTGGAGTTCATTGATCGTCTCCTACGGGGCGCGTTCGATGAGACCTACGTCCTGGCATGGAGCCAGGAGCACTTCCCGAGTGACAGCACGCTCGTGTACACACCGAGCAGCGGGAATGCGAAGCCGCGAGCAACCAAGCGCGCTCAGGCTCTCTGCTTCGTGTACGCCGGCCAGGCGCCCAACGAGCACGGCACGCTTGAGCCTCTTATGGCCGCCACCATCGTCTCGGTTCGCAACCTTGCAGAGAAGATCAAGCACGCAGACCGAGGAACAGAAGAAGAAAAGCATGAGCTCCGAGAACTCATGGCGTCTTTCAGGGGCGCCATGACGTTCACAATGCGCTTCACCTGGACACTCGCCGACGACGATCGCCTCGAGTACCTCCGAGACCGGTTCGCGAAAGCCGCGTAGAGGGGGCCATCTAGCCCCTCCTCTACGCGGCGAGCTGGTCGACGCGGCTGGCGCTGAGGATACCGGCCTCGACGAGAGCGCGAGCCTGGGCGTGGTCGGGTCGTCCTGTCGGGCTTCGCGGGTACTTCGTGTAGTCGGGGCGATCATTCTGGGAGAACAGGGCGACACCGGTCGGAGCTCGTCGGCCTCGCCGCTTCTTGCGGCGCTTGCGCATCCACGCGCATTCGGCGCTCCACCATGCCCACACGCCACGCTCAATGTCGTAGCGGGTGCTCCGCTCGAGCACGTACCCGTCGACTCCGATCGCGATCGCCACGATTCCAGTCATGATGGTGGTGGAGCGATGCCACCCAGACTTGCCGCGTTCAGCGAGGCCGGCCTGGTGGAGTCGGTGCAGCGCCCGGCGGACCTGGTGAGCAGTCATGCCGGCGGCCGCGCTCAGTTCCGAGATATCAGCTGCGCCTTCCTCAGGCAGAGAGGCGTAGGCGCGACCCGCGGTTCGTCCGAGGCTTCCCGGGGCAGCGAACGTGTCCTGAGCGAGCAGGTGGAGTTTCGAGGCGAGCCGGTTGATCCACCAGGTGCGTTGTGCGTCGGCTGGGGCAGCCTGGGGCGAGGGGCGCATGGCTGCTTGTGACCACTCCGGTCCGACTCTTCCTGTGGAGAAGCGTTCGGAGAGTCGGAAGCGTGCGCCGTGTACGTCATGGGCGTCAGCAACACGCACGAGCCACGAGCTCTCGACGTCACCCTCTGTGTCAGGTGTGGAGAGCGCGAGAAGGGCGAGCCGGCAGGCCTCGCGGCCGTAGCCGGTCTCGGCCGACAGCCGCCGTATGTCTACCTCGACGTCACTTCGGGCGGCTTGCACGAGGTACAGGCATGCGGCGTCGAGCACGGCGCGATGGCTGTAGCGGCCCTGAGAGGCCCGCTGAGCTCGTGAGGCCGCGTCCAGGCCCCATCGTCCGGGCGATGCGTCGGCGCGCTCCTGGCACGCGGCGACCGCCGCGCTGGCCGCAATGGCTCGTTCGACGAACTCTTCGTCGTCCCCGTCGTGCTCGAGCGGATTGTGAGCGGCGTAGTAGACGGCGCGTGTCCAATCTGCCTCGAGCAGCTTCTCGGATGCCGCACGTGGCCGCGGAAGACGGCCGCCGGGGGCCGGCCGTGAGCGGGCGTGCTCGAGGGCGGGGGAGACGTCGAGAAGGGCTGCCACGTCGGCGTAGCGCCACCGGGCTCGGGCACAGCCTACGAGTACTGCTCCTTGGGTTCGGCTGGTGTCGTCGGCCGGTGCCGCGTTCAGCAGCTCCCGGATGCGAGCGGAGATGTCGCGCTTGGCGCCGATGAGATAGGGGCGGCCCTCGGAGTCGTGGGCCATGCCCTTGACGAGGCTTTGCGGGACCGGCGCGACAGTCGCGCCGGCGTCAACGAGGAACGCTTCTAGCGCCGCGAGCTCATCGGGGCCGACGGTGTGCGCGAGCAGTACGTCGACGGGGCTCTGCGGTTCCGACCGGCCCCCGCGACGGTGGGGGGTGAACGGTGGCCGCACGCTTCCCGTCGCCGGGTTGCGCAGCGGGGTCGTGTCGAGCGACGGAAGCAGCTGTGATGCGAGGTGGGCGATCGTGCCGACGATTTCCGCCGGTGCACCATGCTCGTCGAGCGAAAGCCAGACATGGCGGCCTCCGGTCGGGCCCGACACACACACGAGATGGTCGATGTTGAGCTCGTCGAGCCAGTGCGAGAGTCGGCCGGCGTCATAGGCGGCGTTGCCGTTCTTTGCGTCGAGGTCGAAGGAGAGGTACCGGTATCGGCCGTCGGGTGTGGTGAGGTTCATCGCCCAGGGGGTAGCGGGCGCATCGTCGTCGACGCGGTGGGTGAGCCAGTAGTCGTTCGTTCCGTCAGCGTCGACGCGGACGGAACCCCGAGGGCTGAGACGTCGAGTGAGCTCCCATGCTGCCCCTGCTTCTGGGGACACGCCGTGGGTCAAATCGCCGCCATAGATGCGGCTTTTGCGCTCACTCGGGGTTACGATGGCATCACCTTTCAAGGTGTGAAAAGCCCTCCGGCTCTTCCGGCTTGGAACTCATATAGCTCGAACCTCGGTGCTTGGCGGCTGTGAGGGTTAGAGCTCAATACTTGGGAGAAGCCCGTCGCGGAAGCGGCGGGCTCTTTCGTTTAAGCGGCTGGGATCGGCAACTCCAACTGGTCGGGGATGGGTGCGCTTACGACGGGCAGCGCGCCGCCGTCGGCGAGGAGATCGTTGAGGACGGCCTCAACGTAGTAAGAGGCGGAGACACCGCTCTCCTGCGCCGCTGCGTGGACCGCTCGCCGGATCTCCGGGGAAACGCGAGCCTGCAGCAGTTCAGTCGGCTTGTTGTCCGGTCGGCGGTAGCGACCCTTGTATGCGGCCATATCGCCATCTTGGCGAGGTGTGTATGCATACGTGCGCGCCACGCCGCAGGCCTCCGCTATCGCGCGCCGAGAAGTCAGCTCAGGCAGTGAGACGAGGCGTGTTCCGCACCTCGTCGAGGGTCTTGCGCAGCTCGTGGCGGTAGACGATCCAGCGCCCCTCGACCCGATACGCGGGGAGAGTGCCGGCGTCGAGCCAGGCGTAGATGGTCGGCTTGGTCTTGCCGAGTAGCTCCATGAGGTCGCGATAGCCGAGCTCTTCGGGGTAGCCGGCGAGGGCGTCGACGGCTTCTGGCGCCCCTGTACGGCGGTTGCTCGCCGTGTCGAGCACCGCGCGCAGCTCGTCGCGGAAGACGAACCACTTCGTGGTGAGTCGGTAACCGGGCAGCTTGCGGTCACGGAGACGGCGAAGGACGGTGTTCTCACTGATGCGGAGGACGCGGGCGACGTCGGCCGTCGTGAGCGCGGCTGGGAACGTGGCCCAGTATTCGTCGTCCATGTCGCTCGGTCGCCTTGGGTGAGGCGAGCCGACTGCCGGCACAGCGGAAGGGCGGGGGACCGGTCAAACTGGCTCGCTGGGGTGTGAATCTGACTCATCGCATTATCCCGTAGGGCTCGGGCCGTGGGTGTGCGGGTCATGCGGCGATTGAGATAGTCACGATGACGTCGGTGCCGAGCTCGAGGCTCGTCCCGTCCTCGAGGGGGTACGGCACTCCTGTCGTCAGTTCGGTCTCTGTGCCCTCGACGACCAGGTACGTGCCGTTAGCCGAGCCGAGGTCGATGGCGGTGATGCCGGCGGCCGTGAGCTCGAGCCGAAGGTGCGTCTTGGAGAGGGTTCGGCTGGCGTCCGCGATCGCGATGCTCAAGGCGTCGTCGCCAGCGGGGATGACGGGATTCCGGCCGATGACAGCGGCTCCGGCGATGGTCTCTACCTCACCGGTGCTGAAGCGAAGGACCGCACGTCGCGCGGCCGGCACGCCACGGGGGACGAATCGTGTCGCTTCGCCGATGGGAGCGGGTGGTGTCGACGGCGTGTGAGGCATGCCGGGCATTGTCGTCGTCTCCGGAAGAATCGACGATGGCGTGGCGGCGACAGGCGAAGGAGCGATCAACGGCGGGGGACCGGTTGGCGAGAGCGAGGCACTCGTGGGTGTCGGCGGGCGCGCGGGCCCCAGGCGCACCGGCGCCGCCTTGGGGCGCTTCTTGGAGGGGGCGGCGGTCATGTCGGTCACACTGCCGTCGACGCCGACGGCCTGCAACCACGTACCAGTCGGGTCGGTGGCGCGCATCCGCACGGGCCTGCCGAGCTGCTGGGCCAGATCCATCGCGTGCGCAATGATCGCGCGTCTCGTTTCGCTGACCTCGCCGGCGGGCAGATCGAAGTGATCGCCCGCGGTGTTGACATGAGCGGATCCGTCCTCGCGGACGGTTACGTCGACGACGGGGTAGCTGGGGATGTTCGCGGCCATCAGTTGTTCCTCGCGCAGCTATCGGACGGGCAGAGGTCGAGTCCGAAGAGTTTGTAGAACTCTTCGGGGTTCACGAAGTCGGGGCGGGGCGAGGCGAGTGCTTGGCTCAGCTGCAGCGTTGCGATCTGTGGGTTCGTGTTGCCGGCGACGTTGACGCGCAAGTCGAGGTGGCAGCCGGTGGACCGACCCTCGTTGCCGACTGCGCCGATCTGTTGCCCGGGCGTCACCTGGTCGCCTGCTTTGACGGTGGTGTCCTGCAGCCGCATGTGAAGGTAGGAGATGGTGAACCCGTCGGGATGCTTGATCGACACCTGTGAGTTGATCGAGAGGGTGACGGTGCCCGCCATGACGGCGTACACCGGGTCGCCGCACGGGTTCGGGTAGTGCTGCAGGTCGACTGCCGGGTGCCACGTGCTCGCGCCGACGCCGGTGTCAGCGCGGGGGCCGTAGTCGTCGGTCATGTTGTAGCCGGGGGAGAGGGGGAATCGCAGGTCGCCGGTGGCGCACTGCCCACTCTGTCCTGAGAGGGCGGAGACGACTTTTTCGGCGGGGTCCTGGAAGCGCTCATAGCGGAACGGGTCAGCGTTGCGCTGCACGCGGTGAATCGCGATGGTCGGCGCCAGCGTTTGCCAGCCTTCGACGGTGAGGAGGCGCTCAAAGAAGAGCGTCGCGGATTTCGTAGGGTCCATCCGGTCGGCGAGCGACCCCCACGAGTCGCGCTGCTGGAACAGACCGCGGGAGTCGGGGCCGGCGGCGTCGCCGTAGTCGAGGATCCTCAGGCTTGATTCGCCCATCGCGGTCATCACGCCGAGCACCTGGGCGGGCCGGTCGAGCTTGAGATCGATCGCCGCGTTCATGATGTAGGCGGCGTTCTTCAGCTGTTCGCCCGTGTAGCCCGCCACTAGTTCGGTCGGAACTGCATTCGGGTTCGCGCGGCTGCCTTGGCCGGCGCCGCAGGCGGCAGCGGCTCCGGGAGTGATGACGAGGATGATCAGTGCGAAGAGCCCGGCGACGAGGGCTGTGGGAATCGCGATCACCGCGAGTGTGCCTGCCTTGGGTGCCGCCATGTCAGCCCTGCGCCGGTCGGATGCGTTCGGCGAGCCATACCTGCGCTGCGTCGGTTCGAGTGAGGGTGACGATGTAGGTTCCGACGTCGGTGGGGACTTCGACAAGCGCAATGACGTCCGTCGCGCCGTCGACGAGGGTGGCCGGCCCGGTGATGGCGCTGGCTGGGATGTTCTCGGGCAAGGTGCCCTCGTGAGCGTGCGCGCCCGTCTGGCTGAGCAGGGGCAGGAGTTCGTTCCACCACTGCGCTTCGGTGAGGGCGGGTCGCGCGAACGCGGCCATGACGCGCTCGGCCGCCGTCATTGCGTCGGCCTGGCTGACGACGCCCGCTTCCGGCGCGTCGACGAGATCCTGGGTGTCGTGCACATCGGGCTGGTCTGCATGGAACGCTGCTGAGGGAGAAGGTGCCGCGTTGATCGACGGAAGCGGGCCTTGCCCGTTCGACTCGTTCGGGGCGACCTTGGTGCAGCCGCTCAACAGGAGCGCCGCGGCGATTGCCGCAGCGGCGGTGGCCGTGATCCGGGACGTCAACGGTTCCCCCTGATGTTGCGGTGCTCGAGCAGATATGCGCGGAGGTCGGTGCGCCCCACGACCCAGCTGCGCCCGAGCTTAGAGGCTGGAAGCCGGTGCTTCTCGGCGGGGTGATTGATGAGAGCGCGGATTGCCTTGGGCGTTGACGCCAGAGCTGCAGCGACTTCGTGCACCGTCATCGTCTCGCCGTACCGGGCGAGTGCACTGTCGGGCCAGCCGTAACTGGTGTCGGTCGTCACGGATCCAATGTTACTGACATCTGGGGCAAATTGGATCACATAGGTACAAATTAGCAACAACTAGGTAAGATTGACGCCAAGACGGTAGCAGGACTTATGAACAGGCGAGCCCGGGCAATTCTCCCTCAACCGGGGGACACCCTCAGAATGACTCGGGGATGTTCGAGCACTGGAAGGGAGGGGCCAGGCTATGAGCGACACGAACCCTTGGGTCACCACAGCTCACAACGAGGCACCTGAGACGCAACCGGAACCGTTGCACGCAACGCGACGTCATGTGGCAGCGCGACCGACGGCACCGCAACCCGGCGTCCCGGTGCCGGACACGGCAGACAGATTGCCGCGCACGCCACAGGCTGGCGTTGCCACTGTGTGGTGGGTCGGGGTTCACGGCGGCGCGGGCGAGTCAACGCTCGCCGCCCTTGGCGGAGGCTCTCGGGCCGCGGGACACGCATGGCCCATGCCCGTCGTCCGCGGCACCTATCACCGAGTCGTGCTCGTTGCACGCACAAACTACGTCGGCCTCGCGGCAGCGCAGCGCGCCGCCACCGAGTGGGCATCGCGCGAGCTCGGCGATGAGATAGAGCTCCTCGGTCTGGTGCTCATCGCGGACGCCCCCGGTCGCCTGCCGAAGCAGCTCCGTCACTTCAAGGAAGTCGTCTCCGGCGGCGTGCCCCGCACGTGGGCGATTCAGTGGCACGAGGCCTGGCGCCTCGGTCACCCGGTTGAGTTCCACACCGCGCCAGCTGATCTGAAGCGCCTCTTCGCCGACTTGTCCCTACCAAGCACTCCTGCTGGCTTCCAGCGCTAACCGAGAGGAACATCCCTATGTCTGCGATGATCGAGCTGGTGACCGCGATTGCGGCACTCCCGGCCGACCTGCCCAACCCCGAGCCTCAGCCGATCCCCGGCTTCGAGGGGGTAACGACGATTCTCGGTTGGGCCAAGTGGGCCGGCCTCATCGCCGGAATCCTCGCCCTCGTCGGTCTCGGTGTCATCTTCATGTTCAACAGCCGCCGCGGTGAGGGCGGTGAGCACCTGAAGCTCTTCGTCGGCATTCTGGTCGGCGTCCTGCTGATCGGCGCTGCCGCGTTCATCGTCGGCGCGCTGGCCGGCGCATAAGAACTCAACCGGAGGAGGGCGAATGAGCGACGAGTCGACTGAGCCGAAGAGCCCGTTTGCAAAGCGGGGCTTCCTCTTCGCTGCCATCGGCGTGGGAGCCATCGGCCTCGCGGCCGTTGTAGCTATCACCGCTGCCATCACCGGAGGTGGCAGTGACCCAACGCCCGTGCCCACACCTACAGCAGCACCGACCGCGTCCAGCATCGCGGCGGAGGACATGAGCGTTTGCGGCCTCGCCGGTTACGAAGAGGAGGCGAGTCTTGCGACTGCACCAGAAAGTGACTGGGAGTTGGTTGGAACGGTGGCTGCACCTACAGCTCCGGATGGGGCTGGCCCCGGCAATGTAGTCGACGGATTCCGGTCATGCTTCGCCCACACCGGCGAAGGAGCGTTGTTCGCTGCAGTCAACTACATCGCGCTCGGATCCGACAGCCGCAACTCGGACCGGATGCCCGAACTCTTCGTACCGGGACCCGGCGTCGACATTGCTCTCGGAGCCGGCGCCGAGAGCGGCACACCCTCGAGCGCGCGGCTTCAAGTTGCAGGCTTCAAGGTCAACTCGTACTCGGCGGACGAGGCGGTGATCGATGTGGCATGGTCCATCACATCTGAAGATGGAGCCCTGGTGAGCTACCCCGTCGTCCTTCGCTGGTACGACGGGGACTGGAGAGTCGTCATCAATGATGACGGCCAACCGCCATTCGCTCCCTCGCAGCTTCCGAACCTCGGCGGCTACATCCCGTGGGCCGGCGTTTGAAATGGCCGAATGCAACTGGATCACCAATCCAGGTGGCTGCCTGAGCGAGGGTGTCGGGAACATTGTCTCAGCAGCTGCCAACGACAGCCTTCGGGAGCTCGTCAACCAGGTCATGGAGGGTTGGGGTAAGGCTCTAGCAAGCCTCGGCAGTCTGTGGGTCGTCGTCCCGACGCCGATCCTGACAGGGGGCAATGGTTCGGCCGCGAGCGAGGCACCGCCCCTCTCTGAGAACTTCACCGTGATCTTGGGCTACGTGACGTGGCTCGCTCTGATCATCTGTGTTCTTTCGTTGGTTGGCCTCGGCGCGATGATCGGAATTCGACGCCGCCGTGGTGAGGGCGAAGCGCATCTCGGCAAGCTGGGCGTAGTCCTCGTCGCCGTGCTGCTCATCTCGGGCGCCTCGGCCGGGCTGTCGGCGCTTCTCCCGACGGTCGCGCCAGGAGGCTCCTCGTCCACCGTGACGTTCCTGCAGAACTCTCTTTGGTACTACGTCGGTGGGCTGGCGGTGTTGTCCGTGATCCTCGCCGGCGTGAAGATGGCCTGGGAGCAGCGGGCGCAGCCGGGCAAGGACCTGCTGCAGTCGCTTCTTACCCTTGTAGTCGTCTCTGGGGCCGGCCTGACCGTCATCGCACTGGCGGTGAGCGCTGCCGATGCGTTCTCTGTGTGGGTCCTGAACTCCTCCACCGACTGCGACGTCACCGTGGCTCCTGTCGACGGAGAGTCGACCTGCTTCGGCACGACGGTTGGCTCGATCGTTGGCCTCGCCGCGAGCTCGCCGATCGGACTCATCGGTGTGCTGATCCTCGGCTCGATCGCCCTCCTGATGACCTACGTGCAAGTTGCACTGATGGTCATTCGTGGCGGGATGCTCGTCATCCTTGCCGGCATTCTTCCCATCACTGCGAGCTTCACGAACACGGAGATGGGTCGGTCCTGGTTCAAGAAGACGATCGGCTGGACGATCGCGTTCATTCTCTACAAGCCAGCCGCCGCGCTCATCTATGCGGCTGCATTCCAGCTGTCCGGCGCTGATGTGTTCCGCGCCGATGGCGGCGGCATCTGGGACATCTTGACCGGCCTCGCCCTTATGCTCATCGCACTACTGGCGCTCCCGGCGTTGCTCCGCTTCGTGGCGCCGATGACGGCGGCGATCGGTGGCGGAGGCACGGCCGCTCTAGCAATGGGCGCTGCCGGCGCCGCGGTAGGCGGCGAGATGGCATCGGGAGCCATTCGACGCGCCTCGAGCGGAGGTAACCCCGGATCCGTTGCTGCCGGTGGCCCGTCGGCCGCGCCTGGCGGCGCGGGTCAGGGTGGTGGCGGTCGGACAGGGGGTAGCCCCGCGCCCGCGACCCGCGTCGCCGCCAAGGGCGCCGCGGCCGGTGGCAGCGGGGGAGCGGCCGCTGGTGGCGGGACGGCGGCTGGCGGTGGCGTAGCAGCTGGCGGCGCGGCTGCGGGTCCGGTCGGCGCTGGTGTCGCGGTCGGCATGCAAGTGGCGCAGAAAGCCAAGGAAGCCGGTCAGGCAGCTGCCGGTGCCATTCGTTCGGCGGCCGAAGAGTCGGCCGGCCCCAGCGGGGCGTAGGAAGGGGAGACGATCGTGAGCGTTTCGATGCAGACGGGCGAGGCCGCTCCTCGCACCTACGGCAACTGGACTCGCCCGAAGACGGCGGGCCTGCTTGGCCTCGGTTCGATCGGCACTGGCATTCTGTTCGCTGGGGCAGTGCTGTCCGTGATGATGGTGATGTTCTCGACGCTCTTCGTCGCGTTCCTCACGGCGCTCATCTTCGCCGTCTTCCTGATGGCCGTGACCATCAAGGACAAGCACGGGCAGAGCGCACTCGCCCGTGCTGCGACCCGAGTCGGCTGGTGGAACACCCGCCAGAACGGGTCCAACCTGTACCGTTCCGGCCCGCTCGGCCGCGCCGAGTGGGGCACGTTCCAACTGCCAGGCCTTGCGGCACCCTCGCGGCTCTCCGAGCACCGCGACAGCTACAACCGCCCGTTTGCTCTGATCTACGTTCCCTTCGCCGGCCACTACACCGTCGTGATCGGCACCGAGCCGGACGGCGCCGCACTCGTCGACCGCGAGCAGATCGACGCCTGGGTCGCGGACTGGGGCCTCTGGCTCGCCAACCTCGGCGACGAGCCCGGCATCGAGGCTGCTGCCGTGACGATCGAGACGGCACCGGACACCGGCACCCGCCTTCGTCAGGCCGTCGCGACGCGCATCGACCCGGACGCACCCGACCTCGCTCGGTCCGTGCTCAGCGAGGTCATCGACACCTACCCGGCCGGTTCCGCGACAGTGAAGGCCTACGTATCAATCACGTTCAGCGCTGCTGCCCGAGCGGGCAGCAAGAAGCGGACAACAGACGAGATGGCTCGCGAGCTCGCGACCCGCCTGCCGGGCCTGACCCAGGGCCTGGCCTCGACGGGTGCCGGCGCTGCCCGTCCGTTGAGCGCTCAGGAAATCTGCGAGGTCGTGCGTATCGCGTACGACCCGAAGGTGGCTCCGCTGATCGACCAGGCGAACGCCGCGGGCGAACCGCCTGAGCTTTCTTGGCCTGAGGTTGGCCCTGCGGCCGCTGAAGCGCGCTGGGACACGTACCGGCACGACTCGGGCGTGTCGAGCACGTGGATGATGAGCAGCGCTCCGCGGGGCAACGTGCAGTCGAGCATTCTCACCCGCCTTCTTGCACCGCACCGCGATATCGCACGCAAGCGGATCACGCTTCTCTACCGGCCGATTGACGCTGCACGAGCTGCGGGCATCGTCGAGTCGGATGTGCGGGCCGCGAGCTTCAATCTGAGCTCGACAGACAAGCCGAGTGCTCGGACATTGGTCGAAACGCGCGCCGCGTTCGCGACAGCGAATGAGGAGGCAAGCGGAGCGGGCCTGGTGAACTTCGGCATGCTCATTACCGCGACGGTCACGGACCCGAGCACGTTGGCTGATGCTCGAGCAACGATCGATAACCTCTCGGCCACCGCCCGAATCCGCCTGCGTCCGGTGTATGGCTCGCAGGATTCCGCATTCGCCGCCGCGCTGCCGCTCGGCATCGTCGTGCCGAAGCATCTGCGCGTGCCCACTCAGGTGAAGGAGCAGCTGTGAGCGATCCGATCCCTCTCCGCCCTCGTAAGAAGGGCCGCAGCGCCTCTCGGGTGCAGCGCCAGTCAGAAGAGCATGAGCAGCGGACTCTGCGCCGCACGGCGGTCAAGCGCCCCGGCCCTCGCGGCTGGTTTGGTCGCGGCAGGGGAGAGTCGGCGGTGCTCTCGCCCGCCGACGAGTGGCGTGGCACGACCGTTCAGGTGTGCGGCCTATTCCCCTACTCGGTCGGTTCCGGCACGCCCATGGTCGGTGTGCCGCTCGGGAGACACCTCTTCACGAACGCGACCGTCTGCGCCGACCCGATCTCCTGGTTCCAAGTCGCAAAGCTCATCAGCAACCCGTCAGTGTTCGTGCTCGGGCTGCCGGGACTCGGCAAGTCGACGATCATTCGCCGGATGGCCCTCGGTCTCTCGGGATTCGGTGCGATCCCGCTCGTGCTCGGCGATTTGAAGCCCGACTATGTGGATCTCATCGGCAAGGAAGGTCTTGACGGCCAGGTGATCACGCTCGGCCGTGGCCGCGGCCACCTGAACATCCTCGATCCAGGCGAGGCAAAGGCGGCGGCCAACCGCCTGCGCGAGGCCGGCTACGGTAAGCTCGCCGGCCAGGTTGAAGCCGACGCCCACGGCCGCCGTCACACGATGGTCGCCGCGCTGCTGACGATCCTCCGCAAGGAGCCGCCGACCGATCGCGAAGAGTCCATCATCGACCGTGCACTCAAGTGGCTCGACGCACACTACGACGGCGTGCCGGTGCTCGGCGATCTGCTCCGCGTTGTGCAGGAAGGCCCGGACGAGGTCCGCGCGGTTGCGCTCGACCGCGGTGACGATACCCGGTACAAGCAGATCACCGAGAACCTCGAGGCATCACTCATCAGCCTCACCTCGGGCGGCCGCCTCGGCGAGACGTTCGCCCACCCGACCGACGTGCCGATGCGGCGCGATCGAGTGGTGGTCTACGACGTGTCGAGCATCGACGACGCCGACACCGACCTGCAGGCGGCAATCCTCCTCGCCTGCTGGTCATCTGGGTTCGGCACGGTCAACGTGGCGAACGCGCTGGCGGACGCCGGCCTCGAGCCGCGGCGACACTACTTCGTCATCCTCGACGAGCTGTGGCGTGCACTTCGCGCTGGGCGTGGCCTCGTCGACCGCGTGGACGCGCTCACTCGCCTCAACCGCTCCAAGGGCGTTGGCATGGCCATGGTGTCGCACACGATGAGCGACTTGCTCGCCCTCCCGACCGAGGAGGACCGCATGAAGGCCAAGGGCTTCGTCGAACGGGCAGGAATGGTCGTCGCCGGCGGCCTTCCGGGCGCCGAGATGCCGTTGCTCACTTCCGCTGTACCGCTCTCCAGAGCTGAGCAGGAACTTCTCGGCTCATGGCAGGACCCACCTTCGTGGGATCCGAAGACTGGCCGCGAGGCAGAGCCGCCGGGCCGCGGAATGTTCATCATCAAGGTCGGCGGCCGGCCTGGTATCCCTGTCCGGGTCGAGCTCACTGAATCCGAGCGGGCGCTGAATGACACGAACCAGCTCTGGCACGAGCAATCCCGAGTCGGCCGAGTCGACGACGGCCTAGCGCCCGTCAGCCCTATCCGGGCAGAGGCCGTCTGATGGCCGGGCAGGCGAACCGCCGCACCGAGCCGGGGCGCACGAACACGAGCACGATTGCGCTGCTCGTGCTGCTCCTGTTGGTGTTCGCCGTCGTCGGCGTCCTCTGGGGCGCGATCACCTTCGGCTCGAGGCTGAGTAGCGCGAACCCGGATCTGCCGGCAGACCCGTTCGAGGTGCTGAACGGGCTACGCAAGGGCACCGTCGTGTGGCCCACAGCCGCTACCTGGCTCGCGGCTGTTAGCGGCGGCGTCGTCCTCGCGGTCGCTGGCCTGTTCGGCTGGGCGGCCGCCCGCTCGAGCTCGAAGCGCTCGCGCGTCGACGGTGCAGCTCGCTACCTCGCCGGCGGACGCGACCTCGCCGATATCACCCGCAAGGGTGCTGAGGCATCCGCTAAGCGACTCGGCGTCGCGACGCCGGGCGTCCCGATCGGCGTCACGGTGAAGTCGCGGCAGATGATCTACTCCCTCTGGGAGTGGATGATGATCGGCGTCGCCGGCCCCCGCGTCGGTAAGTCGACCGCGCTCGTCATCCCCGCGATCATGGCCGCGCCCGGCGCGGTCGTCACGACGTCGAACAAGCGGGACGTGCTCGACGCGACCCGGGATCCTCGGGCCACCGTCGGAGAAGTGTGGGTCTTCGACCCGCAGGGCGTCGCGCTCGAGGAAGCGACCTGGTGGTGGAACCCGCTGAGCTACGTCGCCGACGACACCCGCGCAGCCAAGCTCGCCCAGCACTTCGCATCCGGCACCCGCTCGGCCGGGAGCACCACGGACAACTACTTCGACTCGGAGGGGCAGAACCTCCTGGCCGACATGCTGCTCGCCGGGGCGCTCGGCAACAAGCCGATTCTGCAGGTCTACACCTGGCTCACGGATCCCCTCGACCTCGAGCCGTCGACGACGCTTCGCCAGCACGGCTATGAGCTGCTGTCGCAGCGGCTCCGCGGCTCCGCCACCCTCACAGAGAAGCAGCGCGACGGCGTGTACGGCACCGCCCGCCAGATGGCGGCCTGCCTGACGAACTCGGGCATCTCGAAGTGGGTCAGCCCAATCGGCGGGAACCTGCTTGGGGACCGCCGCCCGCAGTTCGACCCGGATGCGTTCGTACGGGCTGGCACCGGCACGCTGTACTCGCTCTCGAAGGAAGGGCAGGGCTCGGCCGGCCCGCTCGTCACCGCCCTCACCGCGGCGACGATCGAAGCCGCCGAAGAACTCGCGACGCGGCAACGCGGCGGCCGCCTTACGGTGCCGCTGCTCGGCATCCTCGACGAGGCCGCGAACGTGTGCCGGTGGAGGAACCTGCCCGATCTGTACTCGCACTTCGGATCGCGTGGCATCCCGATCATGTCGCTGTTCCAGTCCTGGTCCCAGGGCGTGGAAGTGTTCGGCCGCGAGGGCATGCGGAAGCTGTGGAGCGCATCGAATACGAAGGTCTACCTCGGTGGGGTCAGCGAAGCCGAGTTCCTGCGCGAGCTCTCTGAGCTCATCGGCGATTACGACATGGAAACGGCGTCTGTCTCGTACAACAAGGGCGTGCGCTCGACGAGCCACCAGCTGCGCCGAGACCGGATCCTCGACCCCTCGCAGCTCGCTGCTCTGCCCACCGGGCGCGGCATCGTGTTCACGTCGGGCGCCCCGGCCACGATGATCGAGACTCGTCCCTACTGGACCGGCGAGCACAAGAACGCGATCGCCGCGTCAATCGCGAACCACGACCCCGAATTGGCGCCAGCGCCGGCGGCGCCGAAGCCGCACGCCGCCGATAGCACTGTGGAGGTTGAAGCATGAGCATCGCCGAATGGGACGAAGACGAGGCTACCGAGCTCGAGCAGCACGCCGTCGACGTCGACGCGCAGCCGCTCACCCATGACCCGGCCGTCGACGAGGATGTGCCGCAGACGTACTACGGGTCAGTCGACGAGTTCGTGCGCGAGAAACTGGTCACCTCCTACCGCCGACTCGTCGGCCCCCAAGCCCCGCACCGGTGGGCGGCCGACTGGTGGAGCTGCCCCGAGGCCGTGAGCCGGCTCGACGCGCTCTGGCGTGCGTGGGAGCACCTGCGCCTCGACGGCGTGACCGGGGCATCCGTCTGGTGGCGCGACCACGCCGACCACCACATGCGGATGCTGCTGGACCCGCAAGGACCGTTCATGGCCTCGAAGTCTCAGAACGAGCCCGGCGAACCGCTGCCGTACACGGCACCGCCGGAAGGTCTATTCCCTGACGTGCGTGCTCAGGCCGGCTGAGCCACAATCCATCAACCCATACCGAAGCGACAGGAACGCAGATGACTGACCGTGGCGACGTCGACGACGCCCTCCAGCGAGTTTCGATGCTCGCTTTCCTCTACTACCCCCAGATCCACGTCGACGAACCGGACTACCAGCTCAGCGACGACATTGACTTCTGCCTGGAGCCCCTCGATGGCCTTGCGGACGATCAGCGAGACGAGCTGCGACTGCTGATCGGCCGAGCCATCATCGACCCGTCGGAGTACCGCGAGGATGTCTTCGCCGCACTCACTGAATTGGTTGACCCGGAGTCCGCCGAGCAGTGAACCAGCCCCTTCCCGAAGAGGAGCGTCTGGCGCGGCAACGGGCGCGTCGTCGCGCCTGGAATGAGGCTCACCCAGGCTACTACGCCGAGTACCGCGAACGGAATCGCGAAGTCATTCGCGAGAAGAATCGCAATCACATGCGTGACGTTTACCAGAAAGAGAAGGCAGCCGAGGAGCAACGGAAAAAGGCGGTCGAGCGGGCGGGGGAGTGGGCAAAGGCCAACCCTCAGAAGCGGCAGGAACAGCGCGAACGGTACAAGGCACAACATCCGGAGAAGTACCGCGCGGCACAGCGCGAGTACTACCACCGCAACAAAGATGCCATCCAAGCGCGCAGACAAGAGCGCGAGCTACGCGACCCCGAGAAGGCGCGAGAAACGCGGCGCCGCGATCAGGAGAAGTGGTTCAGCAAGCAGACAACTGGGAGGCGCAAGCCCACGCCCGAACAGCGTGAGAAGTACCGCGCCCAGACAGCAGAGAAGCGAGCACTCGAGCGGCGACTGCAGTCCGCCGGCCTCCCACCACGGCGGCTCCGCCGAACCCTCACTGCCGAGCGGCGAGCGAACGTCGCGGAGGCGGAGAGCTTCTTCAGCCGTGCTCGAAGCCGGGCAGAACTTCGCCGAGTCAGCGAAGGCGACCTGGCGCCCGACCTCGTTCAGGGCTGGGCACAATACTCGACGCTCATCCGCCGTCGCGCCGAGTTCCGCGCTGCAATACAGGCTCACATCGACAAGCACGGCCGCGAGCTGCGCGACGACATCGAGCTCGACTCCCGCGCGCGCCAGGCACGTGGGAAGGACCCGCTCAACGCGGATGCCGAAGTACACCGACGCGCGCTCGAGGCGGTGCGTCTGGCATATGGCGGTATGGCTCCTCTGAAGCCTGGTGGTGCAGCTGCGAAGACAGCTGCTGGCTCTGCTACACGCCTCGAGCAGCGCTCCCGTGGCGCGGGTGCGGAGCGCTGAGTCAGCAGAGATCAAGGCGCTCGTCATGTACTTCGACGCCGATACCTAGTTACAAATGAGCTCATTTGTGACTAGCACAATGCGTCAACGCTTCCGGTCTACAGCAAGGCCGGAAGCTTCGCCGTTGCCCGGGGATTCCAGCAAGTAGGGGGTTTCGCCGCTCTCGGAGGTTTTCAGCGGTTAGCGACTTCGATTGCTGTCGGCCGTGAGCTACAAGCGACAACCGGCCCCCACGTCGGGCACGGACGGTAGAATCTGAGCAGGCGAATAACCAATTCGACAGCAGTGTCGAAGAGGTCAAGGTCCGCCTACGGCGAACAGTCCCACGAAACGTTGCGGGGACTGGGAGCCTAAAAGGTGAGAGCTCGCACAAAGGCGAGCTCTCGACACGAAGTATCCATTTACCTCGGTTGCAGCCGAGGCCCAAACCGATCCCGGAGGATCAACTTGTCAGATACCAATATTGATAGTACCCGCAAATCCAAGCAGGACGGCAAGTCCTCGCGCAAGCGCTCTCCGGAGCCCAAGCATCGCGCGGATGGTCCGATCATCGTCGGAACGCGGGCGGTGACGAGCCTCACCAAGGCGGTCGGCCACGCGTTCGCGGGAGCGGCGGCATTCGTGGCGGCGTGTGCTGCCCTCGCGGTGGCGGTCACGCCGCTGTTGCCGTACCTGCCCTTCTCCTAGTCCCGGTGAGGAGTGAGGAACCGGGCAATCCCTCACTCCTCACCAATGCCGCATCGTTCTGACGGTTTAGGGCATGGGGTGTGCATAACGCCCAGGGCGCCGTCGACGCATCGGCTACCTTCGCTCGATGAGCATGCCGGGAAACGAAGTCAACTCTGCTGGCATTTCGGTGCCGGCGGAGTTTCCCATCGAAGTCACCGAGTACCTTCCGGATCCCCTCGACTAGATGAGGCGGGCAGGTCGATGGCTCCTCCATCCCCAGCAGTACGTCATTGGATGTGAAGCGCGAAAATGGATGCGATCTCGCAGAGTGCCGTATCAGTCGCGGCTATCGAAAGGTCATTGATGAGGCGCACGTCGGTGCCGTCGAAGATTGCCCAGCACTCGTGGTCGCCGAGTCTGGAGATGTAGCGAATCCCGCCGTATCGAGCCGCTCCGTGCTCATCGGTTCGGCTGTACAACCAGGAAGCAAGCCCGCGCGTGAGGCGACGGCTCGGTCCACGAACGGCCGCCACGTCCAGCTGCTGCATTCCATTCGCCAGCAGCACATCCGCGGCATGCTGCGTGAGGTAGGTATGCGAGCTCGGCGCCTCGATATCCACGAAGGGAAGTGCGTCGACCGGCGTGAACGACCGCAAGCGACGTGCTGGGCGCCACGACACCGGAATTTCACCGCTTGGGACAGCTTCTCCGATCGATGCGAGCCTGGCTGCGAGCGTTGCAGAGGGGCGGAATCCAGCGAGCGTCTCGGCGTACGCGCCCTGCGGTTGTGTCGCACCATATAGGACGCCGGCACCGGGTACGTCGAAGCGATTTCCGGCCCGATCTTGGGCGGCGTCGACGGCATTGATGCGGGAAAATCTGAGTGCTGGATCGACGCGCTCCACTCGCCAAAGCAGGGAGGGCGGGTCGACGAGAGCGAGCTCAGCCGGCATTCGCGAATGCCCGCGCTGCGGCCATCACATCCCGTGCTCGCCCCTCGGCAAGCGCCTCGATTGGTGCGAAGTCATCCAGCTGCGGATTCATCCCCATGAACCATGCACGCACCACGTCTGACCCGTCTACTGACAGGAGCAGGCGCTGCACCTGCAGCGTGTCCCGAAGCAGTCGTTCTGTCTCCAATGGGGGCCGTGTCGGCTCCTCTGCTGTCCAGCGCGCTACCGACCGCACGTCTCGGCCCGTCAGCACCGCGATCAACGCCTGACCGAGCACGCCTTGCAGCTCGCCGACGAGCTGGGCAGTGTCCGTCGTTGCTACGGCGGCTCGATGGGCGTCCTGCCGAACGCGACGGGGCGGGCGAACCGCGAGATCAGTCATGTCTTCAGCATATGCCCAAGTCTCGCCTTTTGACCAGTTTTCGTCAGTTTACGTGGCGGGTGTTACGTCTGGCGATTTGTCCGATGATCAAGATACCTTGGAAGGCCTCTTGAATGCATGAGTGGTAGATGCCACACTGGTGGAGTCTAACCTCTCTTGCAACCCATCTTGGAGCCAAATTGATCCCAATCACCGTCCATGTCCGCGAAGGCCGTGTGGAGGAGTTCTACCTTCGTTTCGCTGAGTTCATCTCCGACGTTCCGGATCCCGCTGCACCCACTCGGCTGCCGTCAGGAACTGTTCCGAGTTGGGTGCTGACCGACGAGGCGACAGCCATCTCCCAGAGGCTGTGGGATGAGATTTCTCTGCCGGGACACGCTGTACTCCTTTACTTGATTCGGGCTGCTCATGACCAGACCGCATACTTCCGACCAGAGGAGCTCGCCGAGGCAGCGGAGCATCCCAAGGGCAAGTCCGGCATCGCGGGCATTCTCGGTGGAGTGGGAAAAGCGATCCGTCGCGCCCATCTGCCCGTTTATCGCACCCCTAGCGGCCGCACTTGGCACTACGTCTGGGATTGGGACGGTGAGCGCTACTCGATGACCCCGGAGGTTGCGCGGCTTCTGCTCGCCGCCCACCGCCGGTGATCGATCCAGTGCCGGACCGCATGGGTGGTCACCGCGTCATCGCTGCTACTACTCTTCGACAACGTGGCCGCGCCGTCGGCGCTCACGATCGAGGATGCGCAGTAGAAGGTCCGCAAGATGGACGATATCGGCCGCCTCCACGGGATCGTCGAACTCTACGATGCGATGGCTAGTGGGGTTCTTGAAAGCGCCGAGGGCCCCTCGGTAGAGCATTGGATATGCCTCGACCTCGGCTGGCGTCCCGTCGGCGCCGATTTCGAAACCACCGCCAGGTCGGAGCCCTTTCGCCAGATCAACACCGTATGTGCTCGCGCTAGCCCCGGTTGCGCTCCGCAGTGCGACCTCCACGGCTTTCATGGCGGCAAAGACGGCAATTTCGTAGTCTCCTCGCTCAAAGTTCACGCGTGCCGTTCGCTCCAAGTCTGGATGCAAATCAACGTGAAGCCTCCGAGTGGCATGAACATGCTCGGCGGAGCCTCTCAAAAGGGCAATCCTGCCCGCGGTGGTAATCACCCATTCCGAACCGCTACCGGAGTTTTCAGAGGCCGGCCCCACCAAACCGTTGGAGATGAGCCACGAGAAGGCATCCGCGAAGAGCTCGCCGATGAGCCCTCGGAAATCTGCATTTCGGCGATCCGTCTCGCGAGTGCTGTGGTGGATGCTGCTCGTTGCGTACGCAGCCAGGTTGGGGACGCCCCATTCGTTCTTGCCCGACCCATCGATGGCTTGAAGTAGGAGCCAGCCGAGCTCAGACGCCGTCGAGCGCACGAGTACACCCAACTCGACGCTGCGACTGTCGGCGAGCACGACGACGATCTTCAACGTGTCACTCGCACGCTCAGCTCTCCCTAGGCACATAGGTGTGCTTCCAGGGCTGGCCGCCGATCGCAGTGGCTCCACCCGAAGGGACGAAAGTCTCTCCGCCGTACTCGAGGGTGGGTGGCAGTGGCCCTCGGCCTTTGCCTGCCCGCCATCCCTTCCCAAACCTGAGCTTCACCAGCTGCAACTCGCCGTTCGGATCGTCGGCTCCCCACAGCCACTCCGCGGTGTCCTGAACGATCTGGGAGACGCGAGCCGACGTGATCCCCAAAACCGCAGCAATGTCGTTGTTCGACAGGCCTTCCTTGGCCAATTTGACGATCGCCTCGTTCGTCTTCCCAGCCATCTCTTTTTCGCGCCGGGCGAGATCCGCGCGCTCCTGAGCGATCGCGAGAGCCTCCTTCATGAAGCCGTCCGTAAACTCCCACGACACAGTGGGGAATTGCCTCGCGGGCGTCGACTGGCTGATGACATCGTTGGCCCGGCGGATCGCGTCCGTGAGGCGCTTGTAGACGAAGCGGTCCTGCCCGTCGACGTCGACGAGCCATTCTTCGTTCCACTGGGTCAGCTGTACCTTGTTCATACGCTCACTCTAAAACCGTTCTGTCGAATCGTCAAACCGTTTAACTAAATGATTGACCGATAATGGTGATTATGTCTGCTTGGGCTTGATCTAGCGGGCTTGATTGTCGGGCGAGTGTGCGCACGGCACGTCGGACGGCTCCCCTGCAAGAACAGCTCGCCGCCGACGTCGACACCCTGAGTCCAGCTTCGGCGGGCGTTGCTGCTGCAGCCCGCCAACCTCGAGGAGGACCAACGGCATTCCGTCGCCATCGCGGCCATGCACGGCGTGAAACAAGCCCGGCTCGCGGAGCCGTCCGGACTGACGCCAGCGCGGGTATCTCAGATCGCCACACGGACCATGATCCCCGAGACCGCCGTCGACGAGCTCCGCCGCATCTGGGCGTGGACCCTGGAACACCCCGACGCGCACCTCGAGCACGCCCGCCAAGCCGCCGACGCCGTCGCTACGCGGGACGGCGATGCCCTGACCGGCGCACCCGCGCGGACACCACTCCCGGTCCGGAGCAGCATCCGGGCATGACCGCTGCTCCCCCATCACCTGGCCGGCGGCTGAACCTGGCCGCGCAGATCGATCTTGATGACTGGGACGGCCGGGGAACTGGAATGGTGGACCGCGACCCTGGAACACACCGTCTGGGATGACACACTCGACCAGGAGACCGCGGGCGTTGTGCTCGCCACGGTCTGGTTCGCCTGCGTCCACGGCCTGACCTGGGTCCCGGGATCCTGAACCAACTCGACACCGGATCCCAAGACCTCCTCGAGGTCGGCGAACGGCCTCCTCGCCTGGCTCGGCCAGGACACGTTCGAGGAGCTCCGTCAGCACCGGATCAACCTGATCGTGATCGACACGATTGCCACCGACGACATCACCGGCACCGCTACGATCCGCGAACTCGGGAAGATCATGGACGACGCGATGATCGTCGTCTGCCCGACCACCACCCCTGGGCCGACACCAGCGGACAGCCCATCACCGACGACCTCCGCACCCACGCCGCCCGATGGGCTTACCAACACGCCGGTTTCACCACCCACCCCAACGCGAAACTCCTCATCCTCTCCCACGCCGAGCACCTCACCACCACCGACACCTGACTGGGCGCCCACTGCGGGCATGAGCGTGATACAGGTGAGCCCTGTTGGGGACTGTCGGAATTTCGGTGTAAATGGCCTGACACGCTGACCCTTGGTGGGGTCCGCGGGGAAGGTCATGATGACCGACACGATGGACGCTGTGAACACAGCGGTACATGACACGACGGGCTCGACGACTGAGGAGCTCGAGCTCGCCCGGGATCTGGTTCGGCAGGCGAAGGAGCAGGGGGCGTCGATGTCCGCGCCGGGCTTGATGCGGGCGCTGACTCGTTCGGTGCTCGAGACCGCCCTGGATGAAGAGCTCGCCGAGCACCTCGGCTATGACCGGCACGATCCGGTCGGGCACAACACCGGGAACTCGAGGAACGTGACCCGCCCGAAGACCGTGATCACCGACGCCGTCGGGCCGGTCACGATCGAGGTTCCCAGGGACCGTGACGGCACGTTCGAGCCCGTGATCGTCCGCAAGCACCAGCGCCGCTTGGGGCAGGTGGATGAGATCATCCTGTCGTTGACTGCCCGCGGCCTCACCACTGGCGAAGTCAGTGCGCATTTCGAGGAGATCTATGGGGCGTCCGTGTCGAGGGACACGGTGTCGCGGATCACGGATCGGGTCACGGAGGAGATGCAGTCCTGGCTCACCCGGCCCCTGGAATCGGTGTACGCCGCGGTGTTCATCGATGCGCTGGTCGTGAAGGTGAGGGACGGGCAGGTCGCGAACCGGCCGCTCTACGCCGCGATCAGTGTCGATTTGGACGGCCACAAGGACGTCCTCGGGCTCTGGGCCGGCGACGGGGGCGGGGAGTCGTCGAAGTTCTGGCTTGCCGTGCTCACAGACCTGCGTCACCGGGGCGTGAACGACGTGTTCTTCCTCGTCTGTGACGGGCTGAAGGGTCTGCCAGCGTCGGTCGAGCATGTCTGGCCCGAGGCGATCGTGCAGACCTGTGTGGTGCATCTGCTGCGGAACAGCTTCAAGTACGTGCCGCGGCAGCACTGGGACCGGCTGAAACGGGATCTGAAGCCGATCTACCAGGCCGTGAACGCGGCCGCGGCCGCCGACGCGTTGGACCGGCTCGAGGAGAGCTGGGGCGACCGGTACCCGACGCTGATCCGGCTCTGGCGGAACGCGTGGGACGAGCTCGTGCCATTTCTCGATTACCAGACTGAGATCAGGTCCGTGCTGTGCTCGACGAATGCGATCGAGTCGCTCAACGCCCGGTACCGGCGTGCGGTCAAGGCGAGGGGTCATTTCCCGACCGAGGCCGCGGCGCTCAAGTGTCTGTACCTCGTGACTCGTAGCCTGGACCCGACCGGTCGAGGCCAGCAGCGGTGGACCATGCGCTGGAAGCCCGCACCCAACGCATTCGCGACCACCTTCGCGAACCGCATCCCCGGACTCAACCGAGAGCAGGGCTAACGCCGTTTACACCGAATTCCGGACAGGCCCCCCTGTTGACGTCGAGCATTGCGGTCTACGGCGGGGTTCACCCGTATCCCGTTCGCACCCGGAGTTGGTGGCGGTTTGCGTGGGTGTCCGGGTGGGACTACTTCCGGACGTAACCAGGGCCGCGATCTCGGCACGTTGAACGCGCCGGGGTCCGCGTCGGTGCTGCCAGTGGGAGTCGGAATGGCGGGTTCGAGCTGGATTTCGGTGCGAGTCGCCACGGCGGCGGCCCGTGTCGGTGTTGACGACGTTCAGTGCGCGAAGGTGCCGCCGCCGCCGGCGCCCGACGCCGCGCCCCGGCGCCGGTACTGCCGCGAGCGGATCGTGACGAACRCCGCCGACAGCACGATCGCGATGCCCGACCCGAGCAGCACCGCGAGGGTGCCCTCGTCGGCCACGTCGGGGAGCCCGGCGAACGCGAGCTCGTTCATGAGCAGCGAGACCGTGAAGCCGATGCCGCCGAGCGCGGACACCACCAGCAGGTCGCCGACCGTGAGGGGCGTGGTGCCCGGCTTCGGGCGGGCGATGAGTCCGCCGATGAGCCCGGCGAGGGTGATGCCCACGACCTTGCCGACCGGAAGGCCCACCAGGATGCCCCAGAACGCGGGATCGAGCTCGCTCGGCGACACCTGCGGCACCGGCACCATCGCCGCGGTGAAGGCGAACAGCGGCAGGATGACGCCGTTCGACCATGGCTCGAGCGCGTGCGCCGCGCGCCCGGCCGGACGCCGAGCCATCACGAGGCCCAGCGCCACGCCCGCGATGGTCGCGTGCACGCCGGACTGGTAGACGAAGTACCAGGCGAGCACGCCCAGCACGATGAGCAGCGCCATGATCGGCCACTGCGGCCGACGCGAGAGGATCCAGCCCGATCGCGGCTTCATGAGCCTCGAGACCATGCCGAACAGCGTGATGGCGATGACGCCGAAGCCCAATGCGGCGAGGTTGGCGTCGGTCGTGAAGAAGAACGCGATGATGAGGATCGCGATGAGGTCGTCGAGCACGGCGAGCGCGAGCAGGAACACCCGCACGCGGGTGGGCAGGAATCGTCCGAAGACGGCGAGCACGCCGAGCGCGAACGCGATGTCGGTCGCCGTTGGGATCGGCCAGCCGTCGACCGTCGGGGTGCCCGCCGCGAAGGCGAGGAAGATGACGGCCGGAACCACCACTCCGCCGATCGCGGCGATCGCGGGCAGCAGCGCCTTCGACAGCGAGTTCAGCTCGCCGATGACGAGCTCGCGCTTGAGCTCGACGGCGACGATGAAGAAGAAGATCGCGAGCAGGCCGTCGCTGACCCAGTGGCCCGTCGACAGGTCGAGTCGGAGCCACGGGATCTCGAGGTGCGCGTTCTTCAGGTCGACCGCAGCGGGGCCGATCGGGAGGTTGGCGATGACGAGGCCGAGCACGGCCGCCACGAGGAGCAGTGCGGCGGCGAATCGTTCGGAGCGGAGGACGTTCATGGGCCCATTCTTCTCTGGGCTAAACGACCCGGTACTCCCGTACGCTCATCGCAACCGGCTACTTGTCGGTCTATGACACGTTCAGTATCAGGCCGTGCAGACACGCTGGGCCGCATCGGTATGAACCGTCCTGACTTTCTGGCCGGTGTTTTACGGGTGGCTCGTTAGCTCACTCGTAAGGTCTGTGTCAGCGTAGTGGGCTTGCTCGAACTCAGCTGGGGATAGCATGCCGAGGGAGCCGTGCAGGCGCCTCGAGTTGTACCAGTCGACCCAGGCTGCGGTGGCGTACTCGACGTCCTCGAGCGTGCGGTAGCTGCCCGGGTGGAAGACATCGGTGCGAATGCACTCCGCTTTGTAGAGSCCGTTGATSGTCTCCATGAGSGCRTTRTCGTACGCGTCGCCGACGGAYCCGATCGAKGGRCGGATGCCYTCMAGSTSSARRTGCTCGGTGAAGCGCAAYGCGGTGTATTGGGCGGATTCAACTGGTCGTCGCAACACCGCTTGTTTGCAGCAAGTGTAGGTGCTCGTCGAGTGCCTCGGCCGGGGTGCGCCAGCCGAGGCGTTTGCGGGGTCTGGTGTTGAGGGCGTGGGCGACGGCGGCGAGGTCGTCCGGGGTCCAGCGTGAGAGGTCGGTTCCCTTCGGGAAGTACTGCCGGAGCAGCCCGTTGGTGTTTTCGTTCGTGCCGCGCTGCCAAGGGCTGCGGGGGTCGGTC
>NZ_JBFUDH010000022.1:0-36404 GCF_056404815.1 Agromyces sp. P2_B3 | reverse complement strand
GCCCCGCGCACCACCGGCCGGGTCGCATCGCGCCACGCGCGGCCCGCGGCGAGCAGCAGCGCACCGACGAGCGCGACGGATGCCACGAGCACCGCCAGCTGCCAGCTGCGCGCCTCGCCGGGGCGCGCCACCGCGAGCAGCGCTTCGCCCACCGCCGCGCCGAGCGCCGCCGCGGGGACGCCGACCACGAGCACCTCCACCGCGGTGTCGCGAGCCAGTCGCGACGCGGACGCGCCCCGCGCCCGGAGCAGCACGGTCTCGCCGCGCCGGGCGGCGCCGAGGAGCGCGGCCAGTCGGTCGAGCGCGGCGAACCCGGCGAACGCGAGCAGCAGGATCGGCAGGGGAGCGATGGCGCGCACGGCGCCGAGACCGGCGAGCAGTCGGTCGAGCGTCGCGTCGAGCCCGCCCGACGTGCTGAGGCCGTCGGCGCCGATCGCGTCCTCCGCGCGGAGCGCCGGCTCGACGTCGGGCAGCACCGCCAGCAGGGCCGCCGCCTGGTCGGGCGTCGCGCCCGCGGCATCCGGCAGCGCGGTCCACCGCACGATCGTGGCCGCCGGGAGGTCGACGAGCGCGTCGTCGCCGACCACGAACGGCCCGACACCGCCCGTCACCGTGCCGGTCGCGATCACGGGCTCGCCGAACCACGCCGGTTCGTTCGGATCGAGCGGTCGCCAGGTGCCGACGACGAGCAGGCGCTGGGGCCCGTCGCCGTCCTGCAGTTCGACGAGGTCGCCCGGCTCCAGTCCGAGGGCGGACGCCGCGTCGGCGTGCAGTGTCGCGGGCAGCGCGTCCGCCTCGGCGGCGGCGGCGTCGGCCTGCGCGTCGCCCGGCCACGCGCCGGTGAGGAGCTCCGCCCGTTCGGGCACGTCCGCGTCGGCGAGGAGCACGGCGCCGAACGCCTGCCCGTCGGCGATGGCGTCCACCGGCGCGGTCTCCACCGAGCGGCTCCAGGTCGCGCCGTGCTGGGTGACCATGCGGTCGAGCACGGATGCCGCGGCCTCCGCCTGCGCGTCGGGGTCCGCCGCGACGCGGATCTGCCAGCGTGCCGCGCCGTCGGCTCCGGATGCCGCGGCGAGGCCTTCGCGCAGGCCCGTCGTCGCGGCGCCCGAGACGGAGTCGACCACCGCCGTGCCGAGGCCGGCGAGCAGGAAGACGACGGCCGCGATGGAACCGAGCACGCCGGCACGCGCCGCAGCGCGCGCGAACGCGATCCGCATCGCTCCCACGCGATCTCCTCGTGTCGTCGGTCCAGGTGCGCGCGAACGGGAATGCTGCAGGGCTCCACCCCGCGCGGTGACGAATCCGCACAGCCTAGCGCTCGAATTCGGTCTTGCGGCCCGCCGTCGGGACCCCCTAGTCTGAAGGGCTGGTCTTCGCGCGACATCCGATGGCCACGAGGGTTCGAAGACGACGACGCAGGAGGACACCATGCAGACAGACAGCTACGCCCGCCAGGTCGCGGTCGACGGCGCTGCCCGCCCGGTCCTCCTCATCGAGGCGTTCTCCGGGTAGCTTCCGCCCCAGCCCCGCAGGCGCAGCCTGCCCATTCCGCGGTATCCCCGCATCCGACGTCGCCGCCGTGCGCGTCCGCTCGATCCGACACGTCGTCGGCGTCCCACGAGAACGCCCTGACGCCTCCTCCGGAAGGAACCGGCTTGTCCGCCACCCCGCTTCACCAGGACCCCTCACCCGCGCGCCCCGGCACCGTGCGCGCGCTGCTCCGGCTGCGCGAGTACGCGGGCCCCGCCATCCCGTTCATCATCGCGGGCATGGCCGCCTCGCTGAGCGCGCAGCTCATCGCCCTGTCGATCCCGCAGGTGCTCCAGTCGATCGTCGACGGCCCGCTCGCCGACGGCGATGCGAGCGCGATCCTCCCGCTCGCCGCGCTCGTGCTGGGCCTCGGCGTGCTCGAGGCCGTCATGATCGCGCTCCGCCGCTGGTTCGTGCTCAAGCCCGGCACCCACGTCGAGGCGCGCATGCGCAACGCGCTCTACGCCAAGCTGCAGGACCTGCCCGTCAGCTTCCACGACCGCTGGCCGAGCGGCCAGCTGCTCTCGCGTGCGGTCAGCGACCTCAACATCATCCGGCGGTGGCTGTCGTTCGGGCTCGTGCTGCTCGTCGTCAACCTCGTCGTCATCGTGGTGGGCCTCGCGATCCTCGTGTCGATGAACTGGATCCTCGGTGCGGTGTTCCTCGTGTGCTCGATCCCGCTGTGGATCGTCGGCTACCGCTTCGAGGGCCGCTACTCCGAGGTGTCGCGCCGCAGCCAGGACCAGGCGGGCGACCTCGCCACCGCGGTCGAGGAGTCGGTGCACGGCATCCGCGTGCTCAAGGCGTTCGGGCGCGGCAAGCACGCGCTCACGACCTTCCGCGCGCAGGCGGAGTCGCTGCGCAGCACCGAGATCGAGAAGGCGCGGCTCGACGCCGGCATCTGGGCGTGGATCCTCGTCGTGCCCACCGTCGCCCTCGCCGTGTGCCTCGTGCTCGGCGTGTGGCTGGCGTCGCAGGGCGTGCTCTCGGTCGGCGAGCTCGTGGCGTTCTTCGCCACCGCGACCGTGCTGGCGTGGCCGATCGAGTCGATCGGCTTCCTGCTCGCGTTCTCGGTCGACGCGCGCACCGCGACCGACCGCTTCTTCGACATCCTCGACAGCGAGAACCAGATCACCGACCCCGAGGCGCCGGTCACGATCGAGCGTCCCCGCGGCGAGCTCGCGTTCAACGACGTGCGGTTCCGCTACCAGGACTCGCCCGACCGCTTCGGCGACCTGCTCGACGGCGTCGACCTCGTGCTCGAGCCGGGCGAGACCATGGCGCTCGTCGGCCTCACGGGCAGCGGCAAGACGACCATGACCGCGCTCACCACGCGGCTCTACGACGTGACGGGCGGCTCCATCACGCTCGACGGCGTCGACATCCGGGCGCTCTCCCGCGAGGAGCTGCGCACCCATATCGCGATGGCCTTCGAGGACGCCACGCTGTTCAGCGCCTCCGTGCGCGACAACGTGCTGCTCGGCCGCCCTGAGCTGGCCGGCGACGACCCCGAGGTGCGAGCCGAGGCCGACCGGGTGCTCGAGGAGGCGCTGCGCATCGCGCAGGCCGGCTTCGTGCACGACCTGCCCGACGGCCTCGACACGAAGGTCGGCGAGGAGGGCATGAGCCTCTCGGGCGGGCAGCGCCAGCGGCTCGCGCTCGCACGCGCCGTCGCGGCATCCCCCGCCGTGCTCGTGCTCGACGACCCGCTCTCGGCACTCGACGTGGCCACCGAGGCGCGCGTCGAGGCGGAGCTGCGCGAGGTGCTCGCGTCGACGACCGCGCTCATCGTGGCGCACCGCCCGTCGACGGTCATGCTCGCCGACCGGGTGGCGCTCCTCGAGGACGGGCGGGTCACCGCCGTCGGTACGCACTCCGAGCTGCTGCGCGAGAACGGCCACTACGCCTTCGTCATCTCCAGCCTGGAGGACGAGGAGAAGCGGGAGGCCGCACAGGCCTCCGGCATGGAACCCATCGCACGAGAGATCGAACCCATCGCACGAGAGGAGGCGACCCGATGAGCACCGTCACGGGCGTCGAGGGCGAGGAACGCCACGACTTCACGAAGGCCGAATCCACCCAGATCCGCCAGCGGTCGCTGCGGCTGCTCGGCTCGCTGCTGCACCCGGTCCGGGCGCGGCTGTGGATCACCATGGCGATCGTCGTCATCTCGACGGGCGCGCAGGTCGCGGGTCCGGCGCTCATCGCGTACGGCATCGACCAAGGCCTGCCCGCGCTCATAGCGGGCGACTGGATGCCGGTCGGCTTCGCCGGCGTGGCGTACCTCCTCACCGGCGCGGCCGGCGCGTTCCTCATCGCGTGGTACATCCGGCTGTCGGCGAGGATCAGCCAGGCGGTGCTGCTCGACCTGCGCACCCGGGTGTTCCTGCACACGCAGAAGCTCTCGCTCGAGTTCCACGAGTCCTACACGTCGGGCCGCATCATCTCCCGGCAGACGAGCGACCTCGACGCCATCCGGGAGCTCCTCGACGAGGGCATCAACCAGCTCGTGCGCGGGGCGCTCTACATGTCGTTCACGGCGGTGGCGCTCGCGCTCCTCGACTGGACGTCGGCGCTCGTGCTGCTCGCCGCGCTCGTGCCGCTCGCCGTGCTCACGCGGTGGTTCCAGGTGCGGTCGCAGCGGCTCTTCCGGCGCTCGCGCGTCGCCAGCGCGAGCCTCATCGTGCACTTCGTCGAGTCGATGACGGGGATCCGCGCCGTGCAGGCGTTCCGCAAGGAGCAGCGCAACGAGAAGGAGTTCGGCGACCTCGTCGAGGACTACCGCGGCGTGAACGCGAAGGTCATCCAGCTGTTCGGCATCTACGACCCGGGCCTGCTGCTGATCGGCAACGTCTGCGTCGCGGCCGTGCTCGTCGTCGGCGGATTCCGCGTGGTCGACGGCGGCATGGAGGTGGGCGTGCTGCTCGCGGCCCTGCTCTACACCAAGCGCTTCTTCGACCCGATGGAGGAGATGGCGATGTTCTACAACGGATACCAGTCCGCGGCATCCGCGCTCGAGAAGATCTCGGGCGTGCTCGAGGAGGAGCCGAGCGTGCCCGACCCCGAACGTCCGGTCGACCTCTGGAACGCCGACGGCCACGTGCGGTTCGAGCGCGTCGAGTTCGCGTACACGCGCGACCGCGTCATCCTGCCGCGGTTCGACCTCGACATCCCGGCGGGCCAGACGATCGCGCTCGTCGGGTCGACCGGCGCGGGCAAGTCGACGCTCGCGAAGCTCATCGCCCGGTTCTACGACCCGAGCGACGGCGCGGTGGAGCTCGACGGGATCGACCTGCGGCAGTTGCACCCGAAGGACCTCCGCCGCGCGATCGTCATGGTCACGCAGGAGGCGTACCTGTTCTCGGGGTCGGTTGCCGACAACATCGCGCTCGGCAAGCCCGATGCGACCTTCGACGAGATCGTGGCGGCCGCTCGCGCGGTCGGCGCCCACGAGTTCATCGAGGGCCTGCCGAACGGCTACGACACCGACGTGAACAAGCGCGGCGGGCGCGTCTCGGCCGGGCAGCGGCAGCTCATCTCGTTCGCTCGGGCGTTCCTCGCGAACCCCGCGGTGCTGATCCTCGACGAGGCGACATCGTCGCTCGACATCCCGAGCGAGCGCGCGGTGCAGGAGGGCCTGCAGTCCCTCCTCGCCGACCGCACGGCCGTGATCATCGCGCACCGCCTGTCGACCGTGGCGATCGCCGACCGGGTGCTCGTCATGGAGCACGGGCGCATCATCGAGGACGGCGCGCCCGCCGACCTCATCGGCGGGTCGGGGCGGTTCGCGGCGCTGCATGCGGCCTGGCGCGACTCGCTCGTGTAGCGGGGCGGGCGGCGCCGGGCGACGCGAGCAGGGCGGCGCGAGCGGAGGCGGTTCGCAGCGGGGGAGGGCGATTCCACGGGATCGCACCTCCGTCGGCGCGGATCGCCTCCCGCCGCGGCGGCGGCCCGAGGGGGAGGGATCAGGCCGGGACGACCACCACGGGCGTCGGCGCGATGCCGTTGAACGAGGTGGCCGTCGCGGCCGTGTAGGCGCCCATCATGGGGCTCACGAGCAGGTCGCCCTCGGCGAGGGGCGGCAGCGGCAGGCGGCGGGCGATCACGTCCACGCTGTCGCACGTCGGCCCCGCGAGGGTGACGGGAACGCGCGCGCGATCGTCCGCGCGGCTCGTGCCGGCCTCCGCGCCGGCCTCGCCGCCCATCGCGCCGCCGAGCTCCGAGGCCGCGAAGACGAGCGCGTGCACGTCCTCGGCGGGAATGTTCGAGTAGGCGCCGTACACGCCCTCGTCGAGGTAGGCCCAGCGGCCGTCGGCGCGCTCGGCCACGCCGACCACCCGCGTGACGAGGGTCATCGCGGGCGCCGACACGAAACGTCCGGGCTCGATGAGGATGCGGTACCTGCCGGGCACGCCATCGAGGGCCGAGCGGATGCCGCGGGCGAGCTCGGCGAGCGGCGGCACCGGCTCGTCGTACGCCACGGGGAACCCACCGCCGAGGTCGAGCGTGTCGAACCGCACGTCGAACGCGGCCTCGAGCCGCCGCATCAGGGCGAGCGTCTGGCGGATGGCGTGCGCCCACGGCGCGGCCGACGCGGTCTGGCTCCCGACGTGGAACGTGAATCCCGCGACGCGCAGTCCCTCGCGCAGGCACTGGGCGACGAGCGGTGCGGCGTGGTCGGGCCGCACGCCGAACTTCGACGACAGGTCGGACTTCGCCCCGGGGTTCGGGAACGACAGGCGCACCAGCACCGCGACATCCGGCGGCAGCCCCCGGAACTTCGCGATCTCAGCGGGGTTGTCGACGACGAACGTGCGGATGCCGCGGAGGTACGCGCCGGTCAGGTCGGCGACCGTCTTGACGGGGTGCGTGTGCAGGCAGTGCGCCGTCGCGATGCCCGCGCGCTCGAGCAGGTCGATCTCGCCGCGGGACGCCACCTCGAAGCCGGCGCCGAACGCGTCGACCGCGCGGATCACCGCCGGATGCGGCAACGACTTCGTCGCGAAGTGCACTCCCGCCATGGGCAGCTCGCGTCGCAGTGCGAGGAGCTGCGTCGTCACCCGGTCGGGGTCCAGCACGAAGAGCGGGCTGCCGTGCTCGCGCACGAGCCCGGCGAGGTCGATGCGGTCGGCGTAGGCGGCGAGCTCGCGCCGCACGAGCTCGCGGTGGGCGACGGGTCGGCCCGTCGCGTCGCGGGTCCCGGTCGCGGTCGCGCGTCCGATGCGCGTCGCGAGGCGACGCGACCGGTCCGCCATGGTGGTGCTCATCTCAGCGCCCCTTCCGGCTGTGATTCGGAGCCGACGGCCGTGCCGGATGCCACGTGCCCGGACCCCGCGCGCCCGGATGCCACGTGCCCGGATGCCGCGTCTCCGGCTGCCGTGGCGACGCGGCCGCCGTCGGGCAGGATCACGCGGCGCCCCGTCTCGAACGACACGATCGCGATGGCGTAGAAGACCGCGTCGGCGGCGAGCTTGCCGGCGAACCAGGCCGCCGGATGCGCGCCCCACGTCGCGGCGGCCGCCCAGAGCAGCACCGGGCGCACGAGCAGCGAGTCGACGAGCTCGGCCGGCCCGAACTCGGCCGCCACCGAGCGCGCCGCCAGCCAGGCGGTCGCCCAGGCGCGGCGTCCTCGGCCCGGGAGGCGCTGCACGCGCCGTGAGCCCGCGTGGCCCCGCACCGCCCGCACCACGACGAGCGCGTAGTAGCCCACGTTCTCGCCGAGCGTCCCCGCGATGGCGGCGACCACGAGCGATCCGCTGACCCGGTAGGCGACGGATGCCGCGACGAGCGCCGTGATCGTGCCGAGCACCTCGAGCGGCAGGTACCGCCCGACCCAGCTCCACGCACGCGCGCGTCCCATCGACATGCCCGCATCCTCCGCCGACGTCGAGGTGGCGGGATCCGGGCGACCACCCCCACGCGATGGGTGCTGCCACTGAACGCGACGTCGGGGCATCCGGCACCGCGGATCGGCGGCGATTGCCCCCACAACTGGGACCAACCGGGGGCCGTTCCCAGGCGGTACGCTCGGCACAGACGGGTGGCGACCCCCGGACGGTGGACGCTGCCCGCGAAACGGAGGCCCCCGATGAACGACGCCCGCCCCCTGCGCGTCGCGATCGCCGATGACGCGCTGCTGTTGCGCGAGGGCATCGCCAAAGTCCTCGAAGGCGGTGGGATCGAGGTCGTCGCCTCGGTCGGCACCGGCGACGAGCTGCTCGAGGTCGTCCGCGGCGGAGGCATCGATGCCGCCGTGCTCGACATCCGCATGCCGCCGAGCTATCGCGACGAGGGCATCGCCGCCCTCGAGACGATGCGCGCCGAGGGCTCGACGATCGGCGTGCTGCTGCTGTCGATGTACGCCACGCCCGAGTACGCGCTCCGCGTGATGGGCGCCGGCAGCGGCACCGGCTACCTGCTGAAGGAACGGGTGTCCGAGCCGCAGACGCTCGTGCGCGCGGTCGAGACCGTGGCCTCGGGCGGCTCGGTCGTCGACCCCGAGGTCGTCGAGCAGCTCGTGAAGCGCACCCGCGCCGACGATCCGCTGTCACGGCTCACCGAGCGGGAGCGCTCGGTGCTCGAGCTCATGGCGCAGGGCTATTCGAACGGCGGCATCGCGCAGACGCTGTTCCTCGGCCTGAAGACGGTCGAGACCCACGTGCGCAGCATCCTGCAGAAGCTCGACCTCGAGGAGTCGCCCGAGCACCACCGGCGCGTGCTCGCCGTGCTCACGCTCCTCGGCGAACGGTGATGGCCCCCGGCCGCAAGGGCCGGATCGCCAGGCGCACCGTCGCCATCGTCATCGCCGTCGCGCTGAGCCTCTGGATGGAGGTCGCCGGCTACTTCGCCACGCCCGCCGCAGAGCGGCCGGAGGTCTCGTACACGACGCTCCACGCGATCGTGCCGCTCGTGTTCGCGGCGTGCGCCGGCGTGGCATGGCGGATCGGCCCCACGCGCGCCCCGGCGCGGCTCATGATCGCGTTCGTCGTGCTGTGGATCCCGCAGTCGATCTACTTCGTCATCGGCGGCATCGACTGGCTGTGGCCGATCGTCCGCGGCGTCGACCTGTGGTGGGCGGTCATCGCGGGCGTCATCGTGCTCGTCTACCCGAAGGGGTTCCTCGCCGACCGCGTCGACCGGTGGATCGCGGGCATCGCGATCGTGGCCTCCGCCGTGAACCTGCTCGGCGTCGTGCTGCTCGCGACGCCCGACGCGGTGGCCTGCGGCTGCGTCGCCCCGAACCCGTACCAGGTCGTCGACGCGCCCGCCCTGTTCACCGCGATCGACGTGGGGTACCGCATCGTCGGGGTCGGGCTCGCCCTGGTCATCGCCGGACGCCTGCTCGTGCGCTGGGTGCGCGCGAGCGTGCCGGCGCGCACGGTCGCGTTCCTCATGCCCCTCGCGCTGTTCGCCTGGGCCAGCACGCTCGCGGCGCAGGCGGTGACGTACGCGACGGCCACCACCACCGACACGGTGCTCGCCACCGTCTCGCTCATCGCGATCGCGTCCATCCCCGTGAGCTTCGACGCGGGAGTCGCGCACGCGCGCAACATGCGCTCGCGCGTCGCCGACCTCATGCGCATCACCCGCGAAGGCGCCGACCGCGGCCTCTGGGCCGAGTCGCTCGCGCGCACCCTCCGCGATGCGTCGGTGCGGGTCTACTGGTGGGACGAGGAGCGCGGTCGGTATGCGGATGCCGCGGGCACGCCGATCGAGCCCGACGCCGCCGATCCGCGAGGCAGCCACAGCATCCTCCCGGTCGCGTCGCCGCTCGGGGCGCCGATCGCGCTCATCCGGCACGACCGGGTGCTGACCGACAACATGCGACTGCTCGACGGGGTGTCGAGCGCACTGCGCCTCTCGGTCGACAACGGCCGGCTCCGCTCCGAGATCGAGCGCACCCTCGAACAGGTGCGGCAGTCGCGCCAGCGCATCGTGGAGGCGGGCGTCGAGGCGCGGCGCCGCATCGAGCGCGACCTGCACGACGGCGCGCAGCAGCACCTGGTGTCGCTCGGCATGCGGCTGCGGCTGGCCGCCAATGCCGCCCGCGACGCCGACGAGGTGGAGCTCGCCACCGAGCTCGAGAGCACGATCTCGATGCTGAACCTGGCGCTGCGGGAACTGCGAGAACTGGCGCACGGCATCCACCCGAGCCTGCTCTCGTCGGGCGGACTGGCGCTCGCCGTGCCCGAGCTCGCGGGCCGGTGCCCGGTTCCCGTCGTGGTCGACGTGCAGGCCGAGGGGCGGCTGCCCGAGCTCATCGAGTCGACGGCCTACTTCGTCCTGGCCGAGGCGCTCGCGAACGTGGCGAAGCACTCGCGGGCGACCCGGGCATGGGTGCGCGCGCATGTGGTCGGCGACGAGCTCGAGCTGGTGGTCCGCGACAACGGCGCCGGGGGAGCGTCGCTCGACGCCGGCACGGGCATGCTCGGCATCGCCGACCGGGTCGACGCGGTGGGCGGCACGCTCGAGCTCGAGAGCCCGCCCGGGGCGGGCACGACGCTGTCGGTCCGGATGCCGCTCGGGGGCGGCCTCAGCGATTGACCGCCGTCAGGGCCGCCAGCGGCACGCCGCGATGACGATGCGGTAGCCGTCCTCGTCGTCCGCCGGGCGGAGTGGCGTGCCCTCCCGCTCGTAGTGCGCGCGAGCGCGGTCGGCGTGGCCCGCGGGCGGCCTGCCGCCGGCGCGCACGACGCGCCACCAGGCGACGTCCGACCCGTAGCGCGCCATCACCTGGCCGACGGCCCGCGCTCCGCGCGAGCCGAGGATGGCGGCGACGTCGCCGTAGGTGGCCACGCAGCCCGGCGGGATGTCGTCGACCACGGCGAGCACGGCCTCGACGAAGCCGGCCGGCGGCTGCGGCATCCGATCGCCCCGTGCCGAGGTGCTCAGAGCTCGAGCGCGCCGATCACGTCGCCGTAGGCGGTCTCGCCGACGTCGACGAAGCCGATGCGGTGGAAGAAGGCCTCAGGGCCCTCTTCGCCTGGCTCCCAGAGCACGGTGATGCGGTCGAATCCGCGACGCTTGGCCTCTTCGGCGAGGGCGTGCGCGAGGAACCGGCCGACGCCCTTGCCCTGCGCCTCGGCGTCGACGTTGATGCGCCAGATGCAGGCTCGGAACTCCTCGTGCTCGTTCTCGGGGTCGAAGTTGCCGTGGATGAAGCCGACGACGCGCTCCTCGGAACGGGCGACGCGCTGCCACGCGGTGGCGGGGTTCACGACCGAGGCCTCGGCGGCGTACGTGACGGGAGCGATGAACTGCTCCTGCCCGGGCTTCAGCGACAGGGTGTTCGCGGCCACGATGTTCGTCGCGTTCAGTTCTTCGAGTCGCAGTTCAGCCATGGAGCCAAGGCTAACGTGTGGCGGCCCGGGGCAGGTAGCCGCGAGGCGAACGCTCAGGGCGAACGCGAGCACGGGCCGCCGCGTGGCGGCATCACGGGGCAGGACGCCCGTCATTTGTCTCGATGTCGAGATATTCGCGTGACGCGGTAAGCTGGCAGGCGGCGTGTCCGCCCCGCGAGACTTCCTCAATTCCCCGAGAGATCCAAGGAGAGATCCACGTTGTCCAAGATCAAGGTTGAAGGCACGGTCGTCGAGCTCGACGGCGACGAGATGACCCGCATCATCTGGCAGGCCATCAAGGACCAGCTCATCCACCCGTACCTCGACATCGACCTCGAGTACTACGACCTCTCGATCCAGAAGCGCGACGAGACCGACGACCAGATCACGGTCGACGCCGCCCACGCCATCCAGAAGCACGGCGTCGGCGTGAAGTGCGCCACGATCACCCCCGACGAGGCCCGCGTCGAGGAGTTCGGCCTGAAGAAGATGTGGCGCTCGCCCAACGGCACCATCCGCAACATCCTCGGCGGTGTCATCTTCCGCGAGCCGATCATCATCTCGAACATCCCGCGCCTGGTGCCCGGCTGGAACAAGCCGATCATCGTCGGCCGCCACGCGTTCGGCGACCAGTACCGCGCCACCGACTTCCGGTTCGAGGGCGAGGGCACCCTCACCATGACGTTCACCCCGAAGGACGGCTCCGAGCCGCAGCAGTTCGAGGTGTTCCAGTCGCCCGGCTCGGGCGTCGCCATGGGCATGTACAACCTCGACGAGTCCATCCGCGACTTCGCCCGCGCCTCGCTGAACTACGGCCTCTCGCGCAACTACCCCGTCTACCTCTCGACGAAGAACACGATCCTGAAGGCCTACGACGGCCGCTTCAAGGACCTCTTCCAGGAGGTCTTCGACGCGGAGTTCAAGGAGCAGTTCGACGCGGCCGGCCTCACCTACGAGCACCGCCTCATCGACGACATGGTCGCCGCCTCGCTCAAGTGGGAGGGCGGCTACGTCTGGGCCTGCAAGAACTACGACGGCGACGTGCAGTCCGACACCGTCGCGCAGGGCTTCGGCTCGCTCGGGCTCATGACGAGCGTGCTCGCCACGCCCGACGGCAAGGTCGTCGAGGCCGAGGCGGCGCACGGCACGGTCACGCGTCACTACCGCCAGCACCAGCAGGGCAAGCCCACCTCGACGAACCCGATCGCCTCGATCTACGCCTGGACGCGCGGCCTCGCGCACCGCGGCAAGCTCGACGGCAACCAGGAGCTCATCGACTTCTCGCTGACCCTCGAGGACGTCGTCATCAAGACCGTCGAGTCGGGCGCCATGACGAAGGACCTCGCGGCCCTCGTCGGTCCCGAGCAGGCGTACCAGACGACCGAGGAGTTCCTGCAGACCCTGTCGGACAACCTCAAGGCGCGCCTGGCGTAGTCACGCACGGTTCGCGAAGGGGTCGGATGCCGCGGCATCCGACCCCTTCGTCGTGCGTGCGGCCTCCGCCGACGTGGTACCTGCGTGACGACCCGGGGCAGGTCACAACTCGGTAACGCGGGCGGCCAAGGGGCCGTCGATGCTTGCGTCGGAGTTTGTTCGTAAGCTTTACTAACAAACGTGACGACGGATGTGCAGCGAGGCCAGGTCAGTGAGACCGGCGCCCCCACCGCGGGTGGCGACGTGCTCACCGTGCCGTTCGCCGACGCCCCGATCTTCACCCGAGCCCGCGCCCTCCGGCCCACCGGCAAGGTCCTTCCCGAGCACGCGCGCAGCCACAACCGGTCGCTCGTGCTGCAGACCCTCTACACGGCGGGGGCGCAGAGCCGGGCGGATGTCTCGCGCGGCACCGGGCTCACCCGCGTGACGGTGTCCGACCTCGTCGCCGACCTCATCGCCGAGGGACTCGTCGTCGAGCTCGGGCAGCGCGAAGACGCCCGTCCCGGCAAGCCGGCCACCCTCATCGACGTCGACCGCGGCGCGTTCCAGATCATCGGCATCGACCTCTCCGAGCACCAGCGCTTCCTCGGCGCCGTCGTCGACCTCGACGGCGGCATCGTCGCCCGCGCCGAGGTCGCCTGCGCCGGCGCGAGCGGCGAGCACGCCGTGGCCCTCGTCGTCGAGCTCGTGCGCACGCTCCTCGCGAGCACCGCGACCCCCGTGCTCGGCATCGGCGTCGGCTCGCCGGGCGTCGTCGACACGCTCGGCGTGGTGCGCTCCGCTCCGAACCTCGGCTGGCGCGACGTCGAGCTCCAAGCCCGCCTCCAGGCCGAGTTCGCCCTGCCCGTGCACGTCGCCAACGACGCCAACGTCGCCGTGCTCGCCGAGCACGGCGCATCCCAGCAGGACGACCTGCTCCTCGTCAAGGTCGGCCACGGCGTCGGCGCCGGCCTCATCATCGGCGGCCGCCCCGTCATCGGCGGCGGCTTCGCGGCCGGCGAGATCGGCCACGTCGTCGTCGGCACCGACGGCGGTCCCCGCTGCGCGTGCGGCAAGCACGGATGCCTCGAGGCCTGGCTCGCCGTGCCGCGCCTCACCGCCCAGCTCGCCGAGCTCGACGGCGACGCCCCCGACGCGGCATCCGCTCGCGATCGGATCCTCGCCGAGGCCGGACGCCGGCTCGGCATCATCCTCGCGCCAGTGGTCGGGGCGCTCAACCTGTCGGAGGTCGTGCTCAGCGGCCCCGCCGAACTGCTTGACGGCGCGCTCCACGACGCGACCGTCGACACGCTCCGGATGCGGACGATGGCGGAACACAACCGTGATCTGAGGCTCCGGATGACCGAGCAGGCGGAGGACATCGTCCTCCGCGGCGCGGCCGTCATGGTCCTCTCCGGACAACTCGGAGTCTCGTGAGGGACTCCACGCACCAAGGGTGCAGCGAACCCCCGCTGTTTCCCTCACCCCATGAAAGGAAACGACAATGAGGAAACTCGGCATCGTGGCGCTCGGCGCCGCTGCTGCGCTCACCCTCGCCGGTTGTGCCACCTCCGGAGGCACCGGTGCCTCTGAGGACGGCGCCGAGATCCGCGTGTGGCTCGTCGGCACCGACACGCCCGACGAAGCGCGCGAGTACCTGGTGGACACCTTCGAGAAGGAGAACCCCGGTTCGACCCTCGTCATCGAGGAGCAGGCCTGGGACGGCCTCGTCGACCGCCTGACCACGAGCCTCTCCGGCTCGGACAGCCCCGACGTCGTCGAGGTCGGCAACACGCAGGCCGCGGCGTTCACCTCGGCGGGTGCGTTCCTCGACCTGACCGACGACTACGAGACGCTCGGCGGCGACGACCTGCTTCCCGGCTTCGTCGAGGCGGGCACGTACGACGGCAAGTTCTACGCCGCCCCGCTCTACTCGGGCTCGCGCCTCGTCTACTACAAGAAGGACGCCCTCGCGGCGGCCGGACTGACGGTGCCGACGACGCTCGACGAGTACATCTCGAACGCGCAGGCGCTCGCCGCCGCCAACCCCGGCAAGTCGGGCATCTGGTGGCCCGGCCAGGACTGGTACAACGCGCTGCCCTACATCTGGGAGAACGGCGGCGAGATCGCCGTTCCCGACGGTGAGGAGTGGGACGCGCAGCTGTCCAGCCCCGAGTCCATCGCCGGCCTCGAGCAGGTGCAGGAGGTCATGACGACCGCCTCGCTGGCGCCCAAGGACGGCAACGAGACCAGCCCCGAGGTCGGCTTCTGCGACGGCACGTCGCTGCAGCTCTCGGCCCCGAGCTGGGTCAAGTGGTCGATCCTCGCCCCGGCCGACGCCGAGGCGCCCGGCTGCCCCGACCAGGAGGCCAACCTCGGCGTCTACGCCCTCCCGGGCATGGACGGCGGCGCGGCGCAGGTCTTCGCCGGCGGATCGAACATCGGCATCTCGGCGAAGTCGGCTCACCCCGAGCTCGCGCTGAGCGCGCTGGAGATCATCCTCTCCGACGAGTTCCAGACGATCTACGGCGAGAACGGCCTCGTTCCGGCCAAGCTCTCCCTCGCCGACACCCTCGGCACCGACGAGGTCGCGAAGGCGATCACGGCGGCCGCGGGCAATGCGAAGCTCACCCCGGCGTCGCCGAACTGGGCCGACGTCGAGGCATCCGGCATCCTGACCGACCTGTTCGTCAACATCGCGCAGGGCGGCGACGTCAAGGCGCTCGCCGAGGCCGCCGACGAGGAGATCGAGGCGATCCTCAACAGCTAGTCGGATCCGTCCGACTGCGCGGTGCGGCGGCATACCCCCCTGTCCGCCGCCGCACCGCACCCCAAGGCCCGGGCGGGCGACGACCACACACGTCGCCCGTCCGGATCGGGGAGCGGCACCGCCGCCAGCCCCCGAACACCTCGACTTCCCAGGAGCACCACCATGACCACGGTCGACAACGGCCTCGACCCGGCGCCGAGCGCGTTCGAGGGCGAACGCATGACGGCCCCGCAGCCGAAGCCGGCCGCACGCCGCGCCCGGCGCATCCGGGGCGGCTTCACCCCCTACTCGCTGCTCACCCCGGCGATCATCGTGCTGGCCCTCATCACGGGCTGGCCGCTCATCCAGCTCATCGTCACGTCGTTCCAGGAGTTCGGCCGCGCGCAGGTCTTCGGCGCCCCGCCCGAGTGGGTCTGGCTCGAGAACTACGCGAACGTGCTCACCGACCCGGTGTTCTACGCCGTGCTCGTGCGCACCATCCTCTTCTCGGCCGGCTGCGTGATCTTCACCATGGTCCTCGGCACGCTCATCGCGCTCATGATGATGCGCCTGCCCAAGGGCTTCCGGCTCCTCCTCTCGGTCGGCATGCTGCTCGCGTGGGCGATGCCCGCCCTCACCGCGACCGTCGTCTGGGGCTGGATGTTCGACACCGCCTACGGCGTCGTGAACTACATCCTCGTCAACTGGTTCGGCATGGAGGAGTACTTCCAGCACTCCTGGCTCATCGACCCGCTCAGCTTCTTCCTCGTCGCGGGCATCATCATCGTCTGGGGCGCGATCCCGTTCGTCGCCTTCACGCTCTACGCGGGCCTCACGCAGGTGCCCGACGAGGTGCTCGAGGCCGCGCAGCTCGACGGCGCCGGCGGGTTCAAGCGGTTCCGGCTGATCATCTTCCCCTACCTGAAGCCGATCTTCCTCATCGTCACGATCCTCCAGATCATCTGGGACCTCCGCGTCTTCACGCAGATCTTCGCGCTGCAGGACATCGGCGGCATCCGCGCCCTCACCAACACCCTGGGCGTGTACATCTACCAGACCTCGATCGCGGGCGGCGACTTCGGCCAGGGCGGCGCGATCGCCGTCATCACGGCGATCCTGCTCATGTCCATCTCGATCTACTACGTCCGCCAGGTCACCAAGGAGGAGGAGCTGTGAGCGCCACCGTCGCCCCCCAGCAGGTCGGCCGGCCGGCCGCCACGCCGGCGAGCAGCCGTGACGTGCGCCGCACCGGCGGCGGTCGCCGCCGCGTCACCACGTGGGTGCTGAGCGCGGTCTCGGTGCTGCTCTTCCTGTTCTTCGTCTTCCCCGTCTACTGGATGGTGAACACGTCGTTCCAGCCGAACAACGAGATCCGCGGCGCCGACGTCAACTTCTGGCCCGAGGAGTTCACCCTCCGCAACTATGCGACGGTGCTCTTCGATCCGGGCCGCACGCCGTTCCTCCCGGCCGCGGGCAACTCGATCGTGATCACGATCCTCACGGTGATCATCTCGCTCGTGTTCGCGTTCCTCGCCGCGATCGCCGTGACGCGGTTCCGGTTCAAGAGCCGCCGCACGTTCATCATCGCGATCCTCGTCATCCAGATGATCCCGGGCGAGGCGATGATCGTCTCGGTCTTCCGCGTGATCGACGGCTGGCACCTGCTGAACACGATCATCGGCCTGACCGTCGTCTACATCGCCACGGTGCTTCCGTTCACGATCTGGACCCTCCGCGGCTTCGTCAACGGCGTGCCCGCCGAGCTCGAGGAGGCCGCGATGATCGACGGATGCTCCAGGGCCGGTGCCTTCTGGCGGGTGACCTTCCCGCTGCTCGCCCCCGGCCTCATCGCGACGGGCGTGTTCGGGTTCATCCAGGCGTGGAACGAGTTCATCATGGCGCTCGTGCTGAACGCCCGGCCCGAGATGATGACGCTGCCCGTGTGGCTGCGCACCTACCTCGTGGCGAACGGCACGACGAACTGGGCGGCCATCATGGCCGGCTCCACCCTCATGGCCATCCCCGTCATCGTCTTCTTCCTGCTGGTGCAGGGCCGGATGACGAGCGGACTCGTGAGCGGGGCCGTCAAGGGATGACCGCGCAGCACCTCACCGGCGCGGGAACCGACCTGCGCCGGGACATCCTCACGACCCTGCTCCCGGGGTTCGATGGCACGGAGGCGCCCGCCTGGGTCATCCGCCGGCTCGAGGACGGACTCGGCGGCGTCTGCCTCTTCGGCCAGAACATCGCCTCGGCCGAGCAGCTCCTGGCGCTGAACACGGAACTGCGCGCGGCGAACCCGCTCGCCGTCATCGCGATCGACGAGGAGGGCGGCGACGTCACGCGGCTGTTCTACGACCGCGGCGCACCGTACCCCGGCAATGCCCTGCTCGGCCGGATCGACGACCCGGCGCTGACCGAACGCGTCGCCCGTGCGGTCGGCGAGGCGCTCGCCGCGACCGGGTGCACCGTCACCTTCGCGCCCGACGTCGACGTGAACTCGAACGCCGACAACCCGGTGATCGGCGTCCGGAGCTTCGGCACCGACGCGTCCCTCGCGGCACGGCACGCGGCGGCCTGGGTGCGCGGCGTCCAGTCGACGGGCGTGGCCGCGAGCGCGAAGCACTTCCCGGGCCACGGCGACACCGACGGCGACTCGCACCTGGTGCTCCCGGTCGTCGACGTCCCGCTCGAGGTGCTCCGCGAGCGCGAGCTCGTGCCGTTCGCCGCGGCCATCGCGGCCGGGACCCGCACCATCATGACCTCCCACCTGCTCCTGCCCCGCCTCGACGCGGAGCAGCCCGCCACCCTCTCCTCGCGCATCGTGCACGGCCTGCTCCGCGGGGAGCTGGGGTTCGAGGGCGTCATCGTCACCGACGCCCTCGACATGCAGGGGGCGAGCGGCGTGCACGGTATCCCAGAGGCGGCCGTGCGCGCCCTCGTCGCCGGCTGCGACCTGCTGTGCATCGGCAGCGACAACACCGACGACCAGCTCGACGAGATCGTCGCGGCGATCGAGGTCGCCGTCGACTCGGGCCGACTTCCGGTCGATCGGGTCCGCGAGGCGGCCGCCCGGGTGCGCGAGCTGGCCTCGACGGCTCCCGCGCTGCCCGCCGCAGTCGACGCGATCGCGCTCGAACCCGTGCACTCGGGCGACGAACTCGCCCGCATCGCCGGCGCGTTCGAGGTGTCGGATGCCGCGTCCGGGCGCCTGGCCGCCGCCGACCGGATGGGCACCGTCGTGCGTGTCGACACCGTGGCGAACATCGCCGTCGGGGTGGCGCCGTGGGGGCCCTTCGCGGTCGAACTCGTGCCCGGGAAGCCCACGTGGCTCGACGCGACGCACGTCGTCGCTGTCACTGCCGGAACGTCGCTCAGCGATCCCCGGTCCCTGCCGGGGCCCGTGCTCGTGCTGGGCAAGGACCTGCACCGGCATCCGTTCGCCGTGGACGCCATCACCGCCCTGCGCGCCGTGCGCGACGACGTGGTGACCGTCGACCTGGGCTGGCCGTCGGACGACCGTGCGGTGGCCGACATCGCCACGTTCGGCGCGTCGCGGCTCGTGGGGGAGGCCCTCGTCGCGTTCGTGGCCGAGCGCCTCGCCGCCGAGCCCGTCGACGCCGTCCCGGCGGAGGCGACATGAGGCTCGGCATCGACATCGGCGGCACCAAGACGGCCGCCGTCGCGATCGGCGCCGACGGCGAGCTGAGCGACCAGTTCCGCATGCCCACCGGGTTCGGCGCCGAGGCGGTCGTCGCCACGGCGCTGCGCACCGTCGAGCGCATGACCGAGCTCGCCGGCGTCGAGGCGGCGTCGTTCGCCTCGATCGGCATCGGGATCCCCGGCGCCGTCGACAGCGCGACCGGACGCGTCGCCCACGCCGTCAACCTCGGCCTCGAGGGGCTCGACCTCGGCCCGCGCCTGTCCGACCGGCTCGGCGTGGAGGTGCGCGTCGAGAACGACGTGAAGGCCGCCGCCGTCGGCGCCCATCACCTCCTCGGCGTGGCCGACGGCATCCGCGCGCACTCGATGGCCTACCTGAACCTCGGCACCGGCCTGGCGGCTGGCGTCGTGCTCGATGGCCGCCTGCTGCGCGGCGGGCACGGCGTGGCCGGTGAGATCGGGCACATCCCCGTGGACCCTGCGGGCGTGGTGTGCAGCTGCGGCCAGCGCGGCTGCCTCGAGACGCTCGCGTCGGGTTCGGCGATCGCACGCATGTGGCCCACCGGCGGGCCGCTGCCGGCGCGCGACCTCTTCGACGCGGCCGAGGCCGGCGACGACCGCGCGATCGACGTGATGGAGCGGTTCCTCACCGGCGTCGCGTCGGCGGTGCGCCTGCTCGTGCTGACGACCGACGTGGACGACGTGGTCATCGGGGGAGGGCTCGCCGCGCTCGGCGACCCGCTCCTCGCCGGAACGCGCCGTATCCTGAGCGGGTGGGCCGCGGACTCCGCGTTCCTCGCATCCCTCGACCTCCCGTCGCGCGTGCAGGTCATCCCGCTCGGATTCCCGGCGGCCGCGGTCGGCGCCGCCCTCGTAGGAGAACATCAATGGCTGAAGTCGTGATCGTCCGCGACGAGGACGCCGCGGGCGACCTCGTCGCCGGCGCCATCGTCGACCTGATCCGCTCGAAGCCCGACGCCGTGCTGGGCCTGGCGACGGGGTCCACCCCGCTCGCGAGCTATCGTGCGCTGGCGCGGCGGATCGCCGAGGAGTCGATCGACGTGCGCGGTGTGCGCGGGTTCGCGCTCGACGAGTACGTCGGGCTGCCCCCGGGGCATCCCGAGAGCTACCGCGCCGTGATCACCCGCGAGGTCGTGGAGCCGTTGGGGCTGACGCCCGAGCTGGTGCGGGTGCCCAACGGCGACCCGGCGACGATCGAGCACGCCGGCGCCGACTACGAGGCGGCGATCACCGCGTCGGGCGGGGTGGACCTGCAGATCCTCGGGATCGGCCGCACCGGGCACATCGGGTTCAACGAGCCGGGGTCCTCGCTCGCGTCGCTGACCCGGGTGAAGACCCTCACCGAGCCGACCCGTGCCGACAACGCGCGGTTCTTCGACTCGCCCGATGACGTGCCGATGCACTGCATCACGCAGGGCATCGGCACGATCCTGCGTGCCCGGCACCTGGTGCTCCTCGCGTTCGGCGAGGCCAAGGCGCACGCGGTCGCGGCCGCGGTCGAGGGCCCGGTGTCGGCGAGCCAGCCGGGCTCGGCGATCCAGCTGCACCCGCACGCGACGGTCATCGTCGACGAGGCGGCCGCGTCCGAGCTGCAGAACCTCGACTACTACCGGCACGCCTGGGCGCACAAGCCCGGCTGGCAGGGCATCTGATCCACGCCGACTGACACGGCGAGCGGATGCCGCGAGCCCGCGTCGTGCCTCGGATGCCGCCGCCCCGCGGCATCCGTCGGTCTGCGGCCGTCAGTGGGGGAGCACCTCGGGCAGGGCCGCGAGGAACGCCTCCTCGTCGAAGCCCGGCACGATCGCCCGCTGGATCATGAACCCGGGTGCGATCCCGACCATGACCGGGGTGACTCGCGTCGCCCATTCACCGGGGTCGCCGTCGACGCGGCCCGGCTCGGCCGACGCCCACTCGACGAGCCGCTGTCGCACCGTCTCGCGCACCCGCTGCAGCACGGACTGCACGAGCTCGCCGATCTCGGGATCGATCGCGGCCTCGGCCCACAGCTGCACGATCACGTGGCCGAACGGCTCGCGTCGCATCCCGTCGATGAGCGTGGCCATGACCTGGCCGGGCGCGAGCGGCTCGCCGAGCGCGCGCTGCTGCTCGAGCTCCCCCTGGCGGGCCTCGAGGATGCGCCCGGCGACCGCGGCGAAGAGCTCCTGCTTGCCCGTGAAGTACCCGTAGATCGCCCCGGCCGAGAGCCCCGACTCCTCGATCACGTCGGCCATCGAGGTGCGCTGGTACCCCTTCGCGGCGAAGCACCGCAGCGCGGCCGCGACGATCTCGTCGCGGCGGGCGGCGCGGTGCGCCTCGGTGACCTTGGGCATCGGACCTCCAGAAAAACGAACGATCGTTCCTTGACAAGGCTAGACGACGCGCGCACACTAATAAAGAACGAACATTCGCTTTCTTGGAGGACACCATGGCCACCCATCCGGACGCCACCACGGCACGCACTCCGATCGGCAGGGTCGTGGGCTTGGCCCTCGCCCTCGTCGGCGTCGTCGCCGTCATCGTGCTCGCCTTCTCGTGGCCGTCGGTCACGGCCGAGCCCAAGCACCTGCCGGTCGCCATCGCCGGGCCCGCCGAGGCCGTGGCGGCAGCCGAGGCGGCTGTCGACCAGCGGGCGCCCGGAGCGATCGACTTCCTCGAGGTCGACGACCGGGCGGCCGCCGTCGACGCGATCGAGACGCGCGACGCGTACGGCGCGATCGTGCTCGGCCAGGAGCCCGAGGTGCTCACCTCCTCGGCATCGAGCCTCGCCGTCGCGCAGATGCTCGGGGGCGTCGCCACCTCGCTCGAGGAGGGCGTCAACGCACAGGCCGCCGCCGCTGCGCAGGCGGCGGGCGCGCCGAGCGCTCCGCCGCACCTCGACGTGCCCGTCACCGACGTCGTGCCCCTCGCCGAGAGCGACCCGCGCGGCACGGGACTCACCGCCGCGATGTTCCCGCTACTGCTCGGCGGCATGATCGGCGGCATCGCCATCTCGCTCGCCATCATCGGCGCGCTGCGCCGCGTGCTCGCCGTGTCGGTGTACTCCGTCGTCGGCGGGCTGCTCCTCACGGCCATCCTGCAGGGCTGGTTCGGCTCGCTGCAGGGCGACTACTGGCTGAACGCCGCCGCAATCGCCCTGTCGCTCGCCGCGATCGCCGCACCCATCACGGGCTTCGTCGCACTCCTCGGCCGCGCCGGCATCGCGGTCGGCCCGGTCGTCATGCTGCTGTTCGCCAACCCGATCTCGGGCGCGGCCATCCCCAAGGAGTTCTTCCCGGCGCCGTGGGGCGACGTCGGCCAGTGGTTCCCGCCGGGCGCCGCCGCGACGCTGCTGCGCGACCTGTCGTACTTCCCGGCGGCCGACACCACGTTCCCCTGGCTCGTGCTCCTGGCCTGGACGGCCGGCGGCATCCTGCTCTCGATCGTCGGGCACTTCCGCACGGCCGGCGGGGCCGAGCCCGACGCCGAGGCGGCGCACGCCGACGACCCGATCGAGGCGCCGGTCGCGGCCTGACGACCGACCGAAGCGGTCAGCGGCCCGGCGCCACGCGTCGGGCCGCTGGGCATGCCGGCAGGGAGCCGAAGCCCGTTCAGTCGGCCAGCTGCTTGCGCCCGTGCAGGATGCCGCTCACGGCCGCCACGACCGCGAACACGACGGCCACGACGGGCTGGCCCATCATCCACCACGCGATCGCCGCGGCCGAGAACACCGCGATCTCGACGAGCGCCTGGCCGAACGGATCGACCTTGAAGACCGCCTTCGGCGAGTTGAACAGCGCCCAGAGCAGGATGGCGAGCGCCGGGGCGCCGAGGCCGACGAGCACGCCCGGCCACGGCAGCGGGAACGACACGAACCCCCAGATGCCGAGCGTCACGAACGCGAAGAGCTCGAGGAAGAAGCGCAGGACGTCGTTGGGGCCGATCTTCGGCTGGGGGTCGTTCGACGGGTTCGGCTGGGCGGTGCTCACGGCATTCCAGCCTAGTTCGCGTGGGCGGCGTCCGCCGTCACCCGAACCGCCCCGCGCTCGTCCGACCTGCCGTCTGGCGGTGGCGGTCACCGGAAGATGATCGTCCGGGCGCCGTCGAGCAGCACCCGCCGCTCGGAGAACCACTTCACGGCCTGGCTGAGCGTGCGGCTCTCCTCGTCCTGTCCGATGGCGACGAGCTCGGCGACCGAGCGGGAGTGGTCGACGCGCACGACGTTCTGCTCGATGATCGGCCCCTCGTCGAGGTCGCTCGTCACGAAGTGCGCGGTCGCGCCGATGAGCTTCACGCCGCGGGCATGCGCCTGGCGGTAGGGGTTCGCGCCCTTGAAGCCCGGCAGGAACGAGTGGTGGATGTTGATGCAGCGTCCGGCGAGCGCGTCGCAGAGCTCGGGCGTGAGGATCTGCATGTAGCGCGCGAGCACCACGAGCTCGATGTCGTGCTCCTCGACCGCGGCGAGCACCCGTGCCTCGAACGCGGCCTTCGACGCGGCATCCGTCACCGCGAGCGACTCGAACGGCACCCCGTAGAAGTCGACGAGGTCGCGCAGCGTGCCGTGGTTCGAGAGCACGAGCGGGATGTCGACGGACAGCTGGCCGGCGTGCTGGCGGAACAGCAGGTCGTTCACGCAGTGGCCGGCGGTGGACGCGAGCACGAGCGTGCGGAGCTTGCGGCCGACCTCGTCGAGGTGCCACGTCATGTCCCAGCGCTCGGCCACGGGGGCCAGCGCGGCCTCGAGCTCGGCGCGCCCGGCGGGCGACTCCACCTGCACGCGCATGAAGAAGCGCCCGGTGTCGAGGCTCGCGAACTGCTGGCTCTCGGTGATGTTGCCGCGCGCCGCGACGATCGCCCCGCTCACCGCATGCACGATGCCGGGACCGTCGGTGCACGCCAGCGTCACGACCCAGTGGAACAGGTGGGAGGGTGCGGCATCCGTGGTCATCCGCCCAGAGTAGTGCGTCGGGTAGACTGGTTCGTGGTCGGCGGTCAACGCACGGCCCTGGGCGCGCACACGAGCGCGTAGTCGACCCGCGTGGTGAATGCACCCGCTGCGGGGAACGCCGTCGGAGAGACATCCTCATGTCCGTCACCGAATCCGCGCGCGTGCGCGCACCCCGACTGCCCTGGCCCGGCCTGCTCATGCTGGCCGCGGGCGTCTTCCTGTCCATCACGATCGAGATGCTGCCCACCGGCCTGCTCCCCGAGATGAGCGAGGGCCTCGGCGTCGCCGAGCCGTTCATCGGGCTGCTCGTGTCGGTCTTCGCCTTCACCGTCGTCGTCACGTCGACCCCGCTCACGGCCCTCACCAGCCGGATGCCGCGGCACGGCCTGCTCGTCGCGGTGCTCGCGGTGCTCGGGCTCACCACGCTCGCGTCCGCGTTCGTGCCCGAGTACTGGATGCTCATCGCCGTGCGCGTCGTCGGCGGCCTCGCCCACGGCGTGTTCTGGGCGATCGTCGCGTCGTACGCCTCGAGGCTCGTGCCCGCCGACCAGATCGGCCGCGCCGTCTCGGTGACGCTCGGCGGCGGCACGCTCGCGCTCGTCGCGGGCGTTCCGGCGACGACGGTGCTCGGCCAGTCGATCGGCTGGCGCCCGGTCTTCGCGATCGTCGGGGGGCTCACGCTGTTCGGTGCGCTCGCTGTCTGGCGGTTCCTCCCGCGGGTCGCCCCCGAGGCGGGTGGCACTGCGTCCCGCATCCGGCGAGGCGATGCGGCGCTCGGGTCCGTGCTGCTCGTCTGCGGCGTCACCGCGGCGACCATGCTCGGCCAGTACGCGGTCTTCACCTACGTGGCGCCGCTCATCACCGACGTCGTGGGCCTCGAGCCCGGCGCGGTCGGCCCGCTGCTGTTCGTCTACGGCGTCATGGGCGCCGTCGGGCTCGTCGTGGCCGGATCGCCGCTCGCGAACCGGCCCACCGTCGCGATCGTCGTGGCGATGGCCGTGGCGGCGGCGGCGCTCGGCGTCCTCGGGCTCGGCGCCGGCGTCGTGGCGTCGCTCGTGGCCTTCGCCGTGTGGGGGCTCGCCTTCGGCGCGATCCCGCCGCTGCTGCAGACGCGCCTGCTGCAGTCCGCGCCGGCCCGCCAGCGGGATGCGGCCAGCGCGCTCTACACGACCGCGTTCAACGTCGGCATCGGCGGCGGGGCGCTCATCGGCGCTGTGCTGTTCGAGCGGATCGGCGTGCAGAGCCTGCCGTTCGTGTACGCCGTGGTGCTCGTCGCCGTCGGAGCCGTGCTCATCGCCGACGCGGTGCGTCGGCGCGCTCGCGTCGTGGAACCCGCCGTCAGCGTTCGATGACCCCGGGCGAGGCGGGGCCGGTTCGGCCGTTCGCCGCGTAGCGCACCTCGACGACACTCGCCGCATCCAGGCGCCCGAACGCGAGGATGCGCGCCGATCCCGAGCCGTCGAGCGGCACCGTGCTCACGACGGCGCCGTCGAGGAGGAGTTCGACATCTGCCCCTGCAGCGCCCGTGACCGTGCCGTGCGCCACATGCGATCCGGTGCGGCGCAGCGCGATGGTCGGGGTCGACAGCGTGACGGTGACGGGCGCGCTCGCCAGTGACGCGTTGCCGGCGGCATCCGTCTGCGAGGCCGTGAGCGTCGTGGATCCGGCGTGCAGCGCGTCGGCGACGAGGCTCCATGCTCCCGAGCCGTCGGCGACGGTGCTCCAGGTGCGGCCGTCGTCGGCGGTCACGGTGACGGATGCCGCGGCCTCCGCGCTGCCCGAGAGCAGCGGGTCGACCAGGCCGCCTGCCGTGTCGGCGGTGAAGGCCGGCGGCAGGGCGACGTCGTCCACGGGCTCGGGCTCTGGGGTCGGCGTGGTGGTTGGCCCGGGCGGCGTTGCGGTCGTACCGCCGGGGGCCGGATCGGCGGCGGGCACGGGAGCCGGGCCCGGCGCGTCGACCAGCACGGGATCGCCGGCCGGCGGGTCTGCGGGCGCAGGCGGGGCATCCGGTTCGTGCGGCGGCACGGGCTGGGGAAGCGCCGGGCTGCCGAGGAAGGGAAGCGGCGTTTGGGGGTCGCCGGCCTCGGTGCCCGTCTCGAAGATCGCGGCCGCGGGCGCCTGGTCGGCGCTCGCCAGCGTCGGCACCACGATCATGGCGGCGACGGCGACGGCCGCGAGGGCGATCGCACCCACCCCGGCGCCGATCGCGACGCCGCTCACCCCGGCGGTGGTGGCTGCGCCGGCCGCAGTCGTGGCGGATCCCGCGCCCGCTCCCGACGCGCCAGCGCCGGACGCGCCTGCGCCCGACGCACCGACGCCCGACGCGCCTGCACCCGACGCGCCCGCGCCGGCAGCGTGTCCGCCGAGGACCGCGGGAAGGCCCGCGGCGCCGAGCGCCACGTCGACCGCGGGCGCGCCCTGCGACAGCCACGCCGAGTACGCCGTCGCGCCGCCGATGCCCGCGGCGAGCGGCAGCAGCACGAGCGCGAGCCGTGAGCCCACCTCGCGGGCCTCGGCGGCGACGATGGTGCAGCGCGCGCAGTCGTCGAGGTGCGCCTCGACGCGGGCGGTCTCGCGGCCCCTCAGCCGCCCCCGCGTGTAGCTGCCGAGCCGGTCGATGGTCCAGCGGCACTCGGGCTCGTTCGCGGCGTTCCGCAGGTGCGCCTGGATCCACGCCTGGCGCAGGCCCTCGCGGGCCCGGTACGCGAGGGCGGCCGTGGCGTTCGCGCTCATGCCGACCAGGGGCGCCACCTGCTGGGGCGACATGCCCTCGACCTCGGTGTACCAGAGCACCTCCTGCCAGCGCGTGGGCAGCGAGCGGAACGCCTGCGCGGTGGTCGAGCGGTCGAGCGCGTCGAGGCTCGCGGACTCGCTCGTCGCGGGGTCCTCGAACGACTCGAGGGTCTCGAGGTTCGTCTCGTGGCGCGCGCGACCCCAGCTCGACGCCGTGTTGCGGATGGTCGTGAACAGGTAGGGACGGAAGGCGCCCGTCGGTCCGCCGCCGGCGAGGATGGCGTCGTAGATGCGCGTGAACGACTCGGCGACGAGGTCGTCGGGATCGAGGGAGCTGTAGGAGCGCGCCACGGTGCGCGCCGAGGCCGAGTGCCGCTGCCAGAGCTCGCCGTACGCGCTCCGGTCGCCGCCACGGGTGCGCTCGATGAGCGCGCTGTCGGCCAGGTCGGTGCGCAGGGGTGGCACATCGCCTCCAGGTTCAGGTGCAGGGGTGTCATGGAAGAGACGCGGGATCGGGCCGATCATGACGCGCGTGGCGGGATCCGTTCATTCCAGCAGATTTTTCGCGAACCCGCGTCATAGATCCATGGGCAGGCCGTCTCTTCGGTGAAGGCCCTCCAGGGGGCCGACCGTACCGCCGCCTCGAGCACCCGAGCCGGGGCGGAGCCGGCGATGCCGGCGGAGGCGCCGCGATCGGGGGGTCCTGCGGCGCTGACCGGGCGGGGGTCCGGAGGCGAAGGGGAGCACGCCTCCGGACCCCGCACCGGTTTCGGCGCTCACGATGGCACGCCACGACGGTGCCCCAGGATGCCGCCCCGCACCGGTTCAGGCGAGTCGCGCGCCCGCGCCCCACACCGCATCGACGGCGAGCTCGTCGGTGAGCAGCACCGCGTCCGCGGCATAGCCGATGTCCAGTCGGCCGAGGTCGTGCGCACGGCCGATGGCGGCCGCGGGGGTCACGGTGAGTGCGCCGACGGCCTCGTCGAATGCGATGCCGCTGTCGATCACCGCGCGCCGCAGCGCGACATCCTGCGTGAGCGTCGACCCGGCGATCGAGCCGCCCTGCGAGAGCCGGGCGATGCCGCCCTCGACGATGACCTCGAGCGATCCGAGCTGGTAGACGCCGTCGTCGGACCCGGCGGCCGCCATCGCGTCGGTGACGAGCGCGACCCGTCCGGGTGCCCCCGAGAACGCGAGTCGCACCACGTCGGGATGCACGTGCACCCCGTCGTTGATGATCTCGAGCGTCACGTGGTCGGCGTGCATCGCCGCGACGACGGGCCCGGGTGCGCGATGGTGGATGCCGCGCATGCCGTTGAACGCGTGCGTGAGGATCGTCGCGCCCGCCTCGAACGCGGCGAGCGACGTCGCGAAGTCCGCACCCGTGTGGCCGATCGCCACGGCGACGCCCGCGTCGACGAAACGGGCGATCGCCTCGGCCGCACCGGTGTGCTCGGGGGCGATCGTCACCTGCCGCAGCGAGCCCGCGGATGCCTCGAGCAGCAGCTCGACCGCGGCGGGGTCGGCGGTGCGCAGCAGCGCGGGGTCGTGCGCGCCGCGGAACTCGTGGTCGAGGAACGGGCCCTCGAGGTGCGCGCCGAGCACGCGCGGGTCGGATGCCGCGACGGCGGCGATCGTGCGCAGGTGCCCTGCGAGCACGTCGACGGGTGCCGTGACGAGTGAGAGCACCGATCGCGTGGTGCCGTGCGCCGTGTGCACGGCGAGCGCCCGCGCGATCGCGTCGGCGCCCTCCTCGAATGACGCGCCGCCGGCGCCGTGGCAATGGAGGTCGATGAAGCCCGGCACGAGCGTGCGGCCCGCGGCATCCGTCACCGAGGCATCCGCGTCGATCGTGTCGCGCCAGTCGGCGCCGATGCCGCGCGCGGCCACACGGTCGCCCTCGAAGCGGACCCAGGCGTCGGTGACCGTGTCGTGGCCGCTGACGAGGCGGGCGGAGTGGATGACGGTGGTGGGGGTGCTCACCTAGGCAACGATAACGTCGTACCCGCCGTCGGTGAGGCGCTGTCGCTGGTCGGCGGTCGCGGCGGAATCGGTGATGATCGTCGAGAACAGGCGGCGGTGCCCGATCGCAGCGAACGCGCGCTTGTCGATCTTCGACGCGTCGGCGACGAGCACCGCGTGCGTGGCCCGCGACGCCATCAGCGCGTTCACGGCCGCCTCGCGCTCGTCGTGCGAGGTCGGGCCGATGGCCGGGTCGACGCCGTTCACGCCGATGAACGCGACGTCGAGGGTGATGCTGCCGAGCACCGCGTCGGCGTACGAACCGACGAGCTCGTACGAGCGGGCGTGCACCACGCCACCGGTGACGACCGTCTTGATCTGGGGCCGCATCGCGAGCTGCATCGCGATGTTGATCGCGTTCGTCACCACGGTGAGGCTCGGCTCGTGCGACGGCTCCATGATGTCGGCGCGCGACATGAGCGCGTCGGCGATGGCCGTGGCCGTCGTGCCGCCGCACAGCCCGATCACCGCGCCGCGCGGCACGAGGGCGCTCGCCGCCTGGGCGATGGCCGCCTTCGCGGCGGGGTTCTGCTGGTTCTTGTAGCGGATGGGCAGGTCGTAGGCCACGGAGTGGGCGACGGCACCGCCGCGCGTGCGGGTCAGCAGTTGCTGCTGCGCCAGCGCGTCGAGGTCGCGGCGCGCGGTCGCGGGGGAGACGTCGAGGCGGTCGACGATCTGGTCGACCTCGACCTGGCCGGCCTCGGCCAGCAGGTCGAGCACGGCGCTGAGGCGTTCGGCGCGGTTCATCCGGTCTCCTTGGAGGTCGAGGCGAACAGGGTCAGCAGTCGTGCCGCCTCTGAACGCACGGCCGCACGGCCGGCAGCGACGTACGAGCGCGAGTCTACGGCGGCGGGGTGGGCGGCGAGGTACTCCCGCACGGCGCCGGTGAACCCCGCGTTCAGGTGCGTCGACACGTTGATCTTCGTCAGCCCCGACCGGATGCCGCGCACGATCGTCTCGTCGGGCACCCCCGACGACCCATGCAGCACGAGCGGCACCGGCACCGCCGCCGCCAGCCGCGCGACGAGGTCGAGGTCGATCGCCGCCACCCGCTCGGTCATCGCGTGCGAGGAGCCGACGGCGACCGCGAGGGCGTCCACCCCGGTCTCGGCCACGAACTGCGCGGCCTCGAGAGGGTCGGTGCGGACGCCCGGGGCATGGGCGCCGTCCTTGCCGCCGATCTCGCCGAGCTCGGCCTCGACGAGCACGCCCGCTGCATCCGCTCGCTCGACCACCCGGCGGGTGGTCGCCACGTTCTCGGCGAAGTCGAGCTTCGCGCCGTCGTACATGACCGACCCGAACCCTCTCTCGATGGCGAGCAGCGCCAGCTCGGGGTCCTCGGCGTGGTCGAGGTGGACCGCGACACGCGCCGACGACGCCTCGGCGACCGCGAGCGTCGCGAGCGCGATCGGGGTGAAGGCGCCGTGGTAGCGCACGCAGTTCTCGGAGAGCTGCAGGATGACGGGGAGTCCGGCGTCCTCAGCGGCGCCCGCGAGCGCCTCCGCGGTCTCGAGGTGCACGACGTTGAAGGCGCCGACGCCGCGGCCGGCCGCCCTGGCCTCGTCGAGGATGGTGCGGGTGGGGGTCAGCGTCATCGGCGGTCCTCGTCGATCGTGGTGACGACCACCTCGTCCGCGAGGGCCGGATGGTCGGGGGAGAGCTCGCCGGCCAGCGGCATGAGCACCGCGCTCGCCGACCAGGCGGTCGCGCGGCGGGCCAGCCGGGCGCGGGCGGCGTCCGCGGCATCCGTGTCCGACCAGAGGTCGTCGCCAGCCGCGAGCTCGACGGCCATCGCGGCGACGGCGGCGTCGCCGGCCCCGGTCGCGTTGCCGTGCAGTACCCGCGGCAGCCGGGCGCGCACCGGGCGACCGCCCTCGCCGACGACGACGAGGCCGTCGGCGCCGAGCGAGACGAGCACGAGGCGGGCGCCGAGGGCGATGAGCGCTCGTGCGCCCTCGATCGGGTCGTCGTGGCCGGTGGCGGCGGCGAGCTCCTCGGCGTTCGGCTTCAGGGCGTGCGCGCCGGCACGAGCCGCCGCGAGGATGCCGGAGTCGCTCGTGTCGACGACGACCCTGGCGCCGCCGGCCGTGAGTGAGCCGACGAGGGCGCCCAGCGCGTCGGCGTCGAACCCCGGCGGCAGGCTGCCGCAGATCGCGACCACGTCGGCGGTGCGGCCGGCCTCTGCGGCGGCGTCGGCCAGCGCGGAGGCCTCGTCGGCCGAGAGCGGCGCGCCGAGCTCGTTGAGCACCGTCGCCTCGCCCGACGCGTCGTCCACGATCGCCACGCTGCGCCGGGTGGCGGCGCCGACGGGCAGCAGCCGATGCGGGATGCCGGATGCCTCCAGCTCCCCGCGGAGCTCGGCACCGGTTCCGCCGCCGCTGGTGGCCAGGGCGACCACGTCGTGCCCGGTCCCGTGGAGCACGCGCGCGGCATTGAGCCCCTTGCCGCCGGCGCGGGAGGCGCCCGCCGGCACGCGATGGGTCGCACCGGTCGTCAGGCGGCCGACGTGCCAGGTGAGGTCGAGGGCGGGATTCGGCGTGACCGTGACGATCATCGGACGACGCCGTCCCGGGCGATGAGCGCGGCGCCCAGCAGGCCCGCGTTGCCGCCGAGCTGCGCGGGCACCAGCCGCGGACGACGGTGGAAGCTGAGCCGCTCGTTCAGGCGCGAGGCGAGCGGTGCGAACAGCGCGTCGCCGGCGCGGGAGAGTCCGCCGCCGATCACGATGGCCTCGGGGGCGATGGTCGCGGCGAGCTGCGCCAGCCCGAACGCGAGGGCGTCGAGGGCGGAGTCCCAGATCTCGCGGGCGTCGGCGTCGCCGGCCTCGGCACGGGCGAGCACCTCGCGGGCGCCGTCGACGTCGACTCCGGTGCGCTCGGCGTAGCGGCGCACGATCGCGCCCGCCGACGCGACGACCTCGAGGCACCCGCGTGCCCCGCAGGCGCACCGAGGGCCGTCGGCAACCGGCGAGTGGCCGATCTCGCCGGCGAAGCCGCCGCCGAGGTGGGGCCGGCCGTCGAGGATCAGCGAGCCCGCGATCCCGGTGCCGATCACGAGCACCACGACGTCGTCGAACGCGCGGGCGGCCCCGAGGCGGTGCTCGGCGAGGCTCGCGGCCGTCACGTCGTGGTGGAACGTCACCGGGAGGCCGAGCGCGTCCACCGCGAGATCGCGGATCGGGGCGTCGCGCCAGCCGAGGTTGCTCGCGAACACCCCGACGCCGCGCTCGGTGTCGACGATCCCGGGCACGAGCAGGCCCGCCGCCACCGGGCGCGCCTCGGGGTGGGCCTCCTGCAGCTCGGCGGCGAGCTCGGCGACCCGGCCGACGACGGCCTCGGCGGTGCGCTCGCCGTCGAGCGGCGTGGGCGTCCGGCGGAGGCCGAGCACCCGCCCGTCGGCGTCGATGAGCGCCGACTTGGTGTCGGTGCCGCCGACGTCGAAGGCGAGCACGACGTCGCCCGGTCCGAGCGGCGCCGCCGCCGCGGCATCCGGGATCGCGGTCATGCCCGTCAGCCCTCGAGGATCACGGAGCGCGTGAGGTTGCGCGGCGAGTCGGGGTCGAGTCCCCGCGCGCGGGCGCGTTCGAGCGCAACGCGCTGGGCGCGCACCAGTTCGGCCATCGGGTCGAGCGTGCCCGCCTCGAAGTGCGCGCCGGTGGCGGCGACCTCGGCCGCGAGCCCGGTGGGGGCGTCGCCGAAGTGCCACGTGACCCGGTCGGGTGCGGCGATCGAGATCGGCCCGTGTCGGTACTCCATGGCGGGGTACGACTCGGTCCACGACTGCGAGGCCTCCCGCATCTTCAGCGCGGCCTCGTGGGCGAGACCGACCGTCCACCCGCGGCCGAGGAAGGTGTACTGCTCCGCCTCGACGAGCGCGGGGTCGAGGTCGGTGGTCACGGCACGCTCGGCATCGGCCACGGCCGCGTCGAGGTCCTCGCCGAGCGACGCGCGGAAGAGTGCCAGCGCGGTCGTGGCGAAGCGGGTCTGCACGACCGAGCGCTCGTCGGCGAACGGCAGGGTGACGGCCTCGTCGACGAGCCCGACGAGGGGTGAGGTCGCGTCGCCGATCACGCCGATCGTGGGCACCCGGCCGCGCAGGTGGTCGACGAGTTCGAGCACCTCGGTCGTGGTGCCCGAGCGGGTCAGCGCGACGACCGCGTCGTAGCCGCGATCGACGAAGGCCTCGGATGCCGCGAACGCGTCGGTCTCGCCGTGCCCGCCGGCTTCGCGCAGCCAGGCGTACGACTGCGCGATGAACCACGACGTGCCGCACCCGACGACGGCGATGCGGTCGCCGCGCCGGGGCAGCACCGCCTGCTCGTCGCGGAGGGACGCGGCGCGTGCCCACGTCTCGGGCTGGGACGCGAGCTCGGCTGCCATGTGCGCGCCGGGGGCGGCCTGCGCGGCGGCGGCCGCCTGGGGCGTCGCGGCATCGGTGCCGTGGGTCATGGGTGGTCCTCCGTGTCAGGTCGGCGAGAGCAAACACCATGATTGCAAATGATCGTTCATCCTGTCCAGCGATCATCGGCATGAACGCTTCTCGGAGAGCGCACTCCGTATTCCGGCCGGATATCCGCTCGGTAACGATCAGGCAACCGACTCTTGACGGCGCGGCGACTCCTCCGACATCATCGTGAGCACACCGTGACTGAAACTGATTGATATTTGCTCATTCTGGTCAGTTCCATGCACGCGGCGGTGAGACCGCCACCCGCACCGGCGCGGCGACCGCGGCGCCCGTGATCCAAGAACAGTGAGGAACCACGTATGAAGAAGTCGCTCCGCTTCGGCGCCGCGATCGCCCTCGCGGCCACCGCTTCGCTCACGCTCGCGTCCTGCGGGTTCGGCGGCGGTTCCGGCTCCGACGACGAGTCCGGTGGCGCGACCACCCTCGACCTGCTCGTCCCGAGCTACTCCGACAACACCCAGGGCCTCTGGGAGGACGTGATCACGGGCTTCGAGAAGGAGAACCCCGACATCAAGGTCAACCTCGAGGTGCAGTCGTGGGACAACCTCGAGTCGGTCATCACCACCAAGATCCAGGGTGGCGAGGCTCCCGACATCTACAACGGCGGCCCCTTCGCCGGCTTCGCGGCCGACGGCCTGCTCTACCCCGCCGAAGAGGTCGTCTCGGCTGACACGTTCAGCGACTTCCAGGACTCGTTCATCGCGAACGCCGAGGTCGACGGCACCGCCTACGCGCTGCCGCTCATCGCGTCGGCTCGTGCGCTGTTCGTCAACAACGCCCTGCTCGAGCAGGCCGGCGTCGCCGCGCCGCCCACCACGTGGGACGAGCTGCTCGACGCGGCCACGAAGATCTCCGCCCTCGGCGGCGGCATCGCGGGCTACGGCATGCCCCTCGGCTCCGAGGAGGCGCAGGCCGAGGCGGCCGTGTGGCTCTGGGGCGGCGGCGGCACGTTCGGCGACGCCACCGAGATCACGGTCGACGACCCGGCGAACCTGCCGGGTGCCGACCAGATCAAGAAGATGATCGACGCGGGCGCGACGCAGGCCGACCCCGGCTCGACCGACCGCTCGCCGCTCATGGACATCTTCATCCAGGGCAAGATCGGCATGCAGGTCGGCCTCCCGCCGACCGTCGGCCAGATCGAGGAGAACAACCCCGACCTCGACTACTCGATCGTCCCGATCCCCACGGAGGACGGCAGCCCCTTCACGCTCGGCGTGATGGACCAGCTCATGGCCTTCCAGAACGACGGCGACAAGCAGGACGCGATCACGAAGTTCCTCGACTACTACTACACGGCCGACGTCTACGTGCCGTGGGTGCAGACCGAGGGCTTCCTGCCGGTCACGAAGTCGGGCGCCGAGGCGCTCGGCGGCGAGGAGGCGCTCGCGCCGTTCCTCGAGGTCCTGCCCGATGCGCAGTTCTACCCGAGCACGAACCCCAAGTGGTCGGCGACGGATGCCGCGTTCAAGGCGCTCTTCGGCCAGATCCAGACCAAGCCCTCCCAGGAGGTCCTGACCGAGATCCAGGCCCAGGTCGACGCGGGCTGAGCCCCGCGACATCCGCTACGAACGCACCACCGGAGGGATCGGTGACCATCGAATCATGAGCACCACGACCGACACGTCATCGTCCCGAGCGGGGGCGGCCACCGGCCGCCCCCGCCCCGGCGGGAGCGACCCGGGCACCGGCAAGCGCAGGAGGAGCGGGCGCGACCTGCTCGCCTCGCTCCCGTGGATCGGGCCGGCCCTCATCCTCATCTTCGGCGTCGTGCTGTTCCCGGCCGTCGTCATGTTCTACAACTCGACGCGCGACATCTCGATCTCGGGCATCGACCACGGCTCGGTCGGCATCGACAACTACGTCGAGGTTTTCTCGTTCCCCTACTTCTGGCCGATCTTCGCGCGCACCATCGTCTGGGTCGTCGTCGTCGTGGCCGCGACCGTGCTCATCTCGCTCGGGCTCGCGCAGATCCTCGACAAGGCGTTCCCCGGGCGCCGCATCGTCCGCCTCGCGGTGATCATCCCGTGGGCGGCATCCGTCGTCATGACGACCCTCGTCGTCTACTACGGACTCGAGCCGTACTTCGGCATCATCAACAAGTTCCTCGTCGACGTCGGCCTCGTCGACACCCCCGAGGGGTACGGCTGGACCCGCAACCCGGCCACGGCGTTCGCCTGGTCGATCGTCGTCGCGGTGTTCGTCTCGCTGCCGTTCACGACCTACACGATCCTCGCCGGACTCGCGACCATCCCGGGCGACGTGCGCGAGGCGGCGAAGATGGACGGCGCCGGGCCCGTGCGCACCTACGTGAGCGTCATCCTGCCGCAGCTGCGCGGCGCCCTGAGCGTGGCCGTGCTCATCAACATCATCAACGTCTTCAACTCGCTGCCGATCCTGAAGGTGATGACCGGGTCCATCCCCGGCTACGACGCCGACACGATCATGACGCTGATCTTCAAGTACATCCAGAACCAGCACAAGGTCGACGTCGCCAGCGCGCTGTCGGTCGTCGCCTTCGTCATCGTGATCGTGATCGTCGCGGTGTACGTGAAGGTCGTCAAGCCCATGCAGGAGGTCTGACCCGTGGCCGTCACCGCCCCCGCGTTCGAGACGATCGACGCGCCCGCGGCATCCGCTCGCCGTCGCCGTTACACCGAAGACCAGGTGCCCATCGGGCGCGTGCTGCTGCGCATGCTCGGCGGCCTCATCGTGCTGGCGATCTTCATCCTCCCGTACACGATGATGTTCTTCGGCTCGGTCAAGACGAAGGCGCAGATCCGGTCGGTGGAGCCCACGTACCTCCCCACGGAGTGGCACTGGGAGAACTACATCAACATGTGGTCCACCCCCGAGACGCCGCTGCCGCAGAACCTCATCTCCACGATCGTGATCGCCGTGTTCGCCACGGTGCTCGTGCTCGGCGTGGCCATGCCCGCGGCGTACTACACGGCGCGGTTCCGGTTCCCGGGCCGCTTCGTGTTCCTCTTCCTCGTGATCGTCACGCAGATGCTGCAGCCGGCGGTGCTCACCTCGGGATTGTTCCGCCAGTTCGTCACCCTCGGCCTGATCGACACGTGGGCGGCGATGATCCTCATCAACGCGGCGTTCAACCTGTCGTTCGCCGTGTGGATCATGCACTCGTTCTTCGCCGGGGTTCCGAAGGAGATCGACGAGGCCGCGCAGATCGACGGCGCCGGACGACTCACCGTGCTGTTCCGCATCCAGCTGCCGCTCGTCTGGCCGGGCATCGTCACCGCGATCGTGTTCACGTTCGTCGCCTGCTGGAACGAGTTCGCGGCCTCGCTCGTGATCCTCTCCACCGCCGGCAATCAGCCGCTCTCCGTGGCCCTCACGAAGTTCGTCGGGCAGTACGAGACCTCGTGGCACTACGTGTTCGGCGTCTCGATCGTGGCGATCATCCCCGTGGTCATCCTGTTCATGCTCATCGAGAAGCGCCTCGTCGGCGGCCTCACGGCGGGCAGCGTCAAGTAGGGGGCGGATGCCGCGGGCCGGCGCCGCCCGCCGCCCGCCGCCC
>NZ_JBFUDH010000021.1:0-37080 GCF_056404815.1 Agromyces sp. P2_B3 | reverse complement strand
AGCCGGCCTCGAGATGAGATTTCCATCCCTTCGGGGGAGAGGCTCCCAGCCAGACGACTGGGTTGATAGGCCGGATGTGGAAGACAGGACTAACGACTGTCGGAGCTGACCGGTACTAATAAGCCGATAACTTGACAATCACTACACTCACACACGTTTGAAGATCATTCATCGAAAGGCCGTGTGAGTGGCCTCCAAGATTGCTCGCGTCCACTCTGTGGTTCCCAACAGACGGAAACACACATAACACAACACAGATTTCACCCCACCACGTGTGGGGTGCCGTAACCACACACCCAACCCACCCTGGTGGGGCAACGTGGGTGTGGCACGAGTTTCGGCGGCCATAGCGCGAGGGAAACGCCCGGACACATTCCGAACCCGGAAGCTAAGACTCGCAGCGCCGATGGTACTGCAGGGGCGACCCTGTGGGAGAGTAGGACACCGCCGGACATTCATTGAGGAGTGGCCACCCGAAGACGGGTGGCCATTTCTCGTTAACGGGCCGATGCGACGTCGGCCGCAGTACGGTTGAGTCCGATGAGGACTCCACACACGACGGGACAATCGTGAGCGATTCGACGCACGACTCGGGTGAGCACGACCGCCCCAAACGCAACGATCGGGGTGGCGACCGGGCGCAAGGAAGCGCCAGAGGTTCCTCATCGAGCAGGAGCGGCCAGGGCACCGGGCGCGACGCATCACGGGGTGGTGGGGAGAAGCGTCCGTATTCGGGTGGTGGGGAGAAGCGTCCGTATTCCGGTGGCGGGGAGAAGCGTCCCTATTCGGGTGGTGGCGAGAAGCGTCCCTATTCGGGTGGTGGCGAGAAGCGTCCCTATTCGGGTGGTGGCGAGAAGCGTCCGTACTCCGGTGGTGGCGAGAAGCGTCCGTACTCCGGTGGCGGCGAGAAGCGTCCGTACTCGGGTGGCGAGAAGCGTCCGTACTCCGGTGGTGGCGAGAAGCGTCCGTACTCCGGTGGCGGTGAGAAGCGTCCGTACTCGGGTGGCGGCGAGAAGCGTCCCTATTCGGGTGGTGGCGAGAAGCGTCCCTATTCGGGTGGTGGGGAGAAGCGTCCGTACTCGGGCGGTGGGAATCGCTCCGAGGATCGACGTGGACCTCGGCCCGATGCCCGCGGACCGAAGTACGAGGAGCCGCGCGAGAACTTCGGCGCCGCGAACCTCGCGGTGCGTCCGCGTCACGACGACCCGGAGATCCCCGACCGCATCGAGGCGCGCGACCTCGATCGTGGAGCTCGCGCCGAACTCAAGACGCTGAGCAAGGAGAACGCCGACTGGGTCGCGCGGCACCTCGTCGCGGCATCCGAGTACCTCGATGAGGACCCCGAGCTCGCCCACCAGCACGCGATGTCCGCCGCTCGGCGAGCCGGGCGCATCGCCGTGGTCCGCGAGAGCCTGGCCATCACGGCGTATGCGACCGGCGACTTCCAGCTCGCGCTCCGCGAACTGCGTACGTTCCGCCGGATCTCCGGGAGCAACGACCAGCTGCCCCTGATGGTCGACAGCGAACGCGGCGTCGGACGACCCGACCGGGCGCTCGAGGTCGGTCGCGCCGTCGACCGGAACGAACTGCCGGCTGCGGTGCAGGTCGGACTCGCGATCGCGATGTCGGGTGCCCGCCTGGACCTGGAACAGCCCGAGCTCGCGCTCGCGGAGCTCGAGATCCCCCAGCTCGATCCCGACCGCGCCTTCTCGTACAGCCCCGCGCTGTTCGCGGCCTATGCCGAGGTGCTCGAGGAACTCGGGCGTGATTCGGAAGCTGCGGACTGGCGTTCCCGTGCGAACCGGGCGGAGGAAGCGCTCAACGGCCCCGCGGCGGAATCCGAGCTCGTCGAGATCTTCGAGGTCGAACTCGAGGACGGTGTGGAGCACGACGAGACGGCGGCACACAGCACATCGGTGATGGCCGACGTCGTGGCGACTGATCCGGTCGAGTCGGCGAACCCGGCGCCTGACGTGCACGACGAGCGTGCCGGCGACCCCGGTGACGTGCTCGAGGACGATGTCGCCGCCGTGCTCGCAGAGGGCGAGGCACTCGAGCGGGACGACCCGACCGATCCGAACGAGGACGCGCCCGATGGGCCTGTTCCGCACGAGGACTGAGCCGACCACCCCGCTCGAGGGGATCGACGCGGTGTTCGCCGACCTGGACGGCGTGGTCTATGCGGGCTCCGGTGCGATCCCGTACGCGGTGGAGAGCCTCAATCGCGCCAAGACGCAGCGTTCGGTGGGCTACATCACGAACAACGCGTCGCGCAGCGATGCATCCGTCGCCGGCCACCTGGCCGAGCTCGGCCTCGCGGTCGAGCCCCACGATGTCGTCACGTCGCCCCAGGCCGCCATGCGACTTCTCGAGGAGCGTGTCGACCCCGGCGCACTGGTCTTCGTGGTCGGCGGTGAGGGCATCGTGGTCGAGCTCGAGAAGCGCGGCTTCCGCGTGACGCGCTCCGCCGATGACGCACCCGACGCGGTCGTGCAAGGCTTCGCTCCCGAGGTGGGGTGGCGCGAACTGGCCGAGGCCTCGTTCGCGCTCAACGCCCACGGCGGTCCGGATGCCGCCACGGCAGGCATCCCGTGGATCGCGACGAACATGGACTGGACGATCCCCGTCGCCCGCGGCATCGCCCCCGGGAACGGGACCCTCGTCTCCGCGGTGCACACCGCCGTCGGCCGGTTCCCGGTCGTCGCCGGCAAGCCGGAGACGCCGATCTTCGATGAGGCGAAGCGTCGATTCGGCGCCGACCGCCCGCTCGTCGTGGGCGACCGCCTCGACACCGACATCCTCGGAGCGAATCGGGCCGGGATGGCGAGCGCCGTCGTGCTCACGGGCATCGACCGCGCGAAGCAGGTGCTGGCCGCGGATGCCGCGAGCCGGCCCGACTTCATCCTGCGCGACCTGCGCGGGCTGCACGAGCCGTACCCGGTCGTCGAGGCGGTGCGTGGTGGTGGGGTGCGCGTGAACGAGGCGCGCGTGCGCATCGACGGCCGCACGGTCGTGATCGTCTCGGCCGGCGACGGCGGGCTCGACCTGCTCCGCGCCGCCTGCGCGGCGATCTGGCAGTCGGGCACCGCGATCCACGCCCTGGATGTGCCTCCGAGCCTCTACGCGTGATTCGTGCCACCGCGGCGTCGGCTGGTCGGGGTAGCGTTGGTGCGATGAGCACCGACGACCTCCGAGAGCCAGACGACGTCGATGGCGTCGAGGCGGCTGCCGCCGTATCCGCAGACTCGTCCGGTGCCGTGTCGGGCTCGGGTGAGGCGTCGGACGACGCGGCGGCCGACATCGACGACATCGAGTCGGTTCCGCTGGCCGAGCGGGCGCCCCGCTACCAGGAGCTCGCAGATCGCCTTCGCTCCGAGCTCGAGCGATCCGACCCGTCGCGCGACCCGAACTGACGATGCCCGAACAGCGACTGGATGCGGCGCTGGCCGCGCGCGGGCTCGCTCGGTCGCGCACGCAGGCCGCGACGCTGATCGCCGCGGGCGTCGTGACGGTCGACGGCCGGCCGGCCCTGAAGCCGTCGCTGAAGGTGCCGGAGTCCGCGGAGCTGGCCGTCGCGGCATCCGACCACTACGTCAGCCGAGGCGCGCACAAGCTCATCGCCGCGCTCGACGGGTTCGCCGTCGACCCCGCCGGGCGCGTGGCGCTCGATGCCGGCGCGTCGACCGGAGGATTCACGCAGGTGCTCCTCGAGCGCGGCGCGCGCTCGGTGCTCGCGGTCGACGTGGGCCACGGCCAGCTCGCGCCCGAGCTGCACGGCGCACCCGGCATGGTCCTCGTCGAGGGATGCAACGTGCGCGACCTCGATCGCGGGGCACTCGCCCGGGCGACAGGGGTCGACGAGCCGCCGTCGCTCGTGACCGCCGACCTCTCGTTCATCTCGCTGACCACCGTGATGCCGGCGCTCCGGGCGACCGGGGCCGACGACGCGGACTTCGTGCTGCTCGTGAAACCGCAGTTCGAGGTCGGCCGCGGGGGCGTGCGCGAGGGAGTGGTGCGCGATGCCGCGCTCCGGGCCGAGGCGCTGGCGAACGTGCTCTGGACCGCGTTCGACCTCGGCTTGGGCACCGTGGGAGTCCTGTCCTCCCCAATCGTCGGAAGCCATGGGAACCATGAGTATCTCGTGCACCTCAGCGCAGCGCGTGGGGTGAATCCGACAGAATGGATGCGTCGGGTGGACGAAGTGACAGGAGGCGCGATCGCGTGAACGACGCACGGCACTTCCTCGTGGTCTCCCACACCGGCCGTCAGTCCGCACTCGAAGCGACCGGCGAGGTGTGCACGCAGTTGCTCGCTGCCGGCGCGGTGCCAGTGATCGCCGCCGAACATTGGGACGATGTGCACGCGTTCATTCCCGCGCTCAATGGCGAGGTCAGGCGGTTCGAGGAGACCGACCCGGCTCGCATCGAGCTCGTGATCGTGCTCGGCGGAGACGGGACGATCCTTCGGGCGGCCGAGCTCATGCGCGACCACCCCGTCGCCCTGCTCGGCGTGAACCTCGGGCACGTGGGCTTCCTCGCCGAGAGCGAACGCGACGACCTCGGGTACACGATCGCCAGGGCACTCGCGCGCGACTACACCGTCGAGGAGCGCATGACGCTGTCGGTGCGCGCCAAGCTCGGCGATGAGGTCGTGTACGAGAGCTGGGCCCTCAACGAGGCCACCGTCGAGAAAGCCGAACGCGAGCGGATGCTCGAGGTGGTGGTCGAGGTCGACCGCCGGCCCCTGTCATCCTTCGGGTGCGACGGCATCGTGATGGCGACGCCGACCGGGTCGACGGCCTACTCGTTCTCCGCCGGCGGACCGGTCGTGTGGCCGAGCCTCGAAGCCCTGCTCATGGTTCCGCTGAGCGCGCACGCACTCTTCGCGCGCCCGCTCGTGGTGGGTGCCGACTCCTCGCTCGCGGTCGAGATCCTGCAGCGCACTCAGGCGTCCGCCGTCATCTGGTGCGACGGACGTCGCACGTTCGACCTGCCGCCGGGCGCGAGGGTCATCGTGCGCAAGTCGCCGACCCCGGTGCGCCTGGCGCGCCTCCACGAGGCGCCGTTCACCGACCGGCTCGTGAACAAGTTCCAGTTGCCCGTCACCGGCTGGCGCGGTCCGGTCGGGCGTGATTGAGGTCGTCGATGATTGAGGAGCTCGGAATTCGCGACCTCGGCGTCATCGCCGAGGCGACGCTTCCGTTGGGGCGCGGATTCACCGCCGTCACGGGTGAGACGGGCGCCGGCAAGACCATGGTCGTCACCGCGCTGGGGCTGCTGCTCGGCGCGCGTGCCGACGCCGGCGCCGTGCGAAGCGGTGCCAAGCAGGCATGGGTCGAGGGCCGGTGGCTGGTGCCCGACGACGGTGCGATCGCCGATCGCGTGGCCGAGACCGGGGGCGACGTCGAGGGCGGTGAGCTGCTCCTCGGCCGGTCCGTGTCGGCCGAGGGACGCAGCCGGGCGATCGTCGGCGGACGCAGCGCGCCCGTCGGGGTGCTCAGCGAGCTCGGCGAGGAGCTCGTAGTGGTGCACGGCCAGGCCGACCAGCAGCGCCTGCGATCGGTGCTCGCCCAGCGCGAGGCGCTCGACCGGTTCGCCGGCGCCCCGTTGCAGGAGGCGGTGTCCAGGTATCGCGAGGCGTTCACGGCGTGGCGGGCCGACTCCGCAGAGCTCGAGCTGCTGCGCACCGCGCACGACACCCGGGTGCGCGAGGCGCAGGAGCTGCGCGAGGCGCTCGACGAGGTGGAGGCGGCCGATCCGCAGCCGGGAGAAGACGTAGAGCTCGCCGAGCGCGCCGACCGGTTGTCGAACCTCGAGGAGCTGCGCGCGGCGGCGGCGCAGGCCAAGGCGCTGGTCTCGGCCGAAGACCTCGGCGACGGCGCACCCGACGCCATCGCGCTCGTCGACAGCGCCAGGCGGCACCTCGACCGCGTCATCGACCACGATGCGGCGCTCGCCCCGGTCGCCGAGGCGCTGCAGAGCGCCGGGTTCCTGCTGGCGGATGCCGCGACCGAACTGTCGGGGTACCTCACGGGCCTCGATGCCGACGGTGGACGAGAGCTCGAGGTGGTGCAGGAGCGGCGCGCGCTGCTCACCTCCCTCGTGCGACGGCACGGCACCAGCCTCGACGACGTGCTCGAGTTCCGCCGCGGCGGCGGGCTCCGGCTCATCGAGCTCGACGGCGACGACGAGCGCATCGAAGGGCTCGAGGCGTCGGTCGAGCGGTTGACGATCGAAGTCGACCGGCTCGCGGCCCGGCTCACCGAACTGCGCACGGAGGCCGCTGCGCGCCTCGCCGAGGCGGTCACCAGCGAGCTCGGGGCGTTGGCGATGCCCGACGCCCGACTCTCCGTCGTCGTGGACCCGCACCACGAGCCGGCGGCGCATGGGCGGGACCAGGTCTCGATCCTGCTGCAGCCGCACCCGGGCGCCGAGCCGCGGCCCGTCGCTCGTGGGGCTTCGGGCGGCGAGCTCTCCCGGGTGATGCTCGCCATCGAGGTCGTGATCGCGGGGAGCGACCCCGTGCCCACGTTCGTGTTCGACGAGGTCGACGCCGGTGTCGGCGGCGCCGCCGCGATCGAGATCGGCCGTCGACTCGCCCGCCTCGCCGAGCAGTCGCAGGTCATCGTCGTGACCCACCTCGCCCAGGTCGCGGCGTTCGCGACGAATCACCTGAGCGTCGTGAAGGGCACCGATGGGCAGGTCACCTCGTCGAGCGTCCGCCAGCTCGAGGGTGCCGAGCGTGAGGCCGAGATGGCCCGGTTGCTGTCGGGGCTCAGCGACTCCGCGAGCGGCCTGGCGCACGCACGTGAGCTGTTGGAGATCGCGGCGGATCGCGCGGCGTGACGGTGGCGGCCGAGGCCGCCTGAGCTGCGGCATCCGACCGGTGCCGAGGGAATGGGGGAGCGCGTGCGGCATGTCGAGCCGAACGGTCAGGAACGTGGGTTAGGCTATAAGCCCGTGGTGGATGAACGCGGCAGAGCTCTTTCGAGCACAGACAATTCGAACGACACGACCAAGCACATCTTCGTGACCGGTGGTGTCGTTTCTTCGTTGGGCAAGGGACTCACGGCGGCGAGTCTCGGCAATCTCCTGACAGCCAGGGGCCTCAGAGTCGTCATGCAGAAGCTCGATCCATATCTGAACGTGGACCCGGGCACCATGAACCCGTTCCAGCACGGCGAGGTCTTCGTGACCGACGACGGCGCGGAGACCGACCTCGACATCGGTCACTACGAACGGTTCCTCGACATCAATCTCAGCCAGGCGGCGAACGTCACCACCGGGCAGATCTACTCGACCGTGATCGCCAAGGAGCGTCGCGGCGAGTACCTCGGCGACACCGTGCAGGTCATCCCGCACATCACCGACGAGATCAAGCGCCGCATGCGCCTGCAGGCCTCCGAGACGCCCAAGCCCGACGTGATCATCACCGAGATCGGCGGCACGGTCGGCGACATCGAGTCGCAGCCGTTCATCGAGTCGGCGCGTCAGGTGCGCCACGAGCTGGGCCGCAAGAACGTGTTCTTCGTGCATGTCTCGCTCGTGCCGTTCATGGGCGCGTCGGGGGAGCAGAAGACGAAGCCCACGCAGCACTCCGTTGCGGCCCTTCGCTCCATCGGCATCCAGCCCGACGCGCTCGTGCTGCGCAGCGATCGCCCCGTCACCGAGTCGAACAAGCGCAAGATCGCGCTCATGTGCGACGTCGACGAGGCGGCCGTCGTGAACGCGGTCGACGTGCCGTCCATCTACGACATCCCCACGATGCTGCACGACCAGGGCCTCGACGCATACATCATCGAGTCGCTCGGCCTCGACGGCAAGGCCGCCGACGTCGACTGGTCGGGCTGGCGCGAGCTGCTCGACGTGGTGCACGACCCCAAGCACGAGGTCACCATCGGACTGGTGGGCAAGTACATCGACCTGCCCGACGCCTACCTCTCGGTGACGGAGGCGCTCCGCGCAGGCGGGTTCGCCAACGACACGAAGGTCCACATCGAGTGGATCCCGTCCGACGAGTGCCGCACGCCCGAGGGCGCGCAGAAGCACCTCGCCGGGCTCGACGGCATCTGCGTGCCCGGCGGGTTCGGCGTGCGCGGCATCGAGGGCAAGCTCGGCGCGCTCCACTTCGCCCGCGAGAACGGCATCCCGGTGCTCGGGCTGTGCCTCGGGCTGCAGTGCATGGTCATCGAGTACTCCCGCAACGTGGTGGGCCTCGACGGCGCCTCGTCGAGCGAGTTCGATCCCGACACCCGGTTCCCGGTCATCGCGACCATGGAGGAGCAGGTCGAGATCATCGCGGGCGGCGACCTCGGCGGCACGATGCGCCTGGGCCTCTACCCGGCGAAGCTCGCCGACGGCTCGATCGCCGCCGAGCTGTACGGCTCGACCGAGGTCAGCGAGCGCCACCGGCACCGCTACGAGGTCAACAACGGCTACCGCGATCGCATCGCCGACGCCGGCCTCGTGTTCTCGGGCATGTCGCCCGATCGTCACCTCGTCGAGTTCGTCGAGCTTCCCCGGGACGTGCACCCGTTCTACGTCGGCACGCAGGCGCATCCCGAGCTGCGCAGCCGCCCGAACGACGCGCACCCCCTCTTCCGCGGCCTCGTCGCGGCGGCCCTCGAGCGCCAGCAGGCGAGCCTGCTCTTCGACGTCGCGAATGGCTGAAGCGCTCCACGACGAACCCGCCGACCTGCCCGTGCGCGAGAGCGAGCAGGTGTTCGGCGGGCGCGTCTGGGACCTCCGCCGCGACACCGTCGTGTACGGCGGGAAGCCGATCGTGCGCGAGTACGTCGACCACCCCGGAGCCGTCGCCGTGCTCGCGCTCGATGACGCCGATCGCGTGTTCCTGATCCGGCAGTACCGGCATCCGGTGCGCACGCGGGAGTGGGAGATCCCCGCCGGACTTCTCGATGTCACCGGTGAGGACCCGCTCGGGGCCGCGCAGCGCGAGCTCGCCGAGGAGGGCGACCTCGTGGCATCCGACTGGGCGGTGCTCGCCGACTTCTTCACCTCGCCCGGCGGCAGCGACGAGGCGATCCGCATCTACCTCGCCCGCGGGCTGGGCGACGCGTCCGAGGCCTTCGACCGCGAGGACGAGGAGGCCGACATGGAGACGAGGTGGGTGCCGCTCGACGAGTGCGTCGACGCCGTGCTCGCCCGCCGCGTGGGCAACCCGTCGCTCACGATCGGGGTGCTCGCGGCGCACGCATCGCGCGCACGCGGGTGGGCCACCCTCGGCGAGGCGGATGCCGCGTGGCCGACGCGTTCGACTCCGCGAGGCGAACCGGCGCCGCGATGACGGATGCCGCGTGGGCCGATGGGTACCTCCGTCACCTCACGGTCGAACGCGGCGCGTCCCGCAACACCGTGGTGTCGTATCGTCGCGACCTCGCCATCTACGCCGACTGGCTGGCGTCCCGCGGGCTCGAGAGGCCGGGCATGGTGCGCGAACAGGACCTGGCCGACTTCGTGCGCTTCCTCGGCGCGGAGCGACAGCCGCCGCTCGCGACCTCGTCGATCGCGCGGGTGCTCTCGGCTGTGCGCGGCCTCCACCGCTTCCTCGCCGACGAGGGCGTGATCGCCGACGACGTGTCGCGCGAGCTGCGCCCGCCGAAGCTGCCCATGCGGCTGCCGAAGGCCATCCCCGTCGAGGACGTCGAGAAGCTCCTCGCCGCGGTCGGCGGTGAGGAGCTGCACGAGCTCCGCGACACCGCACTGCTCGAACTGCTCTACGCGACGGGTGCCCGGGTGTCGGAGGCGGTCTCGCTCAACGTCGACGACCTCGTCGACGGCGACGTGGTGCGGCTGCTCGGCAAGGGCGGCAAGCAGCGCATCGTGCCGCTCGGCTCGTACGCGCGGCGGGCGGTCGACGCCTACCTGGTGCGCGCGCGGCCGGCGCTGTCCGCCCGCGGCACTGCGACGCCGGCGCTGCTCCTGGGCCTGCGCGGTCGACGGATGTCGCGACAGGCGGCGTGGGACGTGATCCACCGGGCGGCCGAACGAGCCGGCATCGCGGCATCCGTCTCACCGCACACCCTGCGGCACTCCTTCGCGACGCACCTGCTCGAAGGCGGCGCCGACGTGCGGGTGGTGCAGGAGCTGCTCGGCCACTCCTCGGTCGCGACGACCCAGATCTACACGCTCGTCACAGCCGATACACTCCGGGAGATGTACACGGCCGCCCACCCCCGTGCTCGCTAGAATCGACCAGACGCCCGCACGGCCGCAGGCGAGAAGGACCCAGGAGAGAGACCACGTGACGCACCAGACGCAGGACCCGGCGGACGGCATCGCTTCGCTGGAGCCCGAGGTCGGTCCCACCGGTCGCCCCCTGCGCGACTTCCCCGTGCCCAAGCCGCTGCGTTCGCACGGCCCCGCACGCATCATCGCGCTCTGCAACCAGAAGGGCGGCGTCGGCAAGACGACGACGACCATCAACCTCGGCGCGACGCTCGCCGAGTACGGACGCCGAGTGCTCGCGGTCGACTTCGACCCGCAGGGCGCCCTCTCGGCGGGCCTCGGCGTGCAGACGCACGACGTGCCGACGATCTACGACCTGCTGCTCTCGCGGAGCGTCGAGCCTGCCAACGCGATCCAGCACACCATGCTCGAGAACCTCGACGTGATCCCCGCGAACATCGACCTGTCGGCCGCCGAGGTGCACCTCGTCACCGAGGTCGCCCGCGAGCAGATCCTCGCGAGCGTGCTGCGGCGCGTGGCATCCGACTACGACGTCATCCTCATCGACTGCCAGCCGTCGCTGGGCCTGCTCACCGTGAATGCGCTCACCGCGAGCCACGGGGTCGTCATCCCGCTCGAGTGCGAGTACTTCGCGCTGCGGGGCGTCGCGCTGCTCATCGAGACGATCGACAAGGTGCGCGACCGACTGAATCCCGCGATCGAGCTCGACGGCATCCTCGCCACCATGTACGACGCGCGTACGCTGCACTCGCGCGAGGTGCTCGAGCGCGTGGTCGACGCGTTCGGCGAGAAGGTGCTCGAGACGGTCATCACCCGCACGGTGAAGTTCCCCGACGCGACGGTCGCCGCGACGCCGATCACCGAGTTCGCCCCCGAGCACCAGGCGTCGAAGTCGTACCGGCAGCTCGCGAGGGAGCTGGTCTTCCGTGGCGCGGTCGCCTGAGGCCCTGCCGGTCCCTGGAGCGGGCGCCGACGGCGCAGCGGGTCCTGACGCCGGCGTGCCGTCCGAGGCATCCGACGCCGGGTTCCGGGTGGCGCTCACGAACTTCGAGGGCCCGTTCGACCTGCTGCTGTCGCTGATCGCGAAGCACGAGCTCGACATCACCGAGGTGTCGCTCTCGGCGGTGACCGACGAGTTCATCTCGTACCTGCGCGGCGTCGACTCCGAGGAGGAGCTCGACCGGGCGTCGGAGTTCCTCGTGGTGGCCGCGACGCTGCTCGACCTGAAGGTCGCCGGACTCCTGCCGCAGGGCGAGCTCGTCGATGCCGAGGACGTGGCGCTGCTCGAGGCGCGCGACCTGCTCTTCGCCCGCCTGCTGCAGTACCGCGCCTTCAAGGAGGCCTCGCGCTGGTTCGCGTCGCACCTCGAGGCCGAGTCCCGGCGTCACGCGCGCGTGGTGCGCCTCGAGGACCGCTTCCGGCAGCGCGAGCCCGAGCTGCGCTGGACCCTGAGCGCCGAGGACTTCGCGGCGCTCGCCACCCTCGCGCTCACGCCGCGTGCGATCCCCGCGGTCGGGTTGGATCATCTGCATGCCCCGCTCGTGTCGATCCGCGAGCAGGCCGCGCACGTCGTCGCGATGCTGCGCCGTGGCGAGCCCGTGACCTTCCGTGAGCTCATCGCCGGCATCGCCCAACCGGGCGTCGTGGTCGCCCGGTTCCTCGCGGTGCTCGAGCTGTACCGCCACGCCGCGATCGGCTTCGACCAGGTGGAGCCGCTCGGCGAGCTCACGCTGCGGTGGGCCGCGGAATCGTGGGACGACGAGAATCTCGACAGCCTTGGAGCCGACTATGACGAATGACCCGGATGCCGCGACCGACGAGGCGACGCCCGACGACACCGCCCAGGGACCCGAGCTCTCGATCGTCACGCCGCTCGACGTGCCCGGACAGCCGCACCTCGACCTCGACCGCGCGCTCGAGGCGATCCTCTTCATCGCCGACGAGCCGCTGTCGATCGTGACGCTGGCCGCCGCGGTCGCGCGGCCCGTGGCCGAGGTGCGCGCGTCGATCGCACGCCTGCTGGCCGACTACGACGGCGGCGCGCCGTCGGGGGAGCCCCGCACCGACGTCGCCGACGAGCGATCGGCCGGGCGCGGCATCCGTCGTGGCTTCGAGCTCCGCGAGGTCGGCGGCGGATGGCGGTTCTATGTGCGTGCCGACTACGACGCGCTCGTGGCCGACTTCGTGATCACCCAGTCGTCGACGCGCCTGTCGCAGGCCGCCCTCGAGACCCTGTCGGTGATCGCGTACAAGCAGCCGATCTCACGCTCGTCCATCGCCTCGATCCGCGCGGTCAACGTCGACTCGGTCGTGCGCACGCTCCTCGGCCGCGGCCTCATCACCGAGGTCGCGACGGATGCCGAGACGGGCGCCATCCTCTACGGGACGACCGATGCGCTCCTCACCAACCTCGGCATCAACTCGCTCGACGAGCTGCCGCACATCTCGCCGTTGCTCGACGACGGCCAGGAGGGATTCGATCGTGACTGACCAGGACGACCAGGGCGCCGGCCTCGCCGAGGGCGTGCGCCTGCAGAAGGTGCTGGCCGCCGCCGGAGTCGCGAGCCGGCGGGTCTCGGAGCAGCTCATCGTCGAGGGCCGCGTCGAGGTGAACGGGCGTGTCGTGACCGAGCTCGGCCGCCGCATCGACCCGGCGACCGACCTCGTGGCGGTCGACGGTGTCGCGGTGCAGCTCGACCCGGCGAAGCGGTATTACATGCTCAACAAGCCGCGCGGGGTGGTCTCCTCGATGCGCGACGAGCAGGGGCGCCCCGACCTCACCCGGTTCACCGAGGGGCTCGAGGAGCGCGTGTTCAACGTGGGCCGCCTCGACGCGGAGACCAGCGGCCTGCTCCTGCTGACGAACGACGGGGATCTCGCGCACGTGCTCGCCCACCCGTCGTTCGGCGTCGAGAAGACGTACATCGCGAAGGTGCGCGGTCGTGTCACGCCGCAGGTGGTGCAACAGCTCAAGCACGGCGTCGAGCTCGAGGACGGCATGATCAAGGCCGACCGGGCCAAGATCATCCAGCAGCAGGGCGACGACCGCCACTCGATGGTCGAGCTGACCCTGCACTCGGGGCGCAACCGCATCGTCCGGCGCATGCTCGACGCGGTGGGGCACCCGGTGGTCGAACTCGTGCGGCGCAGCTTCGGCCCGCTGAACCTCGGCACGCTCCGCTCGGGCGCCATGCGCGAGTTGACTAAGGTGGAACTCGGCCAATTGCTCACGATCTCCCGCGCCGCGGATGCCGCCCGGGATGCCGGCACCGCATCGAACGAAGGGGACTCGTGACCGAATCACGCCTCATCGGCCCGGTGCGGGTCGTGGGTGCTGGGCTGCTCGGCACGAGCGTCGGCCTGGGCCTGCGCAGCCGCGGGCTCGACGTGATCCTCGCCGACGCCTCGCCGACGCATGTGGCCATCGCGGTCGACCTCGGCGCCGGCCGGTCGGCCGGGCCCGACGACGCACCGCAACTCGTCGTCGTGGCCGTGCCGCCCGACGTCACGGCCGCCGTCGTGGCCGCGGAGCTCGGCGCGTTCCCCGAGGCGATCGTCACCGACGTCGCCAGCGTCAAGGGGGGCATCCTCGACGACCTCGTCGCCTCTGGCGCCGACGTGTCGCGGTACATCGGCTCGCACCCGCTCGCCGGTCGTGAGCGCGGGGGGCCACTGGCCGCCCGAGCCGACCTCTTCGCCGGACGGCCCTGGGTCGTGGCCGCGCACGACGAGATCAGCTACCGGCGCGCGAGCGCGATCGACGACCTGATCCTCGACCTCGGCGCGACGCTCGTCGAGATGACTCCCGAGCAGCACGACCGCGGCGTCGCACTCATCTCCCACGTGCCCCAGGTGATCTCGAGCATCATGGCGCGGCGGTTCATCGACGCGCCGAACGCCGCCCTCGGCCTCGCCGGCCAGGGCGTCCGCGACGTCACCCGCATCGCCGCGAGCGACCCCGACCTCTGGGTGCAGATCCTCGGCGCCAACGCCGCACCGGTGCGCGACGTGCTCGTCGCCTACCGCGACGACCTCGACCGGTTCATCGACGCCCTCGCCGATCCCGCGGCGCCGGGCGCCCGGCGTCGCGTGGCCGAGGAACTCACCGGCGGCAACACCGGCGTGGAGCGCCTCCCGGGCAAGCACGGCACCGACAAGCGCTTCACCACGGTGATCGTCATGGTCGACGACCGGCCGGGCGAACTCGCGCGGCTGCTCGCCGAGGTCGGCGAGATCGGCGTGAACCTCGAAGACCTCCGGCTCGAGCACTCGCCGGGCCGCCAGGTCGGACTCGCCGAGATCGCGGTGCTGCCCGAAGCCGCAGACCGACTCACCACCGAGCTGGCCGCACGCGGCTGGCGGATCGCAGGATGACCGTGCCACACCCGCCCATCGTTCCCGTCGTCGTCGCCGTCGACGGCCCTGCCGGCAGCGGCAAGTCCAGCGTCTCCAAGGAGGTCGCGAGCCGGCTCGGCTTCGGCTTCCTCGACACCGGTGCCGCGTATCGGGCGCTGGCCTGGCATGCCGAGGCATCCGGGGTGGACACCGGCGACGCGGCATCCGTCGTCTCGTGCCTGCCGAGCTTCGCCTACCGCATCGGCACCGACCCGGCGGGCTACGCGGTGCACGTCGGCGACATCGACGTGACGAACGCCATCCGCGACCCCGCGATCTCGGCGGTCGTGAGCCGCGTCGCGCGGGTGCCCGAGGTGCGCGCGCACCTCATCGAGCTGTTCCGGGCCATCATGGTCGCCGAGCCTCGGCCGGGCATCGTCGTCGAGGGGCGCGACATCACGACGGTCGTCGCGCCGGATGCCCCCGTGCGGATCCTGTTGACCGCGGCGGAAGACGTTAGAATAGCGAGGCGCTCCGCGGAGCTCGTCGGCGACCAGGCGCTCGCTGCGGGTGAACAGCTCCACCGGCGCGACGAGGCGGACTCCAAGGTCGTGGACTTCATGACCGCCGCCGAGGGCGTCAGGACCGTGGACTCGACGGCGCTCGACTTCGAGCAGACCGTCGATGCGGTCATCGACGTCATCCGGGCTGCACGGCCCGAGGCGGTGCAGGAGCACCGCGACGTGCCGCAGTGAGCGCAGCAGACCCAGAGGAGAGACCATGACCGACCAGCGAGACGAGTACGACGACGAGTCCGTCGCCGCCGACGACCTCGCCGAGCGGCTCGCCGACGTCGATGACGACCTCGCCGAGCAGCGTGCGGCGGCCCTCCGGTCGGGGCTCTCCGACTACGAGCTCGACGAGGACGACCTCGAGGTCCTCGAGATCTCGGAGGAGGGCGAGGAGGGCATCCGCTACCTCCCCGCGCTGCCGGTCATCGCCATCGTCGGACGACCGAACGTCGGCAAGTCCGCGCTCGTCAACCGCATCCTCGGCCGACGCGAAGCCGTGGTGGAGGACACCCCCGGCGTCACGCGCGACCGCGTCTCCTACAAGGGCGAGTACCTCGACCGCCGCTTCACGCTCGTCGACACCGGCGGCTGGGAGCCCGACGCGAAGGGCATCGACGCCTCCGTCGCGGCACAGGCCGAGGTCGCGATCGACCTCTCCGACGTCGTGCTGTTCATCGTCGACGCGACGGTGGGTGCCACGTCGACCGACGAGCACGTCGTGCGCCTCCTCCGCAAGACGAAGAAGCCGGTGTTCCTCGTCGCGAACAAGGTCGACGACGCCCGCCAAGAGCCCGAGGCCGCCGCACTGTGGAACCTCGGACTGGGCGAGCCCCACCCCGTGTCCGCACTGCACGGCCGCGGTGTCGCCGACATGCTCGAAGAGGTCTTCAAGGTCCTCCCGCAGGTCTCCGCCGTCGCCAAGGACGAGTTCGGCGGCCCGCGCCGCGTCGCGATCCTCGGGCGCCCGAACGTCGGCAAGTCGAGCCTGCTGAACAAGGCCGCCGGCGAGGAGCGGGTCGTCGTGAACGAGCTCGCCGGCACCACCCGCGACCCGGTCGACGAGCAGATCGAGCTGGGCGGCAAGATCTGGCGCTTCGTCGACACCGCGGGCATCCGCCGTCGCGTGCACCTGCAGCAGGGCGCCGACTTCTACGCGTCCCTGCGCACGCAGGCCGCGCTCGAGAAGGCCGAGGTCGCGGTCGTGCTGCTCGACGTCTCGCAGCCGATCTCCGAGCAGGACGTGCGCATCATCGACCTGGTGCTCGAGTCGGGCCGGGCACTCGTGCTCGCCTACAACAAGTGGGACCTCCTCGACGACGACCGCCGCCGGTACCTCGAGCGCGAGATCGAGCAGGATCTGCACCATGTCGCCTGGGCGCCGCGGGTGAACATCTCCGCGAGGACCGGCCGCCACCTCGAGAAGCTCGTGCCCGCCCTCGAGGTCGCGCTCGAGTCGTGGGACACGCGCATCGCCACCGGAAAGTTCAACGCGTTCCTGACCGAGCTCACGCAGGAGCACCCCCACCCGGTGCGCGGCGGCAAGCAGCCCCGCATCCTGTTCGGCACGCAGGCCGCAAGCCGTCCGCCGACATTCGTGCTGTTCACGACTGGATTCCTCGACCCGGGCTATCGCCGGTTCATCCAGCGTCGCCTCCGCGAGATCTACGGCTTCGAAGGCTCGCCCATCGTGATCAACATGCGCGTCCGCGAGAAGCGGCAGCGCTAGACGGGGTCGGGCGACATGGCCCGTCGCGGCCGAGCCGCCGATCTCGGCTTCCGCCTGCTCTCGGCGTTCCATCGCGGCGTGCTGGCGGTGTTCGGGTGGCGTGTGGCTGCCCGCATCGCCGGCATGCCGATCGTGGAGCTGCGCACGATCGGCCGTCGGAGCGGCGCGCCCCGCACCGTCGTGCTCTCGGCGCCCGTCGACGAGCCGGAGCGCCTCGTGCTCGTCGCCTCGCGCGGCGGCGATGACCGTCAGCCCGGCTGGTACCTCAATCTCGTGGCGCGTCCCGAGGTGGAGGTGACGCGGCGCGGAGCCAGGACGGCCATGGTGGCCCGGACCGCGACGTCCGAGGAGCGGACGGAGCTCTGGCCGCGCATCGTCGCCGCATACGCCGGGTACGCGGAGTACCAGCGACGGACGACCCGGGAGATCCCGCTCGTCATCTGCACGGCCCGTAGCTGACCCGCGGCGCGGCCGTTCACCGCGGCCGCGCGCCTCGTGGTTAGCATGGCGTCATGGGGTACGACGCAGACCTCGATGCCGGCACGGCCGTGACGACGGCGCTGCGCGCCATCGGTGGTCGGATGCCGCAGCTCGAGTCCGCCGCCCTGGCCGACGAGCCCGACGGCGTGCACCAGCTCCGCACGCACGTCCGCAGGGTCCGCAGTGTGCTCGCCGCGTTCACGCCGGTGTTCGACGCCGCACCGGTCGTCTCGCTCCGCCGGCGGTACAGCGAGCTGGGCGCCGAGCTCGGGGTCGTCCGGGATATCGAGGTGCGCGTGCAGGTCGCCGAGCGCGCGCTCGAAGAGGTCGCGGCCGAGGATGACGCCGTCGATGTGGCGCAGCGCGACGTGGCCCGCGCCCGCCTCCTCGATGCCGAGCGCGCCGGGTACGCCTTGGCGCACGCACGCTTCGTCGACCGCCAGGCGCTGCCTCGGGCCGGCGCGCGTCGGGCCGAGCTCGACGCCTTCCTCGCGGCACCCCCGTTGGCGCCGCCGGCGGCCGAGCTCGCACTCGACGTGCTGCGCCGCCTCATCGACGACGAGGCCCGTCGTGCCCTCCGTCGCGCCGACCGGGTGCACGACGGGGGAGATGATGACGCCCTGCACGACGTGCGCAAGGCCGGACGCCGGCTGCGCTACGCCGCCGAGGCGCTCACCGACGACCCGGTGGCGCTGTTCGGGACCCACGTGCGGGCGCTCGCGGAGGTCGGCGACGACCTGCATGACGTGCTGGGGGACCACCGCGATGAGGTGCTGTTCGCCGAGCATGCCCGGCGCACGGGGGCGCACGTGGCGCACGAGGGCGGTGCATCGCTCCTGTTCGAGCAGCTGGCCGCGGCGGCGGAGGCGCGCGCGGCCGACCACCTGCGCAGGCTGCCCGAGGTCGTGGAGCGGCTCCGGGACCTGGTCGAGGAGTGATCGGCGGCGCTCTCAGCACCCGTCGTCAGAGCCGGAGCTGCATGATCGCCCGGTCGGCCGTGGGCCGTGCGACCTCCTCGAAGCCGGCGCCCTCGAACATCGTGACCGTGCCATGGAACAGGTCGGCTGCCGGAGTCTTGCCGCGAGCCGCCGGATCGACGGCGTAGCCCTCGAGGATGCGCGCGCCGTGCTCGCGGGCGTAGCTCACCGCCGCCTCGGTCAGGGCGCCGGCGACGCCCTTGCGCCGATGGGCGCGCGGCACCACGAAGCAGGTCACCGCCCAGACCTCGGGGTCGCCGAAGTCGGGATGCCGGGTGCCGTCGGCGATGATGCGACTCCGCTGCAGGCGGATGAGGTCGACCCTCGGCTCGACCGCGCACCAGCCCACCGGGGTGTCGCCGTCATAGGCGAGCAGTCCGGGCCCGGCGTCGGGGGTGGCCAGCTGGGCGGCCAATCGATCGTGCAGCGCCTCGTCGCCGACGCCTCGCCAGTCGCTGCCGGGGATCTTGTACCACTGGCACCAGCAGTGGGCCGGATCGCCCTTGGTGCCGAACACGGCCTCGACGTCGGCGAACGGCGCATCCTGCGCCGGGATGATGCGCAGGGCCGCGCTCGGGGTGTCGACGGTGACGGCGGCGTCCATGACGACAACGGTATCCGGGAGCGGCGACATCCGGAATCGCCCTCGACGCGCCAGTTCGTGAAGATAGGTAATGATGTAGTAACATCACGATATGGCGACCACGATCACCGTGCTCGACCGACTGCTCGAGATCGGCGAGCTGTTCCAGAAGGACATGGCGCGAGCATTCAGCGGAACCCCGCTCACGCCCGCGCGCACCCGGGTGCTCTGGGACCTCGCGCACTCGGGTCCGTCGACCCAGCACGCGCTCGCGGCCAGGCTCGAGGTGAGCCCCCGCAACATCACCGGACTCGTCGACGCGCTCGAGGCGGGCGGGTACGTGACCAGGTCGCCCCACCCGACCGATCGCCGGGCGATCATCGTGTCGCTCGCGGCATCCGCCGAGCAGTTCATGCATGAGATGCAGCGCGAGCACGCCGACCTCACGGCCGATCTCCTGGGCGCGGTGGCACCCGCCGACCGACCGGCCCTCGAGCGCGGCATCGACGCGATCGCGGCTCGGCTGCGCGACCTCGTGGCCGACGAAGAGGCGCGTCAGGGCGACCGGGCGGAGGCCGAGGCATGACCGTCGTGGCGACGGGCCGCCCCGCGGCATCCGTGTGGCAGCGCATCGCCAGCCTCCTCAAGCGCGCCGTGCTCGTCGAGCTGAAGATCTACGCGAACATCGGGCGGTTCATCGCCCGCCGCCGAGCGGTCCCGCGAGGCGCCGCCGGCTTCGGCTACCACAAGCCGGTCTTCACGGTGCTCACGATCTTCATCGTGCTCTCGGCCGTCGAGATCCCGATCATCGATCTCATCGTGCACCGCTGGCCCGCGGTGCGCGTCGCATTCCTCGTCCTCGGCATCTGGGGTGTCACGTGGATGTTCGGCCTGCTCTGCGCGTACCTGATGCGGCCGCACACGGTCGGCCCCGACGGCATCCGCGTGCGGCAGGGCCTCGAGATCGACCTCCACCTGAGCTGGGACGACATCGCCTCGGTCGCGCGCGTCACGCGCGTCGACGAGCCGAAGTCGCCGCGGTTCGAGGAGACGGATGACGCGCGCGTGCTCGTCTTCCGCATGCAGGACGAGACCGACATCGAGATCGAGCTCGAGCGCCCGACCGTCGTGCGCCTTCCCGGGCTCGCGCCCGAGGGCGGCGAACAGGTGATCACCGGGCTGCGCATCTGGGTCGACGACCCCCGTGCGTTCATGGATGCGGTGCGCATCCACCTCTGACGACGGGTGTCGCGGGCGTCACGCGCGGGCGGGCTCGGCGTCGCGCTCGGCGTCGTGCTCGGCTGCGGGCTGGCCGGTCAGCTCGTCGGGCGCCTGCACCACCCCCGCGTCGGCGCCTGCCGGGGCGCGCTCGGCGTCCTCCTCGTCGAGGTCGTCGACGTCGCCGAGCACGTCGGATGTCGCGTCCACCGGTGTCGCGGACGACTGGTTCGCCGTCAGGGCCGCTCGAGTGCGCGCGTGGGTCGCGAGCGCGAGGAGGAGACCCAGGACGCCCGCGGCGATGAGCAACCCGCCGATCGTGGCCCTCGACTGCAGGCCGAGCAACTCGGCGGGGTCCGAGCCGCCCTGGTTGTAGAAGTCGGCCTGTCCGGCGTTGCCGCTCAGGACCATCCAGGTTCCCGCACCCCCGACGACGACGGCGGCGACCCAGAGGCCGAGGAGCGGAAGGTTGAGCGCGGGGCGGCGGTTCGTGGTGGGCAAGGGTCCTCCTCGTTCGGCGGCGGCTCGCGGCATCCGCTCGCTGCTCGTGTCGATGTGCGACCGTGATCGGTCCCCACGAAGCTAGGCCTGGCACCTCTGCGTGGGCTATGTCCGCGCCATGCATCCGCCGTGCGAATCCCGCGGCCGTGTGCGGCGTGGACTCGCCCCGTGTGCACGAGCACCCCTTCGGATGCCGCTATGATGGTCAAGTTGTCTTCCGTGAATGCGGTCGGCATCGGGCTGTGGCGCAGCTTGGTAGCGCACTTGACTGGGGGTCAAGGGGTCGCAGGTTCAAATCCTGTCAGCCCGACCAGAGAAGCCCCGGTAGATCGGAAGATCCGCCGGGGCTTTCTTCATGCCGGAAGCGCCGTTGCTGAGGGGCAGGCGTCAAGGTGTGGAGACATCTGCACCGAAACGTCGCGAGTCCGCCATGACGAGAGAACGCCCCGTCTCCGGCCGATGGAGACGGGGCGATTCGTGTGCGAGCTCAGGCCCCCACCTCAGGCGGCCTGTTGCGCGTCGCCCTCGCGCTTGATCGCCGAGATCTCGAACTCGAGCGTGATCTTCTCCGAGACGAGCCAGCCGCCTGAGTCGAGCGGCATGTTCCACTCCAGGCCGTACTCCCGGCGGTCGATGCGCCGCGTGCCCTCGAATCCGGCACGCAGCGCTCCGAAGGCGTCAGTCTCCACGCCGGTGAACTCGATCGGGATGGTGATCGGTTTCGTGACGTCGCGAATCGTCAGGTCGCCCGAGACGACGAGGGCGTTGTCGCCCACTTCCTCGATCCTGCTGCTCGTGAACACGACGTCGGGCCACTTCTCCGCGTTGAAGAAGTCGGCGCTGCGCAAGTGGTCGTCGCGTTGCGTGTTGCGGGTGTCCACACTGGCGACCTTGAGCACGATCTCGGCGGTCGACTTGGTCGTGTCGTCGAAATCGACGTGCAGGCTGCCGGTGACGTCGTTGAAGGCACCGCGGACGTTGGCCACCATGGCGTGTTTGGCCGAGAAGCCGATGCGAGTGTGGGCGGGGTCCAGGTCCCAGTCGCCGCTGAGGTCTGGTCGATTGTCGGTCATGATCTCCCCTGAGTCGTTGCACGGACCCGAACAGTCTGTCATCCGCGGGCTGATCGAATGCTCCACCCCCGCCCTCAGCCGCCGCCGATGGCGAACAGGCCCACGATGCCGATGACGTAGAGCACCAGCACCACCAGCGAATCGACGCCCATTCCGAGCACGCGTCGCGTCGGGCGGAAGATGAGGCCGACCACGTAGACCAGCGTGAGGAGTGCTCCGAGCGCGGTGAGGTAGATGTCGGCCGCTCCGGCGGCGGGGAGCACGGCCCTGCCGGTGATCAGGGTGGCGACCAGGAAGAGCACCGGGAGGAACGCGTTGCCGCCGAAGATGTCGCTGACGGCGAGGTCGTCGTCGCCCTGCTTCACCGCCTGAAGCCCCGTGGAGATCTCGGGAAGCGACGTCGCGAGCGCCAGGAACGTGGCACCGAAGAGCAGGCCCGACATGCCGAGGACGTCGGCCGCGGCATCCCCGCTGCGTTCCAGCGCGACGCCGGCTCCCAGCGTGGCCAGCGCCGCGATCGTGAAGAACAGCCACGCCTTCGCCGTGCTCATCGACGCGTGCGGCGGCTCGGGCCGGCGGCGCCGGCGGCGCGGTCCGGGCGTCGGCCTCGGCGGCGCTCCGGTCGCCTGCCAGGGCAGGGCCACGGATGCACGCCGCACGAGGACGAGGGCGGCGACCCAGAGCACCGCGATCAGCACCACATCGGCGGTGAGGCGCCCGAAGAGCGCATCGGCCGGCAGTTGCGTGCCCGCCATCACGACCGTGAGGATGGCCACCACCATCACGGCCTCGACGACCAGCACCAGCGAGGCGGCGCGGTATGTCAACGGGCGGGCGCCCGGTGCCCGCCTGCCGAAGACATCGAGGATGACGAGCACGACCGTCTGCAGGGCGATGCCTCCGAGGATGTTGCCGACCGCCACCGAGATGTCCCCGGACATCGCCGCACTGACCGTGATCGCGATCTCGGGCAGGTTCGTCGCGATCGCCAGCACGATCAGCCCGCCGAGGGCGCTGCCGATGCCCAGCCGCGCGTCCAGCACATCCGTCGTGCGCGACAGCTGGATGCCCGCGACCCACACCACCACCGCGGCGGCGACGAAGATCACGGCCAACAGCCAGAGGGGCAATCCGTCCATAGCGCCAGTGAACACGGAAACGGCGCGGGCCGGGGCGGGATCAGTCGCCGGTCGTCATCTCCGTGACGAGTTGCGGCAGCAACCCACCCAGCCGACCGATCGTCTCCTGCGCCGAGGCCACGTCGAACGTCTCGGTGAGATCCCGGATGTCGCGATAGGCCACATGCGTGCCCTGGCTGTCCGACCAGGCGAGGATGCGCAACGGCAGGTCGATCCCGGCGCGCGGATCCGCGAGCATCACTTCGGTGCCGACCGTGGGGTCGCCGAAGACGACCACGGTCTCGTCGGACAGCTCCAGGCCGGCGTCCCGAGCGGCCGCGGCGTGGTCGATGACGGCGAACACGTGGATGCCACGGCGCGCGAGCGCCGCCAGCAGCGCGTCCACCACCTGCGCGACGGATCGACCGGTCGTCGTCTCCACGAGGTTCGTCATCGGGGGCCTCCTTCGCCGGCGGCGGCCTCGTCACCGGTCCCCGAGCAGGCTACGTCAGAACGGGTTCTCCCGGCAGTACCGCGCGTGGGTCGCGCGATCCAGCCGACGGCGCTCGACGGAGTCGATGTCCGTCGGCGCTCCCGGAGCAGCGGGCCCGTCGACCAGGACGTCGCGCGGCGGTGCGAAGCTCAGCGGGGAGACGACGACGATCGCCGCCGCCAGCAGCGCGAGCACGGTCAGCACGGCGCAGCACCGCGACATGACCACGCCGGTGCGTGCGCCGAGCCTGCGTCGCGCGAGTGCGAGCACGGCGAGTCCGGCCAGCCCGCCGGCGGTGTTCGTGATGAGGTCGGTGACGTCGGAACTCCCGACGGCCAGCACGTACTGGAGCACCTCCATCGCAAGGCTCGCACCCGCGACGATGGCCGTGGTTCGCCACCAGGACCACGCCGGCGCGAGGAGGCCGAAGTACAGGCCGAAGGGGACGAAGAGCAGGACGTTGACGACCACTTCGGAGGGCGAGCTGGCCCCGTCGCACGTGCTCGGTGCGAACGGGACGAGCTTGAGCTGGCGCAGGTCGCCCGTTCCGACGAACGGCACCTCGAGCTTCCAGATCACGATCCACGTGAGCAGCACGAGGTACACGACGAACAGGGCCGGCAGGATGCGACGGCGCGATCGGGTCGCCTCACTCCCACCCTCCGCCGGCGACGACCGGGGCAGCTCGTCGACGCTCATCGGATCGGGCCCGATGCCGCGGCAGGAAGCGCCACTGTCACGCGCATCCCGCCCTCGGGACGACCGACGATGGTCAGGCGTCCGTCGTGCGCCGTGATGATGCTCGCCACGATCGCGAGGCCGAGGCCGACCCCGGCATGGTCGCCGCGGAGCCGCTCGGTGCCCCGCTGGAACGGCTCGGTCAGCGTGGAGACGAGGTGCGGTGCCAGGTGCTCGCCCGTGTTCTCGACCGTCAGCGTGACGGAGCGCGCATCGACGGCGGTGCTCACGTGCACGGTGCCGTGGTCGGGCAGGTTGTGCACGATGGCGTTATGCACGAGGTTCGTGGTCATCTGCAGTAGCAGCGCGTGCGAGCCGAACGTGGGCGCGATCTCGCCCGAGGTCTCGAGGCCGACGCCGCGTTGCTCGGCGAGGGGGAGGAGTGTCTCGACAGCCTCCTCGGCCAGGAGCGACAGGTCGACCTCCTCGCGGGTGAACGACCGCTGGTCGGCGCGGCTGAGCAGGAGCAGCGCCTCGGTGAGCGCGGTCGCGCGGTCGTTGACGATGCGCAGGCGCTCGATGAGGGCGCCCTGGTCACGGTCGGGGTCGTTGCGCGCGACCTCGAGCAGCGTCTGCGTGATGGCGAGCGGGGTCCGCAGCTCGTGCGAGGCGTTGGCGGCGAACCTCCGCTGCTCCGCGACCTGCGCCTCGAGCCGGGCGAGCATGGCGTCGAAGCTGTCCGCCAGCTCGCGGAACTCGTCGTTCCGGCCCTCGAGCTCGATGCGGTACGAGAGCGATCCGTTCGCGGCCCGCCGCGTGGCATCCGTGATCCGTGCCAGTGGCACGAGCATGCGCCCGGCGAGGAACCACCCGCCGACGAGGCCGAACGCCAGCAGGAAGAGGAGGACCCACGCGACGACCGGCCCGAATGCACGGACCAGGTCGTCGCGACCGGGCACGAACCCGTCGATGGTCTCGCTTGCGCGGGCGGGCACGTAGCGGAGGAGGAACAGCCACACGGCCGCGAGCAGCAGGAAGCTCGCGACCATCAGGAAGCCCGCGTAGCTGAGGGTGAGCTTGAGGCGGACGCTCATTCCCGGCGGCCTAGCCACGCGCGCCGCCTTCGTCCGAGCCGGATGCCTCGGCCTCGACGCGATACCCGGCGCCGGGCACGGTGACGATGACCCACGGCTCGCCGAGCCGCTTGCGCAGGGCGGAGACCGTGATGCGCACGGCGTTGGTGAACGGGTCGGCGTTCGCATCCCACGCCCGCTCCAGCAGCTCCTCGGCGCTGACCACGCCGCCCTCGGCGGCGACGAGGACCTCGAGGACCGCGAACTGCTTCCTCGTCAGCGCGACGTAGCGTCCGTCACGGAAGACCTCGCGGCGGAAGGGATCCAGCCGGAGCCCGGCGATCTCGTGCACCGGCGGTCGGTTGTGCGCCCGCCTCCGGTCGAGCGCACGAAGCCGGAGCACGAGCTCCTGCAGCTCGAACGGCTTGGTGAGGTAGTCATCGGCTCCGAGCCCGAACCCCGAGGCCTTGTCGTCGAGCCGATCGGCGGCGGTGAGCATGAGGATCGGCATCCCGCTGCCCGAGGCGACGATGCTCGCCGCGACCTCGTCGCCGGAGGGACCCGGGATGTCGCGGTCGAGCACGGCGAGGTCGTAGGAGTTGATGCTCAACAGCTCGAGCGCGGCGTTCCCGTCGCCGGCGATGTCCGCCGCGATCGCCTCCAGGCGCAGCCCATCCCGGATGGCCTCCGCCATGAACGGCTCGTCCTCGACCACCAACACGCGCATGCTGGCAATGCTAGGAGCCGACGCATATCGTCGGCGTATCCGAAAGCGGATACGCCCCGGCAACGCGCCCTCGCGTTGGCTCGCAGCATGAGTCGAACCACCCCGTCCCGGTCCCCGAGTCGACGCCGCGCCCGCCGCACGTTCGGCGCGGTCGTCGTCGCCCTCCTCCTCGTCATCGCCGCCGCGACGGTGCTCGGAACGCTCGTGCCACCGGCCTCGTCGTCGTCGGCCTCGTCATTCGGTGAGGGTTGGCGCGATGACGCGGGTGCGGCGCCGGTCATGCCCGACGGCGCGACCATCGGCGACCTCACCGAGGCCGACGGCACGATGCCCGACGGCGTGACGGTGTTCGACGACGAGTACCCCGGCGTCGGCAAGCTCGACCCCGATCTGCTCGCTGCGCTGCGCGACGCGGCGACGGATGCCGCAACGGACGGCATCGGCTTCGTGGTGAACAGCGGCTGGCGCTCGCCGGAGTACCAGGAGCAACTGCTCCAGGACGCGGTCGCCACGTACGGCTCGGAAGCGGAGGCAGCCAGGTGGGTCGCGACGGCCGCCACGTCGGCCCATGTCTCGGGAGACGCGGTCGACATCGGCGACGCCGACGCCGACGCGTGGCTGGCGGCGAACGGCGCCGGGTACGGCCTCTGCCCGATCTACGACAACGAGCCGTGGCACTTCGAGCTGCGCGAGGAGGCGCTCGCACAGGGCTGCCCCACCACGTATGCCGACCCCACCGAGGATCCGAGGATGCAGCAGTGACGATCAGCCGCGCCACGGCGTGAGCCGCGGCCACCAGCCCGGGACGTTGCGCCGGTAGGCGGCGTACTGCTCGCCGTATGTCTCGGTGAGGGTCGGCTCCTCGTAGCCCTTCACGAACGCCACCACCGCGGCGAGCACGACGACGGCGTAGACGAGAAGCCACCAGCTGCCGAACAGCAGCGCCTGGCCGAGGATGATCGCGAGCACCGACAGGTACATCGGATTGCGCACGTATCGGTAGACCCCGGTCACGACGAGCGTCGCAGTCGGAGCGACCGGAGCGGGCGTTCCGCGGTGCAGGGCGAACAGCGCGAAGGCGTGCAGGAGGAAGCCCACTCCGACGCCGATCGCGATCCAGGCGATCGGCAGTACGACCCAGGCGGCCGTGCCCCAGTCGCACCAACGCCAGCCGGAGATGAGCCACGGGATGATGCCGGCGACGATTCCGGGCGCGAGGAGGAGGAAGACGATCGTGCCGATCCACGCGCGCACGGGCGAAGCTGCCTGGGCCATGGGCGTCGGGCTAGTCCGGTCCGCCGGGGAGGGAACCACCATGTGCCGTGCCTCGCTCGGACAGTGCATACCGCAGGAGCACCATGTCGCCGACCCGACGGCTCTCAGCGAGGGGTGCGCGACGGTCGGCATTCCACGGGAACGTGCCGTCGCCGATCAAGCGCGGGGCTCGCCGGTCGCCGACGAAGAACGGGGCGATCGCCAATTGGAGTTCATCGACGAGGTCGGACGCCAGGAACTGAGTGAACACGGTTCCGCCGCCTTCGACGAGGAGCGTCCGCACGCCCCGGTCGTGCAGCTCGCCGACGAGATCGACCGCGGTGAGCTCGTCGGCCAATCCCACGATGGTCGCACGATCACCGAGCCGTTCCTGGATGTCGCGGGTCGCGGACGTAGGGCAGTAGACCAGCTTCTCCGTGTCTCCGAAGGTGAAGAACCTCGACTCCGGATCGAGGTCGCCGGTCGCCGTGACGGTCACCTTCCAGGGCGACGGGGGACGGCCTTCGGCCTCGCGCCGACTCCGTCGCTCCTCGCTGCGCACGAGCAACCTCGGATTGTCGGCCCGCACGGTGCGTGCTCCGACGAGGATGGCGTCGCAGTGCGCGCGCACCTCGTCGACCCTGTCGAAGTCCGCCTCGTTCGAGAGCGCGAGACGCGGCGGGGAGGCGGTATCGAGGTATCCGTCGATGGACATGGCTGCGCTGAGGATCACGTACGGACGGTCGATCACGATTCCTCCTTCCGGCCAGTGCCGGTGAGAACGACCGTACGCTCGGGTGCGGTCGATTGCGCGCGTCGGGCGGCGGATGTCGCGGCGACGACGAGTGCGGGGGTGACGGCGATCATCGCCAGGATGCCGAACAGGGTGGCGGCGGCGACACCCGCGGAGGCGCCGAGGCCGGCGACGGCGAACGTCCAGCCGGCGATCCCCTCGCGCGGACCCCAGCCGCCGAGGTTCAGCGGGATGGATCCGGCGAGCAGCACGACGAGCGCGAGGGCGGCGAGGCGCATCGGCGGCACGCTCGCTCCCACCTCGGCGACCGCGACGCCGAACGTCACGACGTGGCACGCGACCACCACGATCGATGCGACGACGACCTGCAGGAGCGCTCGGGCGGATCCCACACCGGCTGAGAGCTCGTCGAGCTCGCGTCGCAGCGCGGCGCGCGCCCGGGCGCTCGTCGCCGTCATCGCGAGCGTGGCGAGTGCGATCACGGTGACGACGAGGCCGGTCGTCGCGAGCAGGTAGCCCTGGAACTCGGCGGCGAAGCACGCGATGACGACCACCGCGAGCGCGACCTGCACGACCTGCCCGACGGTGCGCTCGATGACGACGGCCCGAGCGCCCTGCCCGACGTCGCCGGCGTCGCGGCCCTGCGTGAGGGCACGCTGCACGTCGCCCACCACGCCACCGGGAAGCACCGTGTTGAGCAGCTGCGACCGGTAGTACATGCCGACGGCGCGTGGGTAGGGGAGGCCCACCCCGAGTCGCTTCGCGATGATGCTCCAGCGCCAGGCTGCGGCGGCGGTCGCCGTGGCGGAGAGCGCGAGCGCGGCGACGATGACGCGCAGGTCGACGCTGAGCAGCCCGTGCAGGAACGGCCCCGTGCCCACCTGGGCGACCACCGCCATGAGCACGCCGACCCCCACCAGCACACGTACCGCGAGTCGGAACCGTCGCGACGCCCAGGCTGCGCGGAGCCGTGACCCGATTCCCGTCGCGGCCGATGCGATCCTCACCGCGGACATCACGGCCACGCCAGGAGATCGGCGTGCGCGACCTCGGCTGAGAGTGCACCGCGTCGCGATTGCGACGAACGAAGGGTGCGGTACGCCGCGCCGTCCGCTCGGAGGTCGGCCCGCTCCTCGAGGGCGGCATCGCACCATCCGGCGAACCACTCGTCGAGGAGCGGTCGCTCGTGGTCGCCGAGCCGCCAGGGGGTGGCGGCGGTTCGAACGTTCCAGCCGGCCTCGAGGAACCGGCGTCGCGCGAGCGCGACGCCAGTGGGCCCGACGAGGCGCCGCGCCCCCGCGCGACGTCGCTGGTGCGCGTTGAACGCGGCCTCGAACGCGTCGTCGCGAGGATCCCCGGGGTCGAGGCGGACCTGCCCGGTCACGCTGAGGCTCAGCAGCACGGGGCATCCGACGGCGACGCACGCGTCGGTGACGGCGCCGACCTCCCTCGACGTCAGCACGTCGAGCAATGCCGAAGCGGTCACCAGCGCGGCGCCGCCGAGGTGATCGGACCCGAAGTGGGCGAGTTCGCCGCTCCGCGTGCGGATCGCGACCGGTCGTCCTTCACGATCGGTCGCGCCCGCGCGCACCGCTCGCTCGAGGAGGGTCGCGTTCCAGTCGTGCAGGACCCAGGTCTGCGGGCCGGGCAGCTGCGGCGCGAGCCATCGCATCATCGAGCCGGTCCCGCTTCCCAGGTCGTGGATCACGATGGGACCCGGCGCGAGAAGTCGGGCTGCTTCGAGCGCGAGGCCGCGGGACCGCGCGCGTGCGTCCTCGGGTTCGCGGAGCGCGAGCCAATCGCTGCTCACCTCGATGACCTCGCTCATCCGGCGCGCCGCCGCTCGGACTCGACGCCGCCCGCGGCAGGGCGGGTTCGTCGCAGGACCGTCCCGGCGATCCGAGCGGACTCGGCCCAGGTTCGCCTCCCGGTACGGGACCGCACCGCTTCGGCCTTGAGCACCGCACGCCGAGGAGGTTCCGCCCACCACTGCCGGAGCACCGCACGCAACGCCACCGGGTCGTCGGGAGGGATCAGGACGGCGGCCGTGCTCCCGACGACCGCCTCCGGCACCCCGCCGACGCGTGCCGCCACAACCGGGATGCCGCGGGCGACCGCCTCCGCGGCCACCATGCCGTAGCTCTCGGCGCGCGACGGCACCACGACGAGGTCGGCCGCCTGGTACGCCTCGGCGAGCCGGCGACCGGTGAGCACGCCCGGCAGCTCGATGCGCTCCGTGAGCCCAGCCGATCGGATGGCGGCAGCGGTCCGGGTCGCGAACTCCGGGTCGGCGTCCAGTGAGCCCACGATCGAACAGCTCCATCCGGGCAGGTCGTCCATTCCCGCAAGCGCGTTGACCAGCACGTCCTGCCCCTTGTGGAACGCGACCGCGCCGACGCAGAGCAGGTGGCCCCCGGATGCGGATCCGGTCGCCGTCGGTGCGGCGTCCGTGCCCGGACGGGCGACGACGATGCGATCGGGTTCCGCGAGCGCACGGGCGACGAGTTCGGAGCGGGTCCACTCACTGGTCGCGATGACCCGCCGCGCGGCGTTCAGTGCCACGCGCTCCCGTTCGGCCGTCGACGCCCGGTCCTGGATGCGGGGCAGGGCGCTTGCGACCATGTGCGCCAGCACGACGATCCGAAGCCGCGTCGACTGCGCCTCGAGCACTCGCGAGGCCGCGACCGCGAGCAATCCGTCGATCAGCACGACGTCGTCGCGGTGGAGCGCGGACAGCGCGCTCGCGACCTCGTGACCGCCGTCTGCTGCGACACGCACCATCCGGATGTCGACGCCCTGCGCCCGGAGGGCCTCGCCGATGCGCCGGTCGTAGACGTTGCCGCCGGTGACGCGCTCGTCATCCTCGATGCCGTCGGGCACCAGGAACTGCACGGCTGCGTCTGGCATTCGTCTCACAACGTCCGCTCGTACGTCGCCCAGGCGATGTGGGACTCGTGCAGCGTCACCTCGATGGACGACAGCCGCCCATCGGCAGACCCGAGTCGTCCGTCGGCGATGCGCTCGGCGATGCGGTCGGCGATCACCTGGCAGAGGCGTTCGGTCGTGGTGTTCATGCCGGCGAACTCGGGCTCGTCGTCGAGGTTGCGATAGGTCAGCGAGCCCGTGATCTCGCTGAGCGCCTCGGCCGCCCGTCCGATGTCGACGACCACGCCGTCCGCGTCGAGGTCGCTCGCGCGGAAGGACGCGTCGACGACGAAGGTCGCGCCGTGCAGGCGCTGCGCCGGCCCGAACGTTGCTCCCGAGAAGCTGTGGGCGACCATCATGTGGTCGCGAACGGTCAGGGTGAAGGTCATTCGGCGTCCGTCCAATCGATCGTGTGGCAGAGCTCCGCGCCCTGCCCCGTCGCGAGCCCCTCCATCACGGCGGGGAGGTCGGTCCAAGGGGAGTCGCCCGTGAGCAGCGCGTCGAACGCGGGATCCCGCAGGAGGTCGAGCGCGAGCGTCAGCCGGTCGCGCGTCGTGCGCGTGCCGCGGCGACGACGGGCGACGGCCCCCACCTGGCTCGACCGGATGGACAGGCGGCGCGAGTGGAAGTCGGCACCCAGTGCGAGCGTGACCGGCCGGTCGCCGTACCAGCTGGCCTCGATCACCTCCCCATCCGTCACGACGGATGCGAGCGCGAGCTGCAGCCCGGCCTCCGACCCGCTCGTGTTGATGACGAGATCGCGGTCGCCCGGCGCGTCGCCCGGTTCGGCGAATCGCACGCCGAGTCGGTCGGCGACGGTGCGACGCGACGGGTCGACGTCGACGAGCACCACGTCGAGACCCGGGATGCCGCGGGCCAGCCGCGCGATGCTGCATCCGATCATGCCGGCGCCCACGATCGTCACCCGGTCGCCGATCAAGGGGGCGGCATCCCACAGCACGTTCACCGCCGTCTCGACCGCTCCTGCGAGCACTGCACGCCGAGCGGGCACGCCGCCCGGGACGGGGATCACGGCCTCAGCCGGAACCGCGAACCGGGACTGGTGGGGGAACAGGGTGAAGACCGTGCGGCCCCGGAGCTCATCGGGCCCCTGCTCGACCACGCCGACGTTGAGGTAGCCGTACTTCACCGGGCCCGGAAACCCGCCCTCCTGGAACGGCGCGCGCATCCGCTCGTGCTCGCTGGTCGGCACCCGACCGAGGAAGACCGAGGTCTCAGTGCCACGGCTGATGCCCGTGCGGCTCGTGCGGACGAGCACGTCGCCCTCGCCGACCGGGCCGATCGACGCTCGTCGCATGACCCCGACGCCGGGCCGGTCGATCCAGAACGCCACGGCCTCGAGCAACGGTATGCCTCCTTCGGTGAACCTTCCGGGGATGCCAGACGTGTACATGAATGAATATGCTCCGTGAGATGCTCCCTGACAAGGACACGTGATGGCGATCAAGGAGGTTCACCTCGCACCGATCGGGTTTGCCGGACTCGGCGGTGCGGGCGTGCTGGCGATCTGGACCGCCGACGGGCTGCCGCCGATCGGCTGGATGGCCGCGCTCGCCTATCTCGTGGTGAGCAACGCCCTCCTGCTCGGTGCGCTGCGACGCGCGCGCACCTCCCGTCTCGGCTGGGGGAATGCCGTCACGGCGACGAGGTCGACGCTGGTCGCGATCCTCACCGGGCTGGTCGCTGCATCCTTCGTCGCTCCGATCCCGGTGCCGCTGCTGGTGGGGCTGGTCGTCCCGGCCCTGGTCCTCGACGCGGTGGACGGGTGGGTCGCCCGACGGACCGGGACCATGACGGAGTTGGGCGCGCGCTTCGACATGGAGGTGGACGCGTTCCTCCTGCTCGTGCTGAGTGCGTACGTGGCACCGATCCTCGGCCTCTGGGTGCTCGCGATCGGCCTGATGCGCTACGTCTTCGTCGCCGCGGGATGGGTGCTTCCGCGGCTTCGCGAGCGGCTCCCGTATCGCTATTGGCGCAAGGTGGTGACGGCCGCGCAGGGAATTGCCCTCACCCTCGCGGCATCCGGCCTGGTCCCCGAGCTCGCGGGCGTGGTCGTCGGCCTCGCTCTGGTCCTGCTACTCGAGTCGTTCGGTCGCGACGTGGTGTGGCTGGCGCTCCGAAGCCGGGCTCCACGCGTCGAGGTGGGCGCGACGTGATCGACGCGCCCGGCCGATCGCGGGAGCCGACGCGAGGTCATTCGACCCGCTGGCTGCGGAGCACGACCGGCGTGGCGATGCCGAGGATCACGACGCCGATGGCATCGATGACGACCGTCTGGGGTACGAGGGTGAAGTCCCACGACTCGGTGATGCCGAAGAGGCCGACGGTCAGCGCGAGCAGGAGCGCCGCGAGGCTCGCGATGACGAAGAGCAGGCTGAGGACGGTGGCGAGACCCAGGAGCCGCCCGTGCAGCACGAGCATCCCGATCGCCAGCACGACACCTGCGATCCCGTTCAGGACGAAGAACACGCCGAGGATGCCGCCGACGCCGTCGAAGACGAGGAACAGGTGGATCCCGCCGATCGCGGCGAGGACGATCGCGCTGAGGATCCGAAGGACCCGCAGGACGGGCCGGTTGCTTGCAGTCATGTTCATACCCGCTTCCGATCGAGGCCTCCGGCGGAGCCGCTGACCATGACACGAGACAGCGGGGGCAGGGGTTCACTCGCGTGGATGCCCCGAGCGCGCGACCGGGTCTCGCTCGTGGTCGCGATCCTGCTCCTCGTTGTGACGCCGCTCGTGCCGGGAGCGCTCGCGGACGGTGCTCCGTCGGCGCTCATCGGACTCCCTGCGGAGTCGATCCTCGTGCTGTTCCTGCTCTTCCTCATTCCCTGGGCCCCGGCGCGCCTCATCGCCGCAGCCGCCTTCGCGGTCACGGTCGTCGCCGCGCTCGTGCTCGCCGGCATCGATGCCGGCTACCGGTCCGTGCTCGACATCCCATTCGATCCGCTCGACTGGCAGCAGCTGAGCGACGCGTTCGGGGTCGTCGAGGGTTCCATCGGCGCCGCCCCGGCGCACGCGCTCGTCGCACTGCTCACCGTCGTCGCCCTCGGGCTCATCGTCGCCCTGTCGTGGGCCGCGCTTCGCGTGGGGCACGCGATCCGTCCGGATCGGGGGCACGGCGGGGCCGTGATCTCGGCGCTCGCCGCAGCGTGGCTCATCGCCGCCCTCGTGGGCTCGCAGCCGGTCGCCGGGCAGCCGGCCGCGGCCGCCGCCTCCTTCCGGGCGATCACCGCCTCGGCCGCACGCGCCGCGGCAGGTCTCGCCGCCCTGGCCGACCTTCCGGAGCAGATCGCGACCGATCCCTACCGGGACGCCGCGGGCTCCGACCTGCTGACCACGCTGAAGGGCAAGGACGTCGTCTTCGCCTTCATCGAGAGCTACGGCGAGGTGGCGGTGCAGGAATCGGGCTTCTCGGGAGGCGTGGACCAGGCGCTCCGTGACGGCGAGGCGCAGCTGCGCGCTGACGGCTACACGTCCCGGAGCGCCTTCCTCACCTCCCCGACGTTCGGGGGCCTCAGCTGGCTTGCGCACTCCACCTTCCAGACGGGGCTGTGGATCGACCGGCAACCGCTCTACAGCGCGGTCATCCGGAGCGACCGACTGACGCTGAGCCGGGCATTCGGGAGAGCGGGCTGGCGCACCGTCAGCGTCGTGCCCTCGAACACGGAGCCGTGGTCGTTCGGCACCTCGTTCTATCGCTTCGACACCCTGCTCGACGCGAACAACGTCGGCTATCGGGGGCCGTCGTTCGGGTACGCGCGGATCCCCGACCAGTACACGTGGAAGTACTTCGCCGACCACGAGCTCGCCGGGGGCCACCAGCCGGTCATGGCGGAGATCGACCTCGTCTCGTCGCACACGCCCTGGGCACCGCTCCCTCGGCTCGTGCCGTGGTCGAAGGTCGGCGACGGTTCCGTGTTCGAGCCGCAGCCGGCTCAAGGGGAGTCGGCGACCAGCGTCTGGCAGGACCCGAAGAGGGTGCAGCGGGCGTACGCCCAGTCGATCGAGTACTCGCTCGGCGCGATGTTCGAGTTCCTGCACGAGTCCGACGACCCGGACCTCGTGCTCGTGGTGCTCGGCGACCACCAGCCGGCGACGATCGTGAGCGGACAGGGGGCCGGCCATGACGTCCCGATCAGCATCATCTCGAAGGACGCGGCGGTCTTCGAGGCGATCGGGGAATGGCACTGGCACGACGGGATGCTCCCGGCGCCCGACGGGCCCGTCTGGCGGATGAGCGCCTTCCGTGACCGGTTCCTCGACGCGTTCAGCGCCGGCGGCCCACCACGAAGTAGCTCAGCGGACCGATGAAGTTCACGGCGATGAGCACGGCCCACAGTGCCTTGGGGCCGCGGACCAGCGCCGCCGGCCTGCGGGCGAGGTCCGTCCACGCGGTGGCCGCGAGCGCGAGCTGCACGGATGCCGCGATGAGCATGCCCGTCTTCCGGCCGCTCGAGAGCTCGTTCCAGTTCTGCGCGGGCATCTCCGGCTCCCTTCCAGAGGTCGACGACATCGACGGTCTCGGGGTCACCCTAGTCTCATGGCGCCGCGACCGGAACGCCCGACGGCGTCTCGGCGGCGGCGGTCATTGCGCTGCGACCGTGCGCCGGTGCTCGTCCACGAACCGGGAGTCGCCGGCGAGGAACCGCATCCCGCACCCGGCGAGCAGCGCACCGGCACCCCCGACCACGAGATCTCCGATCGAGTCGGCGTAGCCGACGTAGATAACGGGGTCGATGAACGTGTGCCCGAACCACTCGGCGACCTCCCAGAGCACGCCCAACGAGAGGCCGAGTGCGGTCGTGAGGAGCATCGCCGAGGCGACCGGATGACGCAGCCGCCCGGCATCCGCGATCACCCCCGTTCGCTGGAGCAGGAGGTACAGCAGCGCCGCGGCGAGCCCGTTGGTCGCGAAGTGCGTCGGGATGTCCCACCACCGCACCGACAGGTAGAGCTCGAGCACGCTGCTCCACGCGGAGACGAGCACCGCCACACCGAAGGCGAGGTCCACGCTCGGACGGACGCCGAGCAGTCGCGGGAAGAGCGACGCGAAGACGGCGAGCGACACCGTCAGCGCGGCGAGCGGGCCCCAGCCGATGCCCGCCACGACGATGCTCGCGGCGCCGACGAGGCGCAGCACGTCGGCCAGGACTTCGGCGCCGACGGGCCGGCGGAGGAAGGTCGCGATCATCGCTCCTCCGGTGCCGCTGCGGTCTCCGTGGCGTTCGCGATCCCGCCCGATGCGGCCGGGGCCCGGATCACGGCCTGCACCGGTTCGTGGTCGGATGCCGCGGCGCCGTCGAATCGCACAGCGTTGATGCCCGTGCGCTCGACGACGACGCCCGGACCCACGAGGATGAGGTCGATGCGCTTGCCGCCCCGGCGGAGGCGTCGGTAGTTCGAGAACGTTCCCCACTGCGGGGTCAGTCGCTCTGCCGCGGCCTGCCACGTGTCGCGCAGCACACCGCTCTCGGTGAGACGACGGTGGACCGCCGAGTCGACGTCGGCGTTGACGTCACCGGTGACGACGATCGCGGCATCCGGTTCGGCGGCGCTCGCCGCGGCCGCCCTCGCCACCAGGTACCGCGCGGACTCGAGCCTCGAGCGGGTCGAGAGGTGATCGAGATGCGTGTTGGAGGCGAGCACCCTCGCGCCCGTCGCGCGGTCGGTGAACTCGGCCTCCACGACGACGCGGCGGACGATGTTCCCCCACGACCGGGACCCTGCGACCTCGGGTGTCGACGACAGGGCGAGCTGCCGCCACTGCGTGAGCTCGAGCCGTTCGGCGTCGTAGAAGATCGGACAGCGCTCGCCGCGGCCCGACGGATTGCGCCCGTACCCGATCCACCGGTACCGGGGTCCCAGGGCGTCGGCGAGGTCGTCCACCTGATCAGCCAGGGCTTCCTGCACGCCGAGGATGGTGGGTCGCTCGGCGGCGAGGATGCGCCGGACGAGCGGCCTGCGGGTGCTCCAGCGATCAGGGCTGCCCGGCATGACGTGGGGGAGACGGCGACGGATGTTGTACGTCATCACGTGCAGGTCAGGCGGCGTCACCGCTCCGATCAGCGCGGCATCCGTCATCGTCACAGCCTACGGCGGCGGCCGACGGGAACGAGGGGGTTGCGCCGCGACGAAGGGCCGACCGTGCATCCCCCGATGCACGGCCGGCCCTGGTCGCCGGACTCCCGATCAGCCGAGCAGCTTGGCCTTCGCCGCCGCGAACTCCTCGTCGCTCAGGATGCCCTGGGCCTTCAGGTCCGCGAGCTGCTGCAGCTGGGCGATGACGTCGGAGCCGCCTGCCGCGGGCGCGGCCGGCGGCGGTGCCGCGGCCGCGGCAGCCGCCTGCTGCTGGGCGACCGGACCG
>NZ_JBFUDH010000020.1:0-43526 GCF_056404815.1 Agromyces sp. P2_B3 | reverse complement strand
GCTGGTACGCGAGCCGGGCGTTCGCGATGCCCGCCTTGCTCTTCAGGCCCAGGGCCTCGTCGGTGCCGATCTGCGCGAGTCGCTTGTCGATCTCGGTGTCGACGCGGGACACGAAGAACGACGCGACCGAGTGGATCGTGGCCAGGTCGATGCCCGCGGCCTTCGCCTGCTCCAGGCCGGTGAGGTACGCGTCGATGACCTGCCGGTACCGGTCCAGGCTGAAGATCAACGTCACGTTCACGCTGATCCCCGCGCCGATCGCCGCGGTGATCGCTCCGAGCCCCTCCACCGTCGCCGGGATCTTGATCATCACGTTCGGACGATCCACCTTCGCCCACAACGCATGCGCCTGCTCGATGGTGCGCTCGGTGTCGTGCGCGAGGTCGGGTGCCACCTCGATCGACACGCGGCCGTCGTACCCGCCGCTCGCGTCGTACACCGGGCGGAAGATGTCGGCGGCGTCGCGCACGTCGTCGGTGGTCGCCTCGAACACCGCGGTGTCGAGGTCGGTGCCGGCCTCGGCGAGCGTGTGCAGCTGCTCGCGGTAGGCGTCACCCTTGGCGAGTGCCCCGGCGAAGATCGTCGGGTTGGTGGTGACGCCGACGACGTTGCGCTCGGCGATCAGGCGCGCGAGGTCGCCCGTGGTGATGCGGTCGCGGGACAGGTCGTCGAGCCAGATGCTCACGCCGGCTTCGGAGAGCGCGGCGGTGCGGGAGTTGGTGCTCATGGCGATGTGTTCTCCTTCTGCGCGCGTCAGGCCGACGCGAGCGTCTCCTTCGCGGCGGCGACGACGGCGTCCGTCGTGATGCCGAACTCGCGGAACAGGGTCTTGTAGTCGGCGGATGCGCCGAAGTGCTCGATCGAGACGCTGCGGCCACGGTCGCCCACGTAGGGGCGCCACGACAGCGAGATGCCGGCTTCGACCGACACCCGGGCCGTCACGGCGGCGGGAAGCACGGACTCGCGGTACGCGGCATCCTGCTCCTCGAACCACTCGAGGCTCGGCGCCGAGACGACGCGCGCCTGGATGCCGTCGGCCGCGAGCTGCTCGCGGGCGGCCACGGCCAGCTGCACCTCGGAGCCCGTGGCGATGAGGATGACGTCGGGCGTGCCCGACGGCGCCTCGGCGAGGATGTAGGCGCCCTTCGCGAGCCCGGCCGCAGACGCGAGCGTGTCGCCGGATGCCGCGCCGTCGCCGCGCTCGAACACCGGGATGTTCTGGCGGGTGAGCGCGATGCCCACGGGGGCGTCGCGCCGCTTCAGGATCTCGAGCCAGGCGATGGCGGTCTCGTTCGCATCGGCCGGGCGGACCACCGTGAATCCGGGGATCGCGCGGAGCGTCGCGAGCTGCTCGATCGGCTGGTGGGTCGGTCCGTCCTCGCCGAGCGCGACCGAGTCGTGCGTCCAGACGAAGATCGAGGGCACCTTCATGAGCGCGGAGAGGCGCACGGCGGGGCGCATGTAGTCGCTGAAGATGAGGAACGTGCCGCCGAATGCGCGGGTCTTGCCATGCAGCACGATGCCGTTGACGATCGCCGCCATGGCGTGCTCCCGGATGCCGAAGTGCAGCACGCGGCCGTAGGGGTTGCCGGCGAACTCGTGCGTCGACCACTCCTCGGGGATGAACGAGGCCGCGTCGTTGATCGTCGTGAGGTTCGACTCGGCGAGGTCGGCCGAGCCGCCCCAGAATTCGGGGAGCACGCCCGCGAGGGCATTGATGACCTTGCCCGACGCGGCGCGGGTCGAGACCTCGGTGCCACCTTCGAAGGCGGGGAGGACGGATGCCACGTCGTCGGGCAGCTCGCCGGCCTCGAGCCGGTCGAGCAGCGCCTTCTTCTCGGGGTTCGCCTCGGCCCACGCGTCGAACCCGACCTGCCACTCGGCGTGCGCCGCGGCGCCGCGCTCACGGGCGGCACGGGTGTGCTCGAGGATGTCCTCGGCGACGACGAAGGTCTGCTCGGGGTCGAAGCCGAGCACCTCCTTCGTGGCGGCGAGCTCCGACGCGCCGAGCGCGGAACCGTGGATCTTGCCGGTGTTCTGCTTGCCGGGGCTGGGCCATCCGATGATGGTCTTCAGGATGATGATCGACGGCTTGGCCGCCTCGCCCTTGGCCGCCTCGATCGCGCGGTGGAGCTCGGCGACGTCCTCGACGTACTGGCCGGTCTTCTTCCAGTCGACCGTCTGGACGTGCCAGCCGTAGGCCTCGTAGCGCTTCGCCACGTCTTCGGTGAAGGCGATGTTCGTGTCGTCCTCGATGGAGATCTGGTTCGAGTCGTAGATCACGACGAGGTTGCCGAGCTGCTGGTGGCCGGCGAGCGAGGAGGCCTCGCTGGTGACGCCCTCCTGGAGGTCGCCGTCGCCCGCGACGACGTAGATGAAGTGGTCGAAGGGGCTCGTGCCCGCCGCGGCGTCGGGGTCGAAGAGGCCGCGCTCGAAGCGAGCGGCGTAGGCGAAGCCGACGGCCGAGGAGAGGCCCTGGCCGAGTGGGCCCGTGGTGATCTCGACGCCGTCGGTGTGGCCGTACTCGGGGTGGCCCGGGGTCTTGGAGCCCCAGGTGCGCAGCGCCTTGAGGTCGTCGAGCTCGAGGCCGTCGCCGGCGAGGTAGAGCTGCACGTACTGCGTGAGCGAGCTGTGGCCCGCGGAGAGGATGAAGCGGTCGCGGCCGAGCCAGCCGTGGTCGGCCGGGTCGCGCCGCATGACCTTCTGGAAGAGGAGGTAGGCGGCGGGCGCGAGGCTCATCGCCGTGCCCGGGTGCCCGTTCCCGACCTTCTCGACGGCGTCGGCCGCGAGCACGCGCGCCGTGTCGACCGCGCGATCGTCGATGGGTTCCCACTGCAGATTGGCCACGAGGTGCTGTTCCTTCCGATCGTGACGGCGTCGGGAACCGTCCGGCCCCCGACCCGCCGGGACGTTGCGGCGCGGTTCCGCCAGGCCGCGGGTTCTGCCGGGAGTCGTTCGGGAGGCCGGCGTGATCGAACCCGTGAAGCCGGGCGCGCAATCCTCAGTATATGGATTCGGGGGTGGTCTGTGACGGGGGATGACTCACGGCCGAGTCCGCGCTATGTGAGGCGGAAAGCGTATTCCGGATGTCGCGCTCTCGCGCATGGCCTAGAATCGTCGAGGGTCGCGCGGGGAGTGCTCGCGTGCGCCCGCGCCCGGAAGAGGAACGATGTCGGCAGCTGTACACACTCGCGAGTCGCGACCGCAGATGACGGTACGGCGCAAGCTCTCCGCCTACCTCGCGCTCACGAAACCGCGGGTCATCGAACTCCTGCTGGTGGTGACCGCGCCCACCATGATCCTCGCGCAGAACGGCCTTCCGAACCTGTGGCTGCTCGTCGCGACGCTCATCGGCGGCGCGATGAGCGCGGGCGCGGCCGGCGCCTTCAACTGCTACATCGACCGCGACATCGACCGCGTCATGAAGCGCACGCAGGGGCGGCCGCTCGTGACGGGCGAGCTCACCGACCGCGAGGCGCTCGTATTCGCCTACGGGCTCGGCGCGGCATCCATCGCCTGGCTCTGGATCTTCACGAACTGGCTGGCCGCGGCGCTGTCGCTCGGCGCGATCCTGCTCTACGTCGTCTTCTACAGCCTGATCCTCAAGCGTCGCACGTCGCAGAACATCGTGTGGGGCGGCGTGGCGGGCTGCATGCCGGTGCTGATCGGCTGGGCCGCCGTGACCGAGAGCCTCAGCTGGACGCCGTTCATCCTGTTCCTCATCATCTTCCTGTGGACGCCGCCGCACTACTGGCCGCTCTCGATGAAGTACAAGGACGACTACGCGGCGGCCGGGGTGCCCATGCTCGCCGTGGTGCGGGGGCGGGCGCAGGTCGGCCTGCAGGTCATCCTCTACGCCTGGGCCACGGTCGCGTGTTCGCTGCTGCTCATCCCGGTGGCCGGCATGGGCCTCGTCTACTCCACCGTCGCCGTGGTGACGGGGGTGTGGTTCGTGTCCGAGACGCACCGCCTCTACAACCTCGCGATCCGCCACGTGCAGGTCTCGCCGATGCGGGTGTTCCACGGCTCGATCGCCTACCTGTCGCTGCTCTTCCTCGCCATCGGCATCGACCCGCTGCTGCCGTTCTGAGTCGGCGTCAGTCGATGACGATGTCGTCGTCGTGGGCGGCGTAGAAGTCCGACTGGCGGCGCATGATCTCGCGCATGCCCTGCTCGCCGGGGACGCCGTAGACGGTGCCCACGAAGTCGAGCCCCCGCTGCACGTCCCAGATCTCCTCGTGGCGTTCGGGCGGGAGGATGCGGGCCGGGTCGCCGACCGCGACCCACGCGATCGGCACCACCTCGCCGGCCGGGATGCGGGTATTCACCTGGACGACGCCGTTGATCCGCACCTCGGCGCCGGCCTCGACGACGGCGCCGGGGAACACGGAGGCCCCCGTGGCGATGAACGCCTCGTCGCCGATGCTCGCGCCGTTCACGTGCGCGTGCGGCCCGACGAGCACGCGATCGCCGATGACCACCGGATGCCCCGATCGACCGCGCACGAGCGCGTGCTCCATCACGACGCACTCGGCGCCGACCGTGATCGCGCCGTCCTCGGCGGTCAGCACCGCACCGTGCAGGACCCTGGTGCGCGGCCCGACGCGCACGTCACCCGACAGCACCGCCGTCGGGGCCACCGACGCCGTGGGATCGACGACCGGGCGGCGGCCCCGATGCTCGATCAGCACGAGCGCCTCAGCGTGCGGATGCCGCGACCGGCGCGGCGGCGGGCGCGGCATCCGTCACCGCGGGTCGCTTGAGGTGCAGGACGACCACCGTCATCGTCGCGGCGGTGAGCGCGGCGAGCACCATGTGCACGCCCACGGCGAGCGGCGGGAGGCCGTTGCGCGCCTGGTAGAGGCCGACCGCGATCTGCACGAGCTCGACCACGAGCAGGGCGCCCACCCAGCGCAGCGTGGGCAGCCGCAGCCGCCACGCGCCGACCAGCAGCACGATCGTGAGCGCGAGCAGGGCGTAGCCGGGCCACGCGTGCACGTGCTCGAGCACCTCGGATTCGAAGCCGTTGCGGCCCGCGGCGGCATCGCCCGAGTGCGGCCCCGACCCGGTGGTGAGGACGCCGAACACGATCGTGAGCGCGAGCACGCCCGTGGTCGCATGCGTGAGCGCGGCATACCAGCGGGGCACGGCGAGCTCGCGAGGGCCGGGCTGCGCGTCCATGCGGACCAGGAACGCCGCGCATACGCAGACGAGGAGGAGCGACGACACGTAGTGGAATCCCACGATGAAGGGGTTGAGCCCCGTCCACACCGTGATGCCGCCGACGATCGCCTGCGCGACGATGCCGGCGCCGACGATGAAGGCGAGCACGAACAGGTCACGGCGCTGGGCGCGGATGCGCCAGACGAGCACGAACAGCGCGAGGGCGATGAGCCCCACGACGCCGGTCATCATGCGGTTGCCGAACTCGATGAGCCCGTGGATGCCCATCTCGGGCGTGGTGATCAGCGAGTCGGCCGTGCAGGTCGGCCAGGTGGGGCATCCGAGGCCTGAGCCTGTGAGCCGCACCGCACCGCCCGTCGCGATGATCACGACCTCCGCGACGAACGACAGCCAGGCGAAGACGCGGATCCGCCCGTCGACTCGGTCGGGCAGCCATTGGATGAAGCGGTTCACGCTGGTCGTCCTGATCCGGGTCGCACTGTGACGGCGCTGGGAGTACGGAGCACCCGACAGCGCGACCCTATAGACTTGAAGGGTTGGGAAGGCCCGCGAGGCGCGCGTCAGCGCGATGCGAGCTCCCAGCCATCTTAGGTTCGCACTGGAGCCGCCCGCACATCATCACCCAGCCAACGAGCGCCTCGACTCGCGAGGGAATGAGCCGGACTCATATCCGGTTGCACGGGAGGAGAAGAGGGAGAGCATGACGGACGTACTGATCGACCGCCCAGAACTCGAAGGACTCGGTGTCTACGAGTTCGGATGGGCCGACTCCGACGCTGCAGGGGCATCCGCACGACGCGGGATCTCGCCCGAGGTCGTCGCCGACATCTCGGCCCTGAAGAGCGAGCCCGAATGGATGCTCCAGCGCCGCCAGCGCGCGCTGCAGCTGTTCGAGCGCAAGCCCATGCCCACCTGGGGGGCCGACCTGTCGGAGATCGACTTCGACAACATCAAGTACTTCGTGCGCTCAACCGAGAAGCAGGCCCAGACGTGGGAGGACCTGCCCGACGACATCAAGAACACCTACGAGAAGCTCGGCATCCCCGAGGCCGAGCGCCAGCGCCTCGTCGCCGGCGTGGCCGCGCAGTACGAGTCCGAGGTGGTCTACCACCAGATCAACGAGGAGCTCGAGCGCCAGGGTGTCATCTTCATGGACACCGACACCGCGCTGAAGGAGCACCCCGAGTTCTTCGAGGAGTACTTCGGCACCGTCATCCCGGCCGGCGACAACAAGTTCGCGGCGCTGAACACGGCCGTGTGGTCGGGCGGGTCGTTCGTCTACGTGCCGCCCGGCGTGCACGTCGAGATCCCGCTGCAGGCGTACTTCCGCATCAACACCGAGAACATGGGCCAGTTCGAGCGCACGCTGATCATCGCCGACGAGGACAGCTACGTGCACTACATCGAGGGCTGCACCGCTCCCATCTACAAGAGCGACTCGCTGCACTCGGCCGTCGTCGAGATCATCGTGAAGAAGAACGCCCGGGTGCGCTACACGACGATCCAGAACTGGTCGAACAACGTCTACAACCTCGTGACGAAGCGGGCGACCGCGGCCGAGGGCGCCACCATGGAGTGGATCGACGGCAACATCGGCTCGAAGGTCACGATGAAGTACCCGTCGATCTTCCTGATGGGCGAGCACGCCAAGGGCGAGACCCTCTCGGTGGCCTTCGCCGGTCCCGGCCAGCACCAGGACGCCGGCGCCAAGATGATCCACATGGCGCCGTACACGCAGTCGTCGATCGTCTCGAAGTCGATCGCCCGTGGCGGCGGCCGCGCCGGCTACCGCGGTGAGGTCCGCATCGACGCGAACGCGCACCACTCGGCGAACACCGTGCGCTGCGACGCCCTGCTCGTCGACACCATCTCGCGCTCCGACACCTACCCGGCGATCGACATCCGCGTCGACGACGTGCACCTCGGACACGAGGCCACGGTCTCGAAGGTGAGCGAGGAGCAGCTCTTCTACCTGATGAGCCGGGGCATGCCCGAGGACGAGGCCATGGCCATGATCGTTCGCGGCTTCATCGAGCCGATCGCCCGCGAACTGCCCATGGAGTACGCGATGGAACTCAACAAGCTCATCGAGATGGGCATGGAAGGATCGGTCGGCTAGGAATGACCGCCCAGATGACCAGCACAGCCATGCCCACAGCCGAGCAGCACGGCCTCGTCGCGCATTCCGACGGCGCCTTCGTGCCCGTGCAGACGCGTTCCGAGCGGTTCCGCTCGGTGAACGTCCAGGACTTCGCGCCGGTGAACGGGCGCGAGCACGAGTGGAAGCTCTCGCCTGTGGCGGCCTTCGCCGACCTCACGGGCGGCGAGCTCGACGGCGCCCGCCTGCCGATCGAGACGACGGATGCCCCGGGCGTCGACGTCTCGTGGATCGCCCGCGACGACGCCCGCATCGGCACCGCCGGCACGCCCGAAGAGCGTGCGAGCGCCAACGCATGGACGTCGTTCGACGAGGCCCTCCTCGTCTCGGTCACCGGTGAAGACGAGAAGGTCGTCGCCGTGACCCGATCCGGCCTCGGCAACGCGCCCCGAGGCGCCCACACCGTCATCCAGATCGCGCCGAACAGCCGCGGACTCGTGGTGCTCCGGGGCATCGGCGACGCTCGACTCAGCGAGAACGTCGAGATCCTCGTCGGCGACGGTGCATCGCTCACCGTGGTCTCGCTGCAGGAGTGGAACGACGACGCGGTGCATCTCTCGAGCCAGTTCGCCCGGCTCGGCCGCGACTCGTTCCTGAAGCACATCGTCGTCTCCCTCGGCGGCAAGGTCGTGCGGGTCAACCCGTCGACCCACCTGGCCGAGCAGGGCGCCGACATCGAGTCGCTCGGCCTCTACTTCGCCGACGCCGGCCAGCACCTCGAGCAGCAGGTGTACGTGCACCACGACGCACCGCACACGAAGAGCCGTGTGACCTACAAGGGCGCGCTGCAGGGCGCCGGCGCACGCACGGTGTGGATCGGCGACGTGCTCATCGGCAACGCCGCGACCGGCACCGACAGCTACGAGCAGAACCGCAACCTCGTGCTCACCGACGGCACCCGTGCCGACTCCGTGCCCAACCTCGAGATCGAGACGGGCGACATCGAGGGGGCCGGGCACGCCAGCGCCACCGGCCGCTTCGACGACGAGCAGCTGTTCTACCTCATGGCCCGCGGCATCAGCGAAGACGAGGCCAGGCGCCTCGTCGTGCGTGGATTCCTCACCGAGATCGTCCAGAAGATCGGCTCGCCCGAGCTCGAAGCGCGGCTCCTCGTCGCGATCGAGGCAGAACTGCAGGTGAGCTGACCGTGGCATCCGTTCGTGTCTGCGGCGTCGACGAGCTCGGCGTCAACGAGGCGTCCCGCTTCGTGCTCGACGGCGTGGCGATCGCCGTCGTGAAGGATGCCGCCGGCGAGGTCTTCGCGATCGGCGACACCTGCACGCACGGCGACATCTCCCTGGCCGAGGGCTTCGTCGAGGACGACACGCTCGAGTGCTGGGCCCACGGCTCCAAGTTCTCGCTCCGCAGCGGCAAGCCGCTCACCCTTCCCGCCTACGAGCCCGTCCCGGTGTTCCAGGTCGAGGTCAAGGACGGCGGCGTCCACATCGATCCCTCGGTCACCCTGACCGTCTGAACCAGCTTCCGGCCCGGAACGGCCGGCTCACGAAAGAGATTCACCACCACATGTCAGTGCTCGAGATCAAGAACCTGCACGTCAACGTCGATACCGACCAGGGCACCCGCGAGATCCTCCGCGGCGTCGACCTCGTCATCAACGAGGGCGAGATCCACGCCATCATGGGCCCGAACGGCTCGGGCAAGTCGACGCTCGCGTACACGATCGCCGGCCACCCGAAGTACCACGTCGTCGAGGGCGAGATCCTCCTCGACGGCGAGAACGTGCTCGAGATGTCGGTCGACGCGCGCGCCCGCGCAGGCCTGTTCCTCGCGATGCAGTACCCCGTCGAGATCCCGGGCGTCACCGTGACGAACTTCCTCCGCACGGCGAAGACCGCCATCGACGGCGAGGCACCGTCGGTGCGCACCTGGGTGAAGGACGTCCGCGAGTCGATGGCGAACCTGCGCATGGACTCGAACTTCGCCGAGCGCAACGTCAACGAGGGCTTCTCGGGCGGCGAGAAGAAGCGCAACGAGATCCTGCAGCTCGAGCTGCTGAAGCCGAGGTTCGCCGTGCTCGACGAGACCGACTCGGGCCTCGACGTCGACGCGCTGAAGATCGTCTCCGAAGGCGTGAACCGTGCCAAGGCGAACACCGGCCTGGGCATCCTGCTCATCACGCACTACACGCGCATCCTGCGCTACATCAAGCCCGACTTCGTGCACGTCTTCGTGGCGGGCCGGATCGCCGAGCAGGGCGGCCCCGAGCTCGCCGACCGCCTCGAGGACGAGGGCTACGACCGCTACCAGGTCGCGGAGCCCGCGGCGGCGGCCGCGGCCGAGTAGGCCGCGACTAGAATCGACATCATGGTCACCTCACTGGCTCCCGAGCGCTTCGACCAGGTCACCGAGGCACTCAAAGACGTGATGGACCCCGAGCTCGGCGTGAACGTCGTCGACCTCGGGCTCATCTACGACCTCGGCTGGGACGACGAGCACGACGCCCTCGTCATCCACATGACGCTCACGAGCGCCGGATGCCCCCTCACCGACGTGCTCGAGGAGCAGACCGCCGAGGCGCTCGACGGCGTCGTCGACGCGTTCCGCATCAACTGGGTGTGGATGCCGCCGTGGGGCCCCGAGCGCATCACCGACGACGGGCGCGACATGATGCGCGCCCTCGGGTTCGCGATCTAGCCGAGCTCGACGAGATGCCCCGGATGCCGCCAGGCAGCCGGGGCATCGTCGCGGTCACGCCAGTCCGCGCCGGCGCAGGAGCGGCTCGATCGACGGATCCCGCCCGAGCAGCGCCCTGATCGACTCGCCCGGGTCGCGGGAGCCACCGGGGTTGAGGATCTCGCGTCGATACCGGGCGCCGTTCGCCCGGGTCGCGCCGCCGTGCTGCTCGAACCACTCCATGATGTCGGCACCGGGCACCTCGCTCCAGATGTACGAGTAGTACCCGGCGTCGTAGCCGCCCGCGAAGACGTGCGCGAAGTAGGTCGTCGAGTAGCGCGGCGGCACGAGCGGGTCGTCGAGGCCGGACGCCGCGAGGGCGGAGCGCTCGAACGCCGCGACATCCGCCACCCGCTCGTCGGCGCTGATGCGGTGCCAGGCCTGGTCGAGGGCGGCGGCCGCCAGGTACTCCACCAGGTCGAAGCCGGCGTTGAAGCCGCGGGCGGCGGTGAGGCGATCGACGACCTGCTGCGGCATCCGCTCGCCGGTCTCGTGATGCACGGCGAACCGCTCGAGCACCTCGGGCCGGAGCAGCCACAGCTCATTGACCTGGCTCGGCAGCTCGACGAAGTCGCGGTAGACGTTCGTCCCGGCCTGCGACGGGTACCGCACGCGGGCGAGCAGGCCGTGGAGGGCATGCCCGAACTCGTGGAAGAGCGTCTCGGCCTCGTCGAACGTGAGCAGGGTGGGTTCGCCCGGCGCCGGCTTCGGGATGTTCATGTTGTTGACCACGACCGCGAGCTCGCCCGTCAGCTCGGACTGCGACACCAGGGCGCTCATCCAGGCGCCGCCGCGCTTGGAGTCGCGCGTGTACGGATCGAAGAGGTAGAGACCGACGGGCATGCCGTCCTCCTCGAAGACCTCGAACACCCGGGTGTCGGGGTGGTAGCCCACCAGGTCCTCCCGCGCGGTGAAGCGCAGGCCGTACAGGAGGTGGGCCGCGTGGAACACGCCGTCGATGAGCACGCGATCGAGCTCCAGGTACGGCCGGAGCTCCCCGAGGTCGAGGTCGTGCTGCTCCGTGCGGACCTGCTCGGCGAGGAAGGACCAGTCGGCGGCGACGGGCGCGCGGGCGCCGATGGCCGACGCTCGCGAGGCGAGCACGTCGCGCTCGCGTGCCACGTTCCGCATGGCCGGGGCCGTGAGCTCGGCGAGGAGCCCGGTGACGGCCTCGGGGGAGCCGGCGGTCTCGCCCGCGGTCACCGCTGCCGCATGGTTCGGGAAGCCGAGGAGCCGGGCGCGCTCAGCTCGGAGCCGGACGATGTCGAGCAGGGTCTGCCGGGTGTCGTGCTCGCCGCCGCGGCATCCGCGCGACCGGGAGGCCTCCAGGAGCCGGTCGCGCACGTCGGACTGGGCGAGTGCCGCGAGCGCGGGCTGGCCGGTGGGGAGCACCAGGGTGAGCAACCAGCCGTCGAGCCCACGGGTGCGCGCCGCCTCGCGGGCGGTGGAGCGCGCACCCGCATCGAGGCCGGCGAGCTCCGCCTCGTCGACGAGGTGGAGGGCGAGGTCGTTCGTGTCCGCGAGGAGGTGCTGCTGGAAGGCCGTGGTCAGCGTCGAGAGCTCGGCGTTCAGGGCGGCCAGGCGCTCGCGCGCCTCGGGGTCGAGCGCGGCACCCGCGAGCACGGCCTCCCGATGGACGCGTTCGAGGAGGTACGCCTGGTCGGGATCGAGCCCGAGCTCCTCGCGCATGCCGTGCAGCACGCCGATCCTGGCGAACAGCCGCGGATCGAGGCGGATCGCGTCGTGGTGGGCGGCGAGGAGCGGCGCCAGCTCCGCGTCCAGCGCGTCGATCGCCTCGTCGGTGTCGGCCGAGCTCGCGTTCTCGAAGGCCGGGAGCACGCGCCGCAGCAGCTCGCCCGAGCGCTCCAGGGCGACGATGGTGTTGGCGAACGACGGCGGCGCCGGATCATCGGCGATCGCCTCGACCTCCGCACGCTGCTCGTGCATGCCCTGCACGATCGCGTCACGGTAGTGCTCGGGCCGCAGGAGCGCGAACAACGGCAGCCCGTAGGGGAGGGTGCTGGGTTCGAGGAACGGATTCGACGCGTCGCCCATCCGACCACCCTATGGCGTTCGCGTGGCTGCTCGCCTGCCGGATCGCGTGGCGGGAGGGCGGCCACGGCGGTCGTAGGCTCGGAACATGCATGGCGACGCAGAGTCCATCGAGTCCGCACCGGCCGAGGCCTACACGCACGGCCATCATGAGAGCGTGCTCCGCGTGCACTCATGGCGCACCGTCGAGAACTCGGCTGCCTACCTCGCTCCCCACCTCGAGGCTGGTGCCCGGATCCTCGACGTCGGCAGCGGGCCCGGTACGATCACGATCGACCTCGCGCGCCGGGTGCGCCCGGGTCGGGTCGTCGGCGTGGATGCCGCCTCCGATGTCGTCGCGCGTGCGAACGGACTCGCCGCGAGCGAGCGCGTCGACAACGTGGAGTTCCACGTGGGCGACGCCTACGCGCTCGAGTTCGGCGACGCGTCCTTCGACGTCGTGCATGCCCACCAGGTGCTGCAGCACCTCGCGCGCCCGGTCGATGCGCTGCACGAGTTCCGCCGCGTGCTGAAGCCCGGGGGACTGCTCGCCGTGCGCGACGTCGACTACGGGGGTGTCATCTGGAGCCCCGGATCGGCAGGGCTCGACCGCTGGCTCGAGCTCTACCACGACGTGGCCGTCGGCAACGGTGGCGAGCCCGACGCCGGCCGGCACCTGAAGCGGTGGGTCCGCGAGGCCGGCTTCACCGAGATCGAGGCGACGGCGACGAACTGGGTGTTCTCGACCGAGCTCGAGCGCGAGTGGTGGGGCACCTCGTGGGCCGATCGCGCCACCCGGTCGCAGTTCGCGGCGCACGCCATCGAGTCGGGTCACTCGAACCGGGCCGAACTCGAGCGCATCGCCACGGCCTGGCGCGAGTGGGCGGCAGACGAGGACGGCTGGCTGCTCATGCCGCACGCCGAGGTGCTCGCCCGCGCCTGAGGGCGAGATCCGAGCGAGTCCGGCTACCAGTCCTCGTCGGCGTCGTGCACGTCGACGATCGTGTCGCTCACGACCGTGCCGTCGTCGAGCTCGACGATTGGCCGTCCCTCGAGCCAGGTGAGGGTCCAGTGCCGGCCCTCGCCGTTGCCGGGGTGCCCCGCCTCAGCCGCGGCGATGCGCGGGCGCAGGTCGGTCGGCACCGACGCCGGCGGCTCCGCGCCGAACGACCACCGGGTGCCGAGCCGCATCAGGCGTCCATCTCGTAGGTCACCCACGTCGTGCGGCGGGCGAGCTCGTCGTAGAGGCGCCGGGCGTCGGCGTTGTCCTCGGCGGTGATCCAGCTGACCCCGCCGGTGCCGACCTCGAGCGAGCGCGCGTGCACGAACTCGATGAGCGCGCGGCCGACTCCCGCACCGCGGACGGCCTCGCTGACGTAGAGGTCGTCGAGGTGGATGCCCCGCGTCGCCTGCAGCGTATCGGGCACGACGCGGAAGTGCGCGAGTCCGACCGGAGTGCCCTCGTCGTCGACGGCGAGCGCCGCGTGGAGCGGGTCGTGCTCGTCGCGGATCCAGTTCCACACGATGAGCGCCTTCGCGTCGTCGAGCTCGGTGTCGTAGAACTCGCAGTACGCCTCGAACAACGGCAGCCATCCGAAGAAGTCGTCGTCGCCTGCCAGGCGGATCTCGTGTGCCATCGCGTACCCCCTACGCCTCGGATGCCTCGAACACGATGTCGCGCACCTCGAACTGCTCCGCCTCGACGAACGAGAGGGAGGCGATGCGCCCCACCGCGCGCAGGTCGGCGGATGCCGACTCGATCAGCGCGATCGCCGGCGCGGACGCCGCGATCACGGCGCTCTCGACCGGGGTCTTCTGCGATGCCTTCGCATCGGTCTTCGCACGCCGGATGCCGGTGAGCGCGAGGCTCGCCAGTTCGAGCAGCTCCACGCCGGCCTCGCCGCGTGCCGCCAGCTCGTCGACCGTGGGCCACGGCGCGACGTGCACCGACCCCTCGTTCGACCAGCGCCAGGCCTCTTCGGTGGCGAACGGGATGACCGGTGCGAACAGGCGGAGCAGCACGCTGAGGGCGGTCTTCAGCGCCGCGACGGCCGACGCCTGCTCGGGGCTCGGCGCGCCGTAGGCGCGTTCCTTCACGAGCTCGAGGTAGTCGTCGCAGAAGGTCCAGAAGAACGTCTCGGCGGACTCGAGCGCGCGGGCGTGCTCGTAGGCGTCGTACGACCTGGTGGCGCTGGCGACCACCTCGGCGAGCTCGGCCAGCATGCTCCGGTCGACCGGCACGGTGACGGGGGCATCCGCGCGGCCGTCGAAGCCGAGGATGAACTTCGCCGCGTTGAGCACCTTGATGGCGAGACGGCGTCCGATCTTGACCTGCGTCGGGTTCTGCGGGTCGAACGCGGCATCCGTGCCCAGCCGACTGGATGCCGCCCAGTAGCGCACGGCGTCGGACCCGTGCTGCTCGAGCAGTCCGGCGGGCGTCACCACGTTGCCCTTCGACTTCGACATCTTCTTGCGGTCGGGGTCGACGATGAAGCCCGAGATCGCGGCGTTCTGCCACGGCTTCACGCCGTGCTCCAGCTCGGCGCGCAGCACCGTGGAGAACAGCCAGGTGCGGATGATGTCCTGGCCCTGCGGACGCAGCGAGTAGGGGAAGACGAGGTCGAAGAGCTCCTCGTCGCGCTCCCAGCCGGCGGCGAGCTGCGGCGTGAGCGACGACGTCGCCCAGGTGTCCATCACGTCGTGCTCACCGATGAAGCCGCCGGGCACCCCACGCTGCGACTCCTCGAAGCCCGGCGCGGGCGCCGACGACGGATCGACGGGGAGCAGGTCGCGCGTCGCCACGATGGGCTCGTCGAACACCGGGTTCCCGTCGGCGTCGAGCGGGTACCAGACGGGGATCGGCACGCCGAAGAAGCGCTGCCGGGAGACGAGCCAGTCGCCGGAGAGCCCGCCGACCCAGTTCTCGTACCGCACGCGCATGAAGTCGGGGTGCCAGTCGATGTCGCGGCCGTGGGCGACGAGCCGCTCCTTCAGCCCCTCGTCGCGTGCGCCGTTCACGATGTACCACTGCCGGGTGGAGACGATCTCGAGGGGACGATCGCCCTTCTCGAAGAACTTCACCGGGTGGGTGATCGCCTTGGGCTCGCCGAGGAGGTCGCCCGACGCCCGCAACTGGTCGACGACCGCCTGCTTGGCGGAGAAGGTCGTCTTGCCCGCGAGCTCGGCGAACGCGGCGCGACCCGCCTCGCTCGTGATGGCCTCCGGCGCCTCGGCGATGATGCGGCCGTCGAAGCCCATGATCGCGCGGTTGGGGAGGTTCAGCTCGCGCCACCAGACCACGTCGGTCACGTCGCCGAAGGTGCAGATCATGGCGATGCCGGTGCCCTTGTCCTTCTGGGCGAGGTGGTGCGCCACCACGGGCACCTCGACGCCGAAGACGGGGGTGGTCACGGTGGTGCCGAAGAGGGGCTGGTAGCGCTCGTCGTCGGGATGGGCGACGAGGGCCACGCACGCCGGGATGAGCTCGGGCCGACTCGTCTCGATCTCGACGATGCCGCCGTCGGGCCGGTGGAATGCCACCCGGTGGTAGTGCCCGGCCTGCTCGCGGTCCTCGAGTTCGGCCTGGGCGACGGCGGTGCGGAACGTCACGTCCCACAGCGTCGGGGCGAGCGCCTGGTAGGCCTCGCCGCGCTCGACGTTGCGCACGAAGGCGAGCTGTGAGGTGAAGAGCGCCTCGTCGGCGATCGTGCGGTAGGACTGCGTCCAGTCCACCGAGAGTCCGAGGGTGCGGAAGAGCGCCTCGAACTGCTGCTCGTCCTCGGCGGTGAGCCGCTCGCAGAGCTCGATGAAGTTGCGTCGGCCGATCGGCTGCTGGTCGGCAGCCCTCGTGCTCTTGTTGTCGCCGCCCTCGAAGGGCGGGACGAAGTCGGGGTCGTAGGGCAGCGACGGGTCGCAGCGCACGCCGTAGTAGTTCTGCACGCGGCGCTCGGTCGGCAGGCCGTTGTCGTCCCAGCCCATGGGATAGAAGACGCTTCGGCCGCGCATGCGCTGGTAGCGCGCGATGAGATCGGTGTGCGTGAACGAGAACACGTGCCCGATGTGGAGGGAACCCGACGCGGTCGGCGGCGGGGTGTCGATCGAGTAGACGCGCTCGCGCGTGGCCCGCTCGCGGTCGAACCGGTAGACGCCGTCGCGCTCCCATGCGTCGCCCCAGACCGTCTCGAGTCCTTCGAGCGCTGGCTTGTCGGGGATGCGCGAGTGATCGGTCATGATGCTCCGGTTCGATATCGGCGGCACCGTGTCGGTGAAGAGGTGCCTGAATGTGCGACGATCCAGCCTACCGGAGACGACTCGGCCCGCCGGGAACCGGCGGGCCGAGGGGGTGCCGCTCACGCAGCGGCGGTGGATGGGGTCAGGCGGCGGATGCCGGCTCGGGGGTCGCCACGACGTCGGGGTCGCCGACCTCGGGCACCCGCGGCATCCGCGACGCTGCCCACGCCGACACGAGCGTGACGGCCGACAGGAGGGCGAGCACCACGCCGGGGTGCCACCAGGCGTAGCCGGTCGACTCGCCGAGGGCGAGGGTGACGAGCGGCACGAAGCCGCCCACCGTCGCGGCGATGGCGTACGACAGCGAGAGCGCCGAGTACCGGAAGTGGTCGGGGAACAGGTCGTTCATGAGGCCGCCGAGCGCCGCCCACGACATGGTGGGCAGGATGCCGCCGATGATCATCGTGCCCACGAGGATCGGGAACGTGGCGAACTGCAGCAGGAAGTACATCGGGAACGTGATGAGCAGCGTGCCGAGTGCGCCCCATGCGACGACACGCGCCGAGCCGATGCGCGTCGCCCACGATCCGAACAACGGGATGGTGATGAGCTGCAGCAGTCCGCCGATGGTCGTGGCGATGAGCAGGTCCTGGAAGCTGAAGCCCAGCTCCGCCGCGCCGTAGTTGATCGTGTACGTGTTCATGAGCGAATAGGAACCGATGCCGAGCAGCGCCGCGCCGATCGCGATGACGATCGCCACCGGGCGCCGGCGGAACATGGCGACGAAGGGCACGCGGTCGCGTCGCCCCTCGGCGACGACCTCGCGGAACACGGGCGTCTCGTCGATCGTCCAGCGGAGGTACAGCGATACGAGCAGCAGCGGGAAGGCGATGAGGAACGGGATGCGCCACCCCCACGCCGCGAGCTCCTCGGCCGGCAGCGCGATCGTCATGACGATGAACAGCGCCGCGGAGAGGATCGATCCCACGGGGGACCCGAGCTGGGGGATCGCGGCGTAGAACGCGCGCTTCACGGGGCCCGAGTGCTCGGTGGCGAGGAGGATCGAGCCGCCCCACTCGCCGCCCAGGGAGAGGCCCTGCACGACGCGCAGCAGCACCAGGAGCACGGCACCGATCCAGCCGGCCTGCGCGTAGGTGGGCAGCACGCCGATGAGGCCGGTCGCGACACCCATGATGCCGACGGTCCAGAGCAGCGTGGTCCGGCGTCCGAGCCGGTCGCCCATGTGCCCGAAGAGGATGGCGCCGATGGGGCGCACGACGAAGGCGACGGCGACCGTCGCGAAGGCGGCGAGCTGCGCGCCGAACGCGCCCAGCGGGTCGAAGAAGAGCGGCCCGATGAAGAAGGCCGAGAAGTAGGCGAAGACGTAGAAGTCGAAGGACTCGAGCGAGGTGCCGACCATCGAGGCCCACGCAACGCGTCGGGCGGGATTCGTGGGCGCGGGGGTCGCCGGGGCGGGAGGTGCAGTGGTCACGCAGTCATCCTTGCAGCGGGTGAGGTCGGCGACAATCAACTTGTTCCATTTCAAATAGAACAATAGGATCAAGTAGTGCTGATCCGCCTCGATCCCGCCCGCGCCACCCCGCTGTTCCAGCAGCTCACCTCGGCCGTGCGCGCGGCCATCATCGACGGTCGCGTCATCGGCGGCGAGCGCCTCCCGGCCGCTCGCGATCTCGCCCGCTCGCTCGGGGTGAACATGCACACCGTGCTCCGTGCGTACGGCGTGCTGCGCGACGAGGGACTGATCGAACTGCACCGGGGTCGCGGTGCCGTCGTGGCGGTGCGCATCGGCGGGCACGCGGCGCTGGCCGGCGCGATCCACGACCTCGTCGACGAGGCGAAGCTGCACGACCTTCCCGAGAGCGCGCTGCTCGCGCTCATCAGCGAGGCGTACCGCGGGTCTCCCGCCGCCTCGGGCGTGCTTCGCGGAGCCCGGACGCGGTAGTCTGGAGGGCAACGACGTCGATCCGGCCATCACCGGGGAGTCTTCGGAAGAACGCGAACGGATGCCGCGAGGCATCCGCTCGTCACTAGAACCGAACGGGTGGCCCGTCACAGCCGAATGAGGGGCCTCGACATCCACGGATGCCGGGGCAAGCGAGGTGGTACCGCGGCGGTGCTCGATCGAGCAGCCGGCGTCCTCGCGAGAGCATCCGTCCCCGCAAGGAGCGAGCGTGTACCCCCGTACCCCAGACGACCACGGTGTCGCCCCCTCACCCGACTTCCCCGCCGTCGAGCGCGAGGTCCTCGCCTTCTGGAAGCAGGACGGCACCTTCCAGGCGTCGATCGACCAGCGCGAGGGCTCGCCCGAGTGGGTGTTCTACGACGGCCCGCCGTTCGCCAACGGCCTCCCGCACTACGGGCACCTGCTGACCGGATACGCGAAGGACCTCTTCCCGCGCTTCCAGACCATGCGCGGCCACCAGGTGCACCGGCGCTTCGGATGGGACACGCACGGCCTGCCCGCGGAGCTCGAGGCGGAGCGCCAGCTCGGCATCACCGACAAGAGCGAGATCGAGGCGATGGGCATCGCGGCCTTCAACGAGGCCGCGCGCGAGGCGGTGCTGCGCTACACCAAGGAGTGGCAGGAGTACGTCACCCGGCAGGCGCGGTGGGTCGACTTCGAGCACGACTACAAGACGCTCGACGTGACGTTCATGGAGTCGGTGGTGTGGGCGTTCAAGACCCTGCACGACAAGGGGCTCGCCTACGAGGGCTACCGGGTGCTGCCGTACTGCTGGCGCGACCAGACGCCGCTCTCGAACCACGAGCTGCGCATGGACGACGACGTCTACAAGATGCGGCAGGACCAGACGGTCACGGTCACGTTCCCGCTGACGGGCGCGAAGGCCGAGTCGCTCGGGCTCACCGCCGTGCGCGCGCTCGCCTGGACGACGACGCCGTGGACGCTCCCGACGAACTTCGCGCTCGCGGTCGGTCCCGACATCGAGTACGCCGTGGTGCCAGCCGGGCCCAACGGCACGCCCGACGCGACGGTGCTGCGCGAACGGGCCGGCGCCTCCGACACCGAGGTGCTCGGCGGCGAGTACCTCCTCGCCCGCGACCTCGTCGGCGGCTACGCGAAAGAGCTCGGTTACGACTCGGCCGACGACGCCCGCGCCGCCGTCTCGCGCACCGTGCGCGGTGCCGAGCTCGAGGGCGTCACCTACGACCGGCTGTTCGACTACTACGCCGACGTCGAGCAGTACGGCCTCCAGAACGCCTGGCAGGTCCTCGTGGCCGACTACGTGACCACCGACGACGGCACCGGAATCGTGCACCAGGCCCCCGCGTACGGCGAGGAGGACCAGAAGATCGGCGAGGCCGCCGGCATCCCGGTCGTCATCTCCCTCGACGACGCGGGCCGGTTCCTGCCGGCGGTGACGGATGTCGCGGGGCTCCTCTGGAGCGACGCGAACAAGCCGCTCACCCAGCTGCTCAAGGCCGAGGGGCGCCTGCTGCGGCAGGCGAGCTACGAGCACTCGTACCCGCACTGCTGGCGGTGCCGCAACCCGCTCATCTACAAGGCGGTCTCGAGCTGGTTCATCCGCGTGCCCGAGTTCCGCGACCGGATGGGCGAGCTGAACCAGGACATCACCTGGGTGCCCGAGAACGTCAAGGACGGGCAGTTCGGCAAGTGGGTCGCGGGCGCCCGCGACTGGTCGGTCAGCCGCAACCGCTACTTCGGCTCGCCCATCCCGGTGTGGAAGAGCGACGACCCCGAGTATCCGCGCGTCGACGTGTACGGCTCGCTCGAGGAGATCCAGCGCGACTTCGGCCGGGCGCCCGTGAACACGGCGGGCGAGCCCGACCTGCACCGTCCCTACATCGACGAACTCACGCGGCCGAACCCCGACGACCCCACCGGGAGGTCGACGATGCGGCGCATCCCCGACGTGCTCGACGTGTGGTTCGACTCGGGCTCCATGCCGTTCGCGCAGGTGCACTACCCGTTCGAGAACCAGGAGTGGTTCGACACGCACCATCCCTCCGACTTCATCGTCGAGTACATCGGCCAGACCCGTGGATGGTTCTACGTCATGCACGTGCTCTCGACCGCGCTGTTCGACCGCCCCGCGTACAAGAACGTGGTGAGCCACGGGATCGTGCTCGGCAGCGACGGGCAGAAGATGTCGAAGTCGCTGCGCAACTACCCCGACGTCTCCGAGGTCTTCGACCGCGACGGTGCCGACGCCATGCGCTGGTTCCTGATGTCGAGCTCGGTGCTGCGCGGCGGCAACCTCATCGTCACCGAGGAGGGCATCCGCGAGGGCGTGCGGCAGGTCATGCTGCCGCTCTGGAGCACCTGGTACTTCTTCTCGCTCTACGCCAACACGGCACGGGAGGGCGGCTACGAGGCGACCCGTCGCACCGACTCGACCGACGTGCTCGACCGCTACCTGCTCGCCAAGCTCCGCGACCTCGTGACCGCCGTCACGGACGACCTCGAGGCGTTCGACTCGACCCTCGCCTCCCAGAAGCTCCGGGACTTCGCCGACGTGCTGACCAACTGGTACGTGCGCCGCTCGCGCGACCGGTTCTGGGCTGGCGTCGGCGAGGACGGCTCGGGTGCCGAGGCGTTCGACACGCTGTTCACCGTGCTCGAGACGTACACGCGACTGGCGGCGCCGCTGCTGCCGCTCATCGCCGACAAGGTGTGGCGCGGACTCACGGGCGGGCGCAGCGTGCACCTCACCGAGTGGCCCGACGCCGGGGAGTTCCCCGCCGACCACGCCCTGGTCGCCGCGATGGACTCGGTGCGCGAGATCAGCGGCGCGACGCTCGCCCTGCGCAAGCAGGCCGGCCGTCGAGTGCGGCTTCCGCTCGCGAGGCTCACGGTCGTGACGACGGATGCCGCGGCGCTGGCGCCGTTCGAGGGCATCCTGCGCGACGAGCTGAACGTGAAGTCGGTCGACCTCGTCGCCCTCGACGGCTCGAGCGCCGAGCGCTACGGCGTCACGAAGCGGCTCAGCGTGAACGCCCGTGCCGCCGGGCCGCGTCTCGGCAGGACGGTGCAGCAGGCGATCCAGGCGGCGCGGTCGGGCGACTGGACGCTCGACGGCGACCAGACCGTCGTCGCCGGCGGCATCGCGCTGGAGCCGGGGGAGTACGACCTGGTGCTCGAGGCCGGCGGCTCCGGCGACGGATCGACCGCGCTCGCGCTCCTCGCCGACGGCGGCTTCGTCATCCTCGACACGGCCACCACCCCCGAGCTCGAGGCCGAGGGCCTCGCGCGCGACGTGGTGCGCGCCGTGCAGGAGGCCCGAAAGGCCGCCGGGCTCGACGTCGGCGACCGTATCCGCCTCGGCCTCACGCTCGACGCGCACGGCGCAGTCGCGGCATCCGCTCATCACGCGCTCATCGCGCGCGAGACCCTCGCGACCGAGCTCGACATCGAGAGCGGCGTGGACGTCTCGGGCGCGGAGGCGGCGCGCCCCGTCGGCGACGGCTCGTCGCTCCTCGTGGACCTGGAGAGACTGTGAACGACGCATCCGACGCGAACGAGGCATTCGACGACCGCGACGACCCCGAGTCGCGTGACGCGGCCGACGCCGTCTACGCGGCGCTGCTCGACCGGATCGGCGAGGGCAGCCCGCGGCCGCGGCTCGCCCCCACCCGCCGCGCGGTCGAGTTGCTCGGCGACCCGCACCGGGCGGCGCCGGTCATCCACATCACCGGCACGAACGGCAAGACCTCGACGAGTCGCATGATCGAGGCGCTGCTGCGGGCGTCCGGGCTGCGCACGGGCCTGCTCACGAGCCCCCACCTCGAGCGGTTCACGGAGCGGATCCGCATCGACGGCGAGCCCATCGCCGATGAGGCGGTCGCCCGTAACTGGGAGGAGATCCTGCCGTTCGTCGCCATCGTCGACGCCGAGCTCGAGGGGGACGACGAGGAACCGCTCACGTTCTTCGAGACGCTCACGGTGCTCGCGTTCGCCTGCTTCGCCGACGCGCCGGTCGACGTGGTCGTACTCGAGGTGGGCATGGGCGGCGAGTGGGACTCCACCAACGTCGCCGACGGCCAGGTCGCCGTCTTCACGCCCATCGACCTCGACCATCAGGCGCGCCTCGGCAACACCGTCACCGAGATCGCCCGCACGAAGTCGGGCATCATCAAGCCCGCGGCATCCGTCGTCACCGCGAAGCAGCCCGATGACGCCCTGCGCGTGCTCGAGGATGCCGCGGAGCTCACGGAGTCGACCCTCGCCGTGGAGGGCGACGCGTTCGACGTCCTCGAGTCGCGTGTCGCGGTGGGCGGGCAGCTGATCTCCGTGCGCGGGCTCGCGGGGGAGTACCGCGACATCGCGCTGCCGCTCTTCGGCCGCCACCAGGCCGAGAACGCGGCCGTCGCCATCGCCGCGGTCGAGGCCTTCATCGGCGGAGGCGCGGTCCGCCTCGCCGACGAGGTCGTGCACGACGGGCTCTCGGTCGCGGCCTCCCCGGGGCGGCTGCAGGCGATCGCCGCCGATCCGACGATCATCGTGGATGCCGCGCACAACCCGCACGGCGCGGAGTCGCTCGTGGCGGCGCTCGACGAGTACTTCGACTTCGACGAGCTCGTCTTCGTCTTCGGCGTGCTGGCCGACAAGGACGTCGACGGCATCGCCGCCGTCCTGGCCCGGACGGGCGGCTCGTTCCTCGTCACGCGACCCGAGTCCGACCGGGCTCGCGAGGTGCGGGACGTGGCGGCGATCCTCGCCGCGCGCGTCGGCGCCGACCGCGTGCAGGCCGTCGAGCGGCTCGACGACGCGCTCGACGAGGCGCGCGCCTGGGCGGCCGAGTCGCCGAAGCGCGCGGTGGTCGTCACGGGCTCCATCGCCCTCGTCGGCGAGGCCATGGCGATCGCCGCCGACCGCGAATGGGGCCGCGCATGAGCGACGCGCCCGCCGACGCCGCCGCGCCCGAGCCGGGGAGGGGCCGGCCGCGGTCGATCCGGCAGAGCCTGGCGTCCATCGTGCTGGGCTTCGAGATCATCATCGTCTTCCTCGCGGCGCTCGTGATCTGGGGCCTCGCGCCGACCGAGAACGGCTCGCTGGGGCTGCCGCCGTGGGTCGCGCTCGTCGCGGGCGGCGTGCTGATCGTCGGCCTGGTGGTGACCATCGGGCTGCTCAGGTACCCGTGGGGCTTCACGCTCGGGTGGGTGCTGCAGGCGCTCATTCTCGCGGCGGGCTTCCTCAACCCGGCGATGTTCTTCGTCGGCATCCTCTTCGGCGGCCTGTGGTGGTACTGCATGGTCGCCGGCGCACGAATCGATCGAGACAGGACGGCGCAGGCCGCTCCGGAACAGGAACAGGAATGACCACCGGCATCGAAGAGACCCTCGTGATCGTGAAGCCCGACGGCGTCGCCCGCAACCTCACCGGCGAGATCCTCCGCCGCATCGAGGCCAAGGGCTACTCGCTCGTCGACCTGCGCATGGTGCAGCCCGACCGTGAGATCCTCGCGAAGCACTACGCCGAGCACGAGGGCAAGCCGTTCTACGAGCCGCTCGTCGAGTTCATGCAGTCCGGTCCGGTCGTGGCCGTGCGCGTGGCCGGCAACCGCGTCATCGAGGGCTTCCGGGTGCTCGCCGGCACCACCGACCCCACGACGGCCGCGCCGGGCACGATCCGCGGCGACTTCGGCCGCGACTGGGGGCTCAAGGTGCAGCAGAACCTCGTGCACGGCTCGGACTCGCCCGAGTCGGCCGAGCGCGAGCTCGCCCTCTGGTTCGCCTGAGCGGATGCCGCGCCGGCCGGTCCACCCGGTCGGCGCGGCCCGTCAGCGGAAGAGGTTCTGCAGGTCGATCATGACCCGGGGGATGGCGTTCATCTGCGCCTGCGCGAGCACGATGACGATCGCGTAGCAGACCACGGTGATCAGCGGGATCCACTTGAACCATTCGCCGGCGAGCCGCTGCATCCGTGCCGAGACGGGGAGGTTGCCCGTTCGGAGGTTGTGCAGGGTCACCACCCAGAACGTCGGGATCGTCACCGCCCAGGTGAGCATGCACCACGGGCACAGCACGTCGAGCGCGTAGATGCTCTGGGCGATGAGCCATCCCACGAAGACGAGCGCGCCGGCGACACCGACGTTGAACGCGATCCAGAACCAGCGGGCGAACTGCGCTCCGGCGAGGATCGCCGCGCCGATCGCGATGACGACGGGCCACGCCATGAGGCCGATGAGCGGGTTGGGGAATCCGAACACCGCGCCCTGCCATGATCCGAGGTTCACGCCGCATCCGACCAGCACGCCCACGTCGCACGACGGCACGAAGTCGGGATCGGCGAGGAGGGCGAGCTTGTCGATCGTCAGGCTCCACGCCGCGAGGAGGCCGAGCGCCCCCGCGATGAGGAGGAAGACGGCGACGCCGACGGGTCGGGACTGGGGGGAGGAGTCCGGCATCCTCGTATTCTGGCATGCGGTTCCACGCCAACCCTGCGCGGCCGTGCGATAATCGAAGGAGTCGTCCGGGCCGCGCCCGGCACGACGCCAATGAAGGCTTTGAGGATGCACCGCATCCGAGTGAGCGGTGAGACGCACCGCGAGACGTGGCGACACAGGCAACCTGCCGGTCGCAGCAGTGAAGGATTGGCGGTCCAGCGCACGGCGCAGGATCGCTCGAGACGAGTACGGGAGCGGATGGCGCGGCCATCCACACCGTCGTAGGAGTGCACCAGAGATGGTGGAAGGCAACGAGAACAACACGAACGAATCCGGCAGCAGCACACCGAGGCGTCGAGGCGGCCTGTTCGGCGCACGACGCGGTGGCCGAGGTCGCGGTGGCGCCGAGCGTGCCTCGCTGACGCCAGAGCCGCTCGACGCGGCATCCGCGGCCGATGCGGCCCCGGTGGCCGGTTCGGCGCCCGATGCGGGTGCGCCGGCGAGCTCGGCGGATGCCGCGGGTGCAGCCGTGACCGACGCCGCTGCGCCGTCGACCGACGAGTCCGCCGAGGTCGCGGCTGCCGAGGCCGAGGCACCGGTCCCGGCGTCGCCGATCCCGGCCACCCTCACGACCACCTCGCTCATCTTCCACGCGCCGCCCGTGCTGGTGCCGAGCGAGCGTCCCGAGCGCGACGACCGCGAGGACGGAGCGCCCGCCGACGAGCCGTCGAGCGTGCGCCGCCGCACCCGCCGCCGCAGCGGCGAGGAGGGCCGCCCAGCGGGCGACGAGCCCAGCAACACGGTCGTCAAGGTGCGCAAGCCCCGCGAGCCCGAGCTCATCACGGAGCCGCAGAAGGTCAAGGGCTCCACCCGGCTCGAGGCGAAGAAGCAGCGTCGGCGTGACGGACGCGACGCGGGCCGTCGCCGCGCGGTCATCACCGAGGCCGAGTTCCTCGCTCGCCGGGAGTCGGTCGACCGCCAGATGATCGTTCGCGAGAAGGGCGGCCGGATCCAGATCGGCGTCCTCGAGGACGGCGTGCTCGTCGAGCACTACGTCGCCCGCAACCAGGAGGCGTCGCTCATCGGCAACGTCTACCTCGGCCGCGTGCAGAACGTGCTGCCCAGCATGGAGGCCGCCTTCGTCGACATCGGCCGCGGCCGCAACGCCGTGCTGTACTCGGGCGAGGTCGACTGGGACGCCGCCGCCGAGAACGGCGAGAAGAACCAGCCCCGCCGCATCGAGCTGGCGCTGAAGCCCGGCGATCGCGTGCTCGTGCAGGTCACGAAGGACCCCGTGGGCCACAAGGGTGCGCGACTCACCAGCCAGGTCTCGCTGCCCGGCCGCTACCTCGTGTACGTGCCGAACGGCTCGATGAACGGCATCAGCCGCAAGCTCCCCGACACCGAGCGCGCGCGCCTGAAGAAGATCCTGAAGGACGTGCTCCCCGACAACGTCGGCGTCATCGTGCGCACGGCCGCCGAGGGCGCCACCGAGGAGCAGCTCACGCTCGACGTGAACCGCCTCATCGCCCAGTGGGCCGACATCTCGACGCAGCTCGAGAAGGTCCAGGCGCCGGCGCTCCTGCACTCCGAGCCCGACCTGCTCATCAAGATCGTCCGCGACGTCTTCAACGAGGACTTCCAGAAGATGATCATCGCCGGCGACGAGGCGCGCGAGACCATCGAGCGTTATCTGCGCGCCGTGGCGCCCGACCTGCTCGAGCGCGTCGAGGCCTACACGGGCGAGCGCGACGCGTTCGACGAGTTCCGCATCTCGGAGCAGATCGAGAAGGCCCTCGACCGCAAGGTGTGGCTGCCGTCGGGCGGCTCGCTGGTCATCGACCGCACCGAGGCCATGACGGTCGTCGACGTGAACACGGGCAAGTTCGTCGGCTCCGGCGGCAACCTCGAGGAGACCGTCACGAAGAACAACCTCGAGGCGGCCGAGGAGATCGTCCGGCAGCTGCGGCTCCGCGACATCGGCGGCATCATCGTGGTCGACTTCATCGACATGGTGCTCGAGTCCAACCGCGACCTCGTGCTGCGCCGGCTCGTCGAGTGCCTGTCCCGCGACCGCACCAAGCACCAGGTCGCGGAGGTCACCTCCCTCGGCCTCGTGCAGATGACGCGCAAGAAGCTCGGCCTCGGGCTGCTCGAGTCCTTCTCCGAGCCGTGCGAGGTCTGCGCCGGCCGCGGCATCATCGTGCACCACGAGCCGATCGTGAAGCACCGCGTTCCCCAGCAGGTCGAGCGCGGCGGGCGCAGCCGTGGCCGAGGCGGCAACGGCGGCAACGGGAATGGCAGCGGCGGCAACCAGGCCCCCGCTCCCGCCTCGACCGAGCCCAAGGCGCACACCGGCACCCACGCGATCACCGAGGACGTGAAGCACGCCCTCGCGCAGATCGCGGCGTCGACGATTCCCCACGCCGAGCACAAGCCGGCCGAGGCGGATGCCGCGGCGGCGACGACGACCGGCGCGATCCCGACCGGCGCCGAGGAGCCGACGACGCGGCAGGACCGCGGCGGCGAGGCATCGCCGTCGGAGCAGCAGCCGACGTCCGGCGGCCGCCGGCGCGGACGCCACCGTCGGGTGACCCAGGAGCAGGGCCCCGCCGAGACGACCGAGCCGCCCGCCGAGCCGCCCGTGCGCGACGAGGCGGCTGCCGAGGCATCCGATGGATCGCCGCTGGTGCCGCTCGTCGAGCTGCCGCCGGTGGCCCCGCCCGAGCGCCGTCGCACGGTGCGCCCCGCCGAGGCCGAGGTGCTGCTCGATTCGGTGCTCGACGCGCTGCCCGCGCCGAAGAAGGCGGGCGAGGGCCGCGGCCGCAGCCGACGTGTGTCGACCGCCGCGCTGAGCACCGCGGGCGCCGCCCCGGTGATCACCCGCGCCGACGGCTCGCCGACCGCCGAGTCAGCCGAGCGCTGAGCCGGTTCTCCGGGCGCGTCGCTCGCGCGGCGTGACCCGGAGACCGCTGGCCGCGAGCCGGCGCACGAGTTCCCGTGGGGCCACCGGCTCCGCACCGGCCGCGACGAGCTCGTCGTAGCGCTCGACGGGGACGTCGTAGTGGTCGAGGTCGAACGCGCGCGGAGGCAGCCCCAAGCGCTCCGCGAAGGCGCGAAGCTCCTCGATCGAGCGATCGCTCACGAGGTGCGACCACATCGTGCCATGCTTCGGCCAGAGCGGAGTGTCGATGAGCACGGCCATGCCGCCGATCCTACGCGGACGCCTCGCGCGACTCGCCGGGGACGCGCGTTTGACCGACCCTGTGGCATCAGGTAAACTCGACCGTTGGTGCCACCGCTTATCCCGGTGTGCCCGCACAGTTTTCTGGCAGTGACGACCCTCCTTCCCGCTGGGGTCCCGCGCAGTGACACCCCATCAGACAGCCGGAACCCCCGGGTTCCCCAGAGATAGGTACGAGTAGTGGTTTACGCAGTAGTGCGCGCCGGCGGTCGGCAGGAGAAGGTCGAAGTCGGCACCATCGTGACGATGGACCGCATCAAGGCTGACAAGGACGGCAACGTCTCGCTCATCCCGGTCCTCCTCGTCGACGGCGAGAAGATCACCTCCGACGCCAAGTCGCTCGCGAAGGTCACGGTCACGGCTGAGGTCCTGAACGACCTTCGCGGCCCCAAGATCGTGATCCAGAAGTTCAAGAACAAGACCGGCTACAAGAAGCGCCAGGGCCACCGTCAGGAGCTCACGCGCGTCAAGATCACCGGCATCAAGTAGCAGCGGCCTGCAAGGAGATACAGACATGGCACACAAAAAGGGAGCGAGCTCCACTCGCAACGGTCGTGACTCGAACGCCCAGCGCCTCGGCGTGAAGCGCTTTGGCGGCCAGGTCGTCAGCGCGGGCGAGATCCTCGTCCGCCAGCGCGGCACGCACTTCCACCCGGGTGCTGGCGTGGGTCGCGGCGGCGACGACACGCTCTTCGCGCTCGAGGCGGGCGCTGTGCAGTTCGGCAACAAGGGCGGCCGCAAGGTCGTCAACATCGTGGCGGCCGGCGAATAGTCGACCGACAGGTCTTGTGAGGGCGGGCTTCGGCTCGCCCTCACGTGTTTTCACCCCGTGAGGAGGGATGCGGCATGGTCAGCTTCGTCGACCAGGTGACGTTGTTCGTGCGCGCCGGCCACGGCGGCAACGGGTGCGTCTCGGTGCGCCGGGAGAAGTTCAAGCCCCTCGCGGGCCCCGACGGCGGCAACGGTGGCCATGGCGGCGACATCGTGCTCGTCGCGGACCCGAACGTCACGACCCTCCTCGCCTACCACGGGCGCCCGCACCGCTCCTCCGACAACGGCCAGCCCGGAATGGGCGACAACCGCTCGGGCGCGGCCGGCGAGCTCCTCGAGCTCCCGGTGCCCGTCGGCACCGTCGTGAAGGACCCCGACGGCAGCGAGCTCGCCGACCTCACCGAGCCGGGCATGCGCTTCGTCGTGGCGCCCGGCGGGCAGGGCGGGCTCGGCAACGCGGCGCTCGCGAGCACCAAGCGCAAGGCGCCCGGCTTCGCGCTCCTCGGCACGCCCGGGTTCGAGGGCGAGGTGAAGCTCGAGCTGAAGACGATCGCGGATGTCGCGCTCGTCGGCTTCCCGTCGGCCGGCAAGTCGAGCCTCATCGCCGCGCTCTCCGCGGCGCGGCCGAAGATCGCCGACTACCCGTTCACCACGCTGCATCCGAACCTCGGCGTCGTCCAGGCCGGTGACCACCGGTTCACCGTCGCCGACGTGCCCGGCCTCATCGAGGGCGCGAGCGAGGGCAAGGGGCTCGGCCTCGAGTTCCTCCGCCATGTCGAGCGTTGCTCGGCGCTCCTGCACGTCATCGACTGCGCCACGCTCGAGCCCGGTCGCGACCCGCTCAGCGACCTCGAGATCATCCTCGCCGAACTGGCCGCCTACCCGGTGCCCGAGGGCCAGGTGCCCCTGCTCGATCGGCCCCAGCTCATCGCGCTGAACAAGGTCGACGTGCCCGAGGCCCGCGAGCTCGCGGAGTTCGTGCGTCCCGAGCTCGAGGGGCGCGGCTACCGCGTCTTCGAGATCTCGACCGTGAGCCACGAGGGCCTGCGACAGCTCGGGTACGCGCTCGGCGAGCTCGTCGACGAGGCCCGCGCCGCCGCGGCATCCGCCCCCGAGGCCCCGCGCATCGTGATGCGGCCCAAGGCCGTCGACGACTCCGGCTTCGTCGTGCGGCCCGAGGGCGGCAGCTACGGCACGCTCTACCGCGTGCTCGGCGTGAAGCCCGAGCGCTGGGTGCACCAGACCGACTTCACGAACGACGAGGCCGTCGGCTTCCTCGCCGACCGCCTCGCGCGGCTCGGCGTCGAGGACGCGCTCGTGCGCGCCGGCGCGGTCGCCGGATCAACCGTCGTCATCGGGCCGGGTTCGGGCGTCGTATTCGACTGGGAGCCGACCCTCACCTCGACCGCCGAGCTCATCACCGCACCGCGCGGCGCGGACCTCCGCCTCGACGACAATCGCCGGGCCACCCGCGCCGAGCGCAAGACCGAGTACCACGAGCGCATGGACGCGAAGGCCGAAGCCCGAGCCGAGCTCCAGCGCGAGCGCGAGGCCGGCCTGTGGGGCGAGGACCCCGACGTCGAGGTCGCCGTCGACGTCGACGACCTGCAGCCGGCGGACGGCGAGGGATCGGGGGAGGGCGAACGGTGACACCGCGTACGCGCGCCGACATCCCCGATGCCCGGCGCATCGTCGTGAAGGTCGGCTCGTCCTCGATCAGCGGCGCGAACGCCGGACAGATCGGCCCGCTCGTCGATGCCCTCGCAGCCGCGCACGAGCGCGGCACCGAGGTGGTGCTCGTCTCCTCGGGGGCCATCGCCACCGGCATGCCCTACCTCAAGCTCGACGCGCGGCCCACCGACCTCGCGACGCAGCAGGCCGCGGCATCCGTCGGCCAGAACCTGCTCGTGTTCCGCTACCAGGACTCGCTCGACCGCTACGGCATCGTCGCCGGCCAGGTGCTCCTCACCGCCGGCGACCTCGAGCACGCCACGCCGCGCTCCAACGCGCAGCGCGCCATGGATCGCCTGCTGGCACTGCGCATCCTGCCGATCGTGAACGAGAACGACACCGTCGCGACCCACGAGATCCGCTTCGGCGACAACGACCGGCTCGCGGCCCTTGTCGCCGAGCTCATCGGCGCCGACCTGCTCGTGCTGCTCTCCGACGTGGACGCCCTGTACACGCGGCCGCCGCACCTCGAGGGAGCCGAGCGGATCGCGCACGTCGCGTTCGGCGATGAGCTCGCCGGCGTCGAGATCGGGTCGGTGGGGCGTGCCGGCGTCGGCACCGGGGGGGCGGAGACGAAGGTCTCCGCCGCCCGCATCGCCGCGGAGGCGGGAGCCGCGGTGCTCATCACGGCGACCCCGCTCGTCGCCGAGGCCCTCGCAGGTGCCGAGATCGGCACGTGGTTCGATGCGGCACCCGATCGTCACACTCGAGGCGGCGAATCCGACCTCGCCTAGGCTGGTCGCATGGAGCACCCCGACCTCGACGCCACGGTGATCGACGCGCGCCTCGCCGCCGCGAAGGAGGCGTCCTATCGGCTCGCGCGCGCGACGACGTCCGAGAAGGACGCTGCGCTCGCCCAGGTGTCCTCGATCCTCCGCGAGCGCACCGACGAGATCGTCGCCGCCAACGCGCTCGACCTCGAAGCCGGCCGGGCGGGCGGCCTCGCCGCGGGGCTCCTCGACCGGCTGACGCTCGATCCCGTGCGCATCGGCGCCCTCGCCGACGCCGTGCTCGAGGTGATCGCCCTCACCGACCCCGTGGGCGAGACCGTGAGCGGCCGTTCGCTTCCGAGCGGCGTGCGCATCGACCAGGTGCGCGTGCCACTCGGCGTCGTCGGTGCGATCTACGAGGCCCGCCCCAACGTGACCGTCGACATCGCCGTGCTCGCGCTGAAGAGCGGCAACGCCGTCGTGCTGCGCGGCGGCAGCGCCGCCGAGCAGACCAACGCGGTGCTCGTCGGCGTGCTCCGCGACGCCCTCGCGGCGGTCGGGCTGCCAGCCGACGGCGTGCAGACCGTCGACGACTTCGGGCGGGCGGGCGCCCGGCACCTCATGCAGGCCCGCGACTACGTCGACGTGCTCATCCCTCGCGGCAGCGCCGGCCTGATCAAGGCGGTCGTCGACGAGGCGCGCGTGCCGGTCATCGAGACCGGGGCCGGGGTGGTGCACATGTTCCTCGACGCCAGCGCGCGGGAGGACTGGGCAGTCGAGCTCGTGCACAACGCGAAGACGCAGCGCCCCAGCGTGTGCAACGCCCTCGAGACGCTGCTCGTGCACCGAGAGGCGGCCGAGCGGCTGCTGCCGCCCGTGCTCGACCGGCTCGAGGCATCCGGCGTCACCATCCACGCCGATCAGCGCGTGCGGTCGCTGCGCCCGGAGGCCCTCGAGGTCACCGACGAGGACTGGGCCACCGAGCACATGAGCCTCGACCTCTCGGTGGGCATCGTCGATTCGCTCGACGACGCGCTCGCGCACATCCGCCGGTACTCCACCAAGCACACCGAATCGATCGTCACGAACGACCTCGGCAACGCAGAGCGGTTCCTCAACGAGGTGGATGCCGCGGCCGTCATGGTCAACGCGTCCACCCGGTTCACCGACGGCGCCGAGTTCGGGTTCGGAGCCGAGGTCGGGATCTCCACGCAGAAGCTGCACGCCCGCGGCCCCATGGGGCTGCCCGAGCTCACCAGCACGAAGTGGATCGTGCGCGGGGCCGGGCACGTGCGCGGCTGACGTCGCTAGACTGTCACGAGCGACACCCGCAGGATCGAAAGGAACGGCGAATGAGCCTCACGACCGCAGTGCTGACCGGCACGGTACTCACCGAGACGGTGCACGCGAGAGAGCTCCCGATGGAGCCGTTCATGTACGGCGTCGTCGCGATCATCATCTTCGCCGCCCTGGCGTTCGTCGCGGCGTCCTACCGCGACGTCGCGAACCGCCACCGCGCGAAGGCCGAGGCCTACGCCGCCCGTCACGGCGGGAGCGAGCACGGCGGGCACTGAGCGGGCCTCCGCGCGATGACGGGTGAGAACGGTCGGCCACGCATCGGCGTGATGGGCGGCACGTTCGACCCCATCCATCACGGCCACCTGGTGGCCGCGAGCGAGGTGGCGCAGTCGCTCGGCCTCGACGAGGTGATGTTCGTGCCCACGGGCGCGCCGAGCTACAAGGCCGACGTCACTCCGGCCGAGCACCGCTATCTCATGACGGTCATCGCAACGGCGTCGAACCCGACCTTCACCGTGAGCCGCGTCGACATCGACCGCCACAAGCCCACGTTCACGATCGACACGCTGCGCGACCTGCACGAGGAGCGGCCCGACGCCGACCTCTACTTCATCACCGGGGCCGACGCGATCGCCCAGATCCTGTCGTGGAAGGACGTCGACGAGCTCTGGCGACTCGCGCATTTCGTCGCTGTGAGTCGGCCGGGACACGTGCTGTCCGTTTCGGGTTTGCCTGAGCAGGACGTAAGCTTGCTGGAGGTTCCGGCACTTGCGATCTCGTCGACCGACTGCCGGGACAGGGTGCGCCGGGGATTCCCGGTGTGGTACTTGGTGCCCGATGGGGTCGTCCAGTACATCTCCAAGCACCATCTCTATCGGAGTGTCGAATGACGTCGTCGCAGGAACCCCCGCTGACGCGCCGCGAGTTGCGTGAGCGCGAACGGCTGCGTGAGCAGCAGGAGACGTCGCCGACCCCGGATGCCGCTCAGGCGGCTCCCGCTCAGCCGGTTGCTGCTGCGCCGCAGACGACCGAGCCCCAGCGACCGCCCGTCCCGCCGGTGCAGGCCGCTCCGCCCGTCCAGGCTCCGCCGCCTGCCGCGCCCGCCCAGGTGCAGCCGGGCTACGCCGCCCCCCGTTCGGCCGGCGCCGGCACGGACCCCGCCTCCCCGTTCGGCGGCGCCGTCGTCGCGACGCCTGCGGGCGATCCGTTCGCCTCGATCCTGCCGCCGCCGATGGGTGCCGACACGGCCATGACCCCTGAGCGCACCCTCACCCGCCGTGAGCTGCGCGCGATGCTCGACGCGAACTCGACGGGCGAGTTCGACGAGCTCGACTTCGGCGATGAGCCCGCGACGCAGGCGCCGGCGCCGGCCCCCACCGCGAATCCGTTCGCGCCGACGCCGACGCCCCTGCGGGCGCCCGCGCCTCACCAGGTCGCCGACGCCGCGATCGCCGACGAACCCCTCATCGCGCCGAGGCCGGTCGGACACTGGACCGACCAGCTCAACGCCCCGGTCGACCGGGCCGAACCGTTCGACCAGCTGCTGTCGCGCGGCGGCGTGAGTCACGGCGTGCCGACCACGACGAACGCGCTCATCCTGCCGACCCTTCCCGACCACGGGCCGATGGGCGGCTCGCTGGCGGCGAGCGGCGAGACGATCGTCACCGGCTCCGTCGACCTGCCGCGCAGCTTCGGGGCCACGGGCGTGCACCCCAGCCAGATCGACTCCTCCGACGTCGACCGTCTCTTCGACCAGGTCGAGGACGGCGCCGGTGTGGGCGCCCCGGTTGCCGCGACCCGCGCCATCAGCACCCAGAACGCCGCGCGGGCCATGATGGCTCCGCCGAAGAAGGAGGGCATGAACGTTCCGCTCGTGCTCGCCGTGACCGCCGGCGTGCTCGCGCTCGGCGTCGTCGCCACCCTCGTCATCGGTGCGCTGACCGGGCTCTTCTGAGTCCGCCACCGCACCACCATCCGGAAGTGAACGCATGACCGCATCCGACCAGGCACTCGAGTCGCTCGCCCTCGCGGCGCGCGCAGCGGATTCGAAGGGCGGCGAGGACCTCGTCGCCCTCGACGTGTCGGGACCGCTGCCGTTCGCCGACGTCTTCCTCCTCGTCACGGGCAATTCCGAGCGCAACGTCGTCGCGATCGCCGACGAGGTGGAAGACGTGCTGCGCGAGGCCGGGGCGAAGACCCTGCACCGCGAGGGTCACGCCGCAGGACGATGGATCCTGCTCGACTTCGGCGGGCTCGTGGTGCACGTGTTCCACCGGGAGGAGCGCCTCTACTACGGTCTCGAGCGGCTCTGGCTGGACTGCCCGGCCCTGCCGGTCGCGCCCCTGCTCGCGCGCGAGAACTGACGCCCGCGGCATCCGCCGGCTGAGGCCGCCTCGATTTCTTTCGGAGGGCGAGGCTGGTGTAAGCTCAATTCGTTGCCCCGAACGGGGCGCACGGGTCTGTGGCGCAGCTGGTAGCGCACCTGCATGGCATGCAGGGGGTCAGGGGTTCGAGTCCCCTCAGATCCACCATTCATTCGGTTCGGCCGGTTCCCTCTCGGGACCGGCCATTCCTGTCCGTGGTGCCACGACCCCCGAAGGACTCACGTGATCCGCACCTCATCGACGCCACGTGCCGACTGGCGTGGGCGGTTCGATCGCATCGGCTTCACGTTCTACGACCTGCCTTCCGAAGGCGGGCGTCCGTACTGGCAGGAAGAGGCCGCCTACGGCTTCACGATGGCCGAGATCGACGCCTTCGAGCAGGCGACCCGGGAATTGTTCGACCGGTGCATGGACGCGGTCGAACATCTCGTCCGCACCCGCCGCTTCGCCGAGTTCGGCATCCCCACTCCGCTGCACGACCTGGTCGCGCGTTCGTGGGATGAGGACGACCCGACCGTGTACGGCCGCTTCGACCTTGCCTACGACGGCCAGGACACCATCAAGCTCCTCGAGTTCAACGCCGACACGCCGACCTCGCTCGTCGAGTCGGCTGCCGCGCAGTGGCAGTGGCTGGTGGAGACGCGGGGTCAGGACGCCGACCAGTTCAACCTGCTGCACGAACTCCTCGTCGAGCAGTGGGAGCACATCAGGACGGCTCGTCTCGGCGTGGCGGCCGGAGCACGCCTGCATCTCGCCTCGCTGCACGACACGGGCGACGGGGAGCTCATCGTCGAAGACGCCGACACGGTCGCGTACATGGCCGAGACGGCGAAGCAGGCCGGCTTCCACACGAAGCTCATCTTCGTGGAGGACATCCGGTTCGATGTCGACGCCCACCGGTTCGTCGATCCCGACGGGGAGCCGATCCGGCAGATCTTCAAGCTGTATCCGTGGGAGTGGATGGCCCAGGAGCAGTTCGCCGGATTCCTCGATTCCACGCGCGACTCGACCGCGTGGCTCGAACCGATCTGGAAGATGCTCCTGTCCAACAAGCAGTTGCTCGTCGTGCTCTGGGAGCTCTTCCCGGGCCATCCGCTCCTCCTTCCCGCGTCGGCGACGCCCGAGCCGCTCACGGGGACGGCGTACGTCTCGAAGCCGAAGCTCGGGCGCGAGGGAGCCAACGTCACGATGTTCGATGCGTCGGGTGCTGAGATCGCCTCCAACGGGGGCGACTACGGCGACACCGGATTCGTGTACCAGCAGCGTGCCGACCTCGCTCGCATCGACGGCAGGACCGTCGTCATCGGTTCGTGGGTGGTGGGCGAGACGCCGGCCGGCATCGACGTCCGTGAGACGAGCGGGCCCATCACCGGTGACCTGGCCGAGTTCGTACCGCACTACATCATCGATCCCGAGGAGTCGCGATGAGTCCCGCTGCACGCCGCCGGTCGGCGCTGGTCGAGGTCTCTGGGGCGACCCGGGCCCCGGCGCCGCGGGTCGTCGCCGCCATCGGCGTGGCCGGCGCCATGCTGCTTCTCGCCGGCTGTTCGCCGTTCCCCGAGGACGGCGTGGTCGTGTCGGGTGCCGACGGCGAGGAGTACATCCTCCCCGACGGCACGGAACGCCCCGTGTACGCCTCGAGGGAGGACTGCATCGCGGATGTCTCGGAGCAGATCCGGCTGCTCCGGGCAGAGGGCACGGCAGTGGACGCCTCGCCCGACCAGCTGTGCGAATCGTCCGACGGCTATCACGGTCACTACGGCGCCGGCCTGTGGCTCGGTCCGCTCCTGTTCTCCGGTTCCCGCTGGGACTCGTCGCGTGTCAGCTCCTGGGCGCCCGTGACCGGCGGCGGGTTCGCCAAGCCGGGGTCCACGGCGCACTCCGACGTCGTCGAGCGCGCCCCGGCCGGCGCGAAGGTCGGCGAGCGGGCGCCGCTCTCGGGCGGCTTCGGCTCGTCGGCGAAGTCCGGCGGCTTCGGATCCAGCGTGAAGGGGTCGCATTCGGGCTCGTTCGGGGGTTGAACGATCGGCGCGGGTTAGGCTCGTGAGGTGGACATCCGAGACATCCCCATCACGACCATCGACGGCGGCACCGCCTCGCTCGCCGACTACGGCGACCAGGTCGTGATGGTGGTGAACGTCGCGTCGAGGTGCGGGCTGACACCGCAGTACGAGAAGCTCGAGGCGCTCCAGCGCGAGTACGGCCCGCGGGGCTTCACGGTGCTCGGGTTCCCCTGCAACCAGTTCGCCGGCCAGGAGCCGGGATCCGCCGAGGACATCAAGGAGTTCTGCTCCATGACCTACGGCGTGAGCTTCCCGCTCATGGACAAGGTGCGGGTGAACGGCCGGCACCGGCATCCGCTCTACGCGGAGCTCACGAAGGTTCCGGATGCCGCAGGCAAGACCGGTCGCGTCAAGTGGAACTTCGAGAAGTTCGTGGTGCTGCCGGGCGGCGAGGTCGTCCGCTTCCGGCCCGCCGTGCAGCCAGACGATCCCACCGTGATCGGCGTCATCGAGCGGGGGCTCGCCGAGGCCCAGGCGGCCTGAGCCGAACCGGCCGACGGCGCGCTTCCTTGACCGGCCCCATCGAGCGGCCCACAATTGGGGGGTCATCCATCCAAGGGAGCGGGGAACCAATGAGCGACGCGTACTCACGTCCGATCGTCGACCAGCAGGGCGCACCCGGCGGTCAGGTCCCCGGTGACGACACGACCGTGGTGCTGCCCACCTCCGGTACCGCGCAGGAGAGCCCGACTCCGCGAGGCCCTCGCACGGCTTCGCCCGCGTGGAGCCGCGACCTGCGGTTCATGCTCGTCGTGCTCGTGGGCATCGTGGTGCTGTTCCTCGCATTCGCCCTGCTCATCGCGTTCAGCCCCACCGGTGCCGCGATCAGCGCCCTCGCGGTCATCGCGGCCCCGATCGCGACCATGGTGGCCGCGTACTACGGCATCTCGCTCGCGCTCCGTCAGGTGAGCGACGCGCGCAGCTCGGCGGAGGCGTCGGAGGCACGCGCGCGGGCGGCGGAGGCCAGCGCTCGCGAGTCCGACGCGTGGGCGGCGCAGATGGAGTCGGGCCTCAGGGTCGCCGTGGCGAAGTTGCGCGCGGCCGGCCAGGAGACGCGCGACATCGAGCGCGCCGCGGGCACGCCCGACGAGTTCTTCTGATCCGTCGGGCTCGCCGGCCCGTCCGAGGTCGAGCAGCCGTGCCGTGCCGTGCGCCGGCCTCGTCAGAGCTCGGCGAGCACCGAGACGGGGCGTTCGATGCATCCGGCGACGAACGTGAGGAACGCCGCCGCCTCCGCGCCGTCGCAGACGCGGTGATCGAACGAGAGCGTCAGCTCCGTCACGGTGCGCACGGCGAGCTCGCCGTCGACCACCCACGGGCGTTGCACGAGCCGCCCGATGCCGAGCATCGCTGCCTCGGGATGGTTGATGATGGCCGCGGAGCCGTCGACCCCGAGCGTGCCGTAGTTGTTCAGCGTGAACGTGCCGCCCTGCAGGGCTGCGGGCGGGAAGACACCGGTCGACGCCTCCCCGCTGCGCGACACGATCGCGTCGCGGAGCGTGCGGAGGGTGAGGTGGTCCGCCCCGTGGACGACGGGCACGAGCAGACCACGCGGCGTCTGCGCGGCGATCCCGAGGTTCACGGAGCCGTGCACGACGATCTCGTCGCGCTCGGCGTCGAAGCTGGAGTTGAGCAGCGGATGCCGCGCCAGGCCTGCCACGGCGAACCTGGCCACGAGCGCCGTGACGCCGAAGCGCTCGCCGGTCGCCTCCTGCAGCTCGCGCCGAGCGGCGAGCAGCCCGGTCGCGTCGACGTCCATCCACACGGTCGCCTCGGGGATCTCACGGCGCGAGCGCGAGAAGTGCGCGGCGGCGGCGCGGCCCATGCGATCGAGCGGCACGCGACGGTCGGTCGAGGCATCCGTCGTCGAGTGGGCGACGGATGCCACAGGCGCGGCCTGCGGCGGCGTAGAGACGTGGTCGGCGGGCGGCGCCGTCGACGCCGCGAGGCCGACCGCGCCATCCGACGTCGCCTGGATCTCACGCAGGAACGCCTCGACGTCACGGCGCATGACCAGGTGGTCGGGCCCCGAGCCGTCGAGTTGGCTCGCGTCGAAGCCGTGCTCCCGTGCGATGCGGCGCACGATCGGCGACACGACGGGGGAGCGGCGGGCGGGGTCGAGGCGCGACGGCGGCGGCGGGGCGACCGGGCGGGCGGACGCCGTGCTCGTGGCGGGTGGGACCGAGGCGCTGCGCCGGCCGAATCGGGCGGGCGCACCCGACGGGCGGGCGGTCGCGGTCGTGGCACGGGTGCCATAGCCGATCAGGACGGCGCCGGACTCCTCGGTGGCCGTGTCGACCGGCACGGCGACCCCGGGCTCGGTGGCGACCGGTGGCACGGATGCCCGGACGGGGGCGGTATCCCCTGCGGAGGCCGTGCCCGCGGCATCCGTCGCCGACTCGACCGAGGCGCCGACTGGCGCGAGCGTCATGAGCACGCTGCCGGCGTGGAGCACCTGGCCGGTCTCGCCGCCGAGCGACTCGACGACCCCCGCGAACGGCGTGGGCAGCTGCACGACCGACTTGGCGGACTCGAGTTCGACGACGGGCTGGTCGATCGCCACCTCGTCACCCGGCTGCACGAGCCAGGCGACGATCTCGGCCTCGGTGAGGCCCTCGCCGAGGTCGGGGAGGATGAAGTCGCGTCCCATCAGGCGTCCCATTCCCAGGTGTCGAGCGCCGCGAGCACGCGGTCGGGGGTCGGCAGGTGGAACTCCTCGAGCTTCGGCGAGGGGAACGGGATGTCGAACCCGGTGATACGCAGCACGGGTGCGGCGAGGTGGTGGAAGTTCCGCTCCGTGATGCGCGCGGCCACCTCGGCGCCGTAGCCGCCGAACTGGGCCGCCTCGTGGATGACCGCCGCCCGGGAGGTCTTCCGCACGGATGCCCCGACCGTCTCGTCGTCGAACGGGGACAGGCTGCGCAGGTCGACGACCTCGATCGAGAGGCCCTCGGCGGCGGCGGCGTCGGCCGACTCGAGCGCGGTGCGCAGCGTGGGTCCGTAGGCGAGCAGCGTCACGTCGGTGCCCTCGCGCACCACGACGGCACGATCCATCGGCGCGGTCGTGACCGGCAGGGCGACCGGCGCCTTCGACCAGTAGCGGCTCTTGGGCTCCATGAAGACCACCGGGTCGTCGCTGTCGATCGCCTCGCGCAGCATCGAGTACGCGTCCGCCGGGTTCGACGGCATCACGACGGTCAGGCCGGGCGTGGCGGTCCAGTACGCCTCCGAGGAGTCGGAGTGGTGCTCCACGCCCCCGATCGCGCCGGCGCAGGGGATGCGCACGACCATGGGGAGCGACATCCGGCCCTTGGTGCGGTTCCGCATCTTCGCGACGTGCGAGACCATCTGCTCGAACGCCGGGTAGCTGAACGCGTCGAACTGCATCTCGACGACGGGACGCATGCCGTACATCGCCATCCCGATCGCGGTGCCGATGATGCCCGACTCTGCCAGGGGGGAGTCCCAGATGCGGTCCTCGCCGAACCGCGCCTGCAGTCCGTCGGTGACGCGGAAGACGCCGCCGAGCGGGCCGACGTCCTCGCCGTAGACGACGACCCGGTCATCGGCGGCCATCGCGTCGCGGAGCGCGGCGTTCAGCGCGCCGGCCATGGTGAGCTGCGTCGGCGCGGATGCCTCGGGCGCGACCTGCTCGGTCGTCGTCGCGGTCATCGGGCGGCTCCTGCGGGCCGGGCGGCGGCGGACTGGGCGGCCGCGTGGATCGCGGCGTCGGCGAGCTCGGCCTCGAGGCGCGCCCGCTGTTCGAGGAGGGCCGCCCGAGGACGGGCGTAGACGTGGTCGAACAGCTCGAGGGGGTCGATCTCGGCTTCGACGGTCATCAGGTCGCGCGTGTGCGCGGCGACCGACTCCGCGGCATCCGTGATCTCGGCTCGCATGGACTCCGACAGCGCGCCCTCGGACACGAGGTACTTCTCGAGACGCTCGATGGGGTCGCGACGCTTCCAGTGCTCGACGTCGCGGGCCTGGCGGTAGCGGGTCGGGTCGTCGGAGTTCGTGTGCGCCTCGATGCGGTAGGTGAGGCCCTCGATGAGCGTCGGGCCACCGCCGGCCCGAGCCCGTTCGACCGCGGCGCGCGTGACCGCGTAGACCGCCGCGACGTCGTTGCCGTCGACGTGGTAGCCGGGCATGCCGTACCCGACGGCCTTGTCGGCGAGGGTGGCCGCGCGCGTCTGGCGCGACAACGGCACGCTGATCGCGAACTGGTTGTTCTGGATCAGGAAGACGGTGGGGGTCTGCCAGACCGCCGCGAAGTTGAACGCCTCGTGGGCGTCGCCCTCGCTCGTCGCGCCGTCGCCGAGGTACGTCATGGTCACGATCGGGTCGTGCCGCAGGCGTGCCGCGTGCGCGAGGCCGACCGCGTGCAGCGCCTGGGTGGCGAGGGGCGTCGCCTGCGAGGCGGTGCGATGCGCGTGCTGGTCGTAGCCGTTGTGCCAGTCGCCGCGGAACGACTGCAGGATGTCGCCGGGCTCGATGCCGCGCGTGAGCAGCGCGATGCTGTCGCGGTAGGTGGGGAAGAACCAGTCGCACGCCTCGATCGCCGAGATCGCGCCGATCTCGCAGGCCTCCTGGCCGTAGGCCGACGGGTAGGTCGCGAGCCGGCCCTGCCTGGTGAGCGCCGTGACCTGGACGTCGAACCGGCGGGCGATCACCATGCGACGGTAGAGCTCGAGGAGCGTGTCGAGGTCGGGCAGCTCGAAGCCGCCGGCCGACGCGCCGTGCACCGCGTGCCCCGCGTTGTCGAGGAGCCGGATCGGCTTCTCCGACGGGAGGGTTCGGACGCTCTGGTGCTCGACGTTGAGGCTCATATGGCCATGGTGCGACAGTCTGTGCCCGCGCGTGGGGCGTCGAGCGGAAGCGTGAACGAACGGCTGCGGCGCGGCCAAAGCGTTGCCGTCCGTCCGCGACGCAAGGCCTCAGGTGCGCCAGATGTCCAGGGTCTGCGCGGGCGGGTGGCCCTCGAGTTCGGCGAGGATCAGATGCGACCGCGTCGACACGACGCCGGGCATGTCGTGGATGTCGCGGAGGATCGCCTGGCTCAGCTGCTCGTGGTCGGGTGCGCTCACGGTCAGCATGATGTCGATGTCGCCCGAGACGGCCTGCACCTTCTCGACGAAGGGGAGGGTGGCGAGCTTCGCCGCGATCTCCTCCCAGGACACCTCGCCGATGCGCACGACGACGAGCGCGGAGATGTTCAGGCCGATCGCCTTGCGGTCGATCTGGGCTCCGAAGCCCGTGATCACGCCGCGCTTCTGCAGCTGCTGGACGCGGTTGTGCGCCGCGGTGCGGGAGATGTGCACCCGCTCGGCGAGGGTGCGGACGGAGAGCCGGCCGTCGCGGCTCAGCTCGGCGACGATGCGTCGATCGATGCTGTCGAGCGCGTCGCTGCGGTGCGGTGTCTGCTGGGTCATCGTCGTCCTCGTGGCTCATGCCCAGCGTAGCGGCTGCGACGACGTGCGCGACGAAGCGAGGCGCGCATCGGGGCGTGCCGCATCGCCCGAGGGAGCCGAGGATAGAACAGCGAGATCGCGCGGAACCACTCGTCGGCGACCCGCGCCGCACGCGGCGTGTAGCGGAACCCGTAGGCCTCACGGATGCCGGACGGCAGGAGCGCTGCGGTCAGCAGGCGCACGGGCGGCAGGAGGACGCGGCTGCCCGGCGGGAGCGCGGACGTGCCCGACATCAGCGCGCGCGCGACGGTGCGCGCCTCTTCGCCGACCTCGAGCCGGCGCACCCGCTCGGCCCACCACTCGTCGAACTCCGCCCGCGTGTCGGGCCACCCGCTGCCGCGGGCCTGCAGGCTCGTGCCGAGGGGGGCGTAGCCGCGGACGACCGCATCGGCGCTCGCCGTGTCGAGCCGACCCCACACGCGCTCGTGCACCGCGAGGGCCATGGCGAGCAGCGTGGAGGCGACCCAGCGCTGTGCGTCGGCGTCGAAGGCGCTGTACGACGGCCCGTCGTCGGTCGCGCCGCCTCGGACCGGGGCGTGCCGTGCGTTCACGCGTCGCGCCGCATCGCGGGCGAGCTCGTCGTCGCCGAAGCCGATGGCGTACACGTAGTCGAGCGTGCCGAGCAGCCGGTCGAGCGGACGCTCCTGGAAGCCGCTGTGCCGGGCGACGCCCCGCGCGAGGCGCGGATCGGCGAGCTGGAGGAGGATCGCGGCGCCGCCGCCCAGCAGCAACGCCCCCTCGGCGCCATGCCGGCGGAACACCTCGCGTTCGTCGTGATCGGCCATCAGTCCATGATCGGCCATCAGTACCAGTTGGTGGCGTCCGAGTGGGCCCACGCCGCGCAGGGCGAGCCGTACCGGGCGTCGATGTAGCCGAGGCCCCAGTCGATCTGGGTGGCGGCGTTCGTGCGCCAGTCGGCGCCGGCGCTGGCCATCTTGCTGCCGGGCAGCGACTGCGGGATGCCATAGGCGCCGCTCGAGGCGTTGTACGCGTCGGCGCGCCATCCGGACTCCCTCGTCCAGAGGAGGTCGAGGCACCGGAACTGGTCGGAGCCCCAGCCGTAGGCAGGGAGGCGTCCCGCCGCGTACGACTTGGCGGCCGCGCGGTCGACCACGACGCCGGGCGGGGGTGCCCCGCCACCGCCGCCGCTGCCGCCGCCCGCGTCCGCGTCC
>NZ_JBFUDH010000019.1:0-54839 GCF_056404815.1 Agromyces sp. P2_B3 | reverse complement strand
CCCGAGGCGCCGCCCGTGGCGCCCGGCGCGCCGTCGGCGCCCTCGGCACCAGAACCCCCGGCCCCGCCGGCGCCCCCGGTCCCGCCCGTGTACGGATCGGCGACGCCGCCGCCTCCGCCGCCCGCGGGTGCGTACGGCGCTCCCGCCGCAGCGGCGGCCGCGGTCGACGGCGGCTCGCCGTACGGCAGCGCCCAGCAGACCGCGTACGGCCAGCCTGGCTACACAGCCCCGGCCTACGGGACGACGGCGCCCGTCAAGTCGACGCCGGTGCTCAGCCTCATCTCGCTGATCGCCGGCATCGTGGGTCTCGTCGGCTTCTTCGTGGTGTTCATCCCGATCGTGGGCGGCATCATGCAGCTGCTCATCCCCGCGGCGGCCGTGGTGCTCGGCTTCCTCGGCCGCAAGAAGGAGCCCGCGGCGAAGGGCATGTGGCTCACCGGCATGATCCTCGGCTTCGTCGGCATCGCGATCGGCCTGCTCTCCATCATCCTGTGGAGCGTCGCCTTCGCCAGCGTTCCGTACTACAACTACTGAGGCCGGAGATGTCCGACCGCGAAGGGGTCCCGCCCGAGGGCGGGGCCCCCTCGCGTTCGCCCGAGCCGGAGCATCCCGATCCATCGCCGTCCGCTCCTGCAGACGCATCCGCAGCCGCACCCGCATCGGCATCCGCAGTCGAACCTGATGGCGGGCAGCCGGCCGTCGACGAGGAGCTGACGGTCGTCGCGCCAGCCGAGCCCACGCTGCGGGCGGACCCGGCGGTGCGCGAGTACGAGGTGCCGTTCGACACCGGCGAGCTGCAGTCGCTGCCGACCGGCCAGCTGCTCGTCGTGCACCGCGCCGAGCTCGCCCGCGTCGCCGACGCCGAGGAGGACGAGGAGCAGCGCCGCGTCTACAGCTGGATCTCGGCGATCCTCGGCGTCATCGGTGCCGCGGCGTCGCTCTTCCTCGGATGGCTGCTGCCGCTCTCCATCGCGGCCATCGTCTTCGGTGTGCTCGGCCTCCGACGCGAGGAGGAGGGTCGCACGCTCGCCTTCGTCGGCATCGGCACCGGGATCGCGGGGCTGGTCTTCTCGTCGGTGTGGATCGGCTACTACGCGATCGTCTTCGGCGCGCTGCCGCGCTGACGCCTCCGTCGGCGGGCGGGTCTCCCATCGGAGGGACCTCCGTGGGAGGGGCCTCAGAGGCGTTCCACGAGGAGCACGACGCGACGTCCCTCCTCGCGGGTCAGCACGATCGTGGCGCTCCGGTCGCCGCGGAGCTTCAGCCTGGTGCGCAGCGCCGCCGGATCGACGTCGGCACCCCGCTTCTTGATCTCGAGCGTGCCGATGCCACGCGCCGCGAGCACCTGGCGCAGCTGGCGCTCGTCGGACGGGAGCCGATCGAGCACGCGGAACCCTCGGGCGAAGGGCGAGTCGAAGGCGGTGTCCGAGGTCAGGTAGGCGATGCCGGGGCTGAGCATCCACGCCCCGTTCGCCCTGGCCAGGTCGCCGATGAGGCGGGCACGGATCACCGCGCCGTCGGGTTCGTAGAGGTAGTCGCCGAGCGGGCCGCTCGGCGCGTCCTCGGTGTCGGCTTCGGCGGTGAGCTCGGCGGCCGCGTCACCGCGGATCACCAGCGCAGCGCGTCCGATCCCGGGCCGAGCCACCGCTCCCTGCCACACCGCCAGCTCCACCACGTCGCCGTCGACCGAGACCCACTGCGCCTCGGAGCCGGCGGGGATGACGTCGCGGTCGGTGCCGGGCCCGAGCTTGACGCCGACCGGCATGCGGGCGGCCAGGCCGAAGGCGAACTCCAGCGAGGGCGAGTAGTCAGCGGCATCCGCGAGTCGACGGGTGGTGCCGCCGGCCGACGTGCGGCGGGCGGGGTCGAGCCACGCGCCGCCGATGCCGCCGAGCGGCACCTCCTCGGCCCGCGCGTGCAGCACGCGGGCCCTGGGGAACGGGGTCAGGTTGTAGGCGGCGATCGCCGCGGTGACCTCGTCGGCCTCTGCGGCCGTCACCTCGAGATCGACCGCGGCGAAGGCGAGCGCGTCGCCGCCGATGCCGCACCCGAGGTCGGCGACGTGGCCGACGCCGGCGCGGGCGAACCTGCCGGCGTGGAGTGCGGCCACCCTGAGCCGGGTCGCCTGCTCGAGGCCCGGCTCGGTGAAGAGCATGCGCGAGGCGAACTCGCCGAACTTGGCGTGCGCGCGGGACCTCAGCCTCGACTGGCTGAGCACGGTGGCCACGAGCCCCGGGGAGTGGCCCGCGCGGCGCAACTCGGCGACGACGCGGACGATGTCGGCCTTGGCGTCCCAATCGGGAAGCGAGTCGAGCAGCCGGAGGCCCTCGGGCGAGAGCAGTTCGACGAGCTCGGCGCGTTCCACCCGGCCACGCTAGCACCCCGTTCCCGCGCGCTGGCACTCACGTTGCACGAGTGCCAAATCGGCCCTAGACTCGGTTTAGCACTCTCGCTGTGAGGCTGCTAACCAGTCTTCCGTCAAGAAAGAGGTCAACCGTGTCGGTTTCCATCAAGCCGCTCGAGGATCGCATCGTCATCAAGCAGGTCGAGGCAGAGCAGACCACCGCGTCGGGTCTCGTGATCCCCGACACCGCCAAGGAGAAGCCCCAGGAGGGCGAGGTCGTGGCAGTGGGCCCCGGCCGCATCGACGACAACGGCAACCGCGTCCCGCTCGACGTGGCCGTCGGCGACAAGGTCATCTACTCGAAGTACGGCGGCACCGAGGTCAAGTTCGGCGGCGAGGAGCTCCTCGTGCTCTCGGCGCGCGACGTGCTCGCCGTCGTCGTCCGCTAGTCGACACGCACGCTCAGAGGCCCGGATGCCATACGGCATCCGGGCTTCTGCCGTCTCCGGATGCCGCAGCGCCGGTCGTCGCCCTGACGGCATGTCGTCGCCCGATGGCAGCCGGCCTCGAGCTCCCGGCGATGCCCCCGGCGTAGGCTGGATCGAGTGTCACGCTCGGAACCGCTCACGCCCCCCACGACCCCCGATCACGCTCCGGTGAGCCGGTCGGGGCTGGCGTTCGCGGTCAGCGCCTATGTGCTGTGGGGCTTCCTCCCGATCTACTTCATCGCGCTGGCGCCCTCGGGCCCGGTCGAGATCGTGGCGTGGCGAGTGCTCTTCTCCCTCGTCTTCTGCGCCCTGCTCATCACGGTGACGCGGGCCTGGCGTGCGCTCGGCGTGCTGTTCCGCGATCGGCGCATCCTGCTCACGATGGGCCTGGCGGGGCTCCTCATCTTCATCAACTGGCAGACCTACGTCTTCGCCGCGACGACGAACCAGGTCGTCGAGGCGGCCCTCGGCTACTTCATCAACCCGATCGTCACGGTCTTCCTCGGCGTGCTCGTGCAGCGGGAGCGACTGAACGTCACGCAGTGGGTCGCGGTCGGCATCTCGATCCTGGCGGTCGTCGTGCTCGCGGTCGGCTACGGACAGCTGCCGTGGATCGCCCTCGTGCTGGCCTTCTCCTTCGGGTTCTACGGCCTCATCAAGAAGCGCGTCGGACCGAAGGTCGACGCGGTGTCTGGCCTCACGCTCGAGACCGTCTGGCTCGCGCCGCTCGCCATCGTGCAGCTCGTGTTCGTGGCGCTGACCACCGGGCTCACCATCGGCACGGTGAACCCCTGGCACACCGTGCTGCTCATCGGCCTCGGCGCGGTCACCGCGGTGCCGCTCCTGCTCTTCGCGGCGGCCTCCCGTCGGCTCCCGCTCATCTACATGGGCTTCATCCAGTACTTCGCCCCGTTCATCCAGTTCCTCGTCGGCGTGGTCGTGCTCCATGAGCCCATGCCCCCCGAACGATGGGTCGGGTTCGCGCTCGTGTGGGTGGCCCTCGTCGTGCTCACCGTCGACCTCGTGCGCGGGGCCCGGTCGTCCCGGCGAACCGCCGCCGAGGTGCTCGAGGAGCCCATCTGACCGGCCGGCGGCTCGATTGCCCCCGGGTGGGGGTCACGCGCGATCCGCGCGTGAACTCCAGCGGACACGACGATTTGCTGCGCGTGGGCCGGGGAAGGTGTCGGCAAGGTAACGATTCCTGCGGTGTTACACGGTTGTGACCGCGGCGACTTGTTTCGGCCTTGGAGGCACCATAGTGTCAAAACACGGCGTCACCAGACGCTGCTTTTGTGTACCAATCCTTCAGTCCCAAGGAGCAACATGAGCGTATTCGCGAAGGCCACGGCCTCGCGCTCGGCTCGCGCAGCATGGACGGGGGTCGCCCTCGCCGGCGTCAGTGCCCTCCTCCTCACGGCGTGCAGTTCGGGTGCCCCGGCCCCCGCCGAGTCGGATGAACCGACCGAGGCCGCCGCCGGCGACGCCCTGCCCATCGAGGCAGGCGACCGCGACCTGACCCTCAAGATCGGCACCATCCTTCCGCAGAGTGGAACGCTCGCGTTCCTCGGCCCGCCCGAGGAGGCCGGCGTCGCGCTCGCCGCCAAGGAGATCAACGAGGCCGACATGGGGCTCAACATCGAGGTCGTCTACCGCGACTCCGGTGACACCACGACGGACATCGCGACCGTCTCGGTGACCGACCTGCTCTCGCAGGATGTCTCGGCCATCGTCGGTGCCGCCTCGTCGGGTGTCTCGTTCACGGTCATCGACCAGATCACCTCGGCCGGTGTCGTGCAGTTCTCGCCGGCGAACACGTCGCCCGACTTCACCGACTACGAGGACAACGGCCTGTACTTCCGTACCGCGCCGTCCGACCTGCTCCAGGGTGAGGTGCTCGGCAACCAGATCGCCGAGGACGGCGCATCCACGCTCGGCCTGCTCGTCCTGAACGACCCCTACGGCACCGGCCTCGCGGCTGCGACCAAGGAGTCGTTCGAGGCAGCCGGCGGCGAGGTCGTCGCCGAGGAGCTCTTCAACACGGGTGACTCGAACTTCGACGCGCAGCTCTCGGCCATCAAGGCCGCGAACCCCGACGCCGTCGCCGTCATCACCTTCGACGAGGCCAAGGTCGTCGTCCCCGCGCTCGTCGGTTCGGGCTACCCCGGCGACCAGCTGTACTTCGTCGACGGCAACCTGTCGGACTACAGCGCGGACTTCGCACCCGGCCTCATCGCCGGCTCGAAGGGCACGCTGCCCGGCCCGAAGCTTGAAGACGACTTCCGGGACCGCATGCTCGCGGTGAACCCCGACCTCGCCGACTTCAGCTACGGCCCCGAGTCGTACGACGCCACCATGCTCATCGCCCTTGCGGCGTACGCGGCGAACAGCACCGAGGGTGCCGACATCGCCAAGTACCTCCGCCAGGTGTCGGGCGGCACCGGTGACGGCGAGGTCGTGACCGACTTCACGGCCGGCGCGACCCAGCTGCAGGAGGGCAACCAGATCAACTACGACGGCCCCTCCGGCCCGATCACGCTCGATGAGCACGGTGACCCCACCGAGGCGACCATCGGCGTCTACCAGTACGGCGACGACAACAAGTACGAGCGCATCAACTAGTACGCGTGTCGCACGGAAGGGCCCCGGCTTCGGCTGGGGCCCTTTCGCGTGCCCGCCGGCGCCCGTAGCCTGACCGGAGAGGCGCGGGCGGTCCTGCACGCCCGTGGGGCTCGCCCTCGCCACCGAGCGAAAGGAGCGTCCGATGCCGTTGGCGAAGATCGAGGTCCGCGGCGCGTTCTCCATCGAGGTCCGCGACGGGCTCATCGAGGCGGTGTACGAGGCGCAACGCGAGGCGCTCCGAGTGCCCGTCGACGACCGGCACATCCGGTACCTCGAGTACCCGGCGGAGCGCTTCTCGGTCGCAGATCCCGGCGCCTCCACGGTGCTCGTGGAGATCACGATCTTCCCCGGACGCTCGGCGGACGCGAAGCGATCGCTCTTCGCGTCGATCGCGCGGCGCTTCGCCGCCCTCGGCGTCTCGCCCGATGACCTGATCGTCGTCCTCCACGAGCCGCCGCTCGAGGACTGGGGCCTCCACGGGGTTCCCGCGACGGATGTGGACCTCGGCTTCGACCTCGACGTCTGAGGGGTCCTCCCGCCGAGCGGCGCAGCGCCCACGAACGACGAAGGGGCGGATGCCGCAGCATCCGCCCCTTCGTGGAGTGGTGACTCAGTCCTGCCCGAGCGTACCCAGGTAGAGGCCGATGACCTTCGGGTCGTTCAGCAGGTCCCGGCCGGTGCCGGTGTAGGCGTCGTGGCCCTGGTCGAGCACGTAGCCGCGGTCGCAGATCTGCAGGCAGCGACGCGCGTTCTGCTCGACCATGATGGTCGTGACGCCCGCGCGGTTGATCTCCTTGACGCGCAGGAAGGCCTCGTCCTGGCGCACGGGGGAGAGGCCGGCCGACGGCTCGTCGAGGAGCATCACGTGCGGGCCCATCATCAGGGCACGCGACATGGCGACCATCTGCCGTTCACCGCCAGACAGCGAGCCGGCGCGCTGGCCGAGTCGCTTGCCGAGCTCGGGGAAGATCTCGGTGACGAACTCGAGCCGCTCCTTGAGGCCCTTGGGCTTCTGGAACATGCCCATCTCCAGGTTCTCCTGGATGGTGAGCGACGGGAACACGTTGTTCGTCTGCGGCACGAACCCGACGCCCTTGGCGACGAGCCTGTTCGCCTTGAGGTTGGTGATCTCCTCGCCGTTGAGCTTGATCGTGCCCTGGCGGACCTTCACGAGCCCGAAGATCGACTTGAGCAGCGTCGACTTGCCGGCGCCGTTCGGTCCGATGATGCCGATGAGTTCGCCCTGCCGGGCGACCAGGGAGCACGCGTTCAGGATGTTCACGCCGGGAAGGTAGCCGGCCGTGATGGCGTCGACCTCGACGACGGTGTCGGCCACGGGGTCGAGTACCGCGCCGGCGGCGGGTTCACTGTTCGTCATCGATGAGCTCCTTCAGTACGTCGACATGCTCCGTGTCGATTTCGATGCCGATGTCCGTGTCGTGGTGGGCGCCGAGGTAGGCGTCGATCACGGCCTGGTCCTGCATGACGGTGTGCGGGTCGCCCTCGGCCACGATCTTGCCCTCGGCCATCACGATCACCCAGTCGGCGATGTGCCGCACCATGTGCATGTCGTGCTCGACGAAGAGCACGGTCATGCCCTGGGACTTCAGGTCGAGGATGTGCTCGAGCAGCGATTGGGTGAGCGCCGGGTTGACGCCCGCCATCGGCTCGTCGAGCATCACGAGCGTGGGATCGCTCATGAGCGCCCGCGCCATCTCGAGGAGCTTGCGCTGGCCGCCCGAGAGGCTCGCCGCGTAGTCCTCCCGCTTGGTGTCGAGCTTGAACCGGGTGAGGAGCTCGACTGCCTTCTCCTCGATCTCGTCCTCCTGCTTGCGCCACAGGAACGGGAGCACCGAGCGGAAGAGGTTCTCGCCGCCCTGGCCCTTGGCCCCGAGCTTCATGTTGTCCATGACGGTGAGGAGGCCGAGCGCCTTGGTGAGCTGGAACGTGCGGATGAGGCCCATGCGCGCCACCCGGTAGGCGGGGACGTGCGCGAGCGAGCGACCGTCGAACTCCCACGTGCCCTCGTCTGGCTTGTCGAAGCCCGTGAGCAGGTTGAAGAACGTGGTCTTGCCGGCGCCGTTCGGGCCGATGAGCGCGGTGATCGCGCCGCGCGGGATCTCGACGTGGCCCACGTCGACGGCCGTCAGGCCGCCGAAGGTGCGCTTGACGCCGTCGGCGATGAGGATCGGGTCGACCTTGCGGACACCCGGTCCGGCCTCGCCGACGTGGAGGCCGGTGGTCTTCACCGGCTTGGACGTGGGAGTGACATCACTTGACAAAGGCCAGCTCCTTCTTGTTTCCGAAGATGCCCTGGGGCCTGAAGACCACGATCAACATGATCGCGATGCCGACGAGGATGAACCGGAGCTGCCCGGCCTGCACCTGCGTCATGAACGGGAACCAGCCCGCCTCCACCGCCCGGGCCATGAAGCCCGAGAAGAAGGAGAGCAGCACCCAGAAGATCATCGAGCCGACGATCGGCCCGAGGATCGTGGCGGCCCCGCCGAGGAGCAGGATCGCGTAGATGAAGAACGTGAGCGACGTCTGGTAGTTCGCCGGCACGACCGCGCGCGGCAGGACGAAGATCATGCCCGCCAGGGTGCCGTAGACGCCACCGAGGATGAGGCTCTGCATCTTGTAGGAGTAGACGTTCTTGCCGAGCGCGCGCACGGCGTCCTCGTCCTCGCGGATGCCCTTGATGACGCGACCCCACGGGCTGCGGATGATCAGCCAGGTGAGCAGCGCGAACACGATCACGAGCGTCCACCCCACGATCCGGATCCACCAGTCGTACGCGTTGTACGTGAATGGACCGAAGCCGTAGGTGCCCGGCGGGATCGGGTTCAGGTCGGCGAAGCCGCCCTTGTAGCCCTGCAGGCCGCTCGCCGAGCCGGTGAGCGAGTCGAACGTGTTCGTCGTGAAGATGAGCCGCAGGATCTCGGCCGCCGCGATCGTGACGATCGCGAGGTAGTCGGCGCGGAGCCGAAGGGTCGGGATGCCGAGGATCAGCGCGAAGATCACGGATGCCCCGACGCCGACGAGCACGGACGCCCACACGGGGAATCCGAACGACAGCGTCGAGATGGCGAACCCGTAGGCACCGAGGGCCATGAAGCCCGCCTGACCGAAGTTCAGGAGGCCCGTGTACCCGAAGTGGATCGCCAGGCCGAGGGCGGCGAGGGCGTAGGCGGCGGTCGTGGGGCTGATGAGCTCCTGCGCCGCGTTGGAGAAGATCGCAATCCAGTCGATCATGGTCGGTCCTCCTTAGCCGATTCTCTCGCGGCGACCGAGGATGCCCTGCGGTCGGAACAGCAGCACGAGGATCAGCACGATCAGTGCGCCCACGTACTTCATGTCGGAAGGCAGCCACAGCGTCGACAGCTCGATGAAGAGGCCGACGATGATCGACCCGACGAGCGCGCCGAACGCAGTGCCCAGGCCACCGAGGGTGACCGCGGCGAACACGAGCAGCAGGATCTGGAAGCCCATGTCCCAGCTGACGCCGGGCCGGAAGTAGGCCCACAGGATGCCGGAGAGGCCCGCCAGCGCGCCGCCCGCGATCCACACGATGCGGATGACCCGGTCGACGTCGATGCCGCTCGCCGCGGCGAGGCTCGGGTTGTCGGAGACCGCCCGCGTCGCCTTGCCGATGCGCGTGCGCAGCAGGAAGAACGCGAAGGCCAGCAGCACCACGATCGAGGTCGCCATGCTCGCGACGTCGATCCACGACAGCGTCACAGGTCCGAGGTGGATGTCGGACGGGATGGTCGCACCGGGCAGCTGCCTCGTCGCTCCGCCGTAGAAGAACTGGTAGGTGTACCGCAGCGCGAGCGAGAGGCCGATGCTCACGATCATGAGCGGGATGAGGCCCACCCCGCGCCGCCGGAGCGGTTTCCAGATCGTGGCGTCGAGCGTCCAGCCGAGCGCGGCGCTCAGCACGATGGCGATGATGATGGCGAGCCAGATCGGCAGGGCCAGGTCGACGCCGAAGGTGAGCACCATGAGGCCGCCGAACGTGATCATCTCCGCGTGGGCGAAGTTCGAGAGGCCGGTGGTGCCGAAGATCAGCGACAGGCCGATCGCCGCGAGCGCCAGGAGGAGCCCGAAGTTCAGGCCATTGATCACGCGGATCAACACCTGGGCGCCGAGGTCGGTCGTGGTGCGCTGGCCCTCGCCGAGGAAGAAGTTCACCGCCTTCAGCTTCGTGAGCCCGAACTCGGCGGTGACGGTGTTCTGGCCCTCCTTGACGACGACGCCCTTGGGCAGGGTCTCCTCGTCGAGGGTCAGCTTGTACTCGCCCTTCTCGGGCACGCCGAGGCGCCATTTGCCGTCGGCGTCGGTCTTCGTCTCAGCGTCGTAGCCGTTGCCTTCGACGCTGATCTGGACGCCGCGCAGCGGCTTGTCGTCGAACGTGACGTTGCCCACGAAGAAGTACTCGAACTCCTCGGCTTCCGTTGTCGCCGCACTCCCGGCCTCCGCCATCGCAGGGGACGCTGCGATGCCGGACAGAGTGAGTGCGGAAAGAAGGATTCCGAGGAGGATGAGCCACCTCCCGCGTGAACGTCGTGCGACTGTTTGCGTGGGTTCCACTGCACCTCCAAGGGTCCCGGCCGGCTGTTGGCCGTCTCGGGTCCGGGTCTTCCCCGTCGACGTCGTCGTCGACAGTACGTGCCGATTATGTCCCATGTGTTTCATGCACGGAGACAATGGCCCTCGATTGTTATCCGGGGAATGCCCGCCGTGCAAACTCGCTTAACATTGATGCATCCCGTCGCGCGACCCTCGCCGTGCGGGCGCGCACCCAGACTCGGAACGAAGGGGAGACATGGATCAGGCAGATCCGTTCGGATTCACAGGGCTGACCTACGACGACGTCCTGCTCCTGCCAGGTCACACCGACGTGATCCCCAGCGAGGCCGACACCACGTCGCGCCTCACCCGTCGCATCCAGGTCGCGACCCCCCTGCTGTCGGCCGCGATGGACACCGTCACCGAGGCGCGCATGGCGATCGCCATGGCGCGACAGGGCGGCATCGGCATCCTGCACCGCAATCTCTCGATCGCCGAGCAGGCCGACATGGTCGACCGGGTCAAGCGCAGCGAGTCGGGCATGGTCTCCAACCCGGTGACGACCACCCCCGATGCGACCGTCGCCGAGGTCGACCACCTGTGCGCGACCTACCGGGTGAGCGGCCTGCCGGTCATCGACGGCGACGGCGTGCTCGTCGGCATCATCACGAACCGCGACATGCGCTTCGTCTCCGACTTCGAGAAGCCGTCGACGCTCGTGCGCGACGTCATGACGAAGATGCCGCTGATCACCGGTCGCGTGGGCATGGACCCCGACGAGGCGATCGCCATCTTCGCGCAGCACAAGGTGGAGAAGCTGCCGCTCGTCGACGGCGCCGGGCGGCTCACCGGCCTCATCACGGTGAAGGACTTCGACAAGTCGGAGCAGTACCCCGACGCCACGAAGGATGCAGAGGGCCGTCTCCGCGTCGGCGCGGCCATGGGCTTCTTCGGCGACGCGTGGGAGCGTGCCGAGGCGCTCCGCGACGCGGGCGTCGACGTGCTCGTCGTCGACACGGCCAACGGCGAGAGCGCGGGCGTGCTCGACATCATCCGCCGCCTCAAGTCCGACCCGTCGTTCGCGCACATCGACGTGATCGGCGGCAACGTCGCGACCCGCGAGGGCGCGCAGGCGCTCGTCGACGCCGGCGCAGACGCGGTCAAGGTCGGGGTCGGCCCAGGTTCGATCTGCACGACGCGCGTCGTCGCGGGGGTCGGCGTGCCGCAGGTGACCGCTGTGTACGAGGCCTCCAAGGCGACGAAGCCGGCCGGCGTGCCGCTCATCGCCGACGGCGGGCTGCAGTACTCGGGCGACATCGCGAAGGCGCTCGTCGCCGGTGCCGACACCGTCATGCTCGGCTCGCTCCTCGCGGGCACCGCCGAGAGCCCCGGTGAGCTCGTCTTCCAGAACGGCAAGCAGTTCAAGACGTACCGCGGCATGGGCTCGCTCGGCGCGCTGCAGACCCGCGGCAAGAAGACCTCGTACTCCAAGGACCGCTACTTCCAGGCGGATGTCCCCTCCGACGACAAGCTCATCCCCGAGGGGATCGAGGGCCAGGTGCCGTTCCGTGGTCCGCTCTCCGCCGTGGCCTACCAGCTCATCGGCGGGCTCCGCCAGTCGATGTTCTACGTCGGTGCGCGCACGGTCGAGGAGCTGAAGGCGAAGGGCCGCTTCGTCCGCATCACTCCGGCCGGGCTCAAGGAGTCGCACCCCCACGACGTGCAGATCGTCGTGGAGGCGCCGAACTACACGCGGTGAAGGTCAGCGTGGCGCGGCGAAGCCGCGACACGCTTCCGTCACGTCACCTCCGGGCCTCGGCGAGCCGCTGCACCGCCTCGTCGAGCACCTCGGGCGTGCACGCGAAGTTGAGGCGGGCATACCCGCGACCGGCGACGGCACCGAACATCGGTCCGTTCGCGAGGGCGACCCGGGCGTGCTCCAGCGCGTACGCGGCCGGGTCGTCGCCCCAGCCGAGCGCCGTGAGGTCGAGCCAGGCGAGGTACGTGGCGTCCGGCATCCGGTAGCGCACGCCGGGCAGCTCGTCGGCGACGAGGTCGGCGAGCAGCCGGCGGTTGTCGTCGAGGCTCGCCAGCACGCCGTCGAGCCACGGGCCGCCCTCGCGGAATGCCGCGATCGTCGCGATCGCGCCGAACTGGCTCGTGCGCCACTCCACCTCGTACGGCAGCGAGCCCCGAACGCGGTCGCCCCGCTCGCTCGCCGTGACGATGAGCGCGGTCTTGAGCCCGGCGAGGTTGAAGGCCTTCGTGGCGGCGGTGACCGCGATCCCGTGCTCGCGGGCCGCATCCGACACCGTGAGGAACGGCGTGTAGGGCGTGCCCGGCTGCGCGAGGGGACCATGCACCTCGTCCGACACGATGGTCGCGTCGTGGCGGGCGGCGATCTCGGCCAGTGCGGCCAGCTCGGCGGCATCCGGGATCGTGCCCGTCGGGTTGTGCGGATTGCAGAGCAGCATCGCCCGTGCGCCCGCCGCGAACGCGGCGTCGATCCCGTCGAGGTCGAGCGACCAGCCCTCGTCGATGCCGCCGAGGAGCGGCACCTCGACCACCGTGGCCCCTGCTTCGGGCAGCAGGTCGAAGAACGGGTGGTAGACCGGCGGTGTGATGATGACGCCGTCGCCGGGTCGGGTGACGCGGCGGAGCACCTCGACGTTGCCGAGGCTGACGTCGGCGGTGCAGGTCACGCGGGCGGGGTCGACGTCCCAGCCGAGCCGCGCGTCGGCGAAACCCTGGAAGGCCTCGGCGACGGGGCGACTGCTCGCGACGTACCCCGTGTCCGAGCGATCGACGGCGGCGTGCAGGGCCCTGGCGATCGGCTCGGCGAGCGGGTAGTCCATCTCGGCGACGGGCAGCGGCAGGACGTCGTCGGGGTAGGAGCGCCACTTCGCGCTCGTGCGGGTGCGAAGGACATCGAGCGGTTCGGCGGCGACGCGTTGCATGCCTCCAGCTTGCCGCACGACTCGGGCGAGGTGGCGACGGATGCCGCGTGGCGATAGTCTGATCGGCTGCCTTCGGGCGCCGTGGCGGATGCCGCGAACCGAACGGACACTCGCATGGGTTTCATCGACGTCAACGGCGTCTCCTTCTCGCTGCCCGACGGCCGGCCGCTGCTCGCCGACCTCGCGTTCCGTGTCACCGAGGGACGCACGACCGCGCTCATCGGGGCCAACGGCGCGGGCAAGTCGACCCTGCTGCGCATCATCCGCGGTGAGCTGCGACCCGACGAGGGCAGCGTGCAGGTCGACGGCGGCCTCGGCGTGATGGACCAGTTCGTCGGCACCGGTCAGACGGCGCCGGGCGCCTCGCACTCGGTCGCCGGGCTGCTCGTCTCGGTGGCGCCGAAGCGGGTGCGCGACGCGGCGCTCGAGCTCGAGGCATCCGAGGACGCCCTCATCGAACGCGACGACACCGCCGCGCAGATGCGCTACGCGACCGCGCTCGCCGAGTACGCGGAGGCGGGCGGCTACGAGCAGGAGGTCGTCTGGGACCACTGCACGACCGCCGCACTCGGGCTGCCGTTCGAGCGCGCGAAGTGGCGCGACCTCTCGACGCTCTCAGGCGGGGAGCAGAAGCGGCTCGCCCTCGAGGCGCTGCTGCGCGGGCCGGAGCGGGTGCTGCTGCTCGACGAGCCCGACAACTCGCTCGACGTGCCCGGCAAGCGCTGGCTCGAGGGCGAGCTGCGCGCGACGCAGAAGACGGTGCTGCTCGTCTCCCACGACCGGGAGCTGCTCGCGCGCGCCGCCGACCGCATCGTGACGCTCGAGCTCGGCGCGGCAGGCAACACCGCGTGGGTGCACGGCGGGAGCTTCGAGGGCTACCACCGGGCTCGCGAGGAGCGCTTCGAGCGGCTCGACGAGCTGCGACGCCGATGGGACGAGCAGCACGCGGCGCTGAGGCAGCTCGTCGCGACGCTCAAGGTGAAGGCGACGTACAACGACGGCATGGCGTCGCGCTACCAGGCGGCGGTGACGCGCCTGCGCAAGTTCGAGGAGGCCGGGCCGCCCGAGGAGCGGCCGCCGGCGCACGACGTGTCGATGAGGCTGAGGGGCGCCCGCACGGGCAAGCGCGCCGTCGTGTGCGAGGGGCTCGAGCTCACCGGCCTCATGCGGCCGTTCGACCTCGAGGTCTGGTACGGCGACCGCGTCGCGGTGCTCGGCTCGAACGGGTCGGGCAAGTCGCACTTCCTGAGGCTGCTCGCGGGCGGCGGCACGGAGCCCGATCGCACGCTCGGCCACGTCACGACCGTGGGGGAGACGCTCGCGCGGGTGCCGCACGCCGGCCGGGCGGTGCTCGGCGCTCGCGTGGTGCCCGGGTGGTTCGCGCAGAACCACGAGCACCCCGAGTTCCGCGGGCGCACCCTGCTCGACATCCTGCATCGCGGCGACGCGAACCGCGACGGCATGGCGAGGGAGGCGGCGAGCTCGGCGCTCGACCGGTACGGGCTCGCGGCATCCGCCCAGCAGCGCTTCGAGTCGCTGTCGGGCGGGCAGCAGGCGCGCCTGCAGATCCTGATGCTCGAGCTGTCGGGCGCCACCCTGCTGCTGCTCGACGAGCCCACCGACAACCTCGACCTCGTCTCGGCGCAGGCGCTCGAGGACGCGCTGTCGCGCTTCGACGGCACGGTGCTCGCGGTCACCCACGATCGGTGGTTCACGCGCAGCTTCGACCGGTTCGTGGTGTTCCGCTCCGACGGCGAGGTCGTCGAGGCGGATGCGCCCGTGTGGGATGAGGGGCGCGTGGTGCGCGAGCGGTGAGCCGGCTGCGGCGGATGCGGGCGCCTGCGGGCCGCGCCGGACCCGTTCGCTAGGGTTGAGGGGTGACCCAGGAGATCGAGATCGGCCGCTCAAAGCGGGGCCGCCGCGTCTACGCGTTCGACGACATCGCCATCGTTCCCAGCCGCCGCACGCGCGACCCCGAGGATGTCTCGGTGGGCTGGTCGATCGACGCGTACCAGTTCGACCTCCCGTTCCTGGCCGCGCCGATGGACTCGGTCGTGTCGCCCCGCACGGCGATCATGATGGGCGAGCTCGGCGGCCTGGGCGTGCTCGACCTCGAGGGCCTCTGGACCCGCTACGAGGACCCCGAGCCCGTGCTCGCCGAGATCCGCAACCTCACGCCCGAGCAGGCGACCGAGCGGATGCAGCAGCTCTACGCCGAGCCCATCAAGCCCGACCTCGTCACCGCCCGGCTCGCGGAGATCCGCGCGGCGGGGGTCACGGTCGCGGGGGCGCTCTCGCCGCAGCGCACGCAGGAGCTCTACGAGACCGTCGTCGCGGCCGGCGTCGACCTGTTCGTGATCCGGGGCACCACGGTCTCGGCCGAGCACGTCTCGAAGAACCAGGAGCCGCTGAACCTCAAGAAGTTCATCTACGAGCTCGACGTGCCGGTCATCGTCGGCGGCGCGGCCACCTACACCGCGGCCCTCCACCTCATGCGCACGGGCGCGGCGGGCGTGCTCGTCGGGTTCGGCGGCGGCGCCGCCTCGACCACGCGTGCCACGCTCGGCATCCATGCGCCCATGGCCACGGCGGTGGCGGATGTCGCGGGCGCGCGTCGTGACTACCTCGACGAGTCCGGCGGCCGCTACGTGCACGTCATCGCCGACGGCGGCGTCGGCAAGTCGGGCGACATCGTGAAGGCCATCGCCTGCGGCGCCGATGCGGTGATGCTCGGCGCGGCCCTGGCCCGGGCGACCGACGCGCCCGGCGGCGGCTACCACTGGGGCGCCGAGGCGCACCACTCGAAGCTCCCGCGCGGGCAGCGCGTGCACGTGGGCCAGGTCGCCGCGCTCGAGGAGATCCTCTACGGCCCGGCGCCCGCTGCGGACGGCACCGCGAACCTCGTGGGCGCCCTGCGGCGCTCCATGGCGACCACTGGATACTCCGACCTCAAGGAGTTCCAGCGCGTCGAGGTCGTCGTCGCGCCGTACCAGGGCGCCTGAGTCCTCGCCGCAAGCCCCTGCGCGTCCGTGGCATCCGTCGTACCCAGCGGGTAGCGTGGAACGGGATCACGCGGCGGCGTCGTGCGGCCGCGGGGACGGAGAGCGACGATGGCGACACAGAGGCTGACGACGCAGAAGTCGGTGACGCGCTCGACCAAGCTCGGGCCCGAGGAGCGCGAGGCCGCGATCCGGCGGCTGAAGGAGAAGGAACTCGACATCATCGTGGTCGGCGGCGGCATCGTCGGCACGGGCGCGGCGCTCGACGCGGTGACGCGCGGGCTCTCCACCGGCCTGCTCGAGGCCCGTGACTGGGCGTCGGGCACCTCGAGCCGTTCGTCGAAGCTCGTGCACGGCGGCATCCGGTACCTCGAGCAGCTCGACTTCCGCCTCGTCCGCGAGGCGCTCATCGAGCGGGGGCTGCTGCTGCAGCGCATCGCGCCGCACCTCGTGAAGCCCGTGCGCTTCCTCTACCCGCTGAAGCGGCGGGTGTTCGAGCGCATCTACGTGGGCGCCGGCATGCTGCTCTACGACGTCTTCAGCTACACCGGCGGGCGCCCGCCGGGCGTGCCGCACCACCGCCACCTGTCGAAGCGGCAGGTCATGCGCGCCATCCCGTCACTGTCGAACGACGCGCTGGTGGGCGGCCTCACGTACTACGACGCACAGGTCGACGACGCCCGCTACGTGGCCAGCCTCGCCCGCACGGCCTCGTTCTACGGCGCGCACGTCGCGAGCCGCGTCAAGGTCGAGGGCTTCGTGAAGGTCGGCGAGCGGGTCGTCGGCGTCAAGGCGCACGACCTGCAGACCGACGAGCACTTCGAGATCCGCGCGAAGCAGGTCGTCAACGCCACCGGCGTGTGGACCGACGACACGCAGCGCATGGTCGGGGAGCGCGGCACGTTCAAGGTGCGCGCGTCGAAGGGCATCCACCTCGTGGTGCCGCGCGATCGCATCCAGTCGGCCATGGGCATGATCTTCCGCACTGAGAAGAGCGTGCTGTTCGTGATCCCGTGGGGCCGGCACTGGCTCATCGGCACGACCGACACCGACTGGAACCTCGACAAGGCGCACCCCGCGGCGACCGCCGCCGACATCGACTACCTGCTCGAGCACGTGAACGCGCTGCTCGCGGTGCCGCTCACCCGCGAAGACGTCGAGGGCGTGTACGCCGGGTTGCGTCCGCTGCTCGCGGGCGAGAGCGACCAGACCTCGAAGCTCTCGCGCGAGCACATCGTCGCGCACACCGTGCCCGGCCTCGTCGTCGTGGCCGGCGGCAAGTGGACGACGTACCGCGTGATGGCGAAGGACGCCATCGACGCCGCGGCCGACGCGATGGACGGCCGCGTGCCGCCGTCGACCACCCAGGAGATCCCGCTGCTCGGGGCGGAGGGCTACCAGGCCGCGTGGAACAAGCGCGGCAAGATCGCCAAGGCGTTCGGGGTGCACAAGGTGCGCATCGAGCACCTGCTGAACCGCTACGGCACGATGACCGACGAGCTGCTCGACCTGATCCGCGCGGATGCCTCGCTGGGCGAGCCGCTGCCGGGAGCCGACGACTACCTCGGCGCTGAGGTCGTGTACGCGGCCTCGCACGAGGGCGCCCTGCACCTCGACGACGTGCTCGCGCGCCGCACGCGCATCTCGATCGAGGCGTGGGACCGCGGGGTGTCGGCCGCGCCGGTCGCCGCGCGGCTCATGGGCGGCGTGCTCGGCTGGGACGAGGCCCGCGAGGCGCTCGAGGTCGAGCGCTACCTGCAGCGCGTCGCCGCCGAGCGCGAGTCGCAGCAGCAGCCCGACGACGAGTCCGCCGACCGGGTGCGGCTGGAGGCGCCCGACATCGTCAAGGTCGACTGAGCGGGCGAGATTAGACTGGGGCGCGAACCACCCCCGACCGAGGAGAGTCCGCGCCATGGTTGATGTCCGCCGGGTCACCCTCCCCGGGGTCGGCGTGCTGCACTCCATCACCACGATGGAAGGGGCCGAGATCGCGGTCGTGGCGCACCGCACCGGTTCCAGCGACCTCGTGAGCAGGCCCGCCGGCGCACGCGACGACGATGAGGCGATCTCCGTGCGGCTCGACGAGGACGAGGCGCGCACCGTTGCCGAGCTGCTCGGCGGCACGCGCATCGTGGAGTCCATCGCCGAGCTCGACGAATTGCCCGGAGTGCCGATCGACTGGGTCACGATCGAAGCCGACGACGCGATCGCCGGGCGCACCATCGGCGACCTGCCTGCGGCATCCGGAGTCGTGCTCGTGGCCGTGGTGCGCGACGACCACGCGCACCCGTCGCCCCCGGCCGACTACGTCCTGCTCGCCGGGGACACCCTCGTCGCGGTCGGGCCGACCGACGGCATCGAGGTCGTCTTCCGGGCCGTCCGTGAGGGCGCGGGCGGAGACACCGAGGCCTGATGCTCCAGATGATGTTGCGCCCGCGTTGGGTGCTCGCGCTCCTGCTCGCCCTCGGCATCGCCGCGGCGTTCGCGCTGCTCGGCCAGTGGCAGCTCGAGCGCGCCGTCCAACAGGCCGTGGTAGTGGAGCGGCCGACCGAGGAGGTGCGGCCCCTCGCCGACGTGGCCGAGCCCGACGGACCCACCCTGCAGGCCTCGACCGGCCAGCGCGTCGAGGTGTCGGGCACGTTCGTGGCCGGCGACACCGTGGTGGTCGAGGGTCGCCTGAACGACGGCGTCATGGGGTACTGGCCGGTGGCGCACCTCGAGGTGACGGATGCCACGCCGGGCGGCCTTCCCGTCGCCCTCGGCTGGACCGACGACCTCGACACCGCCCGCGAGGCCGCCGCGCGCTTCGACGCGGACGTCGCCGCCGGCGGTGAGGTGACGGTGGTCGGACGCTTCCTCCCGAGCGAGGCGCCGATCGCGCCCGAGGACGACCAGGATCCTCTGGCGATCCGCAGCGTCGCAGTGGCGCAGCTCATCAACGTCTGGGCCGATTACGACGACCGGCCCGTGTACTTCGCCTACGTCACGGCGGCCGAGCCCATCGCCGGGCTCGACGCGATCTCGTCGCCGCCGCCCGAGGAGTCGGTCGAGCTCAACTGGCTCAACATCTTCTACGCCGTCGAGTGGGCGGTGTTCGCGGGGTTCGCGATCTTCCTCTGGTACCGCCTGGTCCGCGACGCCGTGGAGCGCGAGCGCGACGAGGCGGCAGAGGCCGAGGAGGCCAAGGATGCCGCGGAGGCGGCGCGGGCCGCCGAACCCGGGGCAGCAGCGGGCGCCGGGCCTGCCGGCGGCGACACCCGCGACTGACCGTTCCGCCAGCGGCGAACTCGGGAACCGCGTCTCCGCCGCGGGGCGATGATTCCGGTGTGGACCACGAAGAGGACCCCCTCGACGCCTACTCGGCCGTCGTCACCCGCGTCGCGCGCGAAGTGCTGCCGAGCGTCGCGAGCCTGGCCGTTCGCTCGCCGCGCGGCGGGGGTGCGGGCAGTGCGAGCGTGATCTCCGATGACGGCGTCCTGCTGACGAGCGCGCACGTGGTCGTCGGCTCCGTGTCCGCCGAGGCGACGTTCGGCGATGGCACCTCCGTGACCGTCGACGTCGTCGGCCGCGATGTGCTGTCCGATCTGGCCGTGCTCCGCGCCAGGGGTCCCGTGCCGCCGCCCGTGCCGCTCGGCGAGGCCACCACGCTGCAGGTGGGCCAGCTGGTGGTCGCGCTCGGCAACCCGATGGGCCTGTCCGGCAGCGTCACCGCGGGCATCGTGTCGAACCTCGGCAGGTCGCTGCCGACGGCGTCGGGGCGGGTCATCGACGAGGTGATCCAGACGGATGCCGCGCTCAACCCCGGGAACTCCGGCGGCGTGCTGGCCGACGGACAGGGTCGCATGGTCGGGGTCAACACCGCCGTCGCCGGCGTGGGCCTCGGACTCGCCGTGCCGATCAACCGGGCGACTCGCGAGATCATCGACACGCTGACCCGCGTCGGTCGGGTGCGGCGGGCGTGGCTGGGCATCGCCGGCGCGCGAGTGCAGCTCGCGCCCGAGCTGGCGGCGCGCATCGGCTCGCCGACGGGACTGCAGGTCGCCGGCGTCGCGCCCGGCAGCCCGGCCGAGCTCGCGGGCATCCTGCGCGGCGACATCGTCGTCTCGCTCGACGGCAAGGGCGTCGTCACGGCCACCACGATCCAGCGGCTCATGGTCGAGGATGCGATCGACCGGCAGGTCGAGATGACGGTGTGGCGAGGCGGGGCGCTCGTCGACGTCTTCGTCGTGCCCCGGGAGCTCGTCGACGCGCCGTAGACTGGAGGCATGCCCCTCGAGCCGAAACTCGCCGATCTGCCGCGCATTCGCGGGGCGCTGCGCTTCTACCAGGTGGCCTCGGTCATCACCGGTGTGCTGCTGCTGCTGCTCTGCACCGAGATGATCCTGAAGTACGGGTTCGGCCTCGAGCTCGAGCTCGGCGGTCCCCAGGGCTTCCTCGCCTTCGTGCCGATCGACACCGTGACGGCCGTGAACCTCTCGACCGGCATCCTCATGGTGCACGGCTGGTTCTACGTGGTCTACCTCTTCAGCGACTTCCGCCTCTGGAGCCTCATGCGCTGGCCGTTCACGCGGTTCATCCTGATCGCGCTCGGCGGCATCATCCCGTTCCTCTCGTTCATCCTCGAGGCGCGCATCGGCCGTGAGGTGCGCACGTACCTCGACCGACGCGAAGCCGACGCCGCGGCCGCGACGGCTTCGTCGACCGCGTCCGACGCCTCCTCCGGTGCTCCGGATGCGGCGACGAGCACCACCGACACCGTGGAGGCCCAGCAGTGACCGACCAGCCGACCGGCACGACCGAGCCGACCGACGAGACGGCCACGGCCGGCACGACCGAGCCGCTCCTGCAGCCCACCGCGTCGGCGGCGGCCGCCGAGCAGCCGACCGACCAGCGCCCGGTGCTCGTGGTGGACTTCGGCGCCCAGTACGCGCAGCTGATCGCGCGGCGCGTGCGCGAGGCATCCGTCTACTCCGAGATCGTGCCGCACACGATCACCGCCGACGAGGTGCGCGCGAAGAACCCCGTGGGCATCGTGCTCTCGGGCGGGCCGTCGTCGGTGTACGAGGCCGGTGCGCCCGCACTCGACGAGGGCATCCTGCAGCTCGGCGTGCCCACGCTCGGCATCTGCTACGGCTTCCAGGTGATGGCGCAGCAGCTCGGCGGCGAGGTCGCACACACCGGCCACCGCGAGTACGGGTCCACCGCCGTGACCGCGCGCACCGACGACGACAACGCGCTGCTCTCGGGCCAGCCCGAGGCGCAGACCGTGTGGATGAGCCACGGCGACTCGGTGTCTCGTGCGCCCGACGGCTTCGAGGTGCTCGCCTCCACGGCGACGACCCCCGTCGCGGCGTTCGCGAACGACGAGCAGGGCTTCTACGGCGTGCAGTGGCACCCCGAGGTGAAGCACTCCGAGTTCGGCCAGCGGGTCATCGAGAACTTCCTGCACCGCGCAGCCGGCATCCCCGCCGACTGGAACTCGGGCAACGTCATCGCCGAGCAGGTCGCTCGCATCCGCGAGCAGGTCGGCTCGGCCCGCGTGATCGCCGGGCTCTCGGGCGGCGTGGACTCCGCCGTCGCGGCCGCCATCGTGCACGAGGCCGTCGGCGACCAGCTCGTGTGCGTCTTCGTCGACCACGGCCTCCTCCGCAAGGACGAGCGCCGGCAGGTCGAGGAGGACTACGTGGCGGCGACCGGCATCCGCCTCGTCACTGTCGACGCCGTCGACACGTTCCTCGATTCGCTCGCCGGGGTGAGCGATCCCGAGGAGAAGCGCAAGATCATCGGCCGCGAGTTCATCCGCGCGTTCGAGCGCGCCGAGCGCGACCTCGTCGCCGAGGCGGCGGCCGACGGTGAGCCGATCCGGTTCCTCGTCCAGGGCACGCTGTATCCCGACGTGGTCGAGTCGGGCGGCGGCACGGGCACCGCGAACATCAAGAGCCACCACAACGTGGGCGGCCTCCCCGACGACCTCCAGTTCGAGCTCGTCGAACCGCTGCGCACGCTCTTCAAGGACGAGGTGCGCCAGATCGGGCGCGAGCTGGGGCTGCCGGAGGCCATCGTGGGACGCCAGCCGTTCCCCGGGCCCGGTCTCGGCATCCGCATCGTCGGCGAGGTCACGCGCGAGCGGCTCGACCTGCTCCGCGAGGCGGACGCGATCGCGCGCCAGGAGCTCACCGCGGCCGGCCTCGACCAGGAGATCTGGCAGTGCCCGGTCGTGCTCCTCGCCGACGTGCGCTCGGTCGGCGTACAGGGCGACGGCCGCACCTACGGGCACCCCATCGTGCTGCGCCCGGTGTCGTCGGAGGACGCGATGACCGCCGACTGGACGCGCCTGCCGTACGACGTGCTCGCGAAGATCTCGAACCGCATCACCAACGAGGTTCCCGAGGTGAACCGGGTGGTGCTCGACGTCACGTCGAAGCCGCCGGGCACCATCGAGTGGGAGTGAGCGCCGCTCAGGCGAGCAGGCGCCCGATGGCCGACTCGGCCTCCGCGCGGTCGAACGGCTCCCCGCGTCGCGCCGTGAGCTGGTGCAGCAGCACCCCGTCGCAGTAGTCGGCGAGCCAGCGCGCCCGTTGGTCGGCGCGGTCGATGCCGGATGCCTCGACCATGCCCCGCGCGACCCTCATGAAGCGAGCGTGCCCGGCGGCGACCGCGTCGGGCTCGGCCAGCGAGAGCACGAGGCGGGCGCGGGTGAGGTCGGCCTGCGGCCCGGCGAGGATCGCCACGTACGCCGCCAGCGACTCCGCCAGGGCTTCCGGCCCGTCAGGCAGTGGGGGTGCGGTCGTTTCGTCTGTGCCGACCGACCACAGCGCCAGATCCCGCTCCTCGAGCCGGTCGACGGCTGCAGCCACGAGTGCGGCGCGGGTGCGGAAGTAGTTCGACGTGGTGCCTTCGGGGGAACCCGATGCGACATCGACGGCGCGGTGCGTGAGGGCCTTCATGCCCTGCCCCGCGACGATGCCGAGGGCTGCGTCGGCGACGAGCGTGCGGCGGTCCATGCCGAGAGTGTAGCCAATCACTACAGAAGTAGTGCATTGGCACTACAAACGTAGTAGCCTGCACGCATGGATCGGATCACCGTCGACATCATCGGCGGCGGCATCGCCGGATCGGCGCTGGCCGCAGTGCTCGACCCGACTCGCTTCGATGTCACCCTGCACGAACAGCGGGCGGAGCTGCCGACCACCGGCACGAGCCTGGCGATGTGGCCCGAGGCGAAGGAGGCACTCGCGCGGATCGGCGTGCTCGACCGGCTCCGAGGGGTCGGCATCGCGCTCGACCGCTTCCCGCTCTGGAGCGAATCGGGCATGGCCTTGGCGAACGTGCCCGCCGACGGCCTGCTGCTCGGTCGACACGACCTCCTCGCGGCGCTCGACGCGGCGGTGCCCGATACGGTGAACCGCGTCACGGAGCGAGTCGAAGAGCCCGACCGCATCGAGGCCGACGTGGTCGTCGGCGCCGACGGCGTGCACAGCGCGGTGCGCCGGCGCAACTGGGGCACGGGGGCCGATGCCCGATCGACGCCCGCCTTGGCCGTTCGGGGGGTCGTGCCCGACGTGCTGTCGCCCGCTGAGCTCGGGGAGTACTGGGGGCGGGGGCAGCTCTTCGGACTCGGCCCGCATCGGGACGGCACGAACTGGTACACCTCGTTCCGCTCCGACCTCGGGCCACGGCACGTCGACGTGGGCGAGGCGATCGAACTCGCCCGCCACCGCCATCGGGACGCCGCGCCGGCGCTCCGCCGCGTGCTCGCGGCCGCGACCCCCGAGACGACGCTCGCCCAGCGCATCTGGACGACGCCGCGCCTCTCGTCCTACGACCGCGGCAACGTCGTGCTCGTCGGCGACGCCGCCCACGCCATGACCCCCAACCTCGGTCGAGGCGCCTGCGAGGCCCTCATCGACGCGGTCACGCTCGGCGACCTGCTCGAGCGGATGCCCCCAGCCGACGCCCTGGCGGCCTACGACAGGGCCAGGCGGCGACCCACGCAGCGCCTGCGCGTGGCATCCACCGCCCTCATGCGTGTCGCCCTGGCCGAGCGCCTGGCGCCGGTGCGCGACCGCGTGGTCGCGTTGGCGGGACGCAGGTCGCGTGCTCGGCGCCCAGAGGAGTCGGCCGCGGCATCCGTTCGCACTCGATGAGACTGGGCCGCCGATCGAGCTGGGTGGAATGCGAAACGGCCGCCCGAGGGCGGCCGTTCCGACGTGAGTGCCTCGAGGGCTAGTTGCGCGCGATGGCGAGGAACCGCAGGATCTCGAGGTAGAGCCAGATGACGGTGACCATGATGCCGAAGGCGCCGGTCCAGCCGTACTTCTTGGGGGCGCGGTTGCGCACTCCCTGCTGGATCATGTCGAAGTCGAGCACCAGGGAGTAGGCCGCCATGATGATGACCAGCACGCCGATGACGAGGCCGAGCGGGATGCCGGCGATCTCCGCGCCGTAGAGGCCCCACGGGTCCTGGTTCACGCCGGTCCACATGAGGACGAGGTTGATGAGCGAGAACACGAGGTAGCCGACCATCGCGATGAGGAAGACCTTGGTGGCCTTCTTCGACGCGCGCACCTTGCCGCTCGCGAACAGCGCGAGGGTGACGCCGAAGACGGCGATCGTGCCGATGACGGCCTGGGCGATGATGCCCGAGTAGGCCGACTCGTAGATCACCGAGATGCCGCCGATGAAGACGCCCTGGGCGGCCGAGTACGCGAGGATCAGGGCGGGCGACGGCTCCTTCTTGAAGATGTTCACCAGCGCGAGCACGAAGCCGACGATCGAGAACGCCCAGAACAGCCACGGCATCGAGGGCGTGAGCAGCCAGCCCACCGCTGCGAACACCAGGAGCACGCCGAACGCGGCGGCGGTCTTCGCGATGGTGTTCTCGACGGTCATGACCTCGCGGTCGGGAAGCGTCGCGGGCTTGTCGTACAGCTCCTGGAGCTGCTGCGCGGACACGTTCTGCGTGGCCGCGACGGCTCCCTGCTGTGAGAAGGCGGAATTCCGCGAGAACGCGGGATTGTCGAGAGCCATGGGTTCCTCTGCTTTCGGCTGTCGTCGGTGCGGGGGACAGGCGACCGGATGCGGCATCCGTGCCACGCACCAATCTACCGGTCGTAGCAGGGACAACGCCCAGAGTTCCGCGCGGATTCCCGCGGATGCGCACGGTGCGTGGCTACGCTGAGGCCCATGCTGCACGACTCCGGCGCGTTCCCGATGGTGATCGGGCACCGGGGTGCGTCCGGGTACCGGCCCGAGCACACGCGGTCGGCGTACGAGCTCGCGTTCGCGCTCGGCGCCGACGCGGTGGAGCCCGACATCGTGGCCTCGCGCGACGGCGTGCTCGTGCTGCGGCACGAGAACGAGATCTCGGGCACGACGGATGTCGCGTCGAGGCCCGAGTTCGCGTCCCGCCGCACCTCGCGCGAGGTCGACGGCGCCGTGCTCACGGGATGGTTCACCGAGGACTTCACATGGGCGGAGCTCTCGACCCTGCTGGCGAAGGAGCGGCTCGGGAGCCTCCGCCAGTCGAGCGCCAGCTTCGACGGCCGGTATCCGATCCTGCGGCTGCGCGACCTGTTCGAGCTGATCGACACGGCCGCCGACGAGCAGCGCCGGCTCGTGCGCATGGTCGCGGAGTTCAAGCACGCCAGCCACTTCGCGGCGATCGGGCTTCCGCTCGACGAGCTCTTCGCCGCCGAGCTCGACGACGCGGGCTGGGATCGGGGCGGCGAGCGCCTCGTCATGGAGTCGTTCGAGCTCGACGTGCTCGACCGGCTCGGCGCCCGGGGCATCAGGGGCGAGCGGGTGTTCCTCGTGGAGGCGACCGGCTCGCCGGTCGACGTCGTGCAGGCGCTCGGGCCGGCGGCCCCCGCGTACGACGCGTACGTGACCGAGGCGGGGCTGCTCGGCCTCGCCGGTCGCGTGCACGGGGTGAGCGTCGGGAAGGCCCGGCTGCTCGCGGCGCCCCGTGTCGGCTCGAACGGCTCGCCACGGTCGCGGTCGCGCACGGCGACCCTCGTCGGCGCCGACCTGGTCGACGCGGCGCACTCCGCGGGCCTTCGGGTCTTCACCTGGACGCTGCGTCCCGAGAACCGGTTCCTCTCGGCGTCGCATCGACGCGGCGGCTCCCGGGCGGCGTTCGGCGACTGGATGGGCGAGTTCGAGCAGGTCATCGCGACCGGGGTCGACGGGATCTTCGTGGACCACCCCGACCTCGGCGTCGAGGCGCGGCGCGCGATGGCCGGCTGAGCGCGGCATCGGCACGCGGCGTCGCGGCGGCGGCACGCGGCATCCGTCATCGACCGCGCATCGGCCGGCGTGGGTGTCGGATGCCGCGCCTAGAATTGCAGGGACATGACGCTGATCCTCGACCCCGACGACCCGGCCGGCTGGCGCGAGGCGCCCTCCGCACCCTCCACCACGACCGGCTCGCGCCTCACCGACGGGCTGAACCCCGAGCAGCGGGAGGCCGTGGAGTACCGCGGCCAGGCCCTGCTCATCGTCGCGGGCGCGGGATCCGGCAAGACCAGGGTGCTCACGCACCGCATCGCGAGCCTCATCGAGAGCCGCGAGGCCTGGCCGAGCCAGATCCTCGCGATCACGTTCACGAACAAGGCCGCCGCCGAGATGCGCGAGCGGGTGCAGGCACTGCTCGGCGAGAGCGCGAGCGGCATGTGGATCTCGACGTTCCACTCGGCGTGCGTGCGCATCCTCCGGCGCGAGGCCGAGTCGATCGGGCTCTCCTCGACGTTCACGATCTACGACTCCGCCGACCAGCGCACGATCCTCAAGCGCATCATCAAGGAGCTCGACGCCGACACGATGGGCTTCACGCCCGCGAGCGCCCAGGCGAAGATCTCGAAGCTGAAGAACGAGCTGGCCGACGTCGAGACGTATGCGCGCAACGCGAACACGAGCGACCCGCAAGAGGTCATGTTCCTCGAGATCTTCCGGCAGTACACGCGGCGGCTCCGCGACGCGAGCGCGCTCGACTTCGACGACCTCATCGCCGAGACCGTCTACCTCTTCCGCGCGTTCCCCAAGGTGGCCTCGCTCTACCAGCGGCGGTTCCGCCACATCCTGGTCGACGAGTACCAGGACACGAACCACGCGCAGTACTCGCTCATCCGGGAGCTCACCCAGCCGGTCCCGGCCGACCGCGTGGTCGAGATGGAGCAGCACGGCGTCAACGTGGCTCCGCTGGTGGATGCCTCGGGCGGCATCCCGGGCGCGAGCCTCACCGTCGTCGGCGACTCCGACCAGTCGATCTACGCATTCCGCGGTGCCGACATCCGCAACATCGTCGAGTTCGAGCGCGACTTCCCCGGTGCGAAGGTCGTGCTCCTGGAGCAGAACTACCGGTCGACGCAGAACATCCTGTCGGCGGCGAACGCGGTCATCTCGAACAACTTCGACCGCAAGGAGAAGAAACTCTGGACGGCCGACGGAGATGGCGACCAGATCACCGGCTACACCGGGTACACGGCCCACGACGAGGCGCAGTTCGTCGCCGATGAGATCGAGGTGCTGCACCGCGCCGGCGTGGCCTATCGCGACATCGCCGTGTTCTACCGCACCAACGCGCAGACGCGTGCGCTCGAGGAGATCTTCGTGCGCTCGGCGCTGCCCTACCGCGTCGTCGGCGGCACGAAGTTCTACGAGCGCGCCGAGATCAAGGACGCGATGGCGTACCTCATCGCCGTCGCGAACCCGCTCGACGAGCTCGCCTTGCGGCGCATCCTGAACACCCCGAAGCGCGGCATCGGCCCCGCCACCGAGACGGCGCTCGCGAGCTTCGCCGAGCAGAACGCGCTGACGTTCCGGCAGGCGATGCGCGCCGCCGACGGGCTCGGGCTCGGGCCGAAGGTCACGGGCGCGATCCTTCGGCTCGCGAACGTGCTCGACGAGGCGGCCGCCATGCTCGTGCCGTCGGCGGCAGGCGTCGCGGCGGGCACCAACGAGGGCGCCTCGAAGGTCTCTGACGTGCTCGTGTTCCTGCTCGAGAGCTCGGGCCTGATCGACGCGCTGCGCAACAGCCGCGACCCACAAGACGAGACGCGGGCCGAGAACGTCGAGGAGCTCGTCGCCCAGACCCGCGACTTCGATCGCGAGAACCCCGGTGCGACGCTCGTCGACTTCCTCACGCAGGTGTCGCTCGTCGCCGCGGCCGACGAGCTCGACGACGCATCGGGCACGGTCTCCCTCATGACGCTGCACACGGCGAAGGGCCTCGAGTACCACGCGGTGTTCCTCACCGGGCTCGAGGAGGGCCTGCTGCCGCACCAGATGTCCGCGTCCGAGCCCGGCGGTCCTGCCGAGGAGCGGCGCCTGTTCTACGTCGGCATCACCCGCGCCCGCAAGCGCCTCTTCCTCTCACTGGCGATGAGCCGAGCGCAGTTCGGCGAGGTGGCCGTAGCGATGCCGTCGCGCTACCTCAGCGAGATCCCCGAGGGGCTCATCGACTGGAAGCAGTCGCCGGGCATGGCCAACTCCCGCGGCGGCACCCAGCCGCGGGCGCTCAACGCCCGGCGCGGTCCGGGGCAGGGCGGGGCGTGGGGCACCCGCGACCGCGACCTCGAGCGGTTCAGCGTCACCAGGAGTGCCGGCCCCAAGACCGAGTGGGCGAACCGGGTCACGGGCACGGTGCGCGACAACGGCGACCTCACGCTCGCGGCCGGCGACCGCATCCGGCACGTCGACTTCGGCGACGGCAAGGTCACCCAGGTCACGGGCGAGGGCACCAAGCGCATCGCCCACGTGGCCTTCGACACGGCGGGCCAGAAGAAGCTCCTGATCAAGATCGCGCCGATCGAGAAGCTGTGACCGCGGGCGAGTCCGCCGCGAGGTCGCGTGCGTGGCGCAGCCTCGAGGTCGAGGTCGCGTTCCGCGCGGCCGTCGCGGCGGTCGTGCCGCTCGCGATCCTCGTGCTGGTCGGGCGCCCCGACCTGGCGCCGTATGCGGCGTTCGGCGGCATGGCCGCGATCTTCGGTCGTGGCGAGCGGTACCGGGTGCGCGCACGCACCGTGATCGTGGCGGCCACCGGCCTCGTCGTGAGCGTCGCTGCGGGCACGGCGCTGGCCGCGGCATCCGCCCCGCTGTGGGTCGAGGCGATCGTGCTCGTGGCCGTGATCGCGGGGGGCGTCGTGGTCGTGAACGCCGCCCCGCTCTCGCCGCCGACCACGCTGTTCTTCGTGTTCGGGCTCCTCGTCTGTGCGCAGGTGCCGACGCCCGCCGGCGAGGTCGTGCTCCGCATCGGCATCGCTGTCGTGTCGGCCGCCTTCGCCGTGGCCCTCACCCTGTCGGGCTGGCTCCTGCGTCGCTTCGGGAGTGAGGCGACGCGCGCCGTGCTGAAGGACCTGCCGAGGGCGCCGGTTCCCCGCCCGGGTGCCGTGCGCGATCCGCGCGTCTGGCTGAGCGTCGGGCAGAACGGTGCGGGTGCGCTCGTCGCCGGAGCGCTCGCGCTGGCCTTCGGACCGGGGCATCCGTACTGGGCGGTGGTGAGCGTCATCGCGGTGGTGCCGCCGGCCGGCGCGGCGCACTCGCTGTCTCGGGCGGTGCACCGCGTGCTCGGCACCGTCGGCGGCGTGGTGGTCGCGGCACTGGTGCTCTGGCCCGCCCCGCCGGTGTGGCTGCTCGTGCTCGTGGTCGGCGTCTCCCAGTTCGGCGCCGAGATCCTCGTGGGCCGGCACTACGGCGCCGCGTTGCTCTGCATCACGCCGCTCGCGCTCGTGGTGGCGTGGATCGCGGCTCCCGTCGATCTCGGCGGCCTCGTCGCCGATCGCGTGATCGAGACGGTCATCGGGTGCGCCGTGGGCGTCGCCGTGGTGCTGGCCGGGTCCGCCGTGGCGCGCCGGTTCGGCGGGCGGGCCGGCGTCGCGGGCTGAGGTGGAGCCTGGCCTGGGCGGCGGATCGCGTTCCCAGCCAATGCCCGGGCGGTCCAATGGGGGTCGATAGCGGCGGCGCCGACCATGTCCTCATGGCATTCCTCCTGCACGACGCACGGGGCCTCGAGCGCGGATCGCGAGACGTCGCGGCGCCCGAGCGGCGCAGGGCCTCGCGTCGCCTGTGGCGGGTCGACCTGCTGCAGGCCGCCGCGGTGGCCACGGTGGCCGTGGCGGTCGCGCTGTTCCTCGCCGACGGCGGGGCGATGGGGATCGGCGATCCCGGCGGCGCCCTGACGGCGCTCGGGATCGTGGCCGGGCTCGTCGCGACCGACCTCGTGCTCGTCATGCTCGTGCTCGCGGCCCGCGTGCCGCTCATCGAGCGGGCCGTCGGGCAGGATGCCGCGATGGGCCTGCACCGCAAGCTCGGCAAGCCGGTGCTGTACCTCCTGCTCGCGCACACGGTGCTGCTCGTGGCCGGGTATGCGGTGGCCGACGGCAGCGGGTTCATCGGCGAGGTCGTCGCACTGTGGAGCACGCCCGACATCCCGCTCGCGGTACTTGGCCTCGGGCTCTTCGTCGCGATCGTCGTCACCTCGCTGGTCGCCGTGCGCCGACGGTTCCGGTACGAGGTGTGGCACGGCATCCACCTGCTCGTCTACGGGGCGGTGCTCGCCGCGCTGCCCCATCAGTTCAGCCTCGGCGGGCTGTTCGCCGAGGGGACGTGGCAGCGGTGGTACTGGCTGCTGCTCACGATCGCGGCGTTCGCGGCCGTCGTCGTGTACCGGTTCGGCATGCCCGCGTACCGAACCCTGCGACACCGGCTCGTGGTCGAGGCGGTCGAGCCGGTGGGGCCGGCCGGCGACGGCGTCGTCTCGATCCGGCTGCGCGGCGACGACCTCGAGCGGCTCGGCGCCACCGGCGGGCAGTTCTTCGTGTGGCGGTTCCTGACCCGAGGGCAGTGGTGGCAGGCGCACCCATACTCGCTGTCGGCGGCGCCGCGGGGCGGAGCGCTCCGGATCACGGTGCGCGCCCTCGGTCATGGCTCGGCGGGGCTGGCGAGCATCCGGCCCGGGACGCGCGTCGCGCTCGAGGGGCCGTACGGCATCTTCAGCGAGGCATCCCGCAGCCGGAGCCGTCTGGTGCTCGTCGCGGCGGGCATCGGCGTCACGCCGGTCAGGTCGCTGCTCGAGTCGGCGCGCTTCCGGCCGGGAGAGGCGACGGTGCTCCTGCGCACCAGGAGCGCCGACGAGGGATGGCTGCTGCAGGAGATGGGCGAGTTGTGCCGGGCGCGTGGCGCCACCCTCATCACCATCCCGGGTCCGCGCGGTGCGGGATGGCTGAGCGCCGACGCCGAACGGCAGGGCCTCTCGCTCGTCGAGTTCGCGCCGGCCGTCGTCGACTCCGACGTCTACGTGTGCGGTCCGCTCGGCTGGTCCGAGGCGGTCGTCGCCGAGGCCCGGGCGGCGGGCCTGCGCCCCGAGCAGATCCACCACGAGAGGTTCGACTGGTGAGGGCACGAGCGCTCGTCATCGCGTCCGCGGCCTCGGCCGCGGTCCTCCTCACGGGCTGGCAGCTCGGCACGGCGGCCACCGATCCCGCCCCGACCGCCGCGTCGAAGGGCGGCACCTCGACGACGACGGGCGGCACGGATGCCTCGTCGGGTTCGTCGAGCGGGGCGACCGACGCGACGGATGCCGCCGCCACCGGCTCGACGACCCAGCAGGCCGCATCCGGTGTCGCCGACGGCACCTACGCGGGCACGACCGTCGGCACCCGGTTCGGCGACGTGCAGGTGCAGGTCACGATCTCGGGCGGCGCCATCACCGACGTCACGCCGTTGCAGCTCACCGACCATGACGGACGCTCGGTGTCGATCAGCAACCGGGCCGCGCCGATCCTGCGGGACGAGGTGCTCCACTCGCAGTCCGCGTCGGTCTCCTTCGTCAGCGGCGCCACCTACACGAGCGACGCCTACGTGCAGTCCCTCCAGGCCGCGCTCGACGCCGCGGGGTTCTGATGATGACCGATCGAACGCTTCCGCCGAACGCGTTCGCCGCGATGGGCACGGTCGTGAGCGTGCGCGCGGGCGGAAGCGAGGTGGTGGCGGCACGCGCGACGGCGGTCGCGGCATCCGTCTTCGAGCGGTGGGACCGCCGGTGCAGCCTGTATCGGCCCGACTCCGAGCTGAGCAGGGTCGCCAGGGGCGAGCTCGCCCTGGTCGACGCGAGCGTGGAGCTCCGCGACGCCTACGCGCTCGCCGTGGAATGGCGAGGGCGCACGGGTGGCGCGTTCACGCCGCACCGGGCCGACGGGGTGATCGACCTGAACGGTGTCGTGAAGGCCCTTGCCATCGCCGAGGCGGGGGAGGCGATCGCGGCGACGGGGGTCGACGAGTGGGGAGTGGATGCCGGTGGGGACGTGCTCGTGAGCGGTGCGCGCGCCGACGGCTCGGCGTGGATCATCGGCATCGTCGACCCGCGGGACCACCGGACGCTCCTGGCGTCGATGGCACTCGGAAGCGGTGACGGCGGCGATGGCGATGGCGGTGGCGGTGGCGATGGCGCTCGGCGCGCGGTCGCGACGTCGGGCACGGCCGAGCGCGGCGACCACATCTGGTCGCCCACCGACGTGGGTGACGCGTCGTTCGTGCAGGTCAGCGTCGCCGCGGCGGACATCGTCACCGCCGACGTCATGGCCACCGCGATCGTCGCCGGGGGCGTGGCCGCCCTCGACGAGGCGACCGGCCGCGAGCAGATCGACGTGCTCGCCGTGCGCCGCGACGGAACGATGCTGGCGACGCCGGGGTGGCCGCGCGCCACGACGAACCCCGGGTCGCCTGAGGTGTGCCCTCAGCGGCTCAGGTGACGTCGGCCAGCGCCCGGTGCACCGAGGCGACGGCGCTCGACCCCTCGCCCACGGCGGCGGCGACGCGCTTCATCGAGCCGCGGCGCACGTCGCCCGCGGCGAACACGCGGGGCAGGCTCGTCTCGAACGGCAGCGGCGACCGTCGCAGGGCGGCCCAGGCGGGGCCGAGGCTCCGGATGTCATCGCCCGTGCGCACGAAGCCGTGCTCGTCGCGCTCGAGCTGCGTGACCCAGTCGGTTGCTGGCTGCGCCCCGATGAAGCAGAACAGGCCGCGGCAGTCCACCGTGGCATCCGTGTCGCCCTCGAGGGTCACCTGCTCGAGGGTCTCGCCGCCGTGCAGCGCTGCCACCCGGGTGCGCGTGTGCACCTGGATGCGCGGGTCCTCGGCGAGGCGGTCCACCAGGTAGCTCGACATCTCCGAGGAGAGGCCGTCGGCGCGCACGACCAGCCGCACGGGGCAGCCGTTCGCGGCGAGGTAGAGCGCAGCCTGGCCCGCGGAGTTCGCACCCCCGACGATGACGACGGGCGCGTCGATGACCTGCCGGAGCTCGAGCGACGTGGCCGCGTGGAAGATGCCTGCTCCCTCGAACTCGCTCCACCGGTCGAGGTCGAGCGTGCGGTACTGCGCCCCGGTGGTGATCACGACCGACCTGGCGTGCACGAGGCGGCCGTCGGCCAGCGTGAGCGTGAGTGGATCGCCCGAGTCCTGCAGGCCGGCGACCTCGCACGGGGCGAACACCCGCACGCCGAACTTGAACGCCTGCAGCGAGGCCTGCCCCGTGAGCGCGTCGCCGCTCACGCCGAACGGGAACCCGAGGTAGTTCTCGATCCGCGACGTCGCCGCCGACTGCCCGCCGGGCGCGATCGAGTCGAGCAGCACCGTGCGGAGCCCCTCCGACGCGCCGTAGATCGCCGCGGCGAGACCGGCGGGCCCACCGCCCACGACGGCCAGGTCGGCGGCCGTGTCGTCGTCGTTCACGTAGGCGAGGCCGAGCATCTCGGCGACCTGGCCGGGCGTCGCGTTGCGCACGTTCTCGCCCTGCACGATCGCGACGGGCAGGTCGCCGCGCGAGAAGCCGTGCTCGAAGATGTGGGCCGCGGTCTCGGGGTCGTCGGCATCGACCCACGTGTGCGCGAGCTCGAGGCGCTCGGCGTACCGGCGCAGGGCCGTGGCACCCGCCGAACGCTGGGTGCCGACGATCTTCAGCGACAGGGCGGCCGGACCCCGCCGCAGGAAGTCGCGGCGCGCCCACAGCGTGCGCAGCAGCAGGTCGCAGAGCTCGTCGTCCTCGGCCATCAGCCGCTGGAGCGCCGCATGGTCGACACGGTACATGCGGCCGCCCTCCGTCGCGCGCGCCGACAGGAACGCCCGCTGCCCGTTCAGCAGCCCCAGCTCGCCGACGAACGTGCGCGGTCCGAGGGTGACGATCGAGGTCTCGCCCACCCAGGGCAGGGCGTCGCGCACCACCTCGACCGAACCGCTCTCGACGAGGATGAGGTCGTACCAGCGGTCCCCGGTGCGGAACAGCATGTCGCCGACCGCGACGTCGACCGGGACGCCATGCGCGACGAGCCGATCCCACTGGGCGTCGGTGAGATGGGGGACGACCGGACGGTGCTTCTTGCCCATCTCCCCATCGTGCCCCATGTGCCGCGCGCGGGGGAGGCCTCGCCGGGAACCCGAGGGCGCCGTCAGGCCCGCGCGAGCCGCTCGATGAGCGCCATGGCGTCGAACGGCGCGCGCACCTTCACGTCGTTGTCGAAGTACGCGTAGGCGTCGCGGCCGGCGTCGAGGTGGCCGCGCATCCAGGCCTCCCATCGATCGAGCCCCTCCTCGTCGTACCCCGACACGTAGAGCTCCCGGTCGCCGTGCAGGCGCGCATAGGCGAAGGTCGCGGTCGTGCGGTCGATCCGCGGGTAGCGCCCGGCGGTGTCGGCGGTGACGGATGCCACGCCGTGCCGTTCGAGCAGCGACGCCCACGCGTCCGCGTGCTCCTCGAAGCTCGGATGCCGCACCTCGACGGCGTGCTCGAGCGGCCGCTCGGGAGTGGCCCGCAGCGCGTAGGACGTGCGTCCGGTCATCCGCCGCTCACGGTGTCGCGCGAGCCCGGCCGCGGCCGCATGGCTGCGCGGCAGGCGCGCGAGGAACGCGTCGAGCAGCGCCTCGTCGTAGGCGAGCGTCGGCGGAAGCTGCCAGAGCAGCGGGCCCAGCTTGTCGCCGAGCGCGAGCAGTCCCGACGCGAAGAAGTTCGCCATGGGTCCGTCGATGTCGCCGAGGCGTTTCACGTGCGTGATGAACCGCGGCCCCTTGACGGCGAAGACGAAGTCCTCGGGCACGGCATCGCGCCAGCGCACCCAGCTCCCCGGCCGCTGCAGCGAGTAGAACGAGCCGTTGATCTCGACCGAGCCGAGGTGCGTCGCGGCATAGTCGAGCTCGTCGGCCTGGCGGAGCCCCTTCGGGTAGAACTCGCCGCGCCAATTCGGGTAGACCCACCCCGAGATCCCCACGTACGCACGCCCCCGACGCCCCGCCATGTCACACGGCCACGCCGAGCAGGGCACCGATCGCCCAGGTCACGAGCAGGGCGAGCGCCCCGCCGACGGTCACCCGCAGCACGGCCCGGAGCCTCGGGCTGCCGCCGATCCAGGCGCTGAGCCAGCCGGTGATCGCGAGGGCGACGACCACGGCGACGAAGGTCGCGGCGATGCGCCACTCGGGCGGCGGGAGCAGGATGGCGAGCATCGGCCGCACCGCCCCCACGAGGAACGACAGCGCGGATGCCCCGGCGGCGTGCCACGGGTTCACCACGTCGTCCTCGTCGATGTGCAGCTCGACCTCGAGGTGCGCCGCGAGCGCGTCGTGCGCGGTGAGCTCGTGCGCGACGGCCTCGGCGGTGGCGGCCGAGAGCCCCTTCGCGCGATAGAGCCCGGCGAGCTCGGCCAGTTCCTGCTCGGGCATCGTCTCGAGCTCGTGCCGCTCCTTGGCGATCAGGGCCCGCTCGGTGTCGCGCTGGCTCGAGACCGACACGTACTCGCCGAGTCCCATGGAGATCGCGCCCGCCACCACGGCGGCGACGCCGGCGATGAGGATCGCCGCGACATCCGTGGTGGCCGCGGCGACGCCGACCACGAGTGCGGCGACCGAGACGATGCCGTCGTTCGCTCCGAGCACCCCCGCGCGCAGCCAGTTCAACTTCGCGTGCACCGCGGAATCGTGCGGGTCTGCGCGGTGGATGGGCTCCGCTCGGTCGCTCATCGAGCCAGTCTCGCAGCCGGGGGCTGACGGTGGCCAGCGGCATCCGCCCGGTTCCGACCCTCGGATGAGGGGGAGTACCATGGTCCACGGCCCGCGTATCTCGATATCGAGACAATCGGTGCTCGTTGAGCACAGGCCGGGCCGCACCCACCAGCCCCTGTGCGCCGTCGTGCGTGCGGACCGATTGGAAGTAGAGCGTGGATCTTTACGAGTACCAGGCCAGAGACCTGTTCGAACAGTACGGGGTCCCGGTGCTCCCGGGCATCGTGGCCGACACCCCAGAAGAGGTCCGCGCCGCGGCCGAGAAGCTCGGCGGCGTCGTCGTGGTCAAGGCCCAGGTGAAGACGGGCGGCCGCGGCAAGGCCGGCGGCGTCAAGGTCGCGAAGACCCCCGACGAGGCGGAGGAGGCGGCGAAGGCCATCCTCGGACTCGACATCAAGGGCCACGTCGTCAAGCGAGTCATGGTGGCGGGCGGCGCCCGCATCGCGCAGGAGTTCTACTTCTCGGTGCTCCTCGACCGCGCCAACCGCTCCTACCTCTCGCTCACGAGCGTCGAGGGCGGCATGGAGATCGAGCAGCTCGCCGTCGAGAAGCCCGAGGCGCTCGCACGCGTCGAGGTCGACCCGGGCACCGGCATCACGCCCACCAAGGCCCGCGAGATCGCAGAGGCCGCGAACTTCCCGGCCGAGCTCGTCGACAAGGTCGCCGACGTCTTCGTGAAGCTCTACGACGTGTACACGAGCGAAGACGCCACGCTGGTCGAGGTGAACCCGCTCATCCTCGACGAGGACGGCAACGTCATCGCCCTCGACGGCAAGGTCACGCTCGACGAGAACGCCGAGTTCCGCCACGCCGGCCACGCCCTGCTCGAGGACAAGGCCGCGGCCGACCCGCTCGAGGCGCAGGCCAAGGCGCTCGACCTCAACTACGTGAAGCTCGACGGCGAGGTCGGCATCATCGGCAACGGCGCGGGCCTCGTCATGTCGACGCTCGACGTCGTCGCCTACGCGGGCGAGAACCACGGCGGCGTGAAGCCGGCGAACTTCCTCGACATCGGCGGCGGCGCCTCGGCGGAGGTCATGGCCAACGGCCTCGGCATCATCCTCGGCGACCCGCAGGTGAAGAGCGTGTTCGTGAACGTCTTCGGCGGCATCACCGCGTGCGACCAGGTCGCCAAGGGCATCGTCGGCGCACTCGCCGAGCTCGGCTCCACCGCGAACAAGCCGCTCGTCGTGCGCCTCGACGGCAACAACGTCGTCGAGGGCCGCCGCATCCTCGAGGAGGCGGCGCACCCGCTCGTCACCCTCGCCGAGAACATGGACCAGGGCGCCGACAAGGCCGCCGAGCTGGCGAACGCCGCGTAGCGCGAGAGAAGGATTCGAGAGCAATGACGATCTTCCTGAACAAGGACTCCAAGGTCATCGTCCAGGGCATCACCGGCGGCGAGGGCTCCAAGCACACGGCGCGCATGCTCGCGGCGGGCACCCAGGTCGTGGGCGGCGTGAACGCCCGCAAGGCCGGCACCACGGTGCTGCACACCGACGCCGACGGCAACTCCGTGCAGCTGCCGGTGTTCGCCTCGGTGTCCGAGGCGATCGAGCAGACGGGGGCGGATGTCTCCATCGCCTTCGTCCCGCCGGCCTTCACGAAGGATGCCGTGATCGAGGCCATCGACGCCCAGATCCCCCTGCTCGTCATCATCACCGAGGGCGTGCCCGTGCAGGACTCCGCGGAGTTCTGGGCGTACGCCAAGGAGCAGGGCGAGAAGACGCGCATCATCGGCCCGAACTGCCCCGGCATCATCAGCCCCGGAGAGTCGCTCGTCGGCATCACCCCGGCGAACATCACGGGCAAGGGCCCGATCGGCCTCGTCTCGAAGTCGGGCACGCTGACCTACCAGATGATGTACGAGCTTCGCGACCTCGGCTTCTCGACCGCCATCGGCATCGGCGGCGACCCGATCATCGGCACCACGCACATCGACGCGCTCGCCGCGTTCGAGGCCGACCCCGAGACGAAGGCGATCGTGATGATCGGCGAGATCGGCGGCGACGCCGAGGAGCGCGCGGCCGACTTCATCAAGGCCAACGTGACGAAGCCGGTCGTCGGCTACGTCGCCGGGTTCACGGCCCCCGAGGGCAAGACCATGGGCCACGCCGGCGCCATCGTGTCCGGCTCCGCCGGCACCGCGCAGGCGAAGAAGGAGGCCCTCGAGGCCGCCGGCGTCAAGGTCGGCAAGACGCCGTCCGAGACGGCGCAGCTGCTGCGCGAGGTCTACGCCGCTCTGTAGGCGCGTTCCGACGCGAACACGAGCCCCTGCCGGATCATCGGCGGGGGCTCGTGTCGTCGGCGGCGAGACGACGCTGTCGGCATGTCCTCTCGCGTGAGAGGCTGAATCCATGGGTGATTCCACGTCGGATGCCGCGGATCGGGTCGTTCCGAGCACCGCGGTGAACTCGGGGCCGGGCGCGCAGCCGAACCTCGCCTCGAAGATCGTGCGCACGACGTTCGTGACCGAGGAGGCCGTCTACGGCGTGATCCTGGTCGACGGCATGATCCTCGTCTCGGGCGGCCACGGCGCCACGGCCTGGTCGGTGTTCTGGACGGTCATCGGCACGGTGATCGTCTTCTGGGCCGCGCACGTCTACGCCGGCACCGTGGCCCACCACGGCCTCGACCACGACCGCATGATCAGCCTCGGCGAGGCGTTCCGCGGGTCGCTTCGGCGGTCCCTCGGGCTTCTCGCCTCCGCCCTGATCCCGTCGTTCATCCTGCTGCTCGGTGCCACCCAGGCGATCACCGATGTCTACGCCATCTGGACGGCCCTGTGGGCGGGCGTCGTGGTGCTCGCCGTGCTCGGCTGGGTGGCCTTCGCGCGCCGCGGCTCCCCGTGGCCGATCAGGCTCGCCGGCTCGCTCGCGACCGCCGGGTTCGGCCTCGCGATGATCCTGATGAAGGCCCTCATCCACTGACCCGGGTCGTCTCCGGAGGCGCACCCGGCCTTTCATCCAGAAGAAGTGATGCGCACAACGGGGTCGTGACGATAGGTTTCGACCAAAGGGGGCGGTCATGTCGGATGCAGGGACCTCGCAACTCGAAGCCCGGATCGCGCAGCTCGAAGCCGAGAATGCGGCGTTGCGCACCGAGGCGGTCACGGCCAGACCGGTCGCCGGAACGGATGTCGCGGGCGCGGCGCCCCACGAGCGTCGCCGCCGCGGGCGCACCGTTGCGGCCGTCGTCCTCGTGGTCGTCGCCCTCCTGATCACGCCGATCGCGGTGATCACGGCGTGGGCGCGGCTCCAGCTCGTGGACACCGAGCAGTTCGTCGCGACCTTCGCCCCGCTCGCCGAGGAGCCGGCCGTGCAGTCGTACATCGGCGACCAGGTCACGACGGCGATCGAGGAGCAGGTCGACATCCCGGCCCTCACCGCCGACCTCTTCGACGGCATCAAGCAGCTCGACCTGCCGCCCAAGGCGCAGACCGCGCTCGGCTTGCTCGAGGCGCCTGCCACGCAGGGCCTCCAGTCGCTCGTCTCCGGCATCGTCGACCGGGTCGTCGAGTCGCCGGCCTTCGCCGACGTGTGGGCCACGGCGCTTCGCGCGAGCCATCACGCCTTCGTGGCGGCGGTGCAGGGTGATCCCGACGCGGCGCTCGCGATCGGGGGAAACGGCACCATCTCGGTGCAGCTCGGCCCGATCATCGAGGCGGTGAAGGAGCGCCTCGTGCAGCAGGGGGTCGGCTTCGCCGCGAACATCCCCGTGATCGAGAAGAGCGTCGTCATCGCGCAGAACGACGCCTTCGTCCTCGTCCAGACCGTCTACGCGCTCGCCGTGGCCGCGGGCACCTGGTTGCCATGGATCTGCCTCGCGCTCCTGGCGGCCGGCGTGTTCGTCGCGAAGCGTCGAACCGTGGCCCTGGTGTGGACGGCAGCCGGACTCGCGTTGACCATGCTGCTGCTCGCCGCGGGGCTCGGCATCGGCCGCACGTTCTTCATCGGCACGGTGAGTCCGTCGATCATGCCGTCCGATACCGCGTCGGTGATCTTCGACGGACTCGTCGAACTGATGCTCTCGACGATCGTGGCGATGCTGGTCCTCTCCATCCTCGTCGCGGTCATCGCCTGGTTCTCCGGTCCATGGCGACCGGCACGAGCCGCGAGGGACTTCGCGGGTGCCGGGTTCGCCAGTGCCCGCGCGGCCGCGGCCAGGCATGGCGTCACGACCGGGTCGTTCGGCATCGGCCTCGACCGTTGGCGTGGCGCCGTGTACGTCGCCATCGCGTTGATCGCGACCGCCGTGGTGCTCTTCAACCGCCCGGTCACCGTCAGCGCCGTCGTCTGGACGGTGATCGTCGCCCTGCTCGCCGTGCTGATCGTCGAGCTGCTCCGCCGTCCCGCCGCGGAGGTCGCGGCGCAGGCCGCGGCGGCCGAGGCGGCGGCTGCGGATGCCGAGGTCGTGGCGGCCGATGCGGCGACGACCGCGGCGGCTGACGCCGCGATCGCGGAGGAGGAGGCCGACGCCGCGCTCGTGGCCGCCGCCTCGGGAACGGCGGCGAGGCGCGCACCGGGCGCTTCGACTCCCGACGACGCCGCACGTCGCGACGGCTGAGCGGCGCCGCCCGGGATAGGCTCCCGGAGGAATGAGACGCACGACGATCGCCCTGCTGGCTGCCCTCGAGGCATCCGTCGCAGCGCTCATCTGCCTCGGCATCGCGGTCGTTCCGCTGATGCTGCTGTGGGCCGTGCACTTCGGCCTGACCGTCGACGCGGCGGTCTTCCTCCGGGCGGCAGGCGACATCTGGCTGCTGGGTCACGGCGTCGACCTCGTCGTGCAGCTCGACCCGGTGACCGCCGGGCGCATCGCCCTGCCGGGGGTCGGGGACCCGTTCCCCATCACCATCGCGCTGCTCGGGTTCGCGCTGCTCACGGTCGCGGCGGGCCGGCGCATCGGTCGTCGCTCGGCGGCCGGCGGTCACTCGTTCAGCGGCGGCGTCGCGGCGGTCGTCGTCTACGGCCTTGCCGGGGTCATCCTCGCCCTCACGACCGGGGTCGACGCCGCGCGGGCCGACCCGTGGCAGGCCGGCCTCCTGCCGGCGTTCGTCGTGGCCCTCGGCGTCGTGATCGGCGCCGTCGGCGAGGTGCTGCAGTCGCCGTCGGGGGCACCGGATGCCGCGACCGGCGTGGTGCGGCGACTGCTCGAACGGCTGCCGCTCGGCCTCGTCGCTGGCGCACGCGCGTCGGTGAGAGTCGGCGCGGGCGCCGCATTCGGAGTGCTGGCCGTCGCCGGAGTGCTGGTCGCCGTGCTCATCGCCCTCGACTACGCCACCATCGCCGGCCTCTACCAGTCGCTCGGCGCCGGCGTCGACGGCGGCATCGCGCTGACCGTCGCCGAGCTCGCGCTGCTGCCGAACCTCGTCGTGTGGGCGGCGTCGTGGATGCTCGGACCCGGATTCGCGATCGGCACCGGGAGCCTCGTCTCCACCGGCGGAACCCTGCTCGGCCCCGTGCCCGGCGTACCCGTGCTGGGCGCACTGCCGACGGATGCGGCCGCCCTCGGCGCGATCTGGCTCGTGGTGCCAATGCTCCTCGGCTTCGTCGGCGCGTGGCTGGTGTCCACGGGCGACGACGACGACCGCGACGTCCCGCCCGACGCGGCGTGGTGGGCGCCGATCGCGGTGGCGGCGAGCGCCGCGGCCACGGCGGCGTTGGTGCTCGGCCTGCTGGCCTGGTGGTCGGGTGGCGCCGCGGGGCCCGGCCGACTCGCCGACGTGGGACCCATGCCGCTGGCCGTGGCCGGGGTCGCGGCCGCGACGGTGGGCATCGGGGCGCTCCTCGGCGGGTATGCCGCCAGGCTCCGGAGCGGCGTGGGCGCCCCTTCGGCCGGCGGCGATCCGTCCGGAACCGAGCACGACACCGTACGGGTTGGCGCGTTCGAGCGCTGACCGGCGCGGGTGGTCGCGGCCCGGTGCTAGCGTGCTGACGACGTGACGGCGTGACGAAGGAGTTCCGGATGTCGGCTTCCAAGGCGCAGGACGTGCCGCCCGCTCCGGGCCAGGGCAAGGGCCTCGCGGCCGGAACGCTGGGCCTGTGGGGATCGACGGTCATCGGCCTCGCCTCCACGGCACCGGTCTACTCCCTCGCGGCGACGCTCGGATTCGTCGTGCTCACCGTCGGCGAGCAGGCGCCGATCGCGTTCATCATCGCGTTCGTGCCGATGCTGCTCATCGCCTTCGCCTACCGCGAGCTGAACCACGACGTGCCCGACTGCGGCACGACGTTCACGTGGGCCACCAAGGCGTTCGGGCCGTGGGTCGGCTGGATGGGCGGATGGGGCGTCGCGGTCGCCGGCACGGTGGTGCTCGCGAACCTCGCCCAGATCGGTGGCATCTATTTCTGGCTGCTCGTGGCGCCCGACCTCGCCGAGAACGTGTTCGTGGTGACGCTCACGGGAGTCGTGTTCATCGCGCTGATGAGCTGGATCAGCTGGCGGGGGCTCGAGATCGGCGAGCGGATGCAGAACGTGCTGCTCGGCGTGCAGTACCTCGCGCTGGCCCTGTTCGTGCTGTTCGCCGTGTGGAGCGTCCTCGACGGCACGGCGCCCGAGGGCTCCACGACGCCGCAGCTCAGCTGGTTCGACCCGTTCGCGTTCGGGTCGTTCGACGCGTTCGTCGAGTCGGTGCTGCTGGCGCTCTTCATCTACTGGGGCTGGGACACCTGCCTCGCGCTCAACGAGGAGACGAAGGACCCGAAGCGCATCCCCGGTCGTGCGGCCGTGCTCACCACGCTCATCCTGCTCGTGACCTACGTCGGCGTCACGGTCGCCGCGATGTCGTACGCGGGGCTCGGCGAGGCGGGGCTGGGGCTCGGCAACGAGGGCAACGCCGACGACGTCTTCTTCGCCCTGAAGGACGCGCTGTTCGGGCCGTGGGCCTGGCTGCTGGTGGTCGCCGTCATGATCTCGGCGGTCTCGTCGACGCAGACGACGATCCTCCCGACCGCCCGCGGCACGCTCGCGATGGCCGTGTACCGGGCGCTGCCCAAGCGGTTCGCCACGGTGCATCCGCGATACCGCACCCCGTCGTTCTCGACCCTGCTCATGGGCTTCGTGGCGATCGTCTTCTACGTGGGCATGACCCTGATCAGCGACAACATCCTGCAGGACACGGTGCTCTCGCTCGGCCTCGCGATCGCCTTCTACTACGCCATCACGGGGTTCGCCTGCGTCTGGTACTTCCGGGCCACCCTGTTCGAGTCGTGGCGGAACTTCTGGTACCGCCTCGTGTTCCCCCTGCTCGGTGCGCTGCTGCTCGCCGGCGCGTTCGTGTACTCGGCGGTCGACATGCTCGATCCCGACTACGGGTACACGGTGCTGCTCGGCGTCGGCGGGGTCTTCGTCGTCGGGGTCGGGTCACTGCTGCTCGGCGCCGTGCTGATGGTGGTGTGGTCGTTCTTCGCCGAGGCGAAGCCGTTCTTCCGGGGCGAGTCGCTCAATCGCGAGACCGAGGTGCTGGTGCCCGACGACGAGCTGGCGGTCCCGCGGTCGATCGACGGCGGCGTCTGAGTAGAGACCGCTGAGCGACGGATGCCTCGCGCGGTGCGCATCCGAGCAGCCGGTAGGCTCGAGGGGTGCAGAAGCTCGTCGTGCTCATCTCGGGCACTGGCTCGAACCTCCGTGCCCTCCTCGAAGCCTCCGAGGACGCCGAGTTCCCGGCGCGGGTCGTCGCCATCGGCGCCGACCGCGAGGCCGACGGACTCGTGCTCGGTGAGGAGTTCGGCATCCCCACCTTCACCGTGCCGTACACGGCGTATCCCGACCGCGACGCATGGGGTGACGCGCTCATCGAGCAGGTGCGCCAGTGGGAGCCCGACCTCGTGATCCTGTCGGGGCTCATGCGCCTCGTGCCGGCCGGCGTGGTCGACGCCTTCTCGCCCTACCTCATCAACACGCACCCGGCCTACCTCCCCGAGTTCCCGGGCGCGCACGGCGTGCGCGACGCGCTCGCGGCCGGGGTCGACCAGACCGGGGCCAGCCTCATCGTCGTCGACAACTCGGTCGACGGCGGCCCCATCATCGCGCAGGAGCGCGTGCCGGTGCTCGCGGGCGACACCGAGTCGACCCTGCACGCCCGCATCAAGCCCGTCGAACGGCGCCTGCTCATCCAGGCCGTGCTCGACATCGCCAACTCGCACATCGACCTGAAGGAGCTCACCGCATCATGAGCGGAGCCAGCATCGACCCGGGCCTCTACCGCCACCGCGACGTCGTCCCCGTGCGCCGCGCGCTCATCGCGGTGAGTGACAAGCGCGGGCTCGTGGAGCTCGCCGGCGCCCTCGTGGCGGCAGGCGTGGAGATCGTGTCCACCGGCGGCACCTCCAAGGCCATCGCCGACGCGGGCCTGCCGGTCACGCAGGTCGCCGACGTGACCGGCTACCCCGAGCACCTCGACGGACGGGTGCGCACGCTGCACCCCGCCGTGCACTCGGGCCTCCTCGCCGACCTGCGCCTGGAGCACCACGAGACGGAGCTCGCCGAGCTCGCCATCGAGCCGTTCGAACTCGTCGTCGTGAACCTCTACCCGTTCGCCGAGACGGTCGCGGCGGGCGCCGAGCCCGACGCCGTGGTCGAGCAGATCGACATCGGCGGGCCCGCGATGGTGCGTGCGTCGGCGAAGAACCACGCGAACGTCGCCGTGGTGGTGTCGCCCGACCGGTACGACGAGATCGCCGCCGCCGTGCAGGCCGGCGGCACGACGCTCGCGCAGCGCACGGTCCTCGCACGCGAGGCGTTCCGGCACACGGCCTCCTACGACATCGCGGTCGCGTCGTGGATCGGCAGCGTCGTCGCGCCCGACCAGCCGGTCGAGGAATCGCCCTTCCCCGCCTGGGTCGCCGGCAGCTGGACGAAGGACGCCGACCTCCGATACGGCGAGAACTCGCACCAGCGGGCGGCGCTCTACGCATCCCAGGGCGGCCGGCCGGGCATCGCGCAGGCCGTGCAGCTCCACGGCAAGGAGATGTCGTACAACAACTACGTCGACGCGGATGCCGCGGTGCGGGCCGCGTTCGACTTCGACGAGCCCGCCGTGGCGATCATCAAGCACGCGAACCCGTGCGGCATCGCCGTGGCGTCGGCCGGGGCATCCGACCCCATTGCCGACGCTCACCGGCGAGCCCACGAGTGCGATCCGGTGTCGGCGTTCGGTGGCGTGATCGCGGCGAACCGCATCGTCACGCGTGCGATGGCCGAGACGGTGTCGGGCATCTTCACCGAGGTGCTCGTCGCGCCCGCGTTCGAAGGCGAGGCGCTCGAGCTGCTCACGCAGAAGAAGAACATCCGCCTGCTCACCCTGCCCGAGGGGTTCACGCCCACCGCGGTGGAGCTCCGGCAGGTCTCGGGCGGCATGCTGCTGCAGCAGGCCGACCGGCACTTCGCCGCCGCGTCGCAGTGGACGCTCGCCGCGGGCGACCCCGCCGACGACGCCACCCTCGCCGACCTCGAGTTCGCGTGGCGGGCCTGCCGTGCCGTGAAGTCCAACGCGATCCTGCTCGCCTCGGGAGGTGCGTCGGTCGGCGTCGGCATGGGCCAGGTCAACCGCGTCGACTCGTGCCGGCTCGCCGTCGAGCGGGCGGGGGAGCGCGCCGCGGGGTCGGTCGCGGCATCCGACGCCTTCTTCCCGTTCGCCGACGGCCTGCAGATCCTGCTCGACGCGGGCGTGCGTGCCGTGGTCCAGCCGGGCGGCTCCGTGCGCGATGAGGAGGTCGTCGAAGCGGCCCGGGCGGCCGGCGTCACGATGTACTTCACCGGCGAGCGGCACTTCTTCCACTGAGCCGTGCGGGTGACGGATGCCGCGGCATCCGCCCGCCGTGCCTGCCCTGCCGTCCCCTCCGGACCGGCCTCGCCCTGCCCAGTCCGCCGGCGTGCACCGAAGGGCGGATATACGATCCGGCGCGCCGGATCCTTCAGGGCGACGGCGGCGCGCCGGATCGTATATCCGCAGGAAGATGCATGGCGTGGGTGTGGGAGCAGGAGCGCGACCGGGGTGACGGATGCCGCGGCATCCGCCCGCCGGCGACGGCGGTACCCTTGAGGTGAGCGGCGCTCAGAAGGCGCCCACCACCGTTCCGCCCACGAAGCGGATGAACAAGGAGAACGATCGATGACGATCACCCACGCCCCGGACAAGCCCGCCGCCGAGGTCAGCGCAGCACTTCCCACCGAGGCCCCCGAGCACGAGCGGGTCCTCATCACCCGCGGCCCGCGTTCGGGCCTCACCATCGTCGTCGCCGTGCACTCGACGCGACTCGGCCAGGCCCTCGGCGGCGCCCGCCTCTGGCGCTACGGCCACTGGACCGACGCCCTCGCCGATGCCCTGCGGCTCTCGCAGGCGATGACCATGAAGAACTCCGCGGCCGGCCTCGCGCGCGGCGGCGGCAAGTCGGTCGTGTGCATCCCCGCCGGCGTCACGCTCGACGAGCGCACCACCCGCGACGCGATGCTCGACCTCGGCGACGCCGTCGAGTCGCTCGGCGGCGCCTACATGACGGCGGAGGACGTCGGCACCAGCGCCGAGCTCATGGCCGTCGTGCACGAGCGCACCGAGCACGTCTGCGGCCTCCCGCCCGAGCAGGGCGGCGTCGGCGAGCCGGCGGATGCCACCGCCGCCGGCGTGCACGCATCGATCCTCGCCACCCTCGACCACGTCTTCGGCTCGCCCGAGATCGCCGGCCGCCACTTCGTCGTCGCCGGCCTCGGCCAGGTCGGCGGTCGTCTCGCCCGCAGCCTCGCCGCCGCCGGCGCGCGCCTCACGGTGACGGATGTCGCGGAGTCCAAGCGCGCGCTCGCCGACGAGCTCGGCGCCGCCTGGGTCGAGCCCCACGAGGCGCACCTCGTCGAGGCTGACGTGTTCGTGCCCTGCGGGCTCGGCGGCGTGCTCACGCACGAGGTCGTGGAGTCGCTGCGCGTCCGCGCCGTGGTGGGCGCGGCCAACAACCAGCTCGCCTCGCGCGACGTCGCCGGTCTCCTCACCGAGCGCGGCATCGTGTGGGCGCCCGACTTCGTCGTGAACGCCGGCGGCGTCATCTACCTCGACGTCGCGAGCGAGCCGGGCGCCGACCAGGCCGCCCTCGACGCGCGGATCGCGGGCATCGGCGACACCGTGGCCTCCGTGCTGCGCTCGGCCGACGAGCACGGCACCACCACCCTCGCGGCGGCCGAGCGGCTCGCGCGGGCACGTCTCGACGCCGCGCGCTGAGGGGCCGGCACCGGCCGATAGGCTCGTGCCATGACGTCCCCCGCCGCCACGCCCACGCCCGCCCCTGCCCGGTACAGGCCGGCCCCGACCCGGGGTCGGCGGGTGCTGGCGGTGCTGGCCTCGTCGGGCGTGGTGGCGGTCGGGGCGATGTTCGTCGCGCTGTTCGCGCTGTTCATCGGCAACGGGCAGTCGCCCCAGGTGTTCGACCAGCTCTTCGGCCACTTCGCCTTGGCGGCGCTCATCGCGTGGGTGCTGCTCGCCGTGGCGAACGCCGTGGGCGCCACGCGGGCGTGGTTCCTCGCGCTCATCACCGGGTTCGCCTCGGGCGCGCTCGCCGCGCTCATCGCGACGACGTTCACGGCGACCGCGGCCGGCAACCCGTTCAGCGGGCCGCTCTTCCTGTTCGTGGTCGGCTCGCTCGTGATCCTCAACCTCGTCTTCGTCCTCGCGGTGATCGCGGGCGAGGTCTTCCTCGCGCCGAAGGTCTTCCGCGGCATCATGGGATACGCCCCGCGGCGCCCCGCCCGCCGGATGGCGCTCGTGCGCATCCCCGCGTCGAACCTCGACGAGGGCGAGCTGACCCACCGCGAGCGGCATCCGGTCGACAAGGCCCGCGCCGACGACCAGTGGGACAACTACTGCGCCGCGCTCGTCGCCGAGGGCTGGGAGACGCTCGAGGTCGACGCCGCCCCCGAGCTGGCCGACTCGGTGTTCGTCGAGGACACGGTGGTGCTCTTCGGCGACCTCGCGATCATCACGAGCCCGGGCGCCGAGTCGCGCCGGTCCGAGGTCGAGGCGGTCGAGCGCACGATCGCCACGATTCCCGGCGTCACGGTGCGACGCATCGAGCTGCCCGGCACCCTCGACGGCGGTGACGTGCTGAAGGTGGAGTCCACGGTGTACGTCGGCGCGTCGACGCGCACGAACGCCGAGGGCATCCGCCAGCTCCGTGCCCTGCTCACCCCGCACGGCTACTCCGTGGTCGCGGTGCCCGTGACGAAGGCCCTCCACCTGAAGAGCACGATGACCGCGCTGCCCGACGGCACCATCATCGGCGACCCGGCGCTCGTCGACGTGCCGAGCCTCTTCCCGCGGTTCCTTCCGGTGCCCGAGCCCGAGGGCGTCGCCGTGGTCGAGCTGTCGCCCGAGTCGCTGCTCATGTCGTCGTCGGCCCCGAAGACGGCCGCGATGCTCGCCGGCCTGGGCTACCGGGTGGTGACCGTCGAGATCGACGAGTTCGAGAAGCTCGAGGCCGGCGTCACGTGCCTGTCGGTGCGGGTGCGGTAGTCGCCCGCACCCGGCCGTCGTGCAGCTCGAGCACGCGGTCGGCCCGGCGCACGAGCGCCGGGTCGTGGGTGGTCACCACGGCGGCCACGCCGCGCGCGTGCACGAGCTCGCCGATGAGGTCCATGACGGTGGCCGCCGTGCCGCTGTCGAGCTGGCCGGTGGGCTCGTCGGCGAGCAGCAGCTGCGGGCGTGCCGCGAGGGCGCGGGCGATCCCGACGCGCTGCTGCTGACCGCCCGAGAGCTCGTAGGGTCGCTGCGCCGCGTGGCCGGCGAGTCCCACGAGCTCGAGTGACTCCGCCACCCGCGCGTTCCGCTCGGCGGCGGGCATCCGCTGCAGGCGCAGTGGCACCTCGACGTTCTCGGCGGCCGACAGCACGGGGATGAGCCCGAACGACTGGAACACGTAGCCGAGCCGATCCCGGCGCACGGCCGCGAGCGCGTCCTCGCCCAGCGCCGACAGCTCGTCGTCGCCGAGGAGCACGCGCCCGCTCGTCGGCCGGTCGAGGCCGCCGAGCAGGTTGAGCAGCGTCGTCTTGCCTGCCCCCGAGGGCCCGGTCACCACGAGCAGTTCCCCGGGGCGCACTTCGAGCGACACGTCCTGCACGGCGTGCACCGCCTCGCCGCGGGTCTCGAAGACGCGGCTCACCGCCTCGGCGCGAAGCGTCGTCATGCGTCCTCCTCCTGACCGGATGCCGCGTGCCGGCCGCTTCCCGCGGGTCGGTCCGAGGCGCCGGGGTCGCCCGATGCCGCGGGTTCCTCGCCGACCCGTGGCGGCGCGGCATCCGCCCCCTCATGGCCGGGCCAGACGCCGACGTGGTCGGGCTCGAGGGCGAGGCGCACCCGCTCGCGCAGGTCGAGGCGCTGCACGAACTCGTGGGGGAGCTGGAGCCGGCCCACGCGGTCGAGCACCGCGAACTCCTCGGCGACGTGCTGCTCGGCGCCGTGCTCGTCGAGGCGCGTGGAACGCAGCACCTCGGTCGACGTGCGGCCGTCGCGGATCTGCACCGTGCGCCGCACGTGGTCGGACACGGTCGGGTCGTGCGTCACGATGAGGGTGGTCACGCCGAGCTCCTCGTTCACGCCGCGCATCGCGTCGAGCACGGCGGCCGACGTGGCCTCGTCGAGCTCGCCGGTCGGCTCGTCGGCGAGCAGCACGAGCGGGGCGTTCGCGAGGGCCACGGCGATCGCGACCCGCTGCTGCTGGCCGCCCGACAACTCGCCCGGGCGGCGGTCGCGCGCCTCGCCGACGCCCGTCAGCTCGAGGAGCTCGTCGACGCGACGCGCCCGCTCGGCACCCCGGTGCGTGCGGGCGACGTTCATCGCCAGGGCCACGTTCTCGCCGGCGGTGAGGTAGGGAAGCAGGTTGCGCGAGGTCTGCTGCCACACGAAGCCGACGGTGCGGCGTTGATAGGCCACCCGCTCGCTCGCCCGCATCGAGAGCAGGTCGTGCCCGGCGACGCGGGCGACACCGGCCGTGGCGGTGTCGAGGCCGGAGAGGATCGTCAGCAGCGTCGACTTGCCCGAACCCGAGGCGCCGACGACGGCGACCATCTCGCCGGCGCCGACGCGCAGGTTGAGTCCCTGCAGGGCCTGCACCTCAACACCGTCGGCGGTGAAGATGCGCACGAGGTCGGTGCACAGGATGTGCGGCTCGGCGAGCTGGTCGGCCATGGGGACCATCATTCCTCCTCCTTGCGCATCGCGCGCGCCGCGTTCACGCGACCGCCGACACCGGATGCCGCGGCGGCGGCGACCGCGGTGACGAGCACAGAGCCGGCGAGCACGGCCGTGATGAGCCATGGGTCGTACACCACCGCGGGTTGGGCGTCGCCGCCCGTGAACGCGCGCAGGTCGACGCCCTGCAGCACCACGAACGGCAGCACGGCGCCGAGCGCCGCGCCCACCACCACGGCGACGACCGCCACCGGCCCGATCTCCCAGGCGACGAGCGCCCGTTCGCCCCGCCGTCCGAGGCCGAGCGTGGACAGCAGCGGCAGCAGTCGTTCGCGCGAGGGGCGACCCACGACGAGCGTGAGCACGATCGCGAGCACCGTGAGCAGGCTCGAGAGGGCGATGGCGCCGACGAGTGCGGTCACAAGTCCCCCGGTCGTGGACTGCCCGCCGAGCTCGGCGGCGAGATCGGTCGCGGTGACCGTCGTGGCGCCGTCACCCGCGATCGTCGCGAGGGCCGCGGTCGTCTCCGTGGCATCCGCGCCCGGGGCGAACCGCACGAGCACTGCGCGCGGCACCAGCGTGTCGGTGAACGGCTCGGCGTTCGCACGATCCATCAGCACCCAGTTCGACCGCGGTGAGTACGCGGTGGCGCCATCGACCACGGCGAGGGCGTGGAACGGCTCGCCGTCGAGTTCGACGTCGTCGGCCGCGCCGATGACCTCGTCGACGACGCCCGAGACGAGCACGGGGACGCCGTCATCGCCGGGCGGGGCGGCGAGCGCCTCGGGCAGCGGCGTGGCATCCGGTCGCCCGGCCTGCACGCGGCGCATCTCGGCGCTGTCGACCACGATGAGGGTGGTCGTGCGCTGCCGCCCGTCGATGATGAGATCGGAGCCGCGTGTCGAGTACACGGGGGCGATCGCCTCGACCCCCGGCACCGCGCGGAACTCGTCGAGCTGGGCCCGCGTGAACGGCAGGCCCGACACCGCGGCATCCGCACCCACCCGCGCCGCGGCGGCATGGTCGATCCCGGCGCGCACCGTGCCGAGCAGCACCGAGGAGAACACGGCCACTGACACCCCGACGACGACGGCGAGCACGGGCACGAGCCCGGCACTGGGGTCGCGCAGCGCGCGCGCCGACCCGAGGAACGGGACGAGACCGGGCCGCGCGGCCAACGACCGCACGAGCCTGGCGAGGGGGATCGGGTAGAGGCGCAGCGCCACGAGGCACGCGACGAGCGAGAGCAGCAGCGGCACGGCGGCGAGCAGCGGATCGACGCCCGCCTGGGCCGCCGAGGTCGCCAATCCGCGGCGCATGAGGAGCACGACCGCGGCGACGGCGACGAGCAGCACGAGCAGCTCGGCGATCCAGCGGAACCGGCCCGGAGCGCTCCCGCCCAGGTCGGCGCGCGCGCGACGGAGCGGGCTCAGGCTCGGCGCCGAGGCCACGAGCAGCAGGGCAGGCGTCGCGGCGAAGACGGCGGCGAGCAGCCATCCGCCGTATCCGGCGTCGGCGGCGACCGCGAGGGTGCCGAGCAGCCCGCCGACGACGGCCGCGGGGACGCCGATCGCGAGGCCCTCGATCGCGAGGATGCCGCGGAGCTGGCCGATCGAGGCACCGCGAGCCGCCGCCAGTTCGAGCCCCGCGCGCCGGCGCTCGAACACCACCCGAGCGCCGAGGACGAGCACCGCCACCATGACCCCGATGGGCCCCGACGCGATCGTCGCGAGCACCGCGTCGCCGGCTGCTGCAGTGGCGGCCGCCTCGCCGAGGGACGCGCCGAGCCCGCTGAGGAAGCTCACCTCGCCCACCGTCGGCACCCAGCCCCGGTACTCCCCGGAGCCGATGACGCGCACGTCGCTCGAGAACTCGCCGAGCTGCGCCTGCAGCTGCGCGGACTCCGGTGCGGAGATGCGCTCGGTGCGCACCGGGAACCACGCCTGCATCGTGGAGGGCACGTTGACGTCGGCGAACGCCGGCCAGGATCCGGCATCCATGAACGCGGTGCCCGTGATCTGCGGTGGGGCGAGGCCGTTGTCCACCACGCCGGGTTCGAGCGTGGTCGGCAGGTGCGTCCACAGTCCGTCGGCCGGGTCGACCGGCGCCACCGTGCCCGACAGGCGCACCGGCTGGTTGATGCTGCCGATGCCGATGAACCGTTCCTCGCCGAGCGCCCAGTCCATGCGCTCCGCGACGGCGTCGACGAGCACGAGGTCGACCGCGGCGACCCCGTCGAGCCCGTCGCCCGGGATCGGTGCCGGCCAGGCGCCCGAGGTCAGCTCGACGTGCTCGCGCAGCCGCGGGTCGAAGCCCGGCAGGATGCGGTACACGGGCGAGCTCGGGGAGGCACCCGGGACCATCGCCCGCAGCGGCCCGGACGTGAGCACGGTGAGCGGCTCGCCGGTGATGCCGCGCAGGGGCTGGGGAAGGGCGTCGCGGATGCCGACGAGCGCCTCCTCCTGGCGGCCCCACACGGCGTCGGCGTCGGCGCCGAGGGAGGTGCCGCCCGACGACGCGCCGACGTCGGGATGCGCCCGCGTCTCCGCGGTGAGGTCGAGCCCGTTCGCGGCGACCCCGTCGAGCAGCTCGGCGAGCTGGGCGGTGTGCAGTGCGGCGACGGCGCGGGGCACCGCCGTCGCCAGCAGGGCACCGACGAGCACGAGCAGGGCGAGCGCGATCGACGCCCCGGGGCCGGCGAGGAACTGCCGGCGCAGGAGACCCGGCGTCGAGAGGTGCGACCGCGCGCTCATGCGTCGTCCGCCCGGAGTCCGGGTCGCGACGCGAGGCGACCGACGGATGCCGCGGCACCGCCGCCGACCGCCGTGCACACTGCGAGGAAGGCGAGGAGGCCGGCGGCCCACGGCAGCCACGCCAGCTCGACGGGCACGGCCAGGGCTGCCGGGGCGCCGGCCACCGAGGCACGTGCGAGCTCCCGGGCGGTGACCCACGCCGTGACCGCCCCGACCGCGATGCCGACGAGCGTCGCGGCCCCGACGGCGGCGACGAGCTCGGCGAACCGGGCGCGGGCCTGCACGCGCGCCGGACTGCCGAGGACCCGCAGCACGACGACCTCGCCGAGCCGGGCCCGGCCGAGGGCCGCGACGAGCGCCACGAGGGAGACGACGGCGAAGAGGAGCGCGCCGGCCACCCCCGCCCAGAGTGCGGTGACCGCGGGCTGGATGAGGCCCGACGAGGAGGCGTCGGCGCGGGTCGAGACGGTGAACGCCGTGGACCGCTCGCGCCCGAGGCGCTCGGCCAGCGCCTGCGGGTCGTCGGTCGCCAGCCACCGCTCGGTGTACTGGGGGACGCCGGCGTCGCCCGCGAAGGCCGCCGTCGACAGCGCGCCGAGGTCGACGAGGATGCCCCGGTCGCCGGCGCCGGGAACGGCGGGCACGACGCCCGCCACCACGGCGTCGACGTCGGCCCCGCCGGTGAGCAGGCGGAAGGCCAGCGCGTCGCCCGGCTCGGCTTGGATGCGTGCTGCGAGGGCCTCGCCGAGGAGCACGGGCACGGGGTGCGCGTCGTCCGAGGTCGAGGCGGCGTCGGGCGCGGTCGCGACGACGCGGCCGCTCGGGGCGGTCGCGGTCAGCTCCACCTCGCCCGAGGCGGACACCGCGGCGGCGCCGTCCGCGCCGCCCTCGACCCGCACGTCGTCGATGGCGACGGTGACCGGCCCGGCGCCCTGGGACCCGGCGAGGGCGGCCTCGAATCCGAGCAGGCGCAGGGGAGCGGCATCCGGCAGCTGCAGTTCGGCCGTGCCGCCGCCCGCCGCCACCGGGAAGGCGACGCCCGGGAGCCGACTCGCCTCGCCCGACGGCCCGAGGACCCACGCCGACACGGTCACGGTGCCGGGCGTCCCCGCCGCCGCCTCGATGCCGACGCTCACCGTGACGGAGCGCGCACCCGCGGGCAGGTCAGGTGCGGCCGTTCGTCCCGAATCGACGAGCTGATCGAGCCCGTCCCTGTCAGAGGCGTCGGCCCCACTCGCCTTTCCCGGGGCGATGGCCCTCAGCCGATCAGCCGGCAGCGCCACGAGTGCCGCGGCATCCGACCCGATGCGGGCCTCGCCGCGGTACACCGCGCCGCTCGCGCCGACCCCGTCGAGGCTCGCAAACGGATCCGCGAGGGCGAGCGGGTCGGCGCCCTGCACGACGTCGCGGCCGGCGAACGACACGCGGACGTCGCCGCCGGTGGCGATGGCCGCCGCCTCGCGGTCGAACGCCTGCCAGCTCCCGGCGAACGCGGCCGCCAGCGTGAGCCCCGACACGCCGAGCATCACCACGAGCGACGCCGAGGCGTAGAGCCCGGCGCGCCGGGCGAGCTGGCGCATGGGCAGCGACGGGACCAGCCCCCGGCTCCGGGCGCCCATCCGCTCGAGAAGGCTCCCCGCCGGCCGCGCGAGCCCGAGGGCGGCCAGGCTCAGGGCGAGCAGCACGAGCACGGGCGCGAGCACCGCGACCGGGTCCACCTCGGGCGTGCCCGACGCGCTCGCGACGAGCGGCGACCCGTACAGCCGGAACTGCCACAGCGACACCGCGGCCGCCACGGCCACGAGCACGACCGCACCGGCCGCCGCCGCCCGCGGCGCCCGCCCCACCTCGTCGCCGGCCCCGCGCACCACCGGCCGGGTCGCATCGCGCC
>NZ_JBFUDH010000018.1:0-58314 GCF_056404815.1 Agromyces sp. P2_B3 | reverse complement strand
CGGGAAGCCGGCCTCGAGATGAGATTTCCATCCCTTCGGGGGAGAGGCTCCCAGCCAGACGACTGGGTTGATAGGCCGGATGTGGAAGACAGGACTAACGACTGTCGGAGCTGACCGGTACTAATAAGCCGATAACTTGACAATCACTACACTCACACACGTTTGAAGATCATTCATCGAAAGGCCGTGTGAGTGGCCTCCAAGATTGCTCGCGTCCACTCTGTGGTTCCCAACAGACGGAAACACACACATAACACAACACAGATTTCACCCCACCACATGTGGGGTGCCGTAACCACACACCCAACCCACCCTGGTGGGGCAACGTGGGTGTGGCACGAGTTTCGGCGGCCATAGCGCGAGGGAAACGCCCGGACACATTCCGAACCCGGAAGCTAAGACTCGCAGCGCCGATGGTACTGCAGGGGCGACCCTGTGGGAGAGTAGGACACCGCCGGACATTCATTCGAAGAGAGCCACCCATTGCTGGGTGGCTCTCTTTGTTTAACGCGACGTTCTCGGTGCTCCATAGCCTTTCGATCAGCGGCCGGACAAGTCCCCTCCTGAGCGGGGCGGTCGCGTTTACGCTGGTGGCATGGGGAATCGACTGCAGGAGGCGTTGAGTCCGTACCTGCGGAGCCACGCCGACAACCCGGTGGACTGGCATCCCTGGGGTGAGTCCGCGTTCGCCGCCGCACGCGAACGTGACGTTCCCGTGCTGGTGTCGATCGGCTACGCCACCTGCCACTGGTGCCACGTCATGGCACGTGAGAGCTTCAGCGATCCGGCGATCGCCGCGGTGCTCAACGAGCGGTTCATCGCGATCAAGGTCGATCGCGAGGAGCACCCAGACGTGGACGCGAGCTACCTCGCGGCCGCCTCCGCGTTCACGCGCGAGCTCGGGTGGCCGCTCACCGTGTTCGCGACGCCCGACGGCCGGGCGTTCTACGCCGGCACGTATTTCCCGCCGCGGCCCGTGCGAGGCGTTCCGGCCTTCGCCGAGGTGCTCGCGGCTGTCGACGAGGCATGGCGCGAACGGCGCCGGGACCTCGAGGAGACCGCCGACGCCGTCGGACAGGCCCTCGCCGCGGCATCCGTCGCCTCGACCGCCGGCGCGCTCCCCGGGGGAGCCGAACTCGAGCAGGCCGTGCGCACGCTGGCCGACGACGAGGACCGGCTGCACGGCGGGTTCGGCACCGCCCCCAAGTTCCCGGTCGCGCCCGTGCTGGCCTTCCTCGCGGCATCCGGAGTGGAGGGCCGTCGGCTGGCCGAGCGGACGCTGCGACTCATGGGGGCGTCGCCGCTCCGTGACCCGGTCGAGGGCGGGTTCTTCCGCTACGCCACCCGCGCCGACTGGAGCGAGCCGCACTACGAGCGCATGCTGACCGACAACGCCCTGCTCCTCGGCGTCACGGCGGACCTGGCAGCCGGCGACGACCCGCCGGCGTTCCTGCGGTCGCTGGCCATGGGCGTCATCGCCTTCCTGACCGAGCGGATGCAGCTGCCGGGCGGTGGCTTCGCCAGCGCCCAGGACTCGGAGAGCACCATCGATGGGCGTCGCAACGAGGGCGGGTACTACCGGCTTGACGCCGACGCCCGCGCGGAGCTCGAGCCGCCGGCACTCGACGAGAAGGTGCTGACGGGGTGGAACGGCCTGGCAGTCGGAGCCCTCGCCCGCGCCGGGTTCGTGTTCGGCGATGACCGCGCGATCGGGGCGGCTCGTCGCGCGGCCGACTTCCTCCGTGATCACCACGTGCGTGACGACGGGACGCTGGTGCGCGCGTCGCTCGATGGGGAGGCGTCCACGGCGGCGGCGACGCTCGAGGACACGGGCATGTTCGCCGGCGGCCTCCTCGAGCTCGCCTGCGCCACCGGTGATGCCGGGTACGCGGTGCTCCCGCGCGAGCTGATCGACCGCGCGGCATCCGCCGCACCGGAGGATGGCGCCGTGCCGTTCGCAGCACCGTCCGGCGGGGATCCGGTGCTCGTCGCGCATGGGCTCGCGCTGCCGTCCGATCCGGCGGAGGGTGCGACGCCGTCGGGTCTCACCGCGTGCGCGGACGCCGCGTGGCGGCTCTTCGCCCTCGGCGCCGGCGACCGATACCGCGAGCTCGCCGAACGCGCCATGGGATCCGTGGCCGGGATGGCGGTGCAGCGGCCCATCGCGTTCGGCGGCGCGCTGGCGCTCATGGCCCGCCTCGACGGCGGGCTCGTGCAGCTCGTGACGGTCGTCCCCGACGGCGCGGACGGGGATGGCGCGGGCGGTGCGGTGGGAGAGAACACGGGCGGATCGGGGGGCCTGGCGGCGGCGACGCGTCGGCACGCGGCATCCGTCGCCACGGTCGTGACGGAAGGGCAGGCCCGTGCCTTCGCGGACGCCGGCTTCGAGCTCTTCGAGGGCAGGACCGTGCACGACGGCGTGGCGACCGCCTACCGGTGCCGTTCCTTCGTCTGCGCGCTGCCGGTGCACGACGGGCCGGCGCTGGAGAAGCTCGCGTCCCGGAGCTGAGGCGGCCACGGCGTCCGGCGGCGGTCCGTACGATGGTGCCATGAACGATCGCGCGCGTACCGGCACGGCCGGGACCGTCGGCGCCCTGTTGCTCGACGTCGCCCTCGTGGTGGTGTTCGCCGTCATCGGCCGCTCCAGCCACGCCGAGGGGCTCGACGCCGCGGGCGTGTGGACCACCGCCTGGCCGTTCCTCGCCGGCCTCGGGGTGGGATGGCTCGCGGCGACCGCGTGGCGGCATCCGCTCGCCGTCTGGCCGACGGGAGTGCTGGTCTGGGCCGCGACGCTCGTCATCGGCATGCTGCTCCGCCTCGCGTCGGGCCAGGGCGTGCAACCGGCGTTCGTCATCGTCGCCGCCGTCACGCTCGCCGTCATGCTCATCGGCTGGCGGGCTGTCGCCGCCCTCATCGCCCGGCTGCGCCGACCCACCCGTGCAACGGCGGACGCCTCGTGAATCCCATCGAGTGGCTCTTCGACGCACAGCTGGTCATCGGAGGCCAGGTGATCCTCTGGCGCGAGATCATCGGCAACCTCTTCGGCCTCGCGAGTGCGCTCGGCGGACTGCGTCGCAAGGTGTGGGCGTGGCCGGTCGGGATCATCGGCAACGTGCTGCTCTTCACGGTGTTCCTCGGCGCCGTCTTCGACACGCCGAACCCCGTGAACCTGCTCGGGCAGGCCTCGCGGCAGGTCATGTTCATCATCGTCTCGATCTACGGGTGGGTGCGCTGGTCGCGGCACAGCCAGGTGAGCGAGAACGCGGTCGACCCGCGATGGGCCGGCACCCGTGCCCGCATTCTGCTCGGCGTCGCGCTCGTGGGCGGCACCCTGCTGCTCACGCCGCTCTTCCGGGCACTCGGCTCGTTCGAGCCCGTGTGGGCGGATGCGTGGATCTTCATGGGGTCGCTGCTCGCCACGTACGGCATGGCGAAGGGCTGGACCGAGTTCTGGCTGATCTGGGTCGCGGTCGACGTCGTCGGCGTGCCGCTGCTCATCAGCGCGGGGTACTACGCCTCAGCGCTGCTCTACGTCTTCTACGGCGCGTTCACGATCTTCGGATTCATCACCTGGATGCGCGTGCAGCGCGTCACCAGGCTGACGGAACCCGGTCGAGCACCGTCCATACCGCCGCGCTGAGCTCGGGGTGGTCGAGGGCGATCTCCCGCAGGAGCTCATACTCGAACCGTGCCGCGTCGCCGTCGCGCGCGGCCGGATGATACGCGCGGGAGCGCGCCGGGCTCCACCGATCGGAGTGCAGACGTTCCTCGCGCAGCGTGGCGACGACCTGCTCGTCGACCGAGGGCAGGTCGGGGAGGAAGACCCACGGATCTTCGCCGAGACGGCATCGCAGCTCGATGAGTGCGGCCAGCTCGTCTCGTGCATCCTGTCGCAGGCGCTCCAGCGTCGGCGCGTCAGCCATCTGCGACCTCCCCTCGCTCTTCGATCGTATCCAACGCTACGTGCACCGTGTGACGGGCGGGTTACGGCGAGTGACGGCACGTGGACGCCAGGTGACGCGAGTGTGACGCCTCGCTGCAGCAAGGCCGGCACCGCTGCTTGAATGGACCGGATTCGTCGAGGGGAGCGGCATGGCCGAGGAGATCCTGATCCTGCACGGGTGGCAGAACCGCCGCCCCGAGGGCCATTGGCAGCGCTGGCTCGCGGAGGAGTTGGCCTCCCGCGGGGCGAGCGTGCGGTACCCGCAGCTGCCGGAACCCGATGCGCCGGTGCTCGACGAGTGGGTCGACGCGGTGGAGTCCGAGCTGCAGGCGACGGATGCCGCGTCGCTCACCGTCGTGGCCCACAGCCTCGGCTGCCTGCTCTGGCTCGCGTATCTCGCCCGCCGCGCCGAGCAGGGCGAGGTCGGCGCGGTCGCGCGGAGGGTCGTGCTGGTCGCACCCGCGGCGCCCGACGTGCTCCGCGGCATCACAGAGATCGCGGCGTTCGCCCGATTCGGCGAGCCGGGGGCGCTCCCCGTGGCGCACGCCGACGCCGTGCTCGAGCGGGGCGTCGTCGTCGCGAGTGCCGACGACCCGTTCTGCCCTGCCGGTGCCGAGGTCGTGTACGCGACCCCGTTCGACTTGGACTACGTCGCCGTCGAGGACGGCGGCCACCTCACGATGGACGACGGCTACGGCCCGTTCCCGCTCGTGCTCGAGCTCCTCACCCGCTGACTGTCCCCGCGCTGCCGCGCGGGGCCGTGCGGTTGAATGGTGCGGTGAGTACTGACAGCGACCCGGCGCGGGTGGACGCCCTCCGGCGCGAGGCGGTCGGGCGGCTGCGCGACGACCTCGTTGCGGCTCGGTTCACGGTCGGCGCCCTGGAGGCGCTCTGGGGACCGGATGCCGCGGCCGCCCAGCACCGCGGCGAACGCGTTCCGGCGCGCCGGGTGCTCGAGGCGAAGCGCGCCGCGCACGGGGCATCCGCAGATCTCGCGACGCTCGCGGAGCTCTTCGTGCTCGGCGACGGCGTGCCGGAGTCGGATGCCGTCCATGCGCTGCCGACGCTCGGGGTCGAGGGGGCCGTAGAACTCGGGCTGCTCGCCCGGATGCCCGGTGCGGGCGGCGGGGGGCTCGGTGCGCGCGGCGGGGACGGCGGGCGCGGGGCATCCGTCCGCCCGCTGCTCGACCTGCGGCCGTACGCGTTCGCCGACGCGTTGGGCGAGGGGCACTGGTGGATCGTCTCCGACCTCGGCGAGATGGCGCTCGGGCATGCCCTCGGCGAGCAGCACGTGCTCGGCGTCGGCGGTGCGTCGATGACCCTCTCGGGGCTCATGATCCCGCGGCAGGCGCGAACCGTGCTCGACCTCGGAACGGGGTGCGGCATCCAGGCCATGCACGCGTCGCGGTTCGCCGACCGGGTCGTCGCCACCGACATCTCGGAGCGTGCGCTGGCCCTCGCACGGCTCAACGTCGCGCTCAACGGCATCGAGGGCGTCGAGTTCCGACTCGGCAGCCTCTACGAGCCGGTCGCCGGGGAGCGGTTCGACCGGATCGTGTCGAACCCGCCCTTCGTGATCACCCCGAGGGTGGTCGGCGTGCCCGAGTACGAGTACCGCGACGGCGGCATGGTCGGCGACGGCATCGTCGAGGCGGTGCTGCGTGGCGCGGCCGACCACCTCGAGCCGGGCGGGATCGCGCAGCTGCTCGGCAACTGGGAGTACCGGGAGGGCGCCGGTGGCGACGGCGACGGCGAGGGCGGCAGGGCCGACGGGCTGGAGCGCGTGCGCGGCTGGGCCGGCCCGCTCGACCACTGGATCGTCGAGCGCGAGCTGCAGCAGGTGACCGAGTACGCGGAGACGTGGATCCGCGACGGCGGCACCCGCCCCGGCACGCCGGAGTTCGACCGGCTCTACGACGCCTGGCTCGACGACTTCGAGCGGAGGGGCGTGCGGGAGATCGGGTTCGGGTACGTGCTGCTGCGGCATCCGGGATCGTCGGCGGATGCTGCCGCCGAGGCTGCGCCTGCTGCCCCGCGACTCGCGCGGTTCGAGCGCCGCTACGGGCCGCTCGGCAGCGATCACGGCGGACTCAGCACGCACCTCGCGGACTGCCTCGACGCGCACGACCGCCAGGCGGTCCTCGATGACACCGCACTCGCCGCCCTGCGGCTGACGGTCGCCGGCGACGTGACCGAGGAGCGGCACTACTGGCCGGGCGACGACGACCCCACGGCGATGCTGCTGCGCCAGGGCGGCGGCTTCGGACGCACGATCACCCTCGACACCGGCCTCGCCGCGCTCGTGGGCGCGTGCGACGGCGAGCTCTCCGTCGGCGCGATCGTCGCGGCACTGGCGCAGCTCCTCGACGTGGAGGGAACGGCGCTCGCGACCGACCTGCTGCCCGCCGTACGCGCCCTGATCGACGACGGGATCCTGCTGCTGCCGGCGGAGTGACCGGCTCGCCGACGCGCGACCCGGGCACTCGGCGAACACCGGGTGCTGCGGGGGTATTCTCATGGACGCATACCGAAAGCGAGCCCATGGCCGACAGTCCGCTCTCCGACTCCCCGTACGAGGTGCTCGGCGTCTCCGCCGACGCGGATGCCGCAGCCCTGCGCCTCGCCTACCGTCGCGCCCTGCGCCGCGCCCATCCCGACACGGGCGGCGACACGGCGCGGTTCGACGCGGTGCAGCGGGCGTGGGTCCTCGTCGGCACGCCCGAGGCCAGGGCCGCCTTCGACCGCGGGATGCCGGGAGCGAACGCCGCACCGACCCGCGAGGCGTGGGCGCCGACCGCGCCGCGCCGGCCCCGCGACTCGCGTCCACTGGCCCGGTCGTACGGCCACCCCGGCGGGCTCACCCGGGAGCGCTACCTCGACCGCATCCGGGAGTGGGTGGGTCGCGGCGTCGAGGTGCCCGACCCGTACGACCCGGCGCTCGTGCGGGGTGCGCCACGCGACATCCGGCACATCCTCGCCGACGCCCTCGTCGAGGAGGCGACGGCACGGGCCCTGTCGACGCTCGGCATCGCGTACACGATCTGGCATGACGTGGCGACGGATGCCGCGGGGCCGGGCCTGCCGCCGAAGCTCGACCACCTCGTGCTCGGGCCGACCGGGCTCTTCGCCATCCAGTCCGAGGACTGGGGCGGCCCGGTCGCGATAAAGCGCGGCGAGCTCATCGGCGAGGCGCTCGCCGGGGAACGGCCAATTCGCGCCCTCGCGGCACGGGCGAAGGCGATCGGTCGCGCCGCCCGGGTCAAGCCCACGGCGCTCGTCATCGTGGTGCCCGACGAGTACGCCGCCGAGCCACTGCAGCTCGGCGGGTCGGTGCGCGGGGCCGTCGTCGCACTCGTCCGCAGCTCCCGGCTGGCCAGCGCGGTGCGCGAAGGCGTCCCGGGGTCGGCGCACCTCGGCGGCACCGAGGTGATGGAGGTGCGGTCGAGGCTGCAGGCCGTGGTGCGCTTCGCGTAACGCGCTCGACTCGACCGCGACCGCTCCCGCGGTGTTGGATGGGATGGTGCCCGAGCTCGATACCGACGCCCACCTGTCCGACTTCGCCGACTTCATCCGCGACTCGCCCTCGTCGTACCACGCCGCCGTGTCGGTCGCCGATCGGCTGGAGGCGGCGGGGTTCGAGCGACTCGATGAGCGCGACGAGTGGCCGACCGGCCCCGGACGCCGCGTCGTCGTGCGCGACGGAGCGGTCATCGCGTGGGTGCAGCCTCGTGGGGCGACGCCGACGACGCCGTTCCGCGTCCTCGGAGCGCACACCGACTCGCCGTCGTTCAAGCTGAAGCCCGGCGCGTCGACCAGCTCGGAGGGGCTGCTGCAGGCCGGGGTGGAGGTGTACGGCGGGCCGCTCCTGAACTCCTGGCTCGACCGCGAGCTCGAGTTCGCCGGGCGGCTCGTGACGACCGACGGCACCCAGCACCTGGTGCGCACCGGACCGATGCTGCGCATCCCGCAGCTCGCCATCCACCTCGACCGTGACGTGAACAAGGGCCTGACCCTCGACCGCCAGCGGCATCTGCAGCCGATCTGGGGATCGGTGCCCGGTCCCGACCTGCTCGTGCACCTCGCGGGCGTCGCCGGCGTCGAGGCCGACGATGTCGCCGGACACGACGTGCTCATGGCCGACACGGCCGCGCCCGCCCGCTTCGGCCGCGAGGGCGAGCTCTTCGCCGCTGGCCGCATGGACAACCTCAGTTCCGTCCACGCCGGCCTCGTGGCGCTGCTCGCGGCGCCCGACGACACGGCGCACGTCAGCGTGCTCGCGGCCTTCGATCACGAGGAGCTCGGGTCCGAGTCGCGATCGGGCGCGAGCGGGCCCTTCCTCGAGGACGTGCTCGCCCGCGTGGCAGCCGGGCTCGGCGCCACCGACGGCGACCGGCGTCGCGCCTTCGCGGACTCGTGGCTGCTCTCCTCCGACGCGGGCCACGCCGTGCACCCGAACTACCCCGAGAAGCACGACCCGAACAACCGTCCGGTGCTCGGCGGCGGCCCCCTGCTGAAGCTCAACGCCAACCAGCGCTACGCGACCGACGGTGTCGGCGCCGCCATGTGGGCACGCGCCTGCCGGCAGGCCGGCGTGACGGCGCAACCGTTCGTGTCGAACAACACCATCCCGTGCGGCAGCACCATCGGCCCGCTCAGCGCGACCCGGCTCGGCATCCGCACGGTCGACGTGGGCACGCCGCTGCTCTCGATGCACTCCGCCCGTGAGCTCGCGCACGTCGACGACCTCGTGGCACTCGCCGCGGGGATCACCGCGTTCTTCGCGCCCGCCGGCGACTGACGCGCCGCCGACGCTGGCCGGATGTCGCGGCACGACGGCGCGATTTCACGCGCCGGCGTGCGGGCGGCGGTGCGAGGGTGAAGGCATGACCGACACCACCATCACCGCATCAGCACTCTTCGAGCACGTCGCCCCGCAGGCCGACGCGATCGCGCACTTCCGGGGTCGGCTGGGCTTCGAGTCCGATGTGTCGGATGTCGCGGCGGCACTCCGTGCGGGCGACCCCGGGTTCGTGCTGGTCGACACCCGGAGCGACGAGTCGTGGGCCCAGGGTCACGTGCCCGGCGCGATCCACCTGCCGGGGCGCCGGATCGCGGCGGAGGCCGCCGACCGCATCCCCGCCGGCACCCCGGTCGTCGTCTACTGCTGGGGTCCCGGGTGCAACGGCGCGACGCGTGCGGCGCTCGAGTTCGCGCTGCTCGGGCATCCCGTCAAGGAGATGCTCGGCGGGTTCGAGTACTGGGTGCGTGAGGGCTTCGCCTTCGACACCGCCGACGGCCTCGCGCAGCGGCAGGCCGACGCCCTCACGAACGTCGCCGCCACCGGCCTCCCGGCCGGTGCGGTGATCGACCACGGCATCACCTGCGCCTGCTGACCGTCTGCAGACCGCCTGGCGCCGGTGCCGGCAGGCGGCTCAGACCAGGCTGACGAGCGGCGCCTCGGGGTCGGCGGCCCATTCGTCGAGCGAGCCGTCGTAGACGGCGACATCCGCCTCGCCCGCCTGGCGGAGCGCGAACGCCGTGGCCGCCGCCGCGATGCCGGCACCGCAGTAGACGACGATGCGGCCGCCGTCGCCCGAGGGCGGGACGACACGGGCCCGAGCCGTGAAGTGGGCACCGCGTCGCAGCGTGCCGCGATCGCGGTCGACGATCGCGGCGAGGGGCACGCTCACGCTGCCGGGGATGTGCCCACGTCGCGGACGGCGTCCGGTCTCACCTCGGAAGTCGCTCTCGGGCGACGCGCAGACGAGGGCCGCCGGGGTTCGGCCCTCGACCACGTCCTGCACCTCCGCACGGTCGGCCCAGAACGTCGCGTCCGGCGACAGCGTCAGCGGCCCGGCCGAGCGCGGTGGTTCGTATCCCGTCTCGAGGTCGCGTTCCTCGGCCCTCCACCGCCGCAGCCCGCCGTCGAGCAGGGCGACCCGCGTGACCCCGGCCGAGCGGAGCAGCCACCACAGCCGGGCCGCCCACTGGCCGAGCGAGGTGTCGTAGACCACGACGGCGACCTCGTCGTCGATGCCGAGCTCGTGTGCGACACGCTCCAGCCGCGTGGCATCCGGCCTGGTGAACGAGAAGGGCCCGTCGGGGTCGGAGAACTCCTCGAGCAGGTCGGCGAAGACCGCCCCTGGCACATGCCCGTCGATGAGGTACTCGTCGAGGCCGCTGAGCCAGTGGAAGCCGGCCGCGGACTCGACGCCGAGCACGCTCGCGTCGACGACCACGAGACGGGGATCGCCGAGGTGATCGGCGAGCCAGTCGGTGGTGACGAGTTCGGCTGGGAGGTCGAGGACCGGCATGCCGACACGCTAGTCGCGGGGGGCTGCGCAGCGAGCGGATGCCGCAACAGGCCGTAACCGTCGAAGCGCGTCAGCGCAGCGGACCCCTGCGGCTCTCGAGCCACAGCGTGTGCTCCCGGAGCCCGTTGCGCACGGCCGCCTTGATGATGAGGTAGCCGATCCACAGCATGAGCGCGAGGACGGCGAGGTAGACGACGAGGCCGATGATGAGTCCGATGAGGCCGAGGCCCGCGAACAGTTCGGGTGTGACGGGGCTGGGGGTGTCCATCACGTCAGATTGTCAGAGCAGCGCGCGTCGCGCGAGAGTCCCGATCGGGGGCCATGGCCGCGCCCCGGCGAACGGTCGTGAGTTCAGCACTCGATGACGTTCACCGCGAGGCCGCCCTCGCTGGTCTCCTTGTACTTCGTCATCATGTCGAGGCCGGTCTGGCGCATGGTCTCGATCACCGTGTCGAGGGACACGAGGTGCGTGCCGTCGCCGTGCAGCGCGAGCCGCGCCGCGGAGACGGCGGTCGACGACGCGATGGCGTTCCGCTCGATGCACGGCACCTGCACGAGTCCGGCGACCGGGTCGCAGGTGAGGCCGAGGTGGTGCTCCATCGCGATCTCGGCGGCGTTCTCGATCTGGCGGGGAGTGCCGCCGAGCACCGCGCAGAGCGCTCCGGCGGCCATCGCGCAGGCCGAGCCGACTTCGGCCTGGCAGCCGCCCTCGGCGCCCGAGATGGAGGCGTTCTTCTTCACGAGGCTCGCGATCGCCGCCGCGGTGAGCAGGTAGCGGCGGATGCCCGCGGCATCCGCACCTGGAACGAAGCGCAGGTAGTAGTGGCCGACCGCGGGGATGATGCCCGCGGCGCCGTTCGTCGGCGCGGTCACGACGCGCCCGCCCGAGGCGTTCTCCTCGTTGACCGCGAGCGCGAAGGCGTGCAGCCACTCGGTGGACGTGTCGCGCAGGTGCTCGTCGCGGTCGTACTCCTCGAGGCGGCGGCGCACCTCGGGTGCGCGACGCTTCACGCCGAGCCCGCCCGGCAGCGTGCCCTCCGCGGCGAGCCCGTGCTCGACGCACTCGGCCATCGCCGCCCAGATCGCGTCGAGCCCGGCGTCGATGCCCTGCTCGCCGTGCACCGAGACCTCGTTGTACCGGGCGACATCGCAGAACGAGACGCCGTGCTCCTCGCAGAGCGCGAGCAGCTGGTCGGCGTTGTCGTAGGGCAGCGGATGCCGCAGCGCCTCGGACTCCTCGGGCGCGTCGCCGTCGCGCCGGATGAAGCCGCCGCCGACGGAGTAGTACGTCTCCTCGAGGAGCGGGAGCGGCTCGTCCTCGTCCCAGGCCTGCAGCGTCATCGCGTTCGGATGGCCGGGAAGCCGGGTGCGCGGCTCGAGGCTCACGTCGCCGCGCGTCATCGTGATCGGCTGCCGCCCGGCGAGCAGCACGTCGCCGCCTTCGTCGCCGAGGCGGGTCCACGCGCCGCGGACGTCGTCGGGGTCGCAGTCGTCGGGCTTCCGGCCCGCGAGGCCCGCCACCACCGCGTCGGGCGTGCCGTGGCCGAGGCCGGTGGCGCCGAGCGAGCCGTAGAGCGAGCAGGTGACGCGACTGACGCGGTCGAGGATGCCCTCGTCGGCGAGTCGCTCGGCGAACGCACGAGCCGCCCGCATCGGGCCGACGGTGTGCGAACTCGAGGGGCCGATCCCGATCGAGAAGAGATCGAGGGCTGAGACGAACGCTGTCACGGTTCAAGGCTACGCCGCCGATCGCGCACGCATCCGGCGTGCGGTCGCAGGATCCTGCGTCGGACGCCCGCGGGACGCACGCGCGGCGCAGGGCGTGCGACCGCCGCGTAGGCTGGATCGGATCCCCATGACTGATAACACCGCCACCATGCTGTCCGCGCTCGGGCCAGTCCTCCCGCAGGAGTTCGCCGCGGAGGCCGACGTCATCGAACGCGCGTTCGCCGCCGGGCCGTACGGCCACCTGCCCAAGCACCCCGAGCGGCGCGCGTTCGAACGCGACACCGCGGGGCGCGCGGCATCCGGTGCCGTGCTCGTCGCGCGTCGCGACGGGGGCATCGTGGGCAGCGCGAGCGTGCTGCGGGCCGCGACGCCGTACTCGCGGGTCGCGGTGCCGGGCGAGGCCGAGATCCGGTTGCTCGCCGTCGACCCCGACGCGCAGGGCGGCCGGCTCGGCGAGGCGCTCATGCGCGCGAGCCTCGAGACCGCCCTCGAGTGGGGTGCCGACGCCCTCGTGCTCGACACGGGAGCGCTGAACGTGCGCGCGCAGGCGCTGTACGAACGCCTCGGTTTCGACCGCGTGCCCGAGCGCGACGCGGCCGTCTCGACCGGTGAGGTCGGGGCCCTCGTCTTCCGGTATGCGCTGCAGCAGCGCGACGACGTGCGCGTGCGGCTCATGCGCCCCGACGAGGCCGACGAGGTCTCGGCGCTCACCGAAGCGGCCTACGCGGTCGACTTCGCATTGAGCGACGCCTACCGCGCCGACATCGCCGCGGTGGCCGGACGAAGCCGTGAGCACCAGGTCTGGGTGGCGACGGATGCCGCGAGCGGCATGCTGCTCGGCACCGCCTCGACGCCGCGCGCCGGCCGGGCCATCTCACCGCTGGCCCGCGAGGGGGAGCTCGACTTCCGATTCCTCGGCGTCTCGGCCACTGCGCGCCGCCGGGGGATCGGCGCGCTGCTCGTGCGGCACGTGCTGCAGCTCGCGCGCATCCGGGCGACGCCGCGCGTGGTGCTGAACACTGGCCCCGAGATGGTGGCGGCGCAGCGCCTCTACGACGGGCTCGGCTTCGAGCGGCTGCACGAACGCGAGTTCGTGTTCGAGCGGCCCGACGGGTCGAGCTTCCTCATGCTGGCCTACGGGCGGGACGTCGACGCGGAGGCCGCTGCGGCCTGATCGCCGCGCGCTCACAGCGCTCGTACGACACCCCGCGGCGGTGTGAGCGGCACGTGAGCCGCGTGTGAGCGCCGGTGGGGAGCATGGCCACATGCACACCACCACACAGAACGGCGACTGGGCCGTGGAGGCCGACGGCCTCGTCAAGGTGTTCGGTTCCAACCGCGCGGTCGACGGCGTCGACCTTCGCGTGGCGACCGGCACCGTCTACGGCGTCCTCGGACCGAACGGCGCCGGCAAGACCACCACCATCTCGATGCTCGCCACCCTCCTCCGGCCCGACGCCGGACGAGCGCGCATCTTCGGCCACGACGTGCAGCGCGAGTCGCAGGTCGTGCGCCAGCTCATCGGCGTCACCGGACAGTACGCGTCGGTCGACGAGAACCTCTCCGCCACCGAGAACCTCGTGATCTTCTCGCGGCTGCTCGGCCACTCGCACGCCGCCTCGAAGGCCAAGGCCGCCGAGCTCCTCGACGAGTTCGGGCTGACGGATGCCGCGAAGCGACCGTTGAAGAGCTTCTCGGGCGGCATGCGCCGCCGGCTCGACCTCGCGGCCAGCCTCATCGCGCAGCCGCCGCTGATCTTCCTCGACGAGCCGACCACCGGTCTCGACCCGCGGACGCGCGCCCAGATGTGGGGCACCATCCGCCGCCTGGTCGCCACCGGGTCGACCGTGCTGCTCACCACGCAGTACCTCGACGAGGCGGACCAGCTCGCCGACCGCATCGCGGTCATCGACCGCGGCCGCGTCGTCGCCGAGGGCACGGCCGACGAGCTCAAGGCATCGGTCGGCGAATCGAGCCTCGAGCTGCGCCTCGCCGACTCCCGCGACGTCGACGACGTGCGCGTCGCCATCGAGCGGGTGCTCGGCGTCTCGCCGACGATCTCGCCCGAGGCCGGACGCATCACCGCCCCCATGAACAACCCCGACCGCGTCACGGAACTGCTCGTCACCCTCCGCGACGAGGGCATCCACCTCGCCGAGCTCAGCGTGGCCAAGCCCACCCTCGACGAGGTGTTCCTGACACTGACGGGCCACGGCGTCGAGGACGAGGCATCCGCCGACGTCGCGGCATCCGGCACCGAGCTCGAAGGGAGCCGCGCATGAGCGCGATCGCCACCACCACCATCACCCCCGGCCACGAGCGCAAGCTCAAGAACCGCGTCAGCCTGCAGGAGTCGCTCTCGCACACCCTCACGATGGCGTACCGCGGGATCCTCAAGATCAAGCGCACGCCCGAGCAGCTCTTCGACGTCACCCTGCAGCCGATCATCTTCACGGTGATGTTCACGTACATCTTCGGCGGCGCGATCGCGGGCGACGTGCAGAACTACCTGCCGATCATCATCCCGGGAATCCTCGTGCAGACCGTCATCTCGACGTCGATCGTCACCGGCGTGCAGCTGCGCGAGGACATGGACAAGGGCGTGTTCGACCGGTTCCGGTCGCTGCCGATCGCCCGCATCGCGCCGCTCTCGGGGGCGCTGCTGGCCGACACCGTGCGGTACCTCATCGCCACGACCCTCACGTTCGCCATGGGCTACCTCATGGGCCTGCGCCCCGGCGGCGGACTGGCCGGCGTCATCGCCGCGTCGGTGCTCGTGATCGTGTGCGCCTGGTCGCTGTCGTGGATCTTCGCGTTCTTCGGCGTCGTCGCGCGCAGCGCCTCGAGCGTGCAGGGCATCTCGATGATGATCCTCTTCCCGCTCACGTTCCTGTCGAACGCGTTCGTGCCGGTCGACACCATGCCCGAGTGGCTGCAGTGGTTCGTGAACATCAATCCGGTCTCGCACATCGTGACCGCCGTGCGCGACCTCGTGAACGAGGGCATGGTCGGGCCCGAGGTCGGTTGGGCGCTGCTCGGTTCGGCCGTGGTCGTCGCGGTGTTCGCGCCGATGACCGTGAAGGCCTACATGCGGAAGGCGTGAGGACCGACGGTCCTCAGGATGACGGAACGGGCGCTGCGATGAGTTCGCGCGCCCGTTCCGCGCATTCGTCGGTCGTGCGTGACGCCGCCGCGGCGCGGGCGGCAGCGAGGCGCTCGGGGGCGACGCGGGCCTCGACGGCGCCGATGACGCGGGTGCGGCTCGGACCGGGGGCGTCCTGGCGGCCCGACAGGCGCTCGCCGAGGGCGATGAGCTCGACTCCCCGCTCCTCCCCGCCCGGCTGATGGAGCATCCAGGTTCCGAGGCCGACGGCGATCGTGCCCAGCACCGGCTTGTCGGTGTAGCCGCCGCGCGCGCGGTACGACGCGATCGTGCGGAAGCGCAGCCGGTCGGCCCAGCCCCGCACCTCGTCGGCCGGCCAGCCGTCGAGGGCGCCGCGCGCCGCGAAGCCGGCGAGCACGATGAAGTACCACGGCGAGCCACGGCGTCGCCCGTCGTGGAACGCGTCGATCGCGCGGCGGGCGAGCCGCAGCGACTCGGCCTCGCGCCCCTCGAGGTGGGCGATCTCCGAGAGCCCCACGTCGGCAATGGTGGACACCGCCATGCCGTCGGCCATCACCCGGTCGTCGTCGGCCATCGCCTCGAAGAGCGGACGCGCCTCGTCGATCCGTCCGGCGGCGAGCAGGGCACCCGCGATCATCCAGTCCAGCTGGATCAGGTCCTGCTCAGCGCCCAGCGACTCGAGCCCGGTGCGGGCGCGACGCGCACGCCGGAGGGTCTCGAGCGGCCGGTTCGACTGGCTCGCGAGCTCCGCGAGCATCATCGACGAGATCGCCTCGATCCAGACGTCGCCCGTGCGGCGTGCGAGTTCGGACGCTCGCAGCGCGTGGCGTTCCGCCGCCACCGGATCGCCCTCGTTCTCGGTGAGCTGGCTCAGCATGATGGAGCCGAGCGCCGCGCTGTCGGGGTCGTCCGACGCGGCCATCGCCTCGAGCCGCGCGAGGGACTCGGCCTGGTCGGGCATCCCGAGCAGGAAGCCGCCGGCAGCCTCCAGCCACGGCGGCATCGGATGCCGCTCCTCAGCGAGTCGCTTCATGCGCGCCGCGCCACGCGCGCCGGTCATGCTGCCCGTGGCGAGGTGCGTGGCGGTGATCAGGGAGAGGGCGAGCATGGTCGCCGGGGCGAGTTCGGGAGCCGGGTGCCCGTCGCTCGTGCTGTCGAGCACGGCTGCGCCGAAGGCGAGGATCTCGGAGTGCGCGCTGCGGACCGTCCACCGGTACGCGAGCGCCGCGAACACGGGGAGGACGACCTCGCCACGACGTGCCGCGATCGCCCGGCGCAGCACCCCCACGAGGTTGTCCTGCTCGAGGTCGAGCTCGCGGAACGCCGTGATCTGGTCGGGTCCTCGCACCTCGTCGAGTGCGCGGAGCGAGAGGCGCACCGCCCAGGTGTCCATCGCCGCGAGGGCATCGGCCTCAGCGCCGGCCTCGGCGAGCTTCAGCTGTCCGAACTCGCGCACCGTCTCGAGCATCCGGTAGCGCGGCGCGGCCGCGCCCGGGGCGTGCGAGACGGCGAGCAGCGACTGGGTGATGAGCCCGTCCAGGAGCCAGACGGCGTCGGCAGCACCGGTGAGCGCGCCCGCGGCATCGAGCCCGAACCCGTCGGGGAACCAGGAGAGCCGGCACATCGCCCGGCGTTCGTCGGCGCTCAGCAGCGCCCAGCTCCAGTCGATCACGGCCCGGAGCGTGCGCTGGCGCTCGGGCGACGTGCGGTCGCCTCCGGCGAGCAATGCGAAGCGGTTCTCGAGGCGCGACTCGATCTGCTCGACGGTCATCGACCGCACGCGGGCTGCCGCGAGCTCGATGGCGAGCGGCAGCCCGTCGAGGCGCGTGCACAGTCGGGCGATGACCTCGAGGGGGAGGTCGACGCCGGGGCGCGCGGCCGTGGCCCGCTCGACGAAGAGCTCGACGGCCGGGCCGGCGGCATCCGACGCGAGGGGCTCGAGCGGATAGACCTGTTCCGCGCCGATCGTGAGCGGGCTGCGACTCGTCGCGATGATCCGAAGGCTCGGGAGCGACGCGAGCAGGTCGGCGGCCCACCGCGCCGCGCCGTCGATGACGTGCTCGCAGTTGTCGAGCACGAGGAGTGCCGGGCCCTCCTCGAGGCGGGCGAGGATGCGATCGCGCACGTCGAGCGCGCCCTCGGCGATGCGGCGATTGCTGGACGCCTCGCGGACGCCGAGCGTCGACGCCAGGGCGAGCACCACGTCGTCGTCGGTGCGCACGCTCGCGAGTTCGACGACCACGACGAGCGGCACCCTCGCCCGGCCGGCGACCTCCTGTGCGAGTCGGGTCTTGCCGAGTCCTCCGGCGCCGAGCACGGTCACCAGCCGGTGTCGTTGCAGGAGTCGCTCGATCGCCGCGACGTCGTCGTCTCGCCCGAGGAGGGGGTTCGACCCGGCCCGGACGCCGATGCGGGTCGTCGATCGCCGAGGCGCGTCGCCGTCGTCACGCAGCAGGAGCGCGTTGAGCTCGACGAGCTCGGCCGATGGCGAGACGCCGAGCTCGTCGGCGAGCCGCTCGCGGAACGCGCCGTACTCCGCGATCGCGTCGACGCGGTGACCGGATGCCGCGAGCGCGCGGAGCCGGGCCGCGACGAGGGTCTCGTCGGCCGGCGATGCGGCGACGAGCACCGCCAGGTCGTCGGCCGAGCCCGCGAGGTCGCCGGCGGCCGCGCGCGCCGCGGCGCGCGATCCCAACAGTCGGAGGCGAAGGGCGGAGGCGCGCTCGGCGAGCGTCTCGGCGATGGGGGAGTCGCCGAGGTCGAGGGCGGGTTCGCCGCGCCAGAGGGCGAGCGCCTCGTCGAGGCGAGCGGTGGCAGCAGTCGGATCCTCGTTCGCGTCGGAGACGCCTCCTGCCGGACTGGTCGGGTCGGATGCGGATGCGGATGCCGCGCCGAGGTCGAGCTCGTCGGCATCGACGCCGAGCGCGTATCCGCCCGGGTGCGAGAGGACGAGTCCCTCGGCGGCGACGGCACGCAGCCGGCTCACGAGGGTCTGCAGTGCGGCCTTGGCGTTGCGGGGCGGGGACTCGCCCCACAACTCGTCGACGATCGTGTCGACCCCGACGATGCCGCCGATCTCACGCGGCGCCACGGCGAGGGCGGCGACGAGCGCCTTCGCCAGCGTGCCGGGAGGTTCGACGAGTGCCCCGGAGCGGTCCTCGACCACGACCGGACCGAGCACGCCGACGCGCGGTCGGCGGGATCGGTCAGGCTGCACGCGCACGAGCCTACCCGCGCCCAGGTGGCCGATGCGCGGTTCGGGACCGTCGGAGGTGCCGTCGACCACGGAGGAGATACGCAACATGGGTTGACAATACCAGCTGAGCAACCTAGGTTGCTCATATGACCCCTCGAACTCCGGAACCGATCGGCGCCGAAGCCGACGACCTCGCCGCCGTCGTGGCGCTGCGCGAGCTCGCCGACCGGCTCGAGGACGCCGCCGTCGAGCGGGCCATGCGCTCGGGCTGGAGCTGGACGCAGGTCGCCGAGGCGCTCGGCGTCACCCGGCAGGCCGTGCACAAGAAGCATCACCGGCGACTCGATGCCGCCGGCATCGAACTGAGGAGACGCAATGCGTGACGTACCCGGCCCGGTCGACGGCGCGATGGACGTGGGCCTCAAGCAGGTGGTCCTGCGCACGATCGACGAAGCCGCCCGGCGCGGCGCGGCGAACGTCGAGGCGGAGCACCTGCTGCTCGTGATCTCGGCCGGCGACGACGTCGCGGCCAGGACGCTCGCCGAGTTCGGCCTCGATCATGCCGCCGTGGAGGCTGCACTCGACGCCGAGCGTTCCCGCGCCCTCGAGGTCGCGGGCGTCGCCCCCATCGCCGAGGATCGACTGCGCTCCACGCGGCGGACCCGACCGGGCTGGGGTGCTTCCCTGCGCGATGCCCTGCGTCGTGCCGACTTCCGCACGAATCGCGCACGCGGCCGCACGCGCGAGGAGCGCGAGCAGCTCGCGATCGCCGCGGCCCTGCGGGGCGTGCTCCTGGCCGATCTCGGGACCGTGCCGCGGGCGCTCGCCTACGCCGGCGTCGACCGGCGCGCGCTCATCGCACGCCTCGAGCGCGGATGAGCGTCGGTCATCGCATCGCCGCGCCCATGCGAGCCATCCACTGGTCGGGATTGGGCACCGGCCCGAAGCCGTACCGCTCGTAGAGGCCGTGCGCGTCCGCCGTCGTGAGGGCGATGCGCTTCAGGTCGAGCGGTGCGAGTTCCGCCATGACGCCGTCGATGAGCGCGATCCCGATCCCGCGCCCACGAGCCTCCACGGCGACGAACACGTCGCAGAGCCAGGCGAACGTCACGCCGTCGGTGATCACGCGCGCGTACGCGAGCTGCGACCCGGTGCGGGTGTCGTAGATGCCGTAGTTCCGGGAGGCCGCCATCGCGGCGTCGTGCGCCTCGCGGCTGCGTCCGGCGGCCCAGTACGACTCCTCCGCGAGCCACGCGTGCACCCGATCGCGGTCGAGGCGAGCGGGATCCGACGAGAATTCGATGTCCAGCGGCATCCCTCGATCGAATCGCCGTGACCGAAGCCGGTCAAGAGGCCGATCCGGCATCGGTGGACTGGTCGGTCGGGGTCAGCGCACCGTCTTGCGGGCCGTGATCTGCCCGGTGTCGAAGCCGAGCAGGTGCAGGCCGCCGTGGAAGCGGGCGTGCTCCACCTTGATGCAGCGGTCCATGACGACGGTGAGCCCCTGCTCCTCGCCGTAGTACGCCGCATCCTGGTTCCAGATGCCGAGCTGCACCCAGATCGTCTTCGCGCCGGCGGCGACGACCTCGTCGACGACCTGCGGGATGTCGCTGCCACGGCGGAACACCACGACGATGTCGGGCACCTCGGGCAGGTCGGTCAGGCTCGCGTACGCAGGCTCGCCGAGGATCTCGGTGGCGTTCGGGTTCACGAAGTACAGGCGGAAGTCGCTCGACTGCTGCAGGTAGGTGCCGACGAAGTAGCTCGATCGCGCCGGGTTCGGCGACGCGCCCACGATCGCGACCGACTTGGCCGCGTTGAGGATCTTCAGGCGCTGCTTCGCGTCGGGCCCGATCCACGTGCGCTGCGACTTGAGCAGCTTCGCGAGCGGCGAGCCGGCCGGCAGGTCGCATGAGAGGCCGTTGACGAGGCGCACGGTCTCGAGGTCGGCGGATGCCGCGGCATCCGCGTCGGACGGAAGGGTCGTGGTCGTGGCATCCGTCGCCGTGCTCATCGTGCTCCTCCTGTCGCGGCCGTCAGGGCCTGGTCGAGATCGTCGATGATGTCTTCAACGTCTTCGATGCCCACGCTAATCCTCACGACCCCCGGCAGCACCCCCGCGTCGACGAGCTGCTGCTCGGTGAGCTGGGCGTGCGTGGTCGACGCCGGGTGGATGATGAGCGTCTTCGCATCGCCGATGTTCGCGAGGTGGGAGGCGAGGTTCACCGACTCGATGAGCTGCTGGCCGACGGCGCGGCCGCCCTTCACCTCGAAGCTGAACACGGAGCCCGGGCCCTTGGGCAGGTACTTCTGCGCGCGGTCGTGGTGTGGGTGGTTCGGCAGGCCCGCCCACCAGACGCGCTCGATGCGCGGGTCGGCCTCGAGCCACTCGGCGACGGCGCGGGCGTTGTCGACGTGCGCCTGGATGCGGTACGGCAGCGTCTCCACGCCCTGGGCGAGGAGGAACGCCGAGTGCGGTGCGAGCGCCGGGCCGATGTCGCGCAGCTGCTCGGCGCGCAGGCGCGTGAGGAACGCGTACTCACCGAAGTTGCCCGACCACTGCAGGCCCCCGTAGCTCGGCACCGGCTGCCCGAAGAGCGGGAACTTCTCGGAGTGCCAGTCGAACCGGCCCGACTCGACGACCACGCCGCCGAGCGTCGTGCCGTGCCCGCCGAGGAACTTCGTCGCCGAGTGCGTGACGATGTCGGCGCCCCACTCGATGGGGCGGTTGAGGTAGGGCGTCGGGATCGTCGAGTCGACGATGAACGGGATGCCGTGCGCGTGGGCGACGTCGGCCAGGCCCTCGAGGTCGGCGATCTCGCCCGAGGGGTTCGCGATCGTCTCGACGAAGAGCGCTTTCGTCTGCTCGGTGATCGCCGCGGCGTAGTCGGCGGGGTCGGCGGAGCGCACGAACGTGGTCTCGACCCCGAACCGGCGCAGCGTGACGTCCAGCTGCGTGATCGAGCCGCCGTAGAGGTTCGCCGACGCGACGATGTGGTCGCCGGCGCCCGCGAGGCTCGCGAACACGATGTACTGGGCGCTCAGGCCCGACGCGGTGGCGACGGCGCCGAGGCCGCCCTCGAGGCTGGCGACGCGCTCCTCGAAGCTCGCCACGGTGGGGTTCGCGAGCCGCGAGTAGATGTTGCCGTACTTCTGCAGGGCGAACCGGGCGGCGGCATCCGCGGTGTCGTCGAAGACGAAGGCGCTCGACTGGTAGATCGGCAGCGCGCGGGCTCCCGTCACCTGGTCGGGGATGTTGCCCGCATGGATGGCGCGGGTCTTGAAGCCGAATTCGCGGTCTGCCATGCGTTCACGCTACTGCGGGCCGCCGCGGCATCCGCTCGCTGCCGTAATGCGGGGCAACGGATGCCGCGGGGTCCCGCCGGCGCCGAGGTCGATGCTGCTCAGCCGAGCACCTCGTCGGTGGTCACGACCCGGGCGAAGCCGCCGCCGGCGAGGTTCACCACCGTCGCGCGCGCGAGCTCGGACGCCGTGAGGCGCACGCCGCCCGGCCCCTCGAGGTCGAACGTGTGCGTCGCATCGATCGGCAGCACCACGTCATAACCGAGGTTGCCGCCCATGCGCGCCGTGGTCTCGACGCACATGTTCGTCTGGATCCCGGTGATCACGAGCTGGCGGATGCCGCGGTCCTGCAGCCACGCGTGCAGGTCGGGATCGCCGTAGAACGCCGAGTTCACCTGCTTGGTCACGAACAGGTCGTGCGGGGCATCCGCCACGACGTCCTTCAGCGCGTTGCCGGGCGTGCCGCGGCCGAGCGGCGAGCCGGGCGAGGCCGAGTCGTGCCGCACGAGCACGATCGGCCGCGAGGCGTCCGCCCACGCGGCGACCAGGCGCCCGATGTTCGCCTCGGCGCCGGGGTTGTCGCGCTCGCCCCAGGAGGGGTCGTCGAACCCCTGCTGCACGTCGATCACGATGAGGGCGGCGGTGTCGTCGAAGTCCATGCCCTCATGATGCCTCGCCGGCGGTCCGCGGTTCGGGCTGGGGGCTGCCAATCCCCAGCCGACGCCTGCCAGCCGGTCGGATGCCGCGGCGGGGCCGCTAGCGTGGAGCCGGTGATCCTCGAACACGCCATCCTGCCCGTGACGCCCGGCCGCGAGGCCGACTTCGAAGCCGCGCTCGCCGCGGCGACCCCGATCATCGCCGGGATGCCCGGCTTCGTCGACCTGCGGGTGTCGCGCTCGATCGAGACGCCGAACGAGTACCTGCTGCTCGTGCACTGGCAGAGCGTCGAGGCGCACGCCGTCGGGTTCCGCGGCTCGCCCGAGTACACGCGCTGGCGCGAGCTGCTGCACGGGTTCTACGACCCGTTCCCGGTGGTCGAGCACTTCGCCGAGGTGCTCGCGCTGCCGTGAGTGCGGGCTGAGCCGATCGGAAGCCGCGGGCGCGCCGCCGCGGCATCCGCTGCCCATGCACTGCACAGGGGCGGTTGCTAGCCTGTCTGCCAGGTCGCCCGACGGTGGCCCCGGACGAGGGAATCCAGTACCCGGAACGCGACAAGACTGGCCATGGGAGTGAACCGTCATGGCGTGGGTCGTGCTGATCGTGTCCGGAATCCTCGAGGCCGTCTGGGCTACCGCACTCGGGAAGTCCGAGGGCTTCACGAAGCTCTGGCCGTCGCTCGTGTTCTTCGGCGCGCTCGCCCTCTCGATGGGCGGCCTGGCGTGGGCGATGCGCGACATCTCGACGGGCACGGCGTATGCGGTGTGGGTCGGCATCGGTGCGGCGCTCACCGTCGCCTGGGCGATGATCACGGGCGACACGGATGTCTCGTGGGCGAAGCTCGCGCTCATGGCGGGCCTCGTCGGCTGCGTGGTGGGGCTGAAGCTCGTCGACGGCGCGCATTAGCCGCCGCGCCGCGCCCGCACGATCGAGTGGATGCCGAACCTGCGTTCTGTCGTCAGTACGTGCGGGTTTGGCATCCGCTCCTCACGCTTGTGGGACTGAGTGTCAAGAATTGTTGACATCGTGTCGTCAGAGCTTTACATTGGGCGCGTAAAGAATTCTTGACATTGGAGCGTGAGCCGTATGGAGCGACGAAGTCGGCGCGAGCACGAGTCGTCGGTGTCGTACGAGGAGAAGGGCACCTGGGTCTACCTCGTCGTCGCCGTCGTCGGCAGCACGGTGTACCTCTCGCTGGTGCTGCCCGCGCTCCGGAGCGGAACCCCCGTCGACGAGATCGACTACGTGCCGGCGATGCTGTGGGTGATCGGCGGCGCGATCGTGGCGTCGATCGTCGGGCGGGTCCTCGTCGAGGTCTTCTCGCCGAGCGAGAGCACTCGGGGCGACATCCGCGACAAGGAGATCGACCGCCTCGGCGAGCGCGTCGGCAGCTCGTTCGTCATCATCGGCGCCCTCGGTGCGCTCGTGCTCGCGATGCTCGACGCCGACGGGTTCTGGATCGCGAACACCGTCTACTTCTGCTTCGTGCTCTCGGCGATCCTCTCGAGCATCACCAAGATCGTCGCCTACCGCCGGGGCGTGCCGACGTGGTGAAGCCCACGAGGGTCACGAACGACATCCGTGCGCTGCGGTTCCGCGCCGACGAGATGACGCAGGCCGAGCTCGCACGGCGACTCGGCGTGACCCGCCAGACCGTCATCGCCATCGAGCAGGGCCGGTACTCGCCGTCGCTCGAGATGGCGTTCCAGATCGCCGGGGTGTTCGGGGTCCCGCTCGACGACGTCTTCCAGTACCCCGACGAGCAGGGAGCAGGATCATGAGGGTCGCCGAATATACGCAGTACGGACCGCCGGAGGTCGTGGGCATCGCCGAGCGGCCCGAGCCACACGCAGTAGGCGGCGAGGTTCGCGTGCGGGTGCACGCGGCCTGCGTGGGCGCGGCCGACGCCGCGGCACGGTCGGGCTCGCCCTGGTTCGCCCGACTGGCCTTCGGGCTTCGCGCACCGCGGCGGTCCGTGCTCGGCTCGGACTTCGCCGGCATCGTCGACGAGGTCGGGCCGGGCGTCGCGCGCTTCGCCGTCGGCGACCGGGTGTTCGGTGCCACCGGTGCGAGCGTGGGCGCGCACGGCGAGCTCGTCGTCATCGCCGCATCGGGTGCGATCGCGCCGCTGCCCGCAGCGGTCTCGATGACGGATGCCGCGGCGGCCTGTGACGGCGCCCTCACCGCCCTGCCGTTCCTCCGTGACGGCGCACACCTCCGGCCCGGGCAGCGCGTGCTCGTGATCGGGGCGTCGGGGAGCGTGGGGGCCGCGGCCGTGCAGCTCGCGAAGCACCTCGGAGCCCACGTCACCGCGGTCTGCGGGCCGGCGCACGTCGACCTCGTCGCGTCCCTCGGCGCGGATCGCGTCGTCGATCGCAGCAGGGAGGACGCGCTCACCGGGCCGGAGACGTACGACGTCGTGTTCGACGCCGTGGCCGCCTCGACGTTCCGGCGCGCACGACGTGCGCTGCGGCCCGGAGCAAGCTACCTCACCACGGTGCCCTCCTTCGCGATCCTGGTCCAGCAGCTCACCTCCCGGCTCGGCCGGCGGCGTGCCGTCATCCTCTTCACCGGCCTCCGGAAGGACGCCGACAAGGCGCCCGACCTCGGGCAGCTCGCGGCCCTGCTGGCGGCCGGAGCGCTCCGCCCGCCGATCGAGCGCGAGGTGGCCCTCGAGCAGGTCGCCGAGGGGTACCGACTCGTCGACTCCGGCCACAAGGGCGGCAGCGTGGTGCTCCGGCTCGTGCCGGCCGGCGCCGAGGCGCGCGCATGAGGGCCGTCGTGCGCTCCCGGTACGGCGGGCCCGAGGTGCTCGCGCTCGCCGAGGTCGACGCCCCGAGCCCGGAAGCGGACGAGGTGCTCATCCGCGTCGAGGCGGTCGCCGTGAGCATGGGCGACGTGCTCGTGCTGCACGGCGAGCCGCGCGTGGGCCGCCTCGCGTTCGGGCTCGGGCGCCCGAAGCATCCGGTGATCGGGCGGGATGTCGCGGGCGTCGTCGAGGCCGTCGGCCCGGGGGTCACCCGGGTCCGGGTCGGCGACGCGGTGTTCGCCGAGGCCGACCAGGGCGGTTTCGCCGAGCTCGTGGCGGTGCCCGAGCGGTTCGTGGCGCGGCGCCCGGCCTCGGTCGACGCCGTGCACGCCGCCGCCATGGTGGTGTCGGGCACCACCGCGCTGCAGGCGATGCGGCTCGCGGGCGTCACGCCGGGACAGCACGTGCTCGTGAACGGCGCGTCGGGCGGCGTCGGCGGCTTCGCGGTGCAGCTCGCGAAGGCGATGGGCGCCGAGGTCACCGGGGTCTGCCGGGGGTCAAAGGCCGAGCACGTGCTCGCCCTCGGCGCCGACCGGGTCGTCGACTACGAGTCCGACGACTTCACGGCGAGCGAGGGCCGCTACGACGTGATCCTCGACCTCGTCGCCGACCACCCGCTCGGACGCACGCGACGGGCGCTGCGACGCGGCGGCACGCTCGTGCTCTCGTCGGGGCGGGGCGGCCGAGTACTCGGTCCGATCGGGCGCATCGCCGCGGCATCCGTCACCTCGCCGTTCGTGCCCCAGCGGCTGCGCACGCTCGCCGCACGCCGCAGCGGCGACGACCTCGCCGAGCTCGCCCGCCGGGTCGACGCGGGCGAGGTGCGACCGGTCGTCGATGCGGTGTTCCCGCTCGACCGCGCCGCCGAGGCCGTCGCCCGGTTGGAGTCGGGGCAGGTGCGGGGCAAGGTCGTGATCGCGATCTGAGCCCTGCGGTGCCGCCGCGCAGTCAGCCGAGCAGGACCGCGCCGTAGGCGAGCGCCGCCACGAGCACCCACGACGTGAGGCCCACGACGAGTGCGCGCCATCCGGTGTGCACGAGCTCGGCGAGTCGGATGGAGGCGCCGAGCGCGAACAGGGCCGTCGCCAGCAGGGCGGTCTGCACCACGTCGGCGCTCGCGAGCAGCCAGTCGGGGAGGGGAACGAAGGAGTTCACCAGCACCGCCGCGAGGAAGCCGGCGATGAAGAGGGGAACGATCGCCGGTGGCCGGCCCAGGGGCTGGATCGCCCGCCGGCGCTCGACCGCCGCGGTGATCGCGACCATGGGGGCGAGCATGAGCACGCGGGTGAGCTTCACCACCACGGCCACCGCGAGCGCCGCGGGTCCGGCGAGCTGCGCGGTCGCGACGACCTGGCCGACGTCGTGCACGCCGGCACCCACCCAGTGCCCGAACCCTGTGGTCGAGAGGCCGAGCGGATGCCACAGCGCAGGCAGCACGGCGATGGCGAGCGTGCCGCACAGCGTGACGAGGGCGACCGGCACGGCCTGCTCCTCGTCCTTCGCGCGCATCGTGGCGGCCATGGCGCCGATGGCGGACGCCCCGCAGATCGAGAACCCGCTCGCGACGAGCACGGGCTGGTGCCCGGGCAGGCCCAGTGCGCGCCCGAGGCCGATCGTGCCGACGAAGGTCACCAGCACGACGCCCACGGTCGTGGCGATGGTGATCCAGCCGAGGCCGGCGATGTCGACGAGGCTGAGCTTCAGTCCGAGCAGCACGATGCCGAGGCGCAGCAGCCGGCGCGCGGCGACGCGGAGGCCGGGTGCGAGCGTGCCGCCGAGGGCCGGCTGCAGCCCGGGCACCTGGCCGACGATGATGCCGAGCGCGACGGCGACCGTGAGGATCGGCACCGCGGGCACGGCCAGGTGCACGAGCCACGCCACGAGGGCCGCGGATGCCGCGACGGCGAGTCCCGGCATCCGCTCGCGCATCGCCCCGCCGGCCGTCGGCCCCGCGGGGCTCACGTGGCCCAGCTCGGCGCCCAGAAGTGCAGCTGCCGGAACTCGGGCGTGACCGGGACCGCGGTCCAGATCGGGTAGTAGAACGCCGAGACGAGCACGACGAACCCGAGGAAGATCGCCACCGTGGCGATGCCGCGTTCCCGTCGCCATCGCACGTCGTCGCGGCGGCCCAGGATGAGGGCGATCACCGCCGTCAGGGCCAGCATCGTGTAGGGCTGGAAGGCGATCGAGTAGAACTGGAACACCGTGCGGTCGAGGTACATGAGCCAGGGGAGGTACCCTGCGGCCAGGCCGAGCAGGATCGCCCCCACCTGCCACTCGCGGTACCGCACGAGCCGGTACACGAGGTAGAAGCACGCGAGCGCCGCGGCCCACCAGATGAGCGGGTTGCCGATCCCGATGATCGACGACCAGCAGGTGTCGGCGCCGCATCCGCCCGAGCCGTCCTTCGTGTCGGCGAAGTACATGTTCGTGGGCTTGAACATGAACAGCCACGTGAGCGGGCTCGACTGCGAGGGATGGTCGGCGTGGACGCCGAGGTGGTAGGTGTACGCGGACTGGTGGTAGTGCCACAGGCTCTGGAACACCGGCGGCACCCACGAGAAGAAGCCGGTCGCGCGGTTCTGGAGGTCGTCGGCCCAGTGCCGGTAGTAGCCGCCGTCGGTGACGAGCCAGCCCGTCCAGGAGGCGAGGTAGACGATCGCCGCGACGGGCACGTAGAGGAGGAACGTCACCGGTCCCTGCTTGAGCACGGCGCCGGTCAGCCAGAACGGCACCCCTGCGCGCCGTCGGGCGAGCGCGTCGACGATGACGAGGTAGACGCCGAACGCGGCGAGGAACCAGAGGCCCGACCACTTCACGGCGCAGGTCGCACCGAACGCGGCACCCGCGGCGAACACCCACGGTCGTGCCCAGATCGCCGGACCGTAGTGCGGATCACGGCCGTCGGCCCGCGCGAGCTCGAGCCGGCGCTCCAGCTCCTGCTTCGACCGGTCGCGATCGATGAGCACGAACCAGAAGCCGAGGAGTGCGAAGAGCATCACCCAGTTGTCGAGCAGGGCCACCCGGGACATCACGATGGCGTTGCCGTCGACCGCGAAGAGGAACGCCGCGATCACGGCGACGATCGTCGACGGCCACAGCCGCCGCGCGACGAGCGCGAGCACGAACACCGCGACGGTGCCGGCGAGCGCGGTGCTCGCGCGCCACCAGAACGCGCTGTCGGCGCCGAACGCGGCCATGCCGAGCGCGATCATCCACTTGCCGAGCGGCGGGTGCACGACGTAGTTGGGCTCGTCGAGGAAGATGTCGGTGTCGCCGCGCGCGAAGTCCTCGTCGGCCCCCTCGGGCCACGTCGACTCGTACCCGTGGTGCAGCAGCGTCCACGCGTCCTTCACGTAGTACGTCTCGTCGAAGATGATCGCCTGCGGATGGCCGAGGTTCCAGAATCGCAGCACCGCGGCGAGGAGGGTCACCACCAGCGGGCCGCCCCAGTACCAGAGCTGCTGCCGCCGCGGCGTGGAGAGCATGCGTCCCCACCAGGCGTCGAGCCGGGTGCCGCGCGCCTCGACGAACGGCTCGTCGTCGGGGTGTTCGGGTTCGTCGGCCGTCACGGCGTCGTCGGATGCCGCGTCGCCGGGCTCGCGCGCCTGTGAAGCGCGCGCGTCCGCGGCGCCGGTCTCAACACCCATGCGCCCCAGAGTAATCGCGCGCGACCGCCGGCGATGACGGTGGCGGGCGGTAGCGTCGGCAGCGCCGAACGCCGAGGAGGAATCGACGAGATGACCACGATCGAGCTCACGCGGTTCCGGGTGCGTCCCGACCGCGAATCCGCGCTCCTCGCCGCGCGGCCGGGCATGCTCGCCGACTTCGCCGCCGACCGTGAGGGCTTCCTCGAGGCGCGCCTCGTCCGCCTGCCCGGCGACGAGTGGCTCGACGTCGTCACCTGGCGGGCGCCCGAGCACCTCGCCGCGTCGCGGGCGAAGGGAGCGAACCTCCCGGGCGTCGCCGCCTTCTTCGCGGCGATCGACGCCCTCGTCGCCGCCGAGGAGGGTACGCTCGCCGACGAGGGCACGCTCGCCGACGAGGGCACGCTCGCCGACGAGGCGTGAGCGCATCGCGCCGCCCGCGCACGTCGCCGTGCGAGACACTGGGGGCATGATCATCCTCGCGGCGACGCCCATCGGCAACCTCGGCGACGCCTCGGCGCGGCTCAAGGACGCCCTCGAGCGGGCCACGGTCGTGGCGTCCGAGGACACGCGGGTCACCCAGCGCCTGCTCGCGGGGCTCGCCATCGCCAACCGGCCCCGCCTCATCGCGCTGCACGAGCACAACGAGCGGCAGAAGGCGGCCGAGCTGGTCGAGCTCGCCCGCGACGCCGACCTGCTCGTGCTGAGCGACGCGGGCATGCCGACCGTGTCCGACCCGGGATTCCCGCTCGTGGCCGCCGCCGCGGCCGCGGGCGTCGAGGTCACGGCGATCCCGGGCCCGTCGGCGGTGGTGACCGCGCTCGCCGTGTCGGGCCTGCCCACCGACCGGTTCGCGTTCGAGGGCTTCCTGCCGCGCAAGGCCGGCGATCGGTCGCGACGTCTCGCCGAGCTGGCGGGCGACCGGCGCACGCTCGTCTTCTTCGAGGGGCCGTCGCGGCTCGCCGCGAGCCTCGAGGCGCTCGCCGAGGCGTTCGGCGCCGGCCGGCCGGCCGCGGTCTGCCGGGAGCTCACCAAGCTCCACGAGGAGGTCCGCCGCGGCGGCCTCGCGGAGCTCGCCGAGTGGGCGGCGCAGGGCGTCCGGGGCGAGATCTGCATCGTGGTCGGGGGAGCGGCCGAGCAGCAGGCGGATGCCGCGACGGCCCTCGACCGGGTGCTCGGGCTCGCGGCATCCGGAACCCGACTGAAGGACGCGGTCGCGCTCGTCGCCGCCGAGAGCGGCCTCGGCAAGCGCGACCTGTACGAGGCCGCGCTCGCGGCGCGCAGCACTCGCTGAGCGGGCGGCGGGCGGCGGCGGAACATTTCCACCGCTGCCCCCCGAAGTGGGGGAGAATAGGGCCACCGCACAACGGTGGAGGTGCGACATGGCGCACGAGGTCAGGTTCTCCGATCACGGCGGCCCCGAGGTGCTCGAGGTCGTCGAGGTGCCCGTTCCCGAGCCGGGCGAGGGCGAGGTGCTCGTCGAGGTGTTCGCGGCCGGGCTGAACCCCGTCGAGAGCGCGATCCGGCGCGGCGACCATCCCGAGCGATGGCCCGTGCGACTGCCCGCGCGACAGGGCCGCGACCTCGCCGGCGTCGTCATCGCGACCGGCCCCGACGCGTCACGTTTCACGCGCGGCGACGAGGTCATGGGGTTCGTCGACCACGGCGCCCAGGCCTCGCACGTGGTCGTTCCCGAGGCGAACCTGCTGCCGCGTCCGCCGGCGCTCTCGTGGGAGGTCGCCGGTTCGCTCTACACGGCGGGCACGACCGCGTGGACCGCCGTCGAGGGCCTCGGCCTGACGCCGAACGACACCGTCGTCGTGACCGCCGCGGCCGGGGGCGTCGGATGCCTCGCGGCGCAGTTCGCGCGCATGCGCGGCGCAACCGTGATCGGCACGAGCATCGAGACCCGCTTCGACTTCCTGCGCCAGTTCGGCGTGCTGCCGACCGGCTACGGGCCGGGCCTCGCCGAACGCGTTCGCGCACTCACCACGCATCCCGTCACGGCCTTCCTCGACTTCCTCGGCGGCGAGGCCGCCGCCGCGCGCGCGCTCGGCGTCCCGCCGTCGCGCGTGCTGACGGTGCTCGACTGGGACGCCGTCGACGACCACAGCGCGGTGCGCGCCTCAGCCGGCGACGTGGTGGCGCTCGGCCGGGTCGCGGCGCTGGCGGCCGCCCGACGCATCCGGCTGCCCATCGCCGACGTGTTCCCGCTCGACGCCGTCGCCGACGCCTACCGTGCGCTCGACAAGCGGGAGGCGCCCGGCAAGATCGTGCTCGGCCTGCGCGTCGTCGCCTATCCCGGCCAGCACGTGAAGGAGCCCGACCTCAAGGAGCAGGACGTCACCCTCGGTGTCGCGACGCCGCATCGGCACATGGAGGTGGAGGAGGCCGTGCCGCCCGCCATCGGCGATGGCAGCGTGCGTCGACGGCACCGGGAGGAGCGCACCGGCAGGCGATGACGCGGCGGCGCTGACGCGTGCGCCCGGCGCGTAACCCGGCGGCAGCGGCATCCGCTCGCCCATAGGATTGAGCGCATGGCCGACGCCTCCTCGTTCTATATCACCACGCCCATTTTCTACGTGAACGACGTGCCCCACATCGGGCACGCCTACACGGAGGTGGCCGCCGACGTGCTCGCGCGCTGGCACCGCCAGGCGGGTGAGGACACCTGGTCGCTGACCGGCACCGACGAGCACGGCCAGAAGATCCTGCGCACCGCGACCGCCAACGGCGTGACGCCGCAGGAGTGGGCCGACAAGCTCGTCGCCGACGCGTGGAAGCCGCTGCTCGAGACCATCGACATCGCCAACGACGACTTCATCCGCACCACCGAGGAGCGGCACGAGGTCAACGTGCAGAAGTTCCTGCAGAAGCTCTACGACGACGGCCACATCTACACCGGCGAGTACGAGGGCTACTACTGCGTCGGCTGCGAGGAGTACAAGCAGCAGTCGGAGCTGGTGGCGGGCACGGGAGAGTACGAGGGCCAGCTGGTCTGCGCCATCCACTCGAAGCCCGTCGAACTGCTGCACGAGAAGAACTACTTCTTCCGCATGTCCGCGTTCGCCGACCGGCTCCTCGCCCTCTATGACGAGCGTCCCGACTTCGTCCAGCCCGAGTCGGCGCGCAACGAGGTCGTCTCGTTCGTGAAGCAGGGGCTCGCCGACCTGTCGATCTCACGGTCGACGTTCGACTGGGGCGTCAAGGTGCCGTGGGACGAGTCGCACGTGGTCTATGTGTGGTTCGACGCCCTGCTCAACTACATCACCGCGGTCGGCTACGGCCAGGACGACGCCGAGTTCTCGCGCCGCTGGCCCGCGCAGCACATCGTCGGCAAGGACATCCTCCGGTTCCACGCGGTGATCTGGCCTGCGATGCTCATGGCTGCCGGGCTCGACGTGCCGCGCGGCGTCTTCGGCCACGGGTGGCTGCTCGTCGGCGGCGAGAAGATGTCGAAGTCCAAGCTCACCGGCATCGCCCCCGAGCAGATCACCGAGACGTTCGGCTCCGACGCGTTCCGGTTCTACTTCCTCTCGGCCATCTCGTTCGGCCAGGACGGATCGTTCTCGTGGGAGGACCTCGCGGCGCGTTACCAGGCCGAGCTCGCCAACGGCTTCGGCAACCTCGCGTCGCGCGTCATCGCGATGATCAACCGGTACTGCGACGGCGTCGTGCCGCAGGCGTCCGAGCTCTCGGCCGCCGACCACGAGATCGCCGCGATCGAGCAGCGGGCGACGGATGCCGCGTGGTCGGCCATCGAGCGCCTCGCGATCCACGACTCGATCTCGGCCACGTGGGAGCTCGTCGACGCCCTGAACGGCTACCTCACGGTGGAGGAGCCCTGGACCCTCGCGAAGGACCCGCACCAGCGCGCGCGCCTCGAGACGGTGCTCGCCACGGCCTATCACGGCCTCGGCACGCTCGCCGTCCTGCTCTCGCCGGTGCTGCCCGAGGCGACCGCGAAGCTGTGGACGGCGCTCGGCGCCCCCGGCACCGTCCAGCAGCAGCGCGTCGACCGCGCCCACGAGTGGGCCGTCGGCGAGAAGGTGGCGCCGCTCGAGGCGCTGTTCCCGCGCATCGAGGTCTCGGAGTGAGGGCGGGAGCCGCCGCGTGACGGACGCCTCGCCTTCGGGCGCGTCGCCGTCGCCGTCGCCCTCGCCCGAGCACCTGCGCACGCGGTCCGACGGCGGGCGCGCCGTGGAGTACCCGCCGCCGCCCGAGCCTCTGGCCGTGGGCGTGTACGACAACCACACGCACCTCGAGATCGCCGACGGCGCGCTGCCGCTCGAGGTGCACGAGCACCTCGAGCGCGCGGCATCCGTCGGCGTCGTCGGCGCCGTGCAGGTGGGCACGGATGTCGCGACCTCCCGCTGGTCGGCCGACGTGGCCGAGCGCGAGCCGCGGCTCCTCGCCGCGGTGGCCCTTCACCCGAACGAGGCGCCCGAGCTCGAGGCATCCGGAACCCTCGACGACGCCCTCGCCGTCATCGACGAGCTCGCCGCCCGCCCGCGCGTGCGCGCGATCGGCGAGACCGGGCTCGACTTCTTCCGCACCGGCGACGACGGCAGGGGCGCCCAGTTCCGCTCGTTCGAGGCGCACATCGACATCGCGAAGCGGCACGGGCTCGCCCTCCAGATCCACGACCGCGACGCGCACGACGACGTGGTCGAGACGCTCCGCCGCGTGGGCGCCCCCGAGCGCACGGTGTTCCACTGCTTCTCCGGGGGCGAGGAGCTCGCCCGGCTCGCGGCATCCGAGGGCTGGTACCTGTCATTCGCCGGCAACGTGACGTTCAAGAACGCCGAGAACCTGCGCGAGGCGCTGCGCGTCGCCCCGCGCGACCGCATCCTCGTCGAGACGGATGCCCCGTACCTCACGCCCGTGCCGCTGCGCGGACGCCCGAACGCGCCCTACCTCGTGCCGCACACCGTGCGGTTCGTGGCCGAGGTGCTCGGCGACGACCTCGACGAGTTGTGCGCGCGGATCGCGTCGAACACGGTGGCCGTGTACGGCCCGTGGCATGATGAGGCCGTGCGGGAGTCGACGGCGTGAACGCGCACCGGCATGAGGCCGATGGCGGTGGCGACCCCACGCCGCGCCTGCTGGGCCCCTCCGAGATCCGCGATCTCGCCGAACTGCTCGACGTCACCCCGACGAAGAAGCTCGGGCAGAACTTCGTGCACGACGCCAACACGGTGCGGCGGATCGTGCTGACGGCCGGCGTGCAACGCGGCGAGACCGTGCTCGAGATCGGCCCCGGACTCGGATCGCTGACGCTCGGGCTGCTCGAGGCCGGGGCATCCGTGATCGCCGTCGAGATCGACGGCCGCCTCGCCGAGCAGCTGCCGCACACGGTGCGGATCATGCAGCCGGGCACGTCGCTCACCGTGGTGCACGCCGACGCGCTGCGTGTCACCGAGCTGCCCGGCGACCCCGTGCGGCTCGTCGCCAACCTGCCCTACAACGTGTCGGTGCCCGTGCTGCTGCACCTGCTCGAGCACATCCCGTCGCTGCAGTCGGGCATCGTCATGGTGCAGGCTGAGGTCGGACACCGGCTCGCCGCCGAGCCCGGCTCGAAGGTCTACGGATCGCCGAGCGCCAAGGCCGCCTGGTGGGGGCGCTGGCGGCTCGCCGGCCAGGTGTCGCGCATGGTGTTCTGGCCCGTGCCCAACGTCGACTCGGTGCTCGTCGGCTTCGCCCGCGGCGAGCAGCCCGGCACCGGGGAGGAACGCAAGGCGACGTTCGCGCTCGTCGACGCGGCGTTCCAGCAGCGCCGCAAGATGCTGCGCCAGTCCCTGTCGAGCGTGCTCGGCGGCTCCTCGTCGTCGGCCAGCGAGACGCTCGAACGCGCCGGCGTCGATCCACAGTCGCGCGGCGAGCAGCTGCGGGTCGAGGACTTCCTGGCGATCGCACGGGCCGCGGCCGCGCCGGTCGAAGCCTAGGCGGCCGATCCCGCCGCCCGCCGCGCGCGTCGCGCCGCTCGCGGTCACGCCACTGCCGCGCGCGGCGCCTTCCGCGGCCCCGTCGGTGCGCACTACCGTTGAGGCATGGGCACGCCCGTGGGGAGCAACGTCGAGGGGGTCGGCGACGACGCGGTGCGTCGAGCGACGGGCAGGGATCGCGACGAGTGGTTCGCCCTCCTCGACGAGGCCGGCGCCGTGGCGTGGGGCCACCGGGAGATCGCGGAGTGGCTCGTCGGCGAGCAGAACGTCGACCCGTGGTGGGCGCAGAGCCTCACGGTCGCGTACGAACAGGCCCGCGGCATCCGGCGCCCCGGCCAGCGGCAGGACGGCACCTTCGAGGCGAGCGTGACCCGCACCGTCGACCTCGGCACCGAGGCGGCGCTGCGCGCGCTCGCGGCGATCGTCACGCTGCAGCTCGACGTCGACCCGCTCGCGCTCAACCTCACCGCGAAGCATCCGACGGCCCGGTTCCCGCTCGGCGGCGGCGAGTTCGTGCTCGCCTCGGCGAGCCCGGTCGACGACGGTCGCTCGTCGATCGGCCTCACCTGGGGCCGCATGCCCGACGGGTCGCGACTGGCCGAGGTGAAGGCGCGCATGCGCGAGTGGCTGCAGGCGGTCGGATGACCCGGGCCGCCGCCGAGCCGTGGGCTAGCGTGGAAACATGACGATCGCGGCGACCGACGAGGCAGTGCACGTGCGGGCGCCCGGCAAGATCAACCTCTTCATGCGCGTCGGCGAGGTGCAGCCCGACGGCTACCACGACGTCGCCACCGCCTACCAGGCGGTGTCGCTCTACGAGGACGTGCGGGCGTGGCCCGACGACGAGTTCAGCGTCGAGTTCGGCGGCTCGATCGATACCTCGGGGCTGCCGGCCGACGCCTCGAACCTCGCGATCAAGGCCGCGAAGCTGCTCGCCCGCACCGCCGGCGTGCCCGGCGGCGTGCACCTCGAGATCGACAAGCACGTGCCCATCGCGGGCGGCATGGGCGGCGGGTCCGCGGATGCCGCAGCAACCCTCGTGGCCTGCGACGCCATGTGGGGCACCGCGCTCAGCAAGGAGGAGTTGCACGCCCTCGCGGCGAAGCTCGGCGCGGACGTGCCGTTCGCGCTCACGGGCGGCACGGCGATCGGCACCGGACGCGGGGACCGGCTCAGCCCGGCGCTCGCCACCGGATCGTTCCACTGGGTGCTGGCGGTGGCCGAGTTCGGGCTCTCGACCCCCGGTGTGTACCGCGAGCTCGACCGGCGCCGCGAGGCGGACCCGGCGCTCGGGCCGGTGTCGTCGACGCCGCGAGTGGATGCCGCCGTGCTGCAGGCGCTGCGCGCCGGGGACGCGCGACTCCTCGCCGACGCGCTGCACAACGACCTGCAACCCGCCGCGCTCGGCCTCGCGCCCGGGCTGGGCGGGATCCTCGAGCTCGGCGAGACGCACGGCGCGCTCGCCGGCATCGTGTCGGGCTCCGGGCCGACCGTCGCGTTCCTCGCCGAGGACGCCGACTCGGCGCTCGAGCTGCAGATCGCCCTCTCCGCGTCGCGCCTGAATGCGGTGCACGTGCACGGCGCCGTCCACGGCGCCCGGGTCATGCACGCCTGACCCGCCCCACCCTCGCCCTCCCTACCCCACCCTCGCCCTCGCCCTCGCGCCGCGCCCGCCTCGCCCCCCCCCGTGCGTTGAAACCTTGTGTTCGGTGCGGCATCCGTCAGAGGGCGCACAGAACACAAGGTCTCAACGCGTCATAGACGCTGTGGAGAGTGGATCGAGTGCCTCCGCCGAGACGGGCAGGCTGAGCCGATGCGTCGACAACGAGACCTTCCTCCACGGCTGACGGCTGCGGAGGCGTTCACTTGGGCAGAGGCGAGACGCGCCGGGGTCGGCGCACGACGGCTCGCCGGCGCCGAGGTCGACCGACCGTTTCGGGGCATCTACCTTCCAGCCGTCGACCCGCGGGATCAGGTCGCACTGGCCAAGGCGTACGCCAGACGGATGCCCCCCACGCAGTTCTTCAGCCATTCGACGGCTGCGGCGATCCTCGGAGTGCCGCTGCCGGCATCCATCGCGGGGTCCGCGCGCGTCCACGTGTCGGTTCGACTCGGCGGGCAGCCGCCCCGTGCGCGCGGTGTCGTCGGGCACACCCTCGCGCCCGACCGGATCGACGTCACGAGCCTCGGCGGGCTCGCGCTGACGAGTGCAGAGACGACCTTCGCGCTCCTCGGCGGGATGCTCGAACTCGACGACATGATCGTCGCCGGCGACTACCTGGTGACTGGCGAAGCTCCGCGGGGCGGCGCACCCGCCCTCGCCACCGTGCAGTCACTCCGCGAAAGCGCCGTTCGACAGGGCCGGGGCCGCGGGGTGAGGACGCTGCGAGCCGCGCTGGGCGAGATCCGAGTCGGATCGCTCTCCCCGCGTGAGACGCTCACCCGACTCCTCATCGTGCGCTCCGGGCTTCCCGAACCCGAGCTGAATCATCCCGTCTTCGACGAGATGGGGACGTTGCTCGCGTTGGTCGACATGGCGTACCCGAAGCACCGCGTCGGCGTCGAGTACGAAGGAGACGGTCATCGGGAGAAGGGGCGATTCCGAGCCGACATCCTGCGCCGGGAACGCCTCGAGGACCTGGGCTGGACGATCGTTCGACTGACCTCCGACGACATCTCGCCGGATCGTCCGCGCCGCGTCGCCGAGACGCTGGCGCGAATCGAGTCTCGTCTCCGAATGCGCGGCTGGACGCCCTGATTCGGCGCCCGCGCGTGCGCATCGCGTCCGACCCGCGCGTGCCCATCGGGTCCGCCCCGCGCGTCGAAACCTTGTGTTCCGTGCAGCAACGACCGTCAGGTGCACCGAACACAAGGTTTCGACGAGGTGGGGGGCGGGCAGGAGGGTGGCACGGGGAGGGAGGGCGGCAGCGGGGAGGGCGCCGCGGGGCGGGCAAGTAGGGTGGAGCCAGACATGGCACACCTCCTCGGCGCCGAGCGCCTGCACCTCGAGTTCCCCACGCGCACCGTCTTCGACGAGGTCACCCTCGGCATCGACGAGGGCGACCGCATCGGCGTCGTGGGCCGCAACGGCGACGGCAAGTCCACGCTGCTCAAGCTGCTCGCGGGGCGGATCGAGCCCGACGCCGGACGGGTGACGCGCCGCCGCGGCATCCGGATCGGCATGCTCGACCAGGCCGACGTCGTCGACCCGGGGCACACGGTCGCCGAGGCGGTCGTCGGCGGCATCGACGAGCACGTCTGGGCGGGCGACCCCAAGGTGCGCGATGTCATCGGCGGCCTGCTGGCGGATGTCCCGTGGCACGCGCAGGTCGGCAGCCTCTCGGGCGGCCAGCGGCGGCGCGTGGGCCTCGCGGCGCTGCTCGTGGGCGACTGGGACGTGGTGTTCCTCGACGAGCCCACCAACCACCTCGACGTCGAGGGCATCGCCTGGCTCGCCGGGCACCTGAAGCGCCGCTGGTCGACGGATGCCGGTGCGCTCGTCGTCGTGACGCACGACCGGTGGTTCCTCGACGAGGTGTGCACCGACACGTGGGAGGTGCACGACGGGATCGTCGAGCCGTTCGAGGGCGGATACGCGGCGTACGTGCTCCAGCGCGTGGAGCGCGACCGCATGGCCGCGGCATCCGAGGCGAAGCGGCAGAACCTCATGCGCAAGGAGCTCGCGTGGCTGCGCCGGGGCGCGCCGGCGCGCACGTCGAAGCCGAAGTTCCGCATCGACGCGGCGAACGAGCTCATCGAGAACGAGCCGCCCGTGCGCAACCCGGTCGAGCTGAACCGCCTCGCGGTGTCGAGGCTCGGCAAGGACGTCGTCGACCTGCTCGACGTGTCGGTCGTGTATCCAGTTCCGGATGCCGCGCCGGGCGCGCCCACGACGAAGACCGTGCTGCACGAGCTCGAGTGGCGCATCGCCCCGGGCGAGCGCACCGGCATCCTGGGCGTGAACGGCGCCGGCAAGTCGACGCTGCTCGGACTCGTGACGGGGGCGGTGCAGCCCACCACCGGACGGGTGAAGCGCGGCACGACCGTGCGCATCGCCACCCTCAGCCAGGAGCTGTCGGAGCTCACCGAGTGGGCCGACCAGCGGGTCAGCGCGGTGGTCGCCGAACAGCGCACGGCGTACAGGATCGGCGAGGGCTCGAAGGCCGTCGAGCTCACGCCCGGGCAGCTGCTCGAACGGCTCGGCTTCTCGAACGCCCAGCTCTCGACTCCCGTGAAGAACCTTTCGGGCGGCCAGAAGCGGCGGCTGCAGCTGCTGCTCATCCTCCTCAGCGAGCCGAACGTGCTCATCCTCGACGAGCCGACGAACGACCTCGACACCGACATGCTCGCCGCCATCGAGGACCTCCTCGACTCGTGGCCCGGCACGCTCCTCGTCGTGAGCCACGACCGCTACCTCATCGAGCGCGTCACCGACCGGCAGTTCGCGATCCTCGACGGGCACCTGCGCGACCTGCCGCGCGGCGTCGACCAGTACCTCGAGCTGCGCCGGGCGACGGATGCCGCGGGCGGCACGGGTGCGGCGTCCGACACGACGCGTCCCGTCGCCGCGGGTGGTGCCGGCGAGTCGGATGCCGCTCGTGACGTACGGCCTGCCGTGGCGGCATCCGCAGCCCTAACCGGAGCGGAGCGACGCACCGCCGAGAAGGAGCGCTCGTCGATCGACCGGCGGCTCGAGAAGCTGCAGGCGCAGATCGCCGCGCTGCACGAGAGGCTGGCGCAGCACGACCAGGGCGACTACGTGGGGCTCGGCGTGCTCGGCGACGAGCTGGGCGCGCTCGAGTCGACGGTGTCCGAGCTCGAGACGCGGTGGCTCGAGGTCTCGGAGGCGCTCGAGGCCTGACGGGCTCGAAGCATCCGTCGACTTCTCGGGTCGGTGTCGCAGGGACTGTGACGGATCATGACCACGTGGTCATACGCTCGAAGATACTTCGCCTAACGTGGAGATGCGCCCGCGTTCGCGGCATCGACGCCCCCACCGACACGAACCGTGGCGGAGCCATGCCAGCTCCATGCCATCAGCACCTGATCGCGGCGCGCCCACGCGAAAGGGAATCACCGGAATGTCACGCACCACAACCAAGCTCCTCGCCGCCCTGGCGACCCTGCCGCTCGTGGCCGCGCTCGCCGCCTGCGCCACGCCCGCCGCCGGCGAGAACGGCGACGACGTCGTGAAGATCGGCGTCGTCGGCAAGGCCGACCCGCAGTGGGCGGCCTTCGAGGATGCCGCGGCCGAGGCCGGCATCGACATCGAACTCGTCGACTTCGCCGACTACGCCCAGCCCAACCCGGCGCTGACCGAGGGCGAGCTCGACCTCAACCAGTTCCAGCACATCGTCTACCTCGCCGACTACAACGTGTCGGCCGACGAGGACCTCACGCCGATCGGTGCGACCGCGATCTACCCGCTGGGCCTCTACTCGACGAAGTACGACTCGGTGAAGGACATCCCCGCGGGCGAGACCGTGGCGGTGCCGAACGACGCCTCGAACCAGGCCCGCGCGCTGCTCGTGCTGCAGTCGGCCGGGCTCGTCGAGCTCAAGAGCGGTGGCTCGATCTTCTCCGACCTCGCCGACATCGACGAGGCGAAGTCGAAGGTGAAGGTGACGGCCCTCGAGGCGTCGCTGACCCCGACGTCCCTGCCCGACGTCGCGGCCGCCGTCATCAACAACGACTTCGTCGCCGATGCCGGCCTCAGCTTCGAGGACGCGATCGCGCAGGACGACCCGAGCGACCCGAACGCGCTGCCCTACGTGAACATCTTCGCGGCGCGGGCCGACGACGCCGACAACGAGACCTACCTGAAGCTCGTCGACATCTTCCAGACCGACCCCGACGTGCAGGCCGGCCTCCTGGAGTCCTCGGGTGGCACGGCGGTGCCCGTCACCACGCCCGTGTCCGACCTGAAGGACTCCCTCGCCAAGGTCGAGGCCGACACCAAGGCCGCGAAGGGCTGACGCCCGCGACCGATTCGACGGATCGATCGCGACGCGAGCGGGCGGTGGGCGCCGAGAGCCCACCGCCCGTCTCGGCGTTCCGGAAGGAGCATCCATGGCTCTCGTGAGCCTCACCAACGTCAGCAAGTCGTACCCGCCGGCCGAGCGCGGCGGTGCGCAGGTCGTGGCCGTCGACGACGTGACCCTCGACATCGAGGCGGGTGACGTCTTCGGCATCATCGGCTACTCGGGCGCGGGCAAGTCCACGCTCGTGCGCCTCGTCAACGCGCTCGAGCCCGCGACGTCGGGCCGCATCACGGTGGACGGCCGCGACCTCACGGTCATGCCCGAACGCGAGCTCCGCGGCATCCGGCTCGGCATCGGCATGATCTTCCAGCAGTTCAACCTGTTCGGCGCGAAGACGGTATGGCAGAACATCGCCTATCCGCTCAAGGTCGCGGGCGCCTCGAAGGCCGAGATCGCGGCGCGCGTCGCCGAGCTGCTCGACTTCGTCGGCCTGGCCGACAAGGCGCGGAACTACCCCGACCAGCTCTCGGGCGGGCAGAAGCAGCGCGTGGGCATCGCCCGGGCGCTCGCCACCTCGCCTCGCCTGCTGCTCGCCGACGAGGCCACGAGCGCGCTCGACCCCGAGACGACGCAGGAGGTGCTCGCCCTGCTCAAGCGCGTGAACCGGGAGTTCGGCGTGACGATCATCGTGATCACCCACGAGATGGACGTCATCCAGTCGATCGCCACGAAGGTCGCCGTGATGGACGGGGGTCGCGTGATCGAGCACGGCGACGTGTTCGACGTCTTCTCGGACCCGCAGAACCCGTCGTCGCGGCGCTTCGTGTCCACGGTGGTAAAGGGCGTGCCGTCGCCGGCCGAGCTCGACGTGCTGCGCGAGCGCCACGAGGGCCGCATCGTCACGATCTCGTTCCGGGACGGCGACGTCTCGCAGGCCTCGGTGTTCCTCGAGCTCGCGGCGGCGGGCCTCGAGTTCGAGCTCGTCTACGGCGGCATCAACGACATCCAGGGCCGCGCGTTCGGCCACCTCACCCTCGCCATCAGGGGGGCGGATGCCGCGATCGACGCGGTGCTCGCGCGGATCGCCGAGCGCGTCGACGTGACGGAGGTGCCGTGATGGACCGGTTGTTCGAACTCCAGGGCGAGTTCTGGGCCGCGGCGGTCGAGACGCTCTACATGGTGGGGCTCACGCTGCTGATCGGCGGCACGGCCGGCCTCCTGCTCGGCATCGTGCTCTACACGACGCGTCCGGGGAGCCTGCTCTCCAACGGCGCGGTGTACAACGTCGTGAACGTCGTCATCAACTTCTTCCGCCCGATCCCGTTCATCATCTTCATCGCGGCCGTGCAGCCGCTCTCACGACTCGTGATCGGCACGGGCATCGGCAACAACGCGCTGATCTTCGCGCTGTCGCTCGCGGCGTCGTTCGCGATCGCCCGCATCGTGGAGCAGAACCTCCTCACCGTGTCGCCCGGCGTCATCGAGGCCGCGCGGTCGATGGGCGCAAGTCCGCTGCGGATCCTCGGCACCGTCGTCGTGCCCGAGGCGCTCGGGCCGCTCATCCTCGGGTACACGTTCGTGCTCGTCGCCATCGTGGACATGACGGCGGTCGCCGGCCTCATCGGCGGCGGCGGCCTCGGCACGTTCGCCCAGGTCTACGGCTACCGGCAGTTCGAGCCGGTCATCACGTGGGCGGCGGTGCTGCTCATCGTCGTGTTCGTGCAGGGCGTGCAGTTCCTCGGCAACTGGCTCGCCCGCAAGGTGCTGCGGCGGTAGCTCGGCGCCGCACGATCCGCGCCATCGGGCTCGCGCCGGGCCACTCCGGGCCGCTCAGTCGAAGCCGAGGCTGAGCTTGCGCAGCAGCCCGGCGAGCCGCTTCTGCTCGGCGGCGGGCAGGCTGTCGAGCAGCTCGGCCTCGGCGTCGACGAGGCGGGTGATCGCGGCATCCACCCGGGTGAGGCCGGCGGGGCTCATCTCGACGAGGATGCCGCGGCCGTCGTTGGGGTCGGTCTGGCGGCTGACGAGCCCGCGCTCGACGAGCCGGTCGATGCGGTTGGTCATGGTGCCGCTCGAGACGAGCGTCTGCTGCAGCAGCTGCTTGGGGGAGAGCCGGTAGGGCGAGCCGGCGCGGCGCAGTGCCGAGAGCACGTCGAACTCGGATGCCTCGAGCTCGGACCTCGCGAACGCCTGCCGCCGCGCGCGGTCGAGGTGCTTCGAGAGCCGAGCGACGCGAGAGAGCACCTGCAGCGGCGCGAAGTCGAGGTCGGGTCGCTCGCGCTCCCAGTCGCCCACGATCCGGTCGACCTCGTCAGCATCCGTCATGCCGCCATTATCCCGCCGCGCCGGGGGCGGCCGGCGCGCCGGAGCATCCTGCGGACTCGGCTGTGTGCAGGTCAGCCCGTGGGCGGAAGCGCCTCGCCGGTCTCGAGCAGCGACTTCATCGAGCTCAGGACGAACATCCACCCGGCGCCCGACACGCCCTCCGCCGTCTTCGGCGAGCCCTCGAGACGATCGTGGGTGAGCGTGACGAGGCACGTGCCGCCGTCCTGCGGCTCGATCTCCCAGGTGACCCGGCTGACCGGCTCGGCGGCCATCTCGGCCTCGTAGTGTGACCGCCACTCGTGCACGAGCCGACGCGGCGGGTCGAACTCGAGCACGGCGTCGGGCTCCCAGTCCTCCCCGCGCGGCCCGATGTGCGAGCGGCGCTCGGGCGTGATCTCGATCGTCACGCGGTGGAAGTACTGCACGGTCAGCTCGGGCCGGGTGATCGCGGCCCAGATCTCCTCGGCGGTCGCGCGGATGTAGACGTGGTAGACCTGCGTCGTCGTCATGGTCGTTGCTCCAGTTCTCGTTTGAGGTCGACGAGCGCCGACGCCGGGCCGACCCGGTACTTGTCGATCCAGCGGTCGTGGATGAGTCGGATGGGCGCGACGTTCAGGAAGTGCAGCTTCTCGCGGCCGGAACGCCGGGCGGTGACCAGGCCCACGTCCTCGAGCACGCGCAGGTGCTTCATCACGCCGAAGCGCGTCATGTCGGCGAGCGCCTCGAGGTCGGCGAGGCGGGCGCCGTCGTGCTCGAACAGGTGGTCGAGCAGTCGTCGCCTCGTGGGATCCGCGAGGGCCTTGAACACCGCGTCGTCGTCGTCCATCACGATCAGGATACGTGACCAATAGGTCACATGACAAGACCAGACGCGACGCCTCGCGGCGCCGCGTCTGGCAGACTGTAGGGCGCTCGGAATCGTCGATTCCGAGCGGTCCGCCATGGTGTAACGGCAGCACGACAGCCTTTGGAGCTGTGAGGACCAGGTTCGAATCCTGGTGGCGGAGCATGGACCAGAATCTCGCCATCATCGTGCTCGCCGCCGGCCAGGGCACCCGCATGAAGTCCGCCACCCCGAAGCTCCTGCACCCGCTCGCCGGATCGCCGATCGTGGCCCACGTGCTGCGCACCGCGAACGCGCTCGACGCGGCGCACGTCGTCGCGGTCGTGCGCCACGAGCGCGACCAGGTGGCCGCAGAGGTCGAGGCCGTCATGCCGGGCGTCGTCGTCGTCGACCAGGACGAGATCCCCGGCACCGGGCGCGCCGTCGAGCAGGCCATCGCCGCGCTGCCCGACGACTTCGCGGGCGAGGTGCTCGTGCTGAACGGCGACGTGCCGCTCCTCGACGCCGACACGCTCGCCGCCTTCCTCGAGCAGCACCGCGGCCATGCCGCGCAGGCATCCGTGCTCTCGGCCGTCTACGACGACCCCACGGGCTACGGCCGCGTCGTGCGCGGCGCCGACGGCGCGTTCGACCGCATCGTCGAGCAGAAGGACGCCACCGCCGAGGAGCGCGCGATCGGCGAGATCAACGCGGGCATCTACGCGTTCGGCGCCGCCGCGCTGCGCGACCAGCTCGCGAACCTCACCACCGACAACGCACAGGGCGAGAAGTACCTCACCGACGTGATCCAGCTGCTCCGCGAGGCGGGCTCCGAGGTCGAGGCGGTGCCGGTGTCCGAGCCGTGGCTCGTCGCCGGCATCAACGACCGGGCCCAGCTCTCCGAGACCGCCGCCCGCCTCAACGCGCTGATCGTGCGCGGCTGGCAGCTGAACGGCGTGACCATCGACGACCCGGCGACCACGTGGATCGACCTCGACGTGAAGATCGAGCCCGACGTCACGATCCGACCCGGCACCCAGCTCAAGGGCGCCACGGTGATCGCCACCGGCGCCGTCGTCGGCCCCGACACGACGCTCGTGGACTGCGAGATCGGCGCGGGCGCCGAGGTGAAGCGCACGGATGCCACCCTGTCGGTCATCGGCGCCGGGGCATCCGTCGGCCCGTTCTCGTTCCTGCGGCCCGGCACGGTGCTCGGCGCCGACGGCAAGATCGGCACGTTCGTCGAGACGAAGAACGCGACCATCGGCCAGGGCAGCAAGGTGCCGCACCTCTCGTACGTCGGCGACGCCACGATCGGCGAGCACTCGAACATCGGCGCCGGCTCGATCTTCGCCAACTACGACGGCGTGCGGAAGCACCACTCCGATGTCGGCTCGCACGTGCGCACCGGGTCGCACGGGGTCTTCGTCGCGCCCGTTAGGATTGCCGATGGGGCGTACACCGGCGCCGGCACCGTGGTCCGCAAGGACGTTCCCGCGGGCGCACTCGCCGTGAACGTGGCCCCGCAGCGCAACATCGAGGGATGGGTCCAGAAGCATCGACCCGGCACCGCGGCAGCCCAGGCGGCCGAGGCCGCCGCAGAGGCATCCGGCTCCGACGAAGACTGAACGCACCGGCTCAGCGCGGGTGGAGAGGACAGACCACATGTCGGGAATCGAGACCACCGGATCGAAGCGCCTCGTGCTCGTCTCCGGACGAGCGCACCCAGAGCTCGCCGAGCACATCGCCGAGGAGCTGGGATCCGAGCTCGTGCCGACCGACGCCCGCACCTTCGCGAACGGCGAGATCTACGCGCGCTACGACGAGAGCGTGCGCGGCTCCGACGCGTTCGTGATCCAGTCGCACACGTCGCCCATCAACGAGTGGCTCATGGAGCAGCTCATCATGATCGACGCGCTGAAGCGCGCGTCGGCCAAGCGCATCACCGTGGTCTCCCCGTTCTACCCCTACGCCCGCCAGGACAAGAAGGGCCGGGGCCGCGAGCCGATCTCGGCGCGCCTCGTCGCCGACCTCTACAAGGCCGCCGGCGCCGACCGCATCATGTCGATCGACCTGCACGCCGCGCAGATCCAGGGCTTCTTCGACGGCCCCGTCGACCACCTCTTCGCCATGCCCGTGCTGCTCGAGCACTTCAAGGCCAAGCTCGACCCCTCGACGCTCACGGTCGTGTCGCCCGACATGGGCCGCGTGCGCGTCGCCGACATCTGGAGCGACAAGCTCGGGGTGCCGCTCGCGATCATCCACAAGCGCCGCGACCCGCTCGTGCCGAACCAGGTCTCGGTGCACGAGATCGTCGGCGACGTGAACGGACGCGTGTGCCTGCTCGTCGACGACCTCATCGACACCGGCCGCACCATCGCCAAGGCCGCCGAGGCGCTGAAGGCCAACGGCGCGATCGGCGTCGTCGTCGCGGCCACCCACGCGGTGTTCTCCAACCCGGCCGTCGACATCCTGCAGAGCGAATCCATCGACAGCGTCGTGGTGACCGACACGCTGCCCGTCCCGCCCGAGAAGCGCTGGGACCGCCTGACCGTGCTGCCGATCGCCCCGCTGCTCGCCCGCGCCATCCACGAGGTCTTCGAGGACGGCTCGGTGACGAGCATGTTCGACGGCGCGGCGTAGGCCGGCCCGATGGCGATCACGACCCCGCGTCCCTGGCTGTCGAGCTACGCCGAGGGCGTGCCGCACGACGTCGCCGACGAGCGGGGGTCGCTGTTCGACCTCGTGCACGAGTCGGTCGAGCAGTACGGCGACCATGTCGCGCTCGAGTTCTTCGGTGCGACCACGACCTACGCCGAGCTCGGCGAGCAGATCGACCGCGCCGCGGAGGGCCTGCGCGCGCTCGGCGTGCAGCACGGTGACCCGGTCGCCCTCGTGCTGCCGAACTGCCCCCAGCACATCGTCGCCTTCTACGCGGTGCTCCGCCTCGGCGCGATCGTGGTCGAGCACAACCCGCTCTACACGCCGCGCGAGCTGCGGCACCAGTTCGAGGACCACGGCGCCCGCGTCGTGATCGCGTGGGACAAGGTCGTCGAGACCATCCAGGCGTTCCCGGCGGATGTCGCGGTGCAGTCGATCGTCTCGGTCGACGTGACCCGGGCCATGCCGTTCCTGACCCGGTTCGCCCTGCGGCTGCCCGTCGCGAAGGCGCGCGAGTCGCGGGCCGCGCTCACCACGAAGGTGCGCGGCACGGTGCCGTGGCGCGAGCTCGTGGCATCCGACCGCATCGATGCCGCCGTCGCTGCGCCCGCGGCATCCGACGTCGCCCTCATCCAGTACACGAGCGGCACGACGGGAAGCCCCAAGGGCGCCACGCTCACGCACGCGAACCTCGGTGCGAACGCCGCACAGGCGCGCGCGTGGGTGCCCGAGATCGAGCGCGGCACGTCGGTGGTGTACGCGGTGCTGCCGATGTTCCACGCCTACGGGCTCACGCTGTGCCTCACGTTCGCGATGAGCATGGGCGCCCGGCTCGTGCTGTTCCCGAAGTTCGATCCCGAGCTCGTGCTCAAGGTCGTGAAGCAGCGTCCGCCCACGTTCCTCCCGGCGGTGCCGCCGATCTACGACCGGCTCACGAAGGCCGCCGCCGATGCGGGCGTGTCGCTCGACGGCATCCGCATCGCGATCTCGGGCGCCATGCCGCTGTCGGCCGACGTCGTCGAGCCCTGGGAGGCCGCGAGCGGCGGGTACCTCGTCGAGGGCTACGGCCTCTCGGAGTGCTCGCCGGTGCTCATGGCCAACCCCGTCGCGCCCAACCGCAAGGCCGGCACCGTCGGACTGCCGCTGCCCTCGACCGAGGTGCGCGTCGTCGACCCCGACCAGCCGACCGTCGACCGCGAGGCGGGTGCCGAGGGCGAGCTCATCGTGCGCGGTCCGCAGGTGTTCTCGGGCTACTGGAAGAAGCCCGACGAGACCGCCGCGGTGTTCGTACCGGCCGACGACGGCGGCGCCGACTGGTTCCGCACGGGCGACATCGTCGCGATCGACGACGAGGGCTTCGTGCGCATCGTCGACCGCATCAAGGAGCTCATCATCACGGGCGGCTTCAACGTGGCGCCGAGCGAGGTCGAGGAGGCCATCCGGGCCCACGCCGACGTCGAGGACTGCGCCGTCGTGGGCCTGCCCGACGAGCACTCGGGCGAGCAGGTCGTCGCGGTGGTCGTGCTGAAGCCGGGCGCGACGTTCGACGAGGCGGCCATCCGTGCCTTCGCCCGCGACGGGCTCACCGCCTACAAGGTGCCCCGGCGCATCGTGGTGGCCGACGACCTGCCCCGCTCGCTCATCGGCAAGGTGCTGCGCCGCGAGGTGCGCAACGGCCTCCTGGAGGGCTGAGGACCCCGTGCCGTTCCTCTCCGCCGACACCGCCGCAGCCCTCGCGCGCCTGGCGCGGCTCGAGGCCCCTGAGGCGGGGGAGTCGGAGCAGGCGGGCGACTCGGATGCCTCGCCGCTCGAGCGGCTCCGGGGCATCCGCTCGCTCGCGGTCGCCCTCGAGGCCGAGCCCGCCATGCTCGTCGCCGTGCGCGAGGCACTGGCCGCCGGGGCCACGTGGGAGGAGGTCGCGGATGCCGCGAGCCTCAGCCCCTCGGCCGCGAAGTACCGCTGGGCGGGCGGCGACGACGCCATCGCCGAACGCCAGGAGGCGAGCCGCAGGCGCAAGCGCGAACGACCCTCGAGCTCGCCCACCGACCTGCCTGGCCTGTCGGTCGCCGAGGCGGCGAAGCGGCTCGGCGTCACCCCCCAGGCGATCTACCAGCGCGTCACGCGCGGGCAGCTCGAGGCGCGCACGGTCGAGCTGGCCGACGGGCGCACCTACAAGCGGGTGTTCCCCGACGAGGCGGCGACGGCCGCTCCTGACCCGGCCACCTGAGGCGAGCGACCTCAGGCGTCGCGCTGGTCGGGCCCGACCTGCTGCGGCTGCGGCAGGGTCGGCATCGGCCCGAGGTTGCCGAGCAGGCGCTCGCTGCCGTGCTCGGAGATCGCGAAGCACTCCCAGCCGGGCCCGCCCGGCGCGAACAGGTCGAACGACGACCGGAATCCCGCCGCATCCGTGTCGTACGCCGCCACGTAGACCGAGCACGCCCGATCGGCCGCCGACCTCGCCACGCCGTACGCCGAGAGCACGAGGGGCAGCAGCAGCGCGCCGAGGGCGATCAGCACCACGACGCGCAGCACGCGGCGCCGGCGGTGGCCCGGCATGGGCCGTCCGTCGTCGTCGTCCCAAGGGTCGGGTTCGAGTTCGGGATGCCGCTCGCTCATGCCGCACCCTCCACGAAGACGCTGGCGACACCGCCGACGCTCGCGAGCAGGGTCGCCGCCGCGACGCCCACGAGCGCCCCGGCGGGCGGGGTGATCACCAGGCGCGCACCCGACAGCTGACGTTGGCGCACGGTGCCGATGACCACGGCGGCGCCGGATGCCGCGAAGAGCAGCACCCCCACGGCCACGAGCCCCGGCTCGCCGGCGACCAGGCCGGCACGCATCGACAGCAGGGCGTTCACCGCGAGGGCGAGCGCCGTGCGCGTCCACGAGAGCGCGGTGCGCTCGGGCTGCAGGCCCGGATCGCCGGTGGCATCCACGACGTAGGGGTTCATTCCGGTACCGATCCGCTCACGAGACGACCACGGCTCACGTGATGACGAGCAGCACGACGAGCACCGCGCTGGTCAGGAGGCAGGCCCCCGCGAGCGCCGGCAGCACCCAGCTGAACGGCAGTGGACGGCCCAGGCGAATGGCGATCTCGTTGCCGCGCCAGCGCGTGTAGGACACCACGCTGAGCGCCGCCGCGATGACACCGAGCCCGACGGACAGCACGACGACGGCGGGGCGGGGCCCGAGCTCGGTCGCGAACTGGTGCAGCAGCACCCCGCCCGCGAGGAGCGCGAGCGCCGTGCGGATCCAGGCGAGGAACGTGCGCTCGTTGGCCAGCGTGAAGCGGTAGTCGGGCTCGGTGCCCTCACTCCGCCACGCCGGTTCCGGCATCCGCTCGCCCCTCGTCTGGTCCGTCCAGACTACGTGACTAGTGCGATGACGGCGTGGTCTCGATCTCGGACCGGTCGCCCGACCACAGCGTGTGGAACACGCCCGGCTTGTCGACGCGCTGGTAGGTGTGCGCGCCAAAGAAGTCGCGCTGGCCCTGGATGAGGGCGGCGGGCAGGCGCTCGGCGCGGAGGCTGTCGTAGTACGCGAGCGACGACGAGAACGCCGGCGTCGGGATGCCGGCCTGCGCGGCGATGCCGATGATGCGGCGCCAGCTCTCCTGCGTGCCGGCGACGGCGTCGCGGAAGTAGGGTGCGACGACGAGCGCCACGAGGCCCGGGTCCTCGGCGTAGGCCTCGGCGATGCGGTTCAGGAAGCGGGCGCGGATGATGCAGCCGGCGCGCCAGATCTTCGCGATGTCGCCCTTGTGGATGTCCCAGCCGAACTGCTCGGCGCCGGCGACGATCTCGTCGAAGCCCTGTGAGTAGGCGATGATCTTCGACGCGTAGAGCGCGCGGCGCACGTCCTCGATGAAGGCGTCGACGTCGGCCTCGGCGACCTTCCACTCGCCCGAGGGGCCGGGCAGGTCGGATGCCGCCTCGCGCTGCGCGCGCTTCGACGAGAGGCTGCGCGCGAACACGGCCTCGGCGATGCCCGAGGTGGGAACGCCCAGGTCGAGGGCGTTCTGCACGGTCCACGCGCCGGTGCCCTTGGCGCCCGCCTCGTCGAGGATGACGTCGACGAGCGGACGGCCGGTCGCGGCATCCGTCTGGCGCAGGACCTCGGCCGTGATCTCGATGAGGTAGCTCTCGAGCTCGCCGTCGTTCCACTCGGCGAAGATGTCGGCGATCTCGGCGGGCGACTTGCCGGTGCCCTGGCGGATGAGGTCGTAGGCCTCGGCGATGAGCTGCATGTCGGCGTACTCGATGCCGTTGTGCACCATCTTCACGAAGTGGCCGGCGCCGTCGGTGCCGACGTGCGTGACGCACGGCTCGCCGTCGGGGGCGACCGCGGCGATCGACGCCAGGATCGGGCCGAGCGTCTCGTAGGCCTCCGCCGAGCCGCCGGGCATGATCGACGGGCCCTTGAGCGCGCCCTCCTCGCCGCCCGAGATCCCGGCGCCGACGAAGTGGATGCCCGTGGGTGCGATCTCGGCCTCACGGCGGATCGTGTCGTGGAAGTTCGCGTTGCCGCCGTCGACGATGATGTCGCCCGGCTCGAAGCGCTTGACGAGCTCGGAGATGACCGCGTCGGTGCCCTTGCCGGCCTGCACCATGATGATCGCCGTGCGCGGCTTCGCGAGGGAGGCGACGAAGTCGTCGTAGCTCTCGCCGGCCACGAAGCCGGCCTCGGGGTGCTCGCTGGTCAGCGTCTGCGTGCGCTCGGGGGAGCGGTTGAACACGGCGACGGTGTTGCCCTCGCGGCTCGCCAGGTTGCGGGCGAGGTTCGACCCCATCACCGCGAGTCCGACGACGCCGATGTTTGCTGATCCGGTTTCAGGCACGAAAGTTCTCCTCGTGGGTTCGGGGTCGCCTCCAGCGTACTGTGAGCGGCGCTCACCGTTGCGCGCTGTTGCGGTGAGGCTGCGCCGCTGCGGTGGGGCGGATGCCGCGTCCGCCGTTCGGCTAGCCTGCAACCCATGAGCGCCTCAGCCCACCCGCCCAGGGTCGTCGTCATGGGGCCGAGCGGTTCCGGCAAGTCGGTCGTCGGAGCGGCGCTCGCGCAGCGGCTCGTCGCCCGGTTCCCGGGAACGGCGTTCGTGGACTCCGACGACCTGCACCCCGCGGCGAACGTCGAGAAGATGCGCAGCGGCGTACCCCTCGACGACGACGACCGGTGGCCCTGGCTGCGGCTCGTGGGGGAGGCGCTCGCCGCGGGCGATGCCGGCGTGGTGGTCGCCTGCTCCGCGTTGCGCCGCGCCTACCGCGACGCGATCCGCGCGGCGTGCCCGGCCGCGGTGTTCGTGGAGCTGGTGGTGCCGGCCGAGCATCTCGGCGAGCGGGTGCGCGATCGTGCCGGCCACTTCATGCCCCCCGCCCTCCTGGCCTCGCAGCTCGAGGCGCTCGAGCCGCTCGCGGAGGACGAGGCGGGCGTCCGCATCGAGAACGTCGGACCCGTCGACGCGGTCGTGGAACGCGCGATCGCGGCACTCGAGTCGGACTGGTAGACTCTCCCCTTGGTCTTCCGCGTTCACGCGCGGCAGGCCTGACAACTTCGGCGAGGGAGGCCCGGTTCGTCCGCGAGAGCGGCGGGCGGGGCATCCGTGATCGACGCGGTGGAACCAGGCTTCACGGCTGTTTCCTCACGCACCAGCGCATGTCAGATGCTGCGCGTTCGAGTCGAAACGACAGACATACGATCTGGGCCGCGAGCCCGCAAGGAGAACCACCATGGAGCAGGACAACAAGGTCGTCGCCGACGCGCGCGAGACGTTCGGCAAGGGCGCGGCCCGCAAGATCCGCGCCGCCGGCAAGATCCCCGCCGTGCTGTACGGCCACGGCACCGAGCCGCAGCACCTCACCCTCCCGGGCCACCAGGTCGCGCTGCTCATCCGCAAGGCGAACGCCGTGCTCGACCTGCAGATCTCGGGCAAGAGCCAGATCGCACTCGTGAAGGACGTGCAGAAGGACCCGGTGCACCAGGTCATCGAGCACATCGACCTCATCGTCATCAAGCGCGGCGAGAAGGTCCAGGTCGAGGTCCCCGTGCACACCGAGGGCGAGTCGTACCCCGGCACGATCGCCGACCTCGACGCCAAGACGCTGCTGCTCGAGGTCGAGGCCACGCACATCCCCGAGAACATCGTCCTCTCCATCGAGGGCCTCGAGGAGGGCACGCAGATCCACGCGAAGGACGTCGAGCTCCCCACGGGCGCGACCCTCGTGAGCGACCCCGACGCCCTCGTCGTGCTCGTGCACGTGCCCCAGAAGGTCGACCTGGGCGAGGAGGCCGCCGAGGCCGCCGCCGCCGAGGCGCCCGAGGCCGAGGCGCCCGCCGAGGAGACCGCGGCCGAGTCGGCCGAGTAACCTCAGCGGACCACGCGCACGGGGCCCGCGGCGCCGCATCCGGGTACTCTCGGACTGCGGGCCGCGGGCCCCGTTCCATTTTCCTGTTCGTATCCGCGCCGTCCGGAAGGAGCCGCCCATGGGCCTCCTCGACCGATGGCGCGCCCGCCGGAAGGACGACGCCGTGGCCGAGAACACCTGGCTCGTGGTCGGGCTCGGCAACCCAGGCGCCCAGTACGCCGGCAACCGGCACAACGTCGGCCAGATGGTGGCCGACGAGGTCGCGGGGCGCCTCGGCGCGACCTTCAAGACGCACAAGACGCCGTCACGCGTGGCCGAGGGGTTCCTCCGCCCCGGTGGCCCCAAGCTCGTCATCGCGAAGCCGAACGGCTTCATGAACACGTCGGGCGGCCCGGTGTCGGCCCTGCTCAAGTACTACTCGCTGCCCGCCGACCGGCTCGTGCTGCTCCACGACGAGCTCGACATCCCGTTCGACACCGTGCGCCTGAAGCAGGGCGGCGGACACGGCGGCCACAACGGCGTGCGCGACGTGTCGAAGGCGACCGACGACGGCGACTTCATCCGCGTGCGCATCGGCGTCGGGCGCCCTCCCGGGAGGCAGGACGCCGCCGACTTCGTGCTGAAGGACTTCTCGGGCACCGAGCGGCAGTCGCTGCCGAGCCTGGTGTCGGATGCCGCGGACGCCGTCGAGGCGATCGTCGAGCACGGGCTCGTGGCGGCGCAGCAGCGGTTCCACTCGCCCGCCTGACCACGGATGCCGCGGCGACGCGGCCGCCCCGCTCCTGCCCGGCTCAGATGAGGCCGCGGAGGAAATCCTCGGGCGAGAGCCCCTCGCCGCGGGCTCGCTGCACGAGTCGGTCGTGCTCCTCGGTGGAGAGCTCGAGCGTGAGCGTGTGCCAGGCGTCGGGCGCGTCCTCCAGTGCGAAGAGCGCCGGCTCGTCGACCTCCGCCTCGGGTTCGCTCGCGTCTGCCGCCTGCCCGGACGCGCCCGCCTCGGTGGCCGCCGCGAGCTCGAGCTCGGCCTCCACGAGCCGGTGCGCCGCGACCTCGGGGGCGACGTCTGTGCCGGGCCACCCCGGGCCTCCTGGGACGGCGCCCTTGCGGCGATAGGCCTCGGCGACCGCGCGAGCCCGGGTGTCGGCGGCCTCGTTGAGTTCGTGGCCCACATGCCCGCGCACCCACTCGAAGCGGTACCGACGGCCGGCGAGTTCGTCGTCGAGCTCCTGCAGCAGGTCGACGTTCATGACCGGCTTGCCGTCGGCCTTGCGCCATCCCTTGCGCTTCCAGCCCGGCATCCACTTCGTGATGCAGTTGATGACGTACTGGCTGTCGCAGAGGACGAGCAGGTCGTCGTCGAGGTGCTTGGTCGCCCGGAAGAGCTCGAGCACGGCCTTCAGCTCCGCCTGGTTGTTGGTGGCGTGCGGCCAGCCGCCCGCCGCCCACGTGGTGTCGTCGACGTACCAGGCCCAGCCGGCGGGGCCGGGGTTTCCGAGAGCCGAACCATCGGCGGCGGCAGTGATCACGGTGTCCTTCCGGGGTCGGTCTGGTGCGGCGCCCATCGTATCGGGCGCCTGCGACGCGGCGTCGCCCGTCCGCGTCGAGGCGTTCGGCCGAGCCGTTCGCCGGCAGCGCACGGTGGCGGGCCTGTCGGAGGCCGCGCGTAGACTCGGACGGTGATCCTGCAGGGCTTGAACAGGGCGCTTTCGCGCGCCTCCACGATCGACGACGCGCTCGCCGAGGCCCTGCGGAACGCCGACTTCTCGGCTCCCGCCGGCATCGACGCGCCGCTCATCGCCGGCCTCCTCGAGCGCCGCATCGAGGCGGGCCTCCCGCCGGCGCTGCTCGTCGTCACGGCCACCAGCCGCGAGGGCGAGGCGCTGCGCGGCGCGCTGGCGCCGTACCTCGACGGTGGCGAGCTCCTCGAGTTCCCCGCGTGGGAGACGCTGCCCCACGAGCGGCTGAGCCCCTCCGCCGAGACGGTCGGGCGCCGGCTGCACGCGCTGCGGCGGCTCCACGAGTGGCAGGCGGCCGGTTCGCGGCATCCGCTCGTCGTGGTCGCCTCGGTGCGCGCCGCACTGCAGCCGCTCGCCGACAACCTCGCCGAGCTCGCGCCGATCGAGCTCGTCGCCGGCGGTCGCGGGTACGACCTGTCGCAGCTCGCGGTGCGGCTCGTCGACCTCGCGTACGCGCGCGTCGACATGGTCTCGCGCCGAGGCGAGTTCGCCGTGCGCGGCGGCATCCTCGACGTGTTCCCGCCCACCGCCGACCATCCCGTGCGCGTGGAGTTCTTCGGCGACGAAGTCGAGGAGCTGCGCGCGTTCTCGGTGGCCGACCAGCGTTCCCTGCCCGAGGTCGTCGAGCGCGTGCAGCTCGCCCCGAGCCGCGAGCTGCTGCTCACCCCGGCCGTGCGGCAGCGCGCCCGCGAGATGCTGCACGAGTTCCCGAGCCTCGCGGGCATGCTCGAGAAGATCTCGCAGGGCATCCCCGTCGAGGGCATGGAGTCGCTGGCTCCCGCGCTGCTCGAGCGGCTCGTGCCGCTCGCGCACTACCTGCCCGAGGGCGCCGCCATCGCGGTCGTGCAGCCCGAGCGCGTGGCGGGCCGTGCCGTGAGCCTCGCCGAGACGAACCGGGAGTTCCTCGGCGCCGCGTGGAGCGCCGCCACCGTCGGGGCCGAGGCGCCGATCGACCTCGCCGCCGGCGACTTCCTCACGATCCGCGAGTTCCGGCAGGCCGCGCTGTTCAGCGCGCCCGGCGAACCCGACACCCGCCGGGTGTGGTGGACCTTCTCCAGCTTCGACCTCGGCGATGCCGCCGAGGTGGTGGCCGCGTCATCCGATGCCGCGGCGGCCGAGGCGGCGGCCGGCGCCGCGTCCGAGTACGTGCGCATCGCCGCGAACGCCATGCCGAGCTTCGCGGGCAACGTCGCCGGAGCCGTCGACCACATCGGCGCGCGCCTGCGCGACGGGTGGCGCATCGTCGTGGCATCCGCCGGTCACGGCCTCGTCGAGCGCGCCCGCGACGTGCTGGCCGAAGCCGGCCTCGCGGCGCGCATCGTCGACCAGGTGCCGGCCGACCTCGAGCCCGGCGTCGCCTACCTCGTGCAGGCCGAGGCCGCGCGCGGGTTCGAGGTGCCCGAGGCCAAGCTCGCGCTCATCGCCGAGTCGGAGTTCTACGGTCGGGCGGCCGGCTACGACGCCCGCCAGAACACGAAGCTCGCCACCCGGCGGCGCAACGTCGTCGATCCGCTGCAGCTCAAGGCCGGCGACTACGTCGTGCACCAGACGCACGGCATCGGCCGCTTCGTCGAGATGGTGCAGCGCGAGGTGGCCACGGGCAGCCGGCCCACCGGCCCGAGCCGCACGGCCGGCATCCAGCAGCAGCCCACCGCCATGCGCGAGTACCTCGTGCTCGAGTACGCGCCGTCGAAGCGCGGGCAGGCGGGCGACCGCCTCTTCGTGCCCACCGACCAGCTCGACCTGCTCAGCCGCTACGTCGGCGGTGAGGCGCCCGCCCTCTCCAAGATGGGCGGCAGCGACTGGGCGCAGGCGAAGGGTCGCGCGCGCAAGGCCGTGCGGGAGATCGCCGTCGAGCTCGTCAAGCTCTACTCCGCCCGCATGGCCGCGAAGGGCCACGCATTCGGGCCCGACACGCCCTGGCAGCAGGAGCTCGAGGAGGCGTTCCCGTTCGCCGAGACGCCCGACCAGCTGCAGACCATCGACGAGGTCAAGGCCGACATGGAGCGGCCCATCCCCATGGACCGCCTCCTCGCCGGCGACGTCGGGTTCGGCAAGACCGAGGTGGCCGTGCGCGCCGCGTTCAAGGCCATCCAGGACGGCAAGCAGGTCGCGATGCTGGTGCCCACGACCCTGCTCGTCAAGCAGCACCTCGAGACGTTCAACGAGCGGTTCGCCGGGTTCCCCGTGCACGTGCGGGCGCTCTCGCGGTTCCAGACCGACAAGGAGGTGCGCGAGACCGTCACGGGCCTCGCCGACGGCACCATCGACATGGTCATCGGCACGCACCGGATCCTCACCGAGCAGGTGAAGTTCAAGGACGTGGGGCTCCTCATCATCGACGAGGAGCAGCGCTTCGGCGTCGAGCACAAGGACCAGCTCAAGAAGCTCAAGACCAACGTCGACATCCTCGCCATGAGCGCCACGCCGATCCCGCGCACGCTCGAGATGGCCGTCACCGGCATCCGCGAGATGTCGACGCTCGCCACGCCGCCCGAGGACCGGCATCCGATCCTCACCTTCGTCGGCCCCTACTCCGAGCAGCAGGTCGCCGCCGCGATCCGCCGCGAGATGCTCCGCGAGGGCCAGGTGTTCTTCGTGCACAACCGGGTCTCGTCGATCAATCGCGTCGCCGCGCAGCTCTCCGAGCTCGTGCCCGAGGCGCGCATCGCCGTCGCGCACGGCCAGCTCAACGAGCACGTGCTCGAGCAGATCGTGGTCGACTTCTGGGAGCGCAAGTTCGACGTGCTCGTCTCGACGACCATCATCGAGACCGGCCTCGACATCTCGAACGCCAACACGATCATCATCGACCGCGCCGACAAGTACGGCCTGTCGCAGCTGCACCAGCTGCGCGGCCGCGTCGGCCGCGGACGCGAGCGCGCCTACGCGTACTTCCTCTGGGACGCGCAGAAGCCCCTCTCCGAGACGGCGCACGACCGCCTCTCCACGATCGCCGCCAACAACGAGCTCGGCGGCGGCATGCAGATCGCGCTGAAGGACCTCGAGATCCGTGGCGCCGGCAACCTGCTCGGCGCCGAGCAGGCCGGCCACATCGCCGGCGTCGGGTTCGACCTGTACCTGCGCATGATCGGCGAGGCGGTGTCGGCCTTCCGAGGCGACGTCGCCGAGGGCCAGACCGAGCTGCGGCTGGAGCTGCCCGTCGACGCGCACATCCCCGAGGACTACGTCGACTCCGAGCGGCTGCGCCTCGAGATCTACCAGAAGCTGTCCGCAGCCAGCGGGCCGGCCGCCAAGGAAGGCCAGATCGACGCGGTCGTCGAGGAGCTCGTCGATCGCTACGGCACCCCGCCTGACGCGGTGACGCACCTCGTCGCGATCTCACGGCTCCGCCGCCAGGCGCAGCTCGCGGGGCTCTCCGACGTCATCGCCACCGGCTCCAAGCTCCGCATCGCGCCCGCCAACATCCCAGACTCGCGACGCGTGCGACTCGAGCGCCTCTACCCGGGCGCGAAGCACTTCGCGCAGAACGACGTCATCCTCGTGCCGTTCCCGACGCCCGGGGGCGAGCTGCCGGGAGACGCCGACCTCATCGAGTGGGTGTCGCGGCTCGTCACGGCGATCTTCCCGATCCCGGATGCCGCGGCGCCGGCGCCCGAGGCATCCGCCACCGCCTGACCGGGTCGCCGGCGCGGGGGGCCGGCGCGGGTCGCCGCCGCGGCCTCAGTGCGCGAAGGTGCCGCCGCCGCCCGCGCCCGACGCCGCGCCCCGGCGCCGGTACTGCCGCGAGCGGATCGTGACGAAC
>NZ_JBFUDH010000017.1:0-59837 GCF_056404815.1 Agromyces sp. P2_B3 | reverse complement strand
CCGCTGGCGCGCTCGCCGCGGCGGCGGCAGCGGCAGCATCGCCCCCGCTCGCCGCCTCGACGGCGGCCGCCGCGGCCGCGCCGGAGGTGACCAGCAGCTGCTTGGCGATGAGCCCGCCCTTGCTGTGCGCGACGATGACCCGGCCCGCGGCGGGCGGGCGCGTTCGGGCGAGCGCCCGGCCGAGGCGCTCGGAGGTCTCGGAGATGCCCCGGCGGTTCGAGCCGAGCCCGTGCACGACGCGCACCCGATGGCCGGCGGCGTTGAGCGCGTCGCCGAGCGGCCGGAGGAACGTCCAGTGCTCGTAGATGCCGGGCAACAGGATGACCTCGGGCAGGTCCCGCGAGCCCGAGGCCCACGCGCGCGGCGACGGGCGCAGGCGCCCCAGCCCCCATGGCGGCCGGAGGATCGCGAGCTGCCGTGCGCCCGCGTACACGTAGTCGCTGGCCCACCACCAGCCTCGAACCACCGCCGGCGGCAGCTCGGGCTCGGTGGGCGCGCGCACCTCGTCGCCGACGCGATCGCCGTGGGCGTGCGCCGCCACGAGCATCGCGACCTGCTCGCCGGCCGTCACCATGGTCTCGTGTCCGCGGCCGGGCACCTCGACGTAGCGGGCGTGCGGCATGAGCCGCGCCACCTCCTGCGCCCACGCCCTCGGCGAGATGCGGTCGTCCTCGCCGCGGATCACGAGCGTCGGCCGCGCGACATCCGGAAGCGTCTCCTCGAGGTGGTGGTCGAGCATCTGGCCGAGCTTCGCGAAGTACCACCGCGGCCCGGCCTGCAGGTAGGTGAAGACTGCGAGCCCCATGACCTTCGGCTTGGTGATCGACTCGTCCTGCAGCAGCCGCAGCGCCTGCATGCCCATGCTGCGCTCGCGCGGGTTCACGGTCGGCGCGATGAGCACCACGCGCGCGACCCGCTCGGGATGGCGCGCGGCCGCCTCGGCGACGATCTGCGTGCCCATCGAGTGGCCGACGAGCACCACGTCGTGCAGGTCCTCGGCCTCGAGCAGTGCGGCGAGGTAGTCGCCCGACGCGCGCATCGACAGCGGCTCGTCGGGCTCGGGCGCCTCGCCGAAGCCCGGCAGGTCGAGCGCGAGCACCCGCCCGTCGAGGGCCAGGGCGTCGGCGAGGCCCGAGAAGTAGCGGTGTCCCATGCCGATGCCGTGCACCAGCACGTAGCACGGCCCCGCGCCGGTGCCCGACTCGGTGATCACCGTCACGCCGTCGCCGCGGCGGAACTCGCGAGTCACCGACATGGCGGCAGTCTACGAGGCGGAGCCGAGCGTGGCGTGAACCGCGCAGCGACCGTGCGGATGCCGCGGTCCCACCCAGCACCGGGCACGCGCTCAGTCGATGAGGCCGGATGCCGCGAGCAGGCGCAGCACCTCGACGCCCGCCGGCGGGCAGCGGTGGGCGTCGGCGGTGGTCACCCAGTGCAGGGCGCCCACCTCAGCGGAGGCGGCGGGCGCGGCATCCGTCTCGGCGCGGAAGACCCGCATGCGCACCAGCCGGCCCTCGGGCTCGCCGTGCGCCTGCACCACCACCTCGAAGAGCTCGTCGAGCGCGTCGGGGTCGAGGTCGAGCGCGACCTCCTCGAAGGCCTCGCGCGCGGCGGCCTCGGCGGCGGTCTCGCCCGGGTCGATCTTGCCGCCGGGCATGTAGTGCACGTCGCGGCCGCGCGCGGTGACCCTGAGCACGCGCCGGTCGCGCACGAGCGCGATGGCGGCGACGAGGAGGTCGGGCAGCTGCGGCATCCTCTCCACCCTAGGCGGGGCGGCTCCACACACGACCCCCGCTGCGCTGGCGGGCAGCCCTCCGCACCCCCCGCTACGCTGGCTCGCAGTCCGATCGCGAAGGAGCGGCCCGATGACCGAGGCGAACCGCGGCTACGCGCGCACCGTGCAGTCCGACGTGTACCGCGCCGGGGTGAGCGGCACGAAGCCGGCCGTGCCCGTCGACGTGGCGGCGCTCGAGCGCGCCGCCCGCAAGGCGACCTCCGCCGAGGCGTTCGCCTACCTCGCCGGCGGGGCAGGGTCGGAGGCGACCATGGCCGCGAACCGGGCCGCGTTCGGGCGGTGGCAGGTGTGGCCGCGCGTCCTCCGCGACGTGTCCGAGCGCGACCTCTCGATCGAGCTCCTCGGGCGGCGACGCGCCACCCCGTTCCTGCTCTCGCCCATCGGGGTCGCCGAGCTGGCGCACCCCGATGCCGACGTGGCCGTGGGCCGCGCGGCATCCGCGCTCGACGTGCCCTACGTGCTGTCGAACCAGGCGTCGCGCCCGATGGAGGAGGTCGCCGCCGCGATGGGCGACGGATCGCGGTGGTTCCAGCTCTACTGGAGCGCCTCGCACGACCTCAACGCGTCGTTGCTGCGCCGGGCGGAGGCGGCCGGTTGCGAGGCCGTCGTCGTCACCCTCGACACGCACCTGCTCGGCTGGCGCGCCCGCGACCTCGACGCCGCGTTCCTGCCGTTCACGCGAGGGCAGGGCATCGCGCAGTACACGAGCGACCCGGTGTTCGCCGAGCTCGTGCGCGCGCGGGTGTCGGGAAGCGCCGTCGGGGGAGCGCGACCCAGGGTGACGCCGACCCTGTTGCGCTCGGCCCTCTCGATCGCCCGCCGCGGCGCCGGCACGAGGCTGGTCGAGGGCGGCGTGCGCGACGCCCTGCGCTCGCCGCTGCCCCGGGCGGCGGTCGAGACCTTCCTCGACGTCTTCTCGGACGCGAGCCTCACGTGGGACGACCTCGCCAGGCTGCGTGAGTGGACCTCGCTGCCCGTGCTGCTGAAGGGCGTGCTGCATCCGGATGACGCGAGCCGGGCCCTCGACGCCGGTGTCGACGGCATCGTGGTGTCGAACCACGGCGGCCGTCAGGTCGATCGCTCGGTGGCGACCCTCGACGCGCTGCCGGAGATCGTCGAGCGGGTCGGCGCACGCGTGCCGATCGTGCTCGACAGCGGCGTGCGCAGCGGAGCCGACGCGTTCATCGCCCTCGCCCTCGGGGCCACGGCGGTCGGCATCGGCAGGCCCTACGCGTACGGCCTCGCGGTGGCCGGCGAGACCGGGGTGCGCGAGGTCGTGCGCAACCACCTCGCCGAGCTCGACCTCACGATGGCGCTCGCGGGCCACCGCTCGATCGGGGAGATCGGGCCGGACTCGCTTCGGGCGCGCTGAGCAGGCCCCACCCCCGTTTCCCGCGCCGCGCCGTCGCGCCCCGATGGGGCCGCGGGGTGGCAGGCGCGCGCTACCGCTGCCACGCACATTCCAAAAGTTGTACCACAGCGCGCGAAACAATGAACCATTGCGCTCGACTTACGTCGTGGCTAGGTTGGCTTTTATCGCACCGGTCGACGGAAGCCCCCCAACCGGGGGTGCAGCGCCACCGGCACGGACGACGCCGGCACCCAGCCGGCGTCGGGGCCTGTCAACGTCGACGGAGGAGCTCCATGAAGTCGTCACCGCCGATGACCGCGCCCTCGACGATCGAGGGCGCGCTGCTGACCTCGCTCCGCGGCCGCATGGTCGCCGACCCCGTCGTCGCGACTCCGGACGCCACCGCGGACGCCTCCGTTCGCCTCGACGCCGAGGTCGAGGCCTTCGGTGCGACGTCACCGGCCGTCACGGCTGCGCACTGGCGGCGCGTCCGGACCCGGTGCGCGGCGTTCGGCCCGGAAGTCGTCCGGCTGCTCGACGAGGCGGCGGCGTCCGACGGCGGCAAGCACCTCCGGCCACGTCTCGTGGCCGCCGCCTACTTCGGATTCGGCGGCGCTGACCACCGCGTGCTCGGCGAGGTCGCCGGCGCCCAGCAGCTGCTCCACCTCGGCCTCTGCATGCACGACGACCTGATCGACGGCGACCGGCTGCGCCATGGCCGGCCGAACCTGCTCGCCGCGTACGAGGCCGGTGACCGAGCAGCGGGGCTGACGGATGCCGCGGCCGACCGGCACGCGATGGCGGCCGCCCTGCTCGCCGGCGACCTCGCCCTGAACGCCGCGCTCCTCGCACTGCTCGACGCGCCCGCCCCCGCGCCGGTGCAGCAGCGGCTCGCCGCGGAGGCCGCGGGGGCGCTGGAGCGCACGATCGCGGGCGAGCTGCTCGACGTGCGCTCGGAGCTGGTCCGCCCCGACCTGGCCGACCCGCTGAGGGTCGCCGAGCTGAAGACCGCCGTCTACAGCGTGTCGCTGCCCCTTCGGCTCGGCGCGATCGCCGCCGGCGTGGCATCCGTCGACGTCCTCGACAGCCTCGACCGGGCCGGCCTCGCCTTCGGCATCGCCTATCAGCTCGCCGATGACGACCTCGGCCTCTTCGGCACCGAGGCCGTCACCGGCAAGTCGGTGCGGTCCGACCTGCAGCAGGGCACGCGCACGGAGCTCATCCGACTGGCCTACGGGCGGCTCGACGCCCCTGGCCGCGCGATGCTCGACGCCGTGCTCGGCGCACCGTCGGTGACCGACCAGGACGCCGACCTCGTGCGCGACCTCGTGCTCCGCAGCGGCGCCCGCGATGCCGCGGCGGTCGCCATCGACGAGCACGTCGCCCGCGGCATCCGCATCGCCGAGACCGACCTGCCCGGCCCCCTCGCGACCCACCTGGCCCGACTCGCCCGATCGATGCGAAGCCGCACCCGATGATCCGAACACCCTGGAGGAATGACGTGACCATGCTCGACACCGCACCCCCGCTCGACACCGACGCGAACGCACCCACCCCCTCGCCCGGTTGGACGCACGGTCGCGTGGGCGTGTGGCTGGTCGGCGCCCGCGGCTCGGTGGCCACCGCCGTCGCGGTCGGACTGCACGCCCTCGCCACCGGCCTCGCGGCTCCCACGGGCTGCGCCACGGCCGGCGCCGAGTTCGCGGGCGTGCCGCTGCCGGGCTTCGACGACCTCGTGCTCGGCGGGCACGACGTCAGCACCACGCCGCTCGCGCATCGCGCGCAGGCGCTCGCCGACTCGGGCATGATCCCGCAGCGCTACGTCACCGCCGCGCTCGCAGGGCTCGAGCAGGCCGACGCCGAGATCCGGCCGGGCTACCAGCCGGCGACCCATGCCGGCACCCAGGCCGCCGCCGTGGCGAGGCTCGCCGGCGACATCATCTCGTTCCGCGACCGGCACGGGCTCGACCACGTCGTCGTCGTCGACATCTCGTCGACCGAGCCCATCGCCGTCGACCGGCCCCAGTTCCATGACGCGGCGCTCCTCACGGACGCCCTCGGCGACCCGGCCGAGGCCGTGCTGCCCGCGAGCTCGATCGCCGCGCTCGCCGCGATCGAGTCCGGCAGTGCCTACGCGGGCTTCACGCCCTCTGCCGGACTCTCGCTGCCTGCGCTGCAGGAGCTCGCCGCGCAGCGAGGCATCCCGTTCGCCGGGCAGGACGGCAAGACCGGTGAGACCCTCATCCGCACGGCGCTCGCCCCCATGTTCGGCGCCCGCGGCCTGCACGTGCACTCCTGGGCCGGAGCGAACCTGCTCGGCGGCGGCGACGGCGCCACGCTCGCCGACCCCGACGCCGTGCAGAGCAAGCTCGCCTCGAAGACCCGTGGCCTCCGCACCCTCGTCGGCGAGCACGTCGTCGCGCCGCTCCATATCGACAACGTCCCCGACCTCGGCGACATCAAGACGGCGTGGGACCACATCCACGCCGAGGGGTTCCTCGGCTCGCGCATCACCATGCAGACGATCTGGAGCGCCTACGACTCGATGCTGGCCGCGCCGCTCGTGCTCGACCTCGCGCGGCTCCTCGCGCTGGCGGATGCCGCGGGCGCCGGTGGCATCGTGCCCGAGCTCGGCTTCTTCTTCAAGGACCCCTGGGGCAGCGACGTGCACGACTTCGGGCAGCAGACCGACGACCTGATCGCATGGGCGCAGGCGACGGGCGCACGCCTCGCCGCGGCACGGCGACCCGCACGGGTCGCACGTTGACCGCGGTCGGCGACGTCCTCGAGCTCGTGCGCGCACCGGCCGCGCTCACGGTGATCGGCGATGCGATCGCGGGCGGGTATGCCGGTGGGGGGCGTCTCGCCGGCCGCAGGTGGCTGCTGCCGCTCGCCTCCGTCTTCCTCTACAGCGGCGGCATGGCCCTGAACGACTACGCCGACCGCCGGCTCGACGCCGTCGAGCGGCCCGAGCGGCCCATCCCGTCGGGCCGCGTCCTCCCTCGGCGTGCCCTCGGCATTGCCGCCGCCTGCATGGCCGTCGGCGTCGGGCTCGCCGCGAGCGGCGGCGGCCGCAGGGGGCTCGCCGTCGCCGCGCCCCTCGTCGGCGCGGTGGTGGCCTACAACACGGTGTTCAAGGAGACGGCGGCGGGACCGCTGAGCATGGCGGCGTGCCGCGGGCTCGACGTGATGATGGGTGCACGCGGCGCCGCGACGGCCCTGCCCGCCGCGACGGTGGTCGCCCTGCACACGGCCGGCGTGACCGCGCAGTCCCGCGGCGAGGTGCACGGCGGTTCCTCCGGTGTCGCACTCGCGGGGCTCGCGGTGACGGGCGCGACCACGATCGCGGCCGTGGGCGGCGGCCGCGGCAACGACGTCCGTGGCGGCGGCTCCCGGACCCGCGTGGCCGCGACCGCGGGCGCGGTGGCGGGCGGCATCGCCTACGCGGGCGCCCTGCTGCCGAGACAGCTCGCGGCGCTCGCCGATCCGTCGGCCGCCAACGTGCGCACGGCGACTCGCGCCGGCATCGGCGCGATGATCCCGTTGCAGGCGACGCTCGTCGCCCGCACCGGCGCGGTCGTTCCGGCGGCCGCCATCGGCGCGCTCGACCTCGTCCGCCGTGCGCTCGCCGCGCGGCGTCGGGCGGGTGACGTCACATGACGATCGCCCTCGGCGACACCGCGCACGCCACCGGACCGCTGCCCGACGCCGGCTTCGTGCTCGGCTACGGCACCAACGGCTTCACGGACCACCCGCTCGAGGCCGCACTGCGGGTGCTCGAGTCGAACGGATACGGCGCCCTGGCGCTCACCCTGGGGCATCCGCACCTCGACCCCTTCGCCGAGGACGCCGACCTCCGCGCGGCGCACCTCCGCGACCGCCTCGACGAGCTGGGCTGGCGGGTCGTGGTGGAGACCGGCACCAGGTACCTGCTCGATCCGTACGCCAAGCACCGCCCCACGCTCGTCGACGAGTACGCGGCCGCGCGCCTCCGGTTCCTCCGCCGTGCCGTCGACCTCGCGGCGATCCTGCGCGCCGACTGCGTCTCGTTGTGGTCGGGCGTGCTTCCGGAGGGCGTCGACGCCGACGAGGGCTGGCGTCGGCTCGTGCCGCGCATGCGCGAGGTCGTCGCGTACGCGGCGGCGTCCGGGGTCACCCTCGGCTTCGAGCCCGAACCCGGCATGCTCGTCGAGACCGTCGCCGATGCCCTGCGCCTGCGCGAGCAGCTCGGATCACCCGACGTGCTCGGCATCACCGTCGACCTCGGGCACTGCGTCGTCGTCGAGCCCGACGGAGTCGTCGGCGCGCTTCGCGCCGCGGGCGACCTGCTCGTGAACGTCCAGGTCGACGACATGCTGCCCGAGGCGCACGAGCACCTCGAGCTCGGTCGCGGCCGCCTCGACCTCGCCGCGTCGCTCGCGACGCTGGAGGAGATCGGCTACCGGGGCGTCGCTGCCGTCGAGTTGCCACGGCACGCGCACGACGCCCCGGGCGTCGCCGCGCGGAGCATGCAGGCCATCCACGACGCATGGAGGGAACGATGACGATCGACTGGACCACCACCGCCGTCCGCGAGGTGATCGCAGAGCCGCAGCGCATCGTCGTGCTGTTTCCCGCGGCCGGCCGCGCGGTCGGGCGCGCACCGATCGAGCCTGCGACCGATCCGCTCGGCCTCCGGCACGGCACGGTCGACGACCGGGCGCGCGCCGATCTCGTGGTCGCGATGCTGAGGGTGCTGCCGCCAGGCGAGGCCGCCGCGCAGCTCGCCGACCTCTACCGCTACGGCGACGATGCCGAGCGCCGGGGCGTGCTGTGCGGCCTGAACGTCGCGCCCCGTGTCGGGCCCGAGGCGGTGACGGTCGGCGTCGAGCTCGTCGCCGACGCACTCCGCACGAACGACCCCCGCCTCGTCGCCGCCGCGCTCGGCGCGTTCGCCGCGGCGCACCTCGACCAGCACGGCTGGCGTCACGGGGTGCTCAAGGCGCTGTTCATGGACATCCCGCTCGACGTCGTGGCCGACCTCGACCGCCGCGTCGACCCCGAGCTCGCCCGCATGGCCGCCGCGCTCATCGCCGAACGGCGGGCCGCCGGGCGCACGGTGAGCGACGACATGACGGCCCTCGCCACCACCACGACCACCGACCCAGGAGCCTGAGCATGCGAATCTTCGATCCCCACATCCACATGAGCGCGCGCACCACCGACGACTACGTCGCCATGTACGAGTCGGGCGTGCGCGCGGTCGTCGAGCCGTCGTTCTGGCTCGGCCAGCCGCGCACGAGCGTCGGCAGCTTCGTCGACTACTTCGACGCGCTGATCGGCTGGGAGCGGTTCCGCGCCGCGCAGTACGGCATCCGCCACCACTGCACCATCGGCCTCAACCCGAAGGAGGCGAACGATCCGCGCTGCCGCGAGGTGCTCGCGGTGCTTCCGCGCTACCTCGCGAAAGACGGCGTGGTCGCCGTCGGCGAACTCGGCTACGACTCGATGACGCCCGAGGAGGAGGAGGTCTTCGCGACCCAGCTCGCGCTCGCCCGCGACGTCGGCCTCCCGGCCGTCGTGCACACGCCGCACCGCGACAAGGCCGCCGGCACGACGCGCACGCTCGACGTGGTGCGCGAGTCGGGCATCGGCCCCGAGCGGGTCGTGGTCGACCACCTCAACGAGACCACGGTCGCCGAGGTCGCGGCATCCGGGTGCTGGATGGGCTTCTCCATCTATCCGCACACCAAGATGGACGAGCATCGCATGGTCGCGATCCTGCGCGAATACGGCACCGAGCGGATGCTGGTGAACTCCGCCGCGGACTGGGGCCAGTCCGATCCCCTGAAGACCCGGAAGACCGCCGGGGCCATGCTCGACGCCGGCTTCACCGAGCACGACGTCGACGTCGTGCTCTGGCAGAACCCCGTCGCCTTCTACGGGCAGAGCGGGCGACTGCACCTCGACCCGGTCCCGGGGTTCGTCGACCACGAGCCGCTCGTCCCGGCGACATTCGAGGGCAACTCCGTGCTGCGGGGGGCACGAGCCTGATGGAGCTCTCGTACTGCACCAACGTGCACCCCGCCGAGGACCTCGACGGGGTGCTCGCCCAGCTCGATGCCTTCGCCGGCCCGGTGCGCGCGGCCGCGGGACTGGACCGGCTCGGCGTGGGCCTCTGGCTTCCGGCCGAGCTCGCCGCCCGCCTCGCCGCGAGCCCCTCGGATCGTGACCGGCTCCGGGCGCGGCTCGCGTCGAACGGGCTCGAGCTCCGCACCGTCAACGCGTTCCCGTACCGGGCGTTCCACGCCGACGTCGTGAAGCTCGACGTGTATCGCCCCGACTGGACCGACGAACGCCGCGTGGCGCACACGCTCGACTGCGCCGCCGTGCTCGCCGACCTCCTGCCCGAGGGCGGCGCCGGCAGCATCTCGACGTTGCCGCTCGCGTGGCGTGCGCCGTGGACGGCCGACGATGACCGTCGCGCGAGCGCATCGCTCGCCCACGTCTCGCGCCGGCTCCGCGCGCTTCGCGAGGAGACCGGCCGCACCGTTCGGCTCGCGATCGAGCCCGAGCCCGGCTGCGTGCTCGACACGGTGCACGACGTGGTGGCCTGGCTCGGCCCGCGCACGCGCTCGGGCGAGATCGACCCCGAGTTCGTGGGCGTGTGCCTCGACACCTGCCACCTCGCGGTCTCCTTCGCCGATCCGGATGCCGCGGTGCGCGAGATCGCCGATGCCGGGCTTCGCGTGGTGAAGGTGCAGGCCTCGGCCGCACTGCACGTCGAGCGGCCGTCGGACGCCGCGAGCCGCGAGGCGATCGCCGCCTTCGTCGAGCCGCGCTACCTGCACCAGACGCGGGAGCTGCAGCCCGACGGCACCGTGCTCGCGACCGACGACCTCGGCGAGGCGCTCGAGGCGCTGCCCACCGAGGGACCGTGGCGCGTGCACTTCCACGTGCCGCTGCACCTCCAGCCGAGGGCGCCGCTCACCGCCACGACCGAGGTGCTCGCCACCGCGCTCGCCGCCGTGCGCTCCATCCCGCATGGCGATGAGGCCCACGTCGACGTCGAGACCTACACCTGGTCCGTCCTGCCCGATGCAGTCGACGACCTCGTGGCCGGCATCGCCGGCGAGGTGCGCTGGGCCGCCGACCTGCTCGAACCCTCGGAGGTGACCGCATGACCTCGGTCCTGCTGCTCGACGTCGTCGGACTGACCCCACGCGCGCTGGCGCACATGCCCCGGCTCAGCGCTCTCGCGGCATCCGGCGCCCGCACCCGGCTCGGCACGGTGCTGCCCGCCGTGACGTGCAGCGTGCAGTCCACCATGCTCACCGGCCTCGCGCCGGCGCAGCACGGCATCGTGGGCAACGGCTGGTACTTCCGCGACCAGGGCGAGGTGCACCTGTGGCGCCAGCACAACGCGCTCGTGCAGGGCGAGAAGGTGTGGGAGACCGCCAGGCGCCAGCAGCCCGGCTTCACGGCGGCGAACGTCGGCTGGTGGTACGCGATGGGGGCCAGCACCGACGTGACCGTGACGCCGCGTCCGGTCTACCACGCCGACGGGCGCAAGTCGCCCGACGCCTACGTGCGGCCGCCCGCCCTGCACGACGAGCTGACCGGCGCGCTCGGCGAGTTCCCGCTCTTCCAGTACTGGGGTCCGACCGCGTCGATCGCGTCGACCCGTTGGATGGTGGAGGCGACCCGCATGGTGATGCGCGATCGGCGGTCCGACCTCGTCATGGCGTACCTCCCGCACCTCGACTACGACCTGCAGCGCTTCGGTCCCGAGTCGCCGCAGGCAGACCGGGCGGCGGCCGAGCTCGACACCGCCATGGCGCCCCTGCTCGACGACGCGCAGGCGGCGGGTGCCACCGTGATCGCGGTCGCGGAGTACGGCATCGAGTCGGCGAACCGACCCGTCGACCTCAACCGGGTCCTCCGCCGCGAGGGACTCCTCGAGGTCTACGTGCAGCAGGGACGCGAGCAGCTCGACCCGTGGACGTCGCGGGCGTTCGCCGTCGCCGACCACCAGGTCGCGCACGTCTACGTGGCCGACCCCGCCGACGTCGAACGCGTGCGGGACCTGCTCCAGGGCCTGCCGGGCGTCGACGAGGTGCTCGACCGCGACGCGCAGCAGCGGTACGGCCTCGACCACGAACGGTCGGGCGAGCTCGTCGTCGTCGCGGAGCCCGGGGCCTGGTTCACCTACTACTACTGGCTCGACGACGACCGGGCGCCCGAGTTCGCGCGCGGCGTCGACATCCACCGCAAGCCCGGGTACGACCCGGCCGAGCTGTTCTTCGACCCGGCCGACCGCCTGGCGAAGGCGAAGGCGGCGCTCGGGCTGGTGCGCAAGAAGCTCGGCCTGCGGTACGCGATGAACGTCGTGCCGCTCGATCCCTCCTGGGTGCGCGGCACGCACGGCCGGCTGCCGTCGTCGGAGGCCGACTCGCCACTGCTGCTGTGCTCGGATGCCGCGCTGCCGTTCTGGGACGGCGTCGGCGACGCGGTACCCGCGGCCGCCGTGCGCGACCTGGTGCTGCAGGCGGCCGGCGTCGGCGCGCCGGTGGGCGCGGCATGAGCACCGTCCTCCCCGACTCCGAGGCGCGGACGGTCGAGGAGGTCGTGCTGCTCGACCCATCGGGTGCGCCGATCGGGTCGATGGAGAAGGCGAGGGTGCACGGCGTCGACACCCCGCTGCACCTCGCCTTCTCCTGCTACGGCTTCGACAGCGAGGGGCGGATGCTGCTGACGCGCCGTGCGCTCGCGAAGCGCACGTGGCCCGGGGTGTGGACGAACACGTGCTGCGGCCACCCCTCGCCCGGCGAGGACCTGGAGGCGGCCGCCGAGCGGCGGCTGCGGTTCGAGCTCGGGGTCGCGCCGATCTCGGTGCGAGTCGTGCTACCCGACTTCCGCTACCGCGCGGTCGCACCCGACGGCCTCGTCGAGCACGAGGTCTGCCCGGTGGTCTTCGCCGAGCTGCCGACCGACCTCGACCCGGCGCCGGAGGAGGTCATGGACTGGCGCTGGGTGGACCCCGGCGACTTCCTCCGGGTGGTGGACGCGATGCCGTCGGCGCTCAGTCCGTGGAGCGTGCTGCAGGGCCTCGAGCTGCGGGCGGCCGGGGCGTTCGGGGGTGTGCCGTGACGAGCGTGGGCCCGGCGACGTGACGACCGAAAGGGGGGCGCCCTTGCGACCACGATCGGGGAACTTCGAACGTCGATTGTGGAAGAATGGACAGATGACCGACATAAGTCGCACCGGCCAGGACGGGCACATCACCGCCCTCGGATCCTCCGTCGCCAGTGACCTGTTCCAGATCCTGCGCGACGGGCGTCCCCGCACCCGCACCGAGCTCTCGGCCATGACGGGCCTCGCCCGGTCGACGGTGGCACTCCGCATCGACGCCCTGATGAAGCTCGGGCTCGTCGGCCCGGTCGGTGACGCGGTGTCGACCGGTGGGCGACCGTCGTCCCAGTTCGCCATCGCGGCGAGCGGGCGCGTCGTGCTCGGCGTCGATGTCGGCGCCTCCCACGTGCGTATCGCCGTCAGCGATCTCACCGGCCGCATCCAGGCCGAGAGCAGCGAGCCCATCCGCGTCGCCGAGGGTCCCGAGGCGGTGCTCACGTGGGTCTCGGGGGCGGCGCAGGAGCTGCTCGACCGGCTCGGCCGTTCGCCCGCCGACCTGCTCGCCATCGGCATCGGGCTCCCGGGTCCCGTCGAGCACAGCTCCGGCCGGCCGATCAACCCGCCGATCATGCCCGGTTGGGACCGCTTCGACGTGCCGGGCTGGTTCCACGGCACCTTCGACGCCCCCGTGCTCGTCGACAACGACGTGAACATCATGGCGCTGGGCGAGCGCGAGCTCTCCTGGCCCGAGGTCGACCACCTCATCTTCGTCAAGGTCGCGACCGGCATCGGGTCGGGCGTCATCTCGGGCGGCATCCTCCAGCGTGGCGCACAGGGCACCGCCGGTGACATCGGGCACGTGCACGTGGCACGCGGCGCCGACGTGCCCTGCCAGTGCGGCAACCGCGGATGCCTCGAGGCCCTCGCCTCGGGTCCGGCCCTCGCGCGCGACCTGCGCGACACCGGCATGTCGCCCGAGTCCAGCCAAGACGTGGTCGAGCTCGTGAAGGGCGGCAACATCACCGCCATCCAGGCCGTGCGCCAGGCCGGTCGCGACATCGGCGAGGTGCTCACCACCTGCGTCAGCCTGATCAACCCGTCGGTCATCGTCATCGGCGGCTCGCTCGCCCAGGCGGGCGAGCACCTCATCGCGGGCGTCCGCGAGATCGTCTACACGCGGTCGATGCCGCTCGCCACCGAGCACCTGCAGATCACGCAGTCCAAGGCCGGGGCGGATGCCGCGGTGCTCGGCGCCTGCATGCTCGCGATCCACCACGCGCTGTCGCCCTCGAACATCGAGGAGATGGTGGTCGGCGCGCCGACCGCGGCGAAGGTCTGAAGCGCGGCTGGTACGACGCGAAGACATACGACGGATGCCCCCGGGGCGACCCCGGGGCATCCGTCGTATGTCGGGCCGTGCTCGGCGTTAGTCGGCCTTGGTGCTGAACGCGGCGTCGAAGGCTGCGTCGGGAGCGTCGAATGCCAGCCGTCGCACGAACTCGATGGCCTCGGGTGCGCCGAGCAGGCGGTCCATGCCGGCATCCTCCCACTCGATGGAGATCGGGCCCTGGTAGCCGATGGTGTTGAGCATGCGGAACGCGTCCTCCCAGGGCACGTCGCCGTGCCCCGTGGAGATGAAGTCCCAGCCGCGGCGCGGGTCGGCCCACGCGAGGTGCGAGCCGAGCCGGCCGTTGCGACCGTTCACCATGCGCTTGCGCGTGTCCTTGCAGTCGACGTGGTAGATCCGGTCGCGGAAGTCCCAGAGGAAGCCGACGGGGTCCAGATCCTGCCAGACCATGTGGCTCGGGTCCCAGTTCAGGCCGAACGCCGGTCGGTGGTCGATGGCCTCGAGGGTGCGGATCGTCGTCCAGTAGTCATAGGCGATCTCGGAGGGGTGCACCTCGTGGGCGAAGCGCACGCCCACCTCGTCGAACACGTCGAGGATCGGATTCCAGCGGTCGGCGAAGTCCTGGTAGCCGGCGTCGATCGCCTCCTGGGCGACGGGCGGGAACATCGCGATGTACTTCCAGATCGCCGAGCCGGTGAAGCCCACCACGGTGTCGACGCCGAGGCGCGCGGCGAGGCGCGCGGTGTTCTGCATCTCTTCGGCGGCGCGTCGACGCACGCCCTCGGGATCGCCGTCGCCCCACACGCGTTCCCGCAGGATGCCCTGGTGGCGAGCGTCGATGGGGTCGTCGCACACGGCCTGGCCGGTGAGATGGTTGGAGATCGCCCACACCTTGAGCCCGTGTCGTTCGAGCAGGGCGAGCCGGTCGGCGACGTAGTCGTCGTCGTCCCAGCGCCACGGGTCGAGGTGGTCGCCCCAGCATGCAAGCTCGAGCCCGTCGTAGCCCCATGAGGCGGCGAGGCGTGCGACCTCCTCGAGCGGCAGGTCGGCCCACTGGCCGGTGAACAGGGTGATCGGTCGAGTCACTGGATCCTCCTTGATGCGTTCGTGACGTGGTTGCTCGGGTCGGGTTCAGGCAGTCGGCGTCCAGACGCCGCTCGCCTCGGAGCTCCGCTCGACGGCGCCGAGGACGCGCTGCACCTGGAGCCCGTCGGCGAACGACGGGGTCGGCTGCACGCCCGCGGCGATCGCCTCGACGAAGTCTTTCGCCTGATGGGCGAACCCGTGCTCGTAGCCGAGCATATGACCGGCGGGCCACCAGGCGTCGAGATACGGATGCTCCGGCTCGGTGACCAGGATCTTCGTGAACCCTTGGCGGTCCGACGGTGCGGTGCGGTCGTAGTACTGCAGCGCGTTCATGTCCTCGAGGTCGAAGGCGACGGCGCCCAGCGATCCCGAGACCTCGATGCGGAGGGCGTTCTTGCGCCCCGTGCTCATGCGGGAGGCGACGAACGAGCCGAGTGCGCCGCCCTCGAAGCGTCCGGTGAACAGGGCGACGTCGTCGACGGTCACGGCACCGAAGCCGGCGCCCGCTGTGCCGGAGAGTCCGCTGCCCTCGGCGAGGAGCGGCCGCTCGGCGACCACGGTGTCGATGGTGCCGGCGACGCCGGTGAGGCGCTGGCCGGTGATGAACTGGGCGAGGTCGATGGCGTGGGCGCCGATGTCACCGAGGGCGCCCGAACCCGCGTGCTCCTTCTGCAGGCGCCACGCGAGGGGCGCGGACTCGTCGACGAGCCAGTCCTGCAGGTACTCGGCGCGCACGCTGCGCACGTCGCCGATGGCGCCGCGCGCGACCAGGTCCCGGGCGAACGTCGCAGCCGGAACCCGGCGGTAGGTGAACCCGACCATGGCGAAGACGCCTCGAGCGGCGGCGCGTTCGGCGGCGGCGGCCATCATCTCGGCCTCGGCCACGGAGTTGGCGAGCGGCTTCTCGCAGAGCACGTGCTTGCCGGCCTCGAGGGCGGCGATGGCGATCTCGGCGTGGGAGTCGCCCGGGGTCACGATGTCGATGACGTCGATGTCATCGCGCGCGATCGCCGCGCGCCAGTCGGTGGAGGTGTCGGCCCATCCCCACCTGTCGGCGGCGGATACGACCGCGCGCCCGTTGCGGCCCACGAGCAGCGCCATGTCGGGCGTCGCCGGCAGGTCGAAGAACCGTGGCGCCACGCGCCACCCCTGCGAATGCGCGGCTCCCATGAATCCGTAGCCGATCATGGCTACCCGCATCGAGGTCATCGTTCTCTCTCTCATCGGCCTCGACGGGCCGGTCCGGGGCGGACGCCCGCGTCGCWGTGGCGACGCGGGCGTCCGCGGGTGGTGCGATGGCTCCCGATCGGTCGACCGGGCACCGCCGCGCTAGGAGGTGAAGGCGGTCGGCAGGTACGTGTCGACGTTGTCGGCCGTGACGACGGGCGCGTAGAGCACGACGCGGTTGGGCACGTCCTGCTCGACGAGGTCGCCGAGCGCCTTGTTCTGGGCGATGAGTCGCGCGAGCGCGACGCCGTCGGCACCCTGGGTCGACGGGTAGATGACCGTCGCCTCGAGCACGCTGTTGCCGGCCTTGATGGCCTCCATGGCGTTCTTCGAGCCGGCGCCGCCGACCATGAAGAACTCGTCGCGACCCGCGGCGTCGATCGCCGCGAGGACGCCGACACCCTGGTCGTCGTCGTGGTTCCAGATGGCGTCGATCTTCGGCGCGGCGGCCAGCAGCTGCGAAGCGGCGGCCTCACCGCCCTGGACCGTGAAGTCCGCGGCGACGCGGTTGCTCACCTCGAGCCCGCAGTCCTCGAGCGCATCGGCGAAGCCCTTCGAGCGGTCCTGCGTGAGCGGGAGCGAGTCGATGCCGGCGATCTCCGCGACGACGGCGTCGGGGTTGTCGCCGAGCTTCTCGCAGATGTAGGTGCCGGCGCTGACGCCCATGCCGTAGTTGTCGCCGAGCACCGTGGTGCGGGCGGCGAACGGGCTGGAGAACTCGCGGTCGACGTTGATGACCGGGATCCCGGCCTCCATCGCCTTGATCGCGACCTCGGTCAGCGCGGCGCCGTCGGTCGGCAGCAGCACGATGGCGTCGACGCCGTCGTTGATGAAGGTCTCGACCTGGCTGATCTGCAGGTTGGCGTCGTTCGTGCCCTCGGCGACGACGAGCTCGACGTCGTCGTACTTCTCGGCCTCGGCGATGGCGCCCGAGTTGATGGCGCCGAGCCAGCCGTGGTCGGCTGCGGGGCCGGAGAAGCCGATGGTGACGGTGTCACCGGACTCGCTGTTGTTCGCATTGTTGGTGGGGCCGCTGTTGCCCTCCTCGGCGCCGGCCGTGCAGCCGGTCACGAGACCGGCGACCACGAGGGCGCCGGCTGCGGCGAACATGCGCCGTCGGGTGCGCGCTGTGCGCATGTGTCCTCCAAATGTGAGTGATTCGCAGACGTGCCGGCGAGGATTCTCGACCCTGGCACGGCTGCCCCGGAGGGTAGCTCAGCCGCGTCGTCCGCGCTGACAACGTCAACGTAGCATAAGTGGCCTCTTGCTTGGCAACTTAAGTTTGTTCGTCGTCATAAATCGCCGACGCCCGCCCCGGCAGTCCTCATTCCGGCGGACGCCCGATCGTCGCTGTTTTCCTCGTTGTGAGGCTGGCCGAGAGCCGGGCGCATCTGTTATGTTCATCACATGATCAAAGGTGATAATCCAGCGTCATTACTTTCGATGCGCGGGATCACGAAGGCGTTCGCCGGAGTTCCCGCCCTCCGTGGCGTCGATCTCGACGTGGTCGCCGGCGAGGTGCACTGCGTCCTCGGGCAGAACGGCGCCGGCAAGTCGACGCTGATCAAGGTCCTCGCGGGCGCGCACCAACCCGACGAGGGCGAGATCATCTGGCAGGGGGAGCGGCGCGACATCCCGAACCCGGTCGCCGCCATCGACATGGGCGTCGCCACGATGTACCAGGAGCTCGACGTCGTCGACGGCCTCACCATCGCGGAGAACATCTTCCTGGGCCACGAGCTCGCCACCGGCGGGGTGCTGCACCGTGCGCGCGCGGCGAAGACGACTCGCGACCTGCTCAAGCGGCTCGGCCACGGCGACCTCTCGCCGCATCGCGAGGTCGGCACGCTCTCCGCCGCCCACAAGCAGATCGTGAGCATGGCGCGTGCGCTGTCTCACGACGCGAAGCTCATCATCATGGACGAGCCGAGCGCGGTGCTCGACGCCGAGGAGGTCAAGAACCTCTTCCGGGTCGTGCACGAGCTGACGGCCCAGGGCATCGCGATCATCTACATCTCGCACCGCCTCGAGGAGATCCGGCAGATCGGCGATCGCATCACCGTCATCAAGGACGGCTCGAGCATGGCCACCGGCCTCCAGGTCGCCGACACGCCGACCCCCGAGCTCATCCGTCTCATGACCGGCCGCAACGTCGAGTTCGTCTTCCCGCCGCAGCGCGACCTCCCGGTCGACGCGCCCGTCGTCCTCGACGTCACCGGCCTCGAACTGCGCGGCACCTTCTCCGACGTCACCTTCCAGGTCCGTGCCGGCGAGGTGGTCGGCCTCGCCGGCCTCGTCGGTTCCGGCCGCTCGGAGATCCTCGAGACCATCTACGGTGCCCGCCGCCCGACGGACGGCACGGTCTCGGTGAGCGGCGTTCGGCTTCGTGCGGGCTCCGTGAACTCGGCGGTCGGCGCCGGAGTGGGTCTCTCGCCCGAGGAACGCAAGAGCCAGGGCCTCCTCCTCGAGGAGCCCATCTTCCAGAACGTGACGCTCTCCTCCTTCGCTCGCTTCGCGCGCGGCGGCGTGCTCAACGAGCGCCGCGAACGCGCGGTCACCCGTGAGCAGATCGACGCGCTCGAGCTCCGTCCCGCCGACCCCGACCGCATCACCGGCACCCTCTCGGGCGGCAACCAGCAGAAGATCATGCTCGCGCGCTGGCTCGTGCACGGCACGTCGGTGCTCCTGCTCGACGAGCCGACGCGTGGTGTCGACGTCGGCGCCCGCGCCGAGATCTACGCCCTCATCCGTCGGCTCGCCGACGCCGGCACCGCGATCGTCGTGGTGTCCAGCGAGATCGAGGAGGTCCTCGGGCTCTCCGATCGCGTGCTCGTCATCGGCGACGGCCGCGTCCTCCACATCACCCCAGCCACCGAGATCGACGAGCACGGCGTGCTCGACCTCGTCATGAAAGGAACTGCCGCGTGAGCGAGCAAGCCCCCGTAACCGCACCTCCCACGACCGTCGTCGAACCGAGCCAGAAGCCGTCGGGTGGCGTGGCGAGCCGCCTGCTGAGGGGCGCCGCCGGGCGCAACCTCGGCCTCATCATCGCGCTGCTCCTCCTCATCGCCGTGGGCTGGATCACCGCGGGCCAGACGTTCATGAACGTCGAGAACATGTTGACGATCCTCCGCCTCGCCTCGATCATCGGCGTCATCAGCATCGGCATGACCTTCGTCATCACCGCCGGCGGCATCGACCTCTCGGTCGGTTCCGTCATGGGGCTCGCCAGCGTGGTGGCGTCGTTGTCGTGGATCCAGACCGGGGCGACCCAGTCGAGCTGGCTCCTCATGGTCGTCGTCGCCGTTGCGGTGGGCGGTGTCGCCGGGCTCATCAACGGCATCGTGATCGCCTACGGCAAGGTCGTCCCCTTCATGGCGACACTGGCCATGCTCGTCGCCGCACGGGGCCTCGCCGAACTGTTGTCGAACAGGCAGACGCAGATCGTCACCGTCACCGGATTCCTCGAGTTCTTCCGTGGGGGTTTCCTCGGCGTCCCGTGGCTCATCTGGATCTTCGTCATCGCCGCCGTGGTCGGGTGGTTCCTCCTGGGCCGCACCACGTTCGGACGCCGCACGGTGGCCATCGGCGGCAACTTCGAGGCCACCCGTCTGGCGGGCATCCGCGTGAAGCGCCACCTCGTGTCGCTGTACGTGCTTGTCGGACTCAGCGCCGGCATCGCCGCGGTCATGATGCTGGGCCGCACCACGGCCGGCACCTCCACCCACGGCCAGCTCTACGAGCTCGACGCGATCGCCGCGGTCGTCGTCGGTGGCACGTTGCTCGCGGGTGGGCGAGGCACGATCGTCGGCACGGTGCTCGGCGTGCTGATCTTCACGACGCTCACGAACGTGTTCACGCAGAACAACCTCTCGACCTCGGTGCAGGCGGTCGTGAAGGGCGTCATCATCATCGTGGCCGTGCTCCTGCAGCAGCGCTTCGCGTCCCGTCCGGGTCGTTCGAGCTAGCCGCACCGACCCGCCCGCACGACGGCGCCCCGACGATCTCGCATCGTCGGGGCGCCGTCGCGTGCGCCGGACGGGCCCGGACCACGCCCCCAATCCACGGGCCATTCGCGCCTCGCGCACAGGAGCCGTCGGGGGCCCGGTGTTAGCCTGAGGCGTCTACCTTTCCGGAAGAGGGGTGGCGCTGCGTTCCGGGTCGCGCGTTACGGGTGCGACCCGGAACGCGCCGTTTTCAGCCGGGTCTCACCGGCCGGATGCCGCCCCGCGACGTGCTCCTCCTAGGGCTCGATTCCCGCCTCGCACCCTCAGGCATGATGGAGCTCGGCTGGGTCGGTCCCGGGGCCGCTGCGTGGGCTCGGCCGCGTCGGCTCGGCTGCGTCGGGTCCTCGAGACATGCGGAAAGCCCCGGTCCGCCGTGTCGGCGAACCGGGGCTTCCGGATCGTGGCGCCCTACGGGAGCCGCTGCTGGATGTCGGCGATCACCGCCTCGGCCCCACGGATCACGAGGGCCGCCGCGTCGGCGTCGGTGCGGATCCGCGTCGGAGCCTTGTCGACGATGAACTGCAGCTTGCTGATCGCCGTCGTCGTGTCCCCGGCGGCCAGCGCCGCGTCGGCCTCCGCCAGCGTGTCGCCGAAGGACGCCTTCACGCCCTGCGTGATGCGCTTGTCGGCCTTGAGTGCCGCGAGCAGGTCACGGATGTCTTCCGTCGACGTCGTGAACGCCAGCTGGTCGAGCTCCACTCCACCGGTGCTGGTCACGTAGACCCGATCCGTGCCCTCGGGCACGCTCACGAGCGGCGACGAGACCTCCTGCCAGGCGCCGCTCGTGTTCGCGACGTCGATGGTCAGGAACGGCTCGGCGTCGGCCGCACCCCAGCGCAGCGACAGCGTGCCCGTGCCGATGGCGCGAGCCTCGACGCCGGTGATGCCGATGAGGTTCACCGGGTCGTAGGCCAGCCAGTCGCCCGCGTCGAACGAGATGACCTTGCGCACGCCGTGCGCCGTCGTGTCGTCGACGATCTGCGTGCCGCCGCTGGTGGCGTCGGCGTGCTCCGCCTGCAGCTCGCGCGGGTTGAGCAGCGTCACCGCGTCGCCCAGCAGGGCCGGGGCGGTCGCAGTGCCGGCGTCGGTGTACGACGCGCCGATCACACCGTAGATGTTCTCGGTCTCGCCGTGCCCCGCCTCGGACTGCGTCTCGATGGTGGCGGTGCATCCGGTGCCCGTGAACAGCGGGTGGGCGTGGGTGTTGTCGTGGCCGAGGCCGTAGCTCCACAGCACCCGGCTGCAGTCGATCGTCTCCTCGGGGTCGGTGACCTTCACCTCGAAGGCGACCTGGTCCCCCCAGTCGGTGAACGAGCCGTTCTCGGGGGTGACGATCTCCACGATCGGAGCCGTGTTGCCGACGGTGATCACGACCGAGGTCAGGCTCACGCGTCCGCCGCTGTCGGTCACCCGCACGCGAGCCGTGTACTGACCGTCTTCGGTGTAGGTGTGGCTGATCTCGGCGGGTCCCTCGGTGAACGTGCCCGTGCCCTCGAGGTCCCACGCGAAGCTGAGCGCGAGGTCGTCGGGGTGGGTGCTGCCGGCCGCTGAGAAGTCGACCTCGAGCGGGCCGTGGCCCGACGTGACCGACGCGGTGAGGTCGGCGCGGGGACCCTTCGTGCCCACGGTGTAGTCGACGCGGTAGAGGCCGGCATCGGGGTTCGGCCGGAAGAAGCCGTCGCCGTAGTCGAGGACGTAGAGCGAGCCGTCGGGGCCGAACTCGAGGTCCATCACGTTGTCCCACACGGGCATGCCCGCCGCGGTGAGGGCGGAGTTCGGCAGGAACTCCTGGATCTTCGTCACCTCGCCGTCGGGGTCCTCCTGGTCGAACACGAAGATCCGGTCGCGCGAGAACTCGGCCATGATCGGCTTGCCGCTCCAGTAGGAGGGGAACTTCGTCGCCGAGGTGTTCTCCTCGTCGTAGCGGTAGGTCGGGCCGCCCATGGGCGCCTGACCGCCGCTGCCGAACTCGGTCCATGGCTGGTGGGTGGGCTGGTCGCCGTACCAGATCTGCGGTGCGGTGGCCGACGGCAGCTGCTGGAGGCCCGTGTTGTAGGGCGAGGGGTTCACGAGCGTGCCGGCGCAGTCGTACCAGCCGCGCACCGTGAGCGTCTCGTAGTCCCAGTTGCTGTAGTTCGCGTTCGGACCGTGGCAGTACGGCCAGCCGCCGTTCAGCGGCACCGTCGTGGACTGCCACTCGACATAGCCCATCGGGCCGCGCTGGTCGTTGGCGGTTCCCGCGTCGGGGCCGTAGTCGCCCCACGTCAGCGCCGACGTCACCGGGTCGTAGTCGATCCGGAACGGGTTGCGAACGCCCATCACGAAGATCTCGGGACGTGCGCCGGCCGTGCCCGGTGCGAACAGGTTGCCCGCCGGGATGGCGTACGAGCCGTCGTCCTGCACGTCGATGCGGAGGATCTTGCCGCGCAGGTCGTTCGAGTTGCCGGCGCCGCGACGGGAGTCGAAGCCGGGGTTGAACCCGGCGCGGTCGTTCATCGGGGCGTAGCCGTTCGCGCCGGGTGCGCTCGCCGGGGTGTTGTCGCCCGTGGCGAGGAGCACGTTGCCGTCCTTGTCGAACGCGACGTCACCGGCCACGTGACAGCACTGGCCGCGCTGCACCTCGACCTTGATGATGGCCTGCTCGGTCGACAGGTCGAGCGAGCTCGTCTCGAAGTTCCACTTGAACCGGCTGAGCTGGTTGTAGCCCTTCCACTGGTCCCAGTAGCTCGCGTCGGCGCCGGCCGGGAGGCTGTTCGGCGCTGAACCGGTCGGCGTGGTCGTGGGGTACGGCGCCGTCATGACGCGGGGCGCGTAATAGAGGTAGACCCAGCCGTTCTCCTCGAAGTCGGGGTCGAGGGTGATCGTCTGGAGGCCGTCCTCCGAGTTGTTGTAGACGTCGATCGTGTTGACCACCGTCGTCGTGCCCTGGGCGGGATCGGTGAGGCGCACCTGACCGCCGCGGGTGGTGTGGAGCACGCGGGAGTCGGGCAGCACGGCCATGTCGATCGGCTCGCCGACGTCCTTCGTCAGCGTGACCTTCTCGTAGTTGGCCCAGGTGGTGGCGGCGACCTCGTCGCCGTGATCCTCGCCATCGTGGGCAGAGGCGGCTCCGGCGCTCAGGCTGAGCGAGGTCACCGCCAGCAGCCCGCTGAGCACGAGCGCGCCCAGGCGGATTCTGGATTTGGACATGGATGTCTCCTTGGAAGAGGGGTGCATGGATATGGGAATGCCCCGGGCCGGGTTACGGCCTGGCCCGGGGCAGTGGTCGGCTAACCGCGCAGGGCGGCCATGCCGTCGTAGGCGACCTGTGCGAACTGCAGCGACTGGCCGGGGTTGGCGTTGCCGCCGGGCGCCGTGTCCTGCTCCCACATCGAGTTGTGGTAGCCCTTGGCGCCGATGCGCTGGAAGAACGTCGTGTAGTCGATGTCTCCCTGTCCGAACGGCACCATGTCGTAGCCGTTCGGCGTCGCGGTGTTGATCTTGCCGTCCTTGGTGTGGAACAGCGGGAACCGGGTGGTCTGCGCCGACACGACCCCCGCGGGGTCGAAGATGCTCTCGACGACGGTGCCGTCGGGCGCAGTGAAGCTGCGGTGCTTGTACTGCGCGACGTGGGCCCAGAAGATGTCCATCTCGAGGTACACGTAGCTCGGATCGGTGTTCGCGAGGAAGTGCTCCAGGCGACGGATGCCGCTCGAGCGCGTCGGGCGACCGAGCGCGTCGAGCGGGCCGCTGTCGAGGAGGAAGCTGTACGCGATGTCGTGGTTGTGCGTGTACAGCTTCAGCCCGTGCGACGCCGCGCGCTCGCCGAAGAAGTTCCACCGCTCGGCGGCGAGTTCCCAGTCGGCGACGTAGGCGCTGCCGGTCGGGTCGTTGCCCGTGCCGATGTGCCCGAAGCCGAGGATGTTCGCGACCTCGCACTGCGCGTCGAACTGCGCGATGGTGGCATCGCTGATCGTCGACGGGATCGAGCCGTGGTTGCCCTCGGCCTCGAGTCCGTTGTCGTCGAGCCAGGTGCGCAGCAGCTGGGCGCCGGCGACGTTGTTGACGTTGCCGCCCTCGGCGTTGGCGTGCTGGCCGTAGCCGGCGAACTCGATCTGCTTGTACCCGATCCGGGACAGCTCCTGGAAGACCTCCTTGAACCCCGACGCGAGGTCGGTCGTGTTCGGGTCGCGCGAGATGGCATCGCGGACGGTGTAGAGGATGATGCCGCGCTTGCCGGGAGGCAGCAGCACGCCGTTGCCCCCGGCCTTCACCGCACCAGCGGCTGCGGCTGCGGCGGCGCCGCGGGTGGCTGCGTGGGCGGGGCCACCGCCGAACGCGGCGGCGCCGAGCGCGGCGGCTGCGGCCATGCCCGTCGTCGCTGCGAGCAGCTGCCGCCGCGAGAGGCCGAGCTTGCGGCCGAGCTCGGGGTTGTCGTCGCGATCGATCAGATCGTCCATGATGCTCCTTTGCATGAAGAGGGGTGTGTCGAGACCTGACCCGACGCCACGTCGCGTCGCACCGGGACCGAGTCTCGGAACGGGCGCGCGAGGCCCTGATTCACACCGGTCTTCGCGCACCCAGCCCGCGTGGAGGCCGGGCCCCCCTGCGCGCTTCTCTCGAACGCTATTGCACAAATTGCAAATTGGTCAAGCGAAAGCCGTGAGCGCGACATTAATCTTTAGTCAGTTGTCCGTCATAAGTCTGAATCGTTGAAAAAGGCCTGATCAGGGCAGGCGGATCACTTGGCCACGGTCTCGTCCGCGGCACTCGCGACGGGCGTGTCGGAGGATGGGGCGCTTCCGTCGTCGCGGATCTCGGTCTTCAGGATGCGCATCGACTGACCCAGTGACCGCGCCAGTTGGGGAATCTTGGGGGCGCCGAAGAGCAGCAGGATGATGGCGATGACGATGACGGCGTGCCAGCCGTTGAGGTTCGCGAACATGTTTCCTCCATGAGTGCAGGCTGGACGCCTTCGGCGCCCTTGACCTCGCCAGACTAATCACAACGCATGTCAGAAGTCGACCGTCGAGACCTGAGCTTCGGTCGACTCGCGTGAATTAGTGTCTATTTCGCGAGCGTGCGCGCGAGTGCCAGTGCCTCCTTCGGCGACACCTCGGGCAGGTAGGCCCTGCCGATGGCGACGCCGATCGCGGGCAGCGCGAGCGGGTCGGGATACGCCATCGAGATGGTCTCGTAGTCGGGGTTGAACTTCGCCTTGAAGCGGAACAGCGATGAGAAGCCGTAGGCCGGCTCGAGCGTGCGGGCGAGGAACTCGAGGAGCCGGGACATCCCCGTCGGTTCGGGTGCCGTCTCGCCCGGCGCCAACGGCTTCGATGCGAGCGGGGCGCCCGACAGGCTCAGCACCTCCGCACCGGTGTCCTTCATGTGCAGCGCCGCCGACGCGATCAGGAACTCCATGATCCCGTTCATGCTGTCGTCTGACCGGCGCATGAAGTCGATGGTCCACCCGACGACCTCGCCGTCGCGGTGCACCGGCAGCCAGCTGGTGACGGCCTGCACGCGTCCGTCGGGAGCGATCGCCAGCATCAGGCGCACGTCGGGATCCTTCAGCTCGGCCATCCCGCCGAGGGTGAAGCCCATCTCGGGCAGCTCCTTCTCCGACACCCACTCCTCGGAGATCGCGTTCACCTGCGCGACCGTGGCGAGCGGGAGCGCGTCCCACGTCGTCCACACCGTGGTCATGCCCTCCTTGATGCCGCGGTTCAGGGCCTGCCGCACCTTCTGCCACGGCTTGCCCGTCAGTTCGAGCCCGGTCGTGCGCACGAGGGTCTCCTCGCCCACCGACATGTGCTGCCAGCCCAGCTCCTCGAACACGGGCAGCACCCGAGGATGCACGCTGTAGAAGACGGGTACCCAGCTGTTCGCGTCGCAGAACGCGGCGAATCCGCGGACCACCCGCCCCGCGGCATCCGCTGCGCAGATGGGGTCGGAGGTCGTGATCGCGACGCCGTTGATCACGCGATAGGCCACCACCGACTGCCGGTCGTCGCCGAACCAGTAGAGGTTGCCGGGCCACGTCGCCATGAAGCCGAGTGTTCCGCCGCCGTGCCGGCGGATGAGCGCCCGCGCGCGGAGACGGTCGGCGAACCCCATCTCGGCGTCGGCCTGGCGCATCAGGATCACCGCGGCGACGAGGAACACGGCCCAGAAGACGGGGCCGACCGCCTGGTACAGCACGCTCGTGAGGTCGTGCCCCGGGAGCACGATGGGGTCGACCACGGCGAGGAAGTGGGGCGGCACGAAGCGCTTCACCGTGTCGATGAGCAGGTCTGCCGGTGACGCCGCCGGCCAGTACTCGTCGATGGTGATCAGCCCGACCACGTAGTAGACGACGGCGAGCGACAGGAACGTCGCGCCGACCGTCACCACGAACCGGGCGACGGCCGCCCGTGGCGCGCGGATCCGGAAGTGCCGCCGGGTCACGACGAGCATCACGATGATGCCCACCGGCAGGGCGAGCACCGCGAGGGCCCAGACGACGAGCTCGCCGAGGTCGAACACCGTCCAGGTCCCGTCCTCGACGTCGGCCGTCGTGACCGTGACATCGAGCGCCGTGCGCGCGAAGACGATGATCGCCGCGTTCACCGCGATGGCCAGCCACCACGCGAAGCGCCGGCCGTTGTGCAGCCCCCAGGCGGCCAGGAGGAGGAGCAGCACGGGCACGAACGACAGCACGAACATGCCGGGGCCCTGCGCGCTGAGGATCGCGAGCTGCCGCACGCACGCATCGGCCGCCTCCGCCGTCGTCACGGTGCACTGCGAGATCACGGCGTCCAGGTCGACGGCGCCGTCGTCGAAGAGGTAGGAGCCGAACGCGAACGGGGTCAGGTCGCTGCGGTTCACGAACGCGACGATGGGGCCGATCGCCGTCACCGCCACCACGGCCGCCACGAGCGTCCGGGTCTCGGCGTGTGAGCTGCGCCGTGCCCGCAGCGTCGACGGGTCGCCGGTGAGCAGTGCGCCGAGGAACAGCCCGGCGACGGCCGCGATCAGCCGGTACGCGTTCGACGAGTCCCCGTCGTAGAGCACGAACACGAGGATCGTCGAGAACGTCACGATGCGGATGCGCCGGCGCCACAGCACCCCCATGAACGCGGTGGCCGTGATGAGTGCGCCGACGATGCCCGCCAGCGGATCGAGGGTCAGGTCCTCGGCGGTGCCGGCCGCCCACCACTCCCCGGCGAGGGAGCCGAGCCACTGCAGCACGATGCCGAGCGCGACGCCGATCAGTCCCGTGACGACGAACGCGACGACCGCGCGCCAGGTGCCCATCCTGCGCTCCGCCACCCCGAGCAGCACGATCGACGCGATCACGCCGAAGACCAGCTGGAACGGGTCGAACGGGATGACCAGCGCGGTCGCGACCGTCCACCACCGCCCGGCGTCGATCGTCGTGATCACGCCCGCCGCCCACGCCTGCGCCGTGGCATCCGTCGCGGGTCCCATGGCCGTGCCCGTCACGATCGCCGTGACGACCAGCAGCACCGCGAGCGCGATGCTGAACGGCACGCGACGGATGAACGCGGCGATCGCCTCGCCCGTGGAGCGCAGGCGTCCGGCCGGCTCGACGTCCGTCGAGTCGTCGTCGGTCTGGGTCACGGCACCGCCAATCCGAGTCGTGGGTACAGCACCTCGAAGCCCGAGTCGAGCCCGCCGAGGAGCCCGCTGACGCCGTGGTCGGCGCCGGGGATGCTGACGAAGGTCGTCGCCATGCCTGCCGCCGTCGCGGCATCCGCCAATCGCTGCGCGCCGGGGGCGAAGGTGCCGTCGTTCGCGCCGACCGTGAAGACGGCCGTCGTGTCGGGGTACGGCGCCTTCGAGGCCATGATGTTCGCGGGCTTCACCGCGTCGTACGCGGCCTGGTCGCCGCGGAAGATCGAGGTGAGCACCTCGTCGGGGCGCTCGGCGCCCGCGTACTCCACCGGCGAGACGGCGAGCACGTTGCCGAAGGCCTCGGGGTACTTCGCGCCGAAGTACGCCGCGCAGCCGCCGCCGTTGGAGTAGCCGGCGACCGTCGTGTACTTCGCGCCCTGCAGCACGTCGAGGTGCTGCCTCGCCCACGGCAGCACGTCCTGCATGACGTACGTCTCGACCTTGCCGAGGTCGGTGTCGAGGCAGAGCGGGTCCTCGGCCGGATCGCCCAGCTGGTCGACGACGAGCGCGATCGGCGCCAGCCCGTTGTTCTTCGCCGCGTACTCGTCGAGCACCTGGCCGATGAAGGAGGCGTCGGGATCGCCTGGCTGTCCCATCATCATGATCACGAGGGGCAGGCCCGGGGCGTCGTCGACGAGCGCGGCGGGCGGGAGGTACAGCTGTGCCGGGCGGGCGTCGAAGCCCGAGTTCGTGTTCGGGATGCCGCCGGCAGGGGTGCCGATCCGTCCGGCCTCCGGCATGTCCGCCGGCGGAACCCAGGTGCTCGCGATCGGTTCCACCGGGTCGGCGCTCGGGGTCGCCTCAGGATTGTCGAGGTCGATCACGCCCGCGGTCGAGACGCCCATCAGCGAGCCGAGCGTGCGATTCAGGCCGTACGACGCGTTGATGCCGAACAGCGCCGTGATGGCGAACACCGGGATCGCGAGCAGCGCGACGAGCTTGCGCCACCACCGCGAGTACCAGAGGTTCCAGATCGCGAGGGTGCAGGCGGCGAACGCGCCCGAGACCCACCACCACGTCGCCTCGTTCACCGGGCCGCCGACCACGTCGAGCACGTTCACCGCGGTCCACAGCGCCCCGGCTCCGACGATGGCACCGACGATGAGGAGCACGATCACGGTCAGCACCCACGACCAGCCGGGTCCGCGGCCGAGGAGGTAGAGGAACATCGCCGCGGCCAGCACGTACCACGTGATGAGGAACGGCCCCTCGATCACGTTGATGCGGAGCACGAGATCCCACATCCACGCCCCCTCCGCCGGCGGTCGGTTGCGCCACAGCGTAGCCCCGGCACGGCGGCCCACGCGGGTGCCCCGCTGCATCCGGTCGACGCGGATGCCGCAGGGCCGCGCCCGTAGGATGGAGGCACCGTTCTCGTTCCCGGGCGCTCGCCCGAATCACCGACCATTGGAGCCACCGTGGCCGCACCCAGCCGTCTCGAATCCGTCATCGCCCTCGCCCAGCACCGGGGCTTCGTCTTCCAAGCCGGCGAGATCTACGGCGGTTCGCGATCCGCATGGGACTACGGGCCCCTCGGCGTGGAGCTGAAGGAGAACATCAAACGCCAGTGGTGGCGCTACATGGTCACGCGGCGCGACGACGTCGTCGGCCTCGACTCGAGCGTCATCCTGCCCAAGCAGGTGTGGGTGGCATCCGGTCACGTCGGCGTGTTCACCGACCCCCTCGTCGAGTGCCTGCACTGCCACAAGCGGTTCCGCGAAGACCACCTGCTCGAGGCGTTCGAGGAGAAGAAGGGCCGCGTGCCCGAGAACGGCATGGGCGACATCGTCTGCCCGAACTGCGGCACCCGCGGCCAGTGGACCCCGCCCCGCGACTTCAACATGATGCTGCAGACCTACCTCGGCCCCGTGCAGGACGAGTCCGGCCTGCACTACCTGCGCCCCGAGACCGCGCAGGGCATCTTCACGAACTTCGCCAACGTGCTGCAGGCCGCGCGCATGAAGCCCCCGTTCGGCATCGGCCAGATCGGCAAGTCGTTCCGCAACGAGATCACGCCCGGCAACTTCATCTTCCGCACGCGCGAGTTCGAGCAGATGGAGCTCGAGTACTTCGTCGAGCCCGGCACCGATGACGAGTGGTTCCAGTACTGGGTCGACTACCGGTGGAACTGGTACATCGACCTCGGCGTCGCCCCCGAGAACCTCCGGCTCTTCGAGCACCCCAAGGAGAAGCTCTCGCACTACTCGAAGCGCACGATCGACATCGAGTACCGCTTCGGCTTCACCGGCGGCGAGTGGGGCGAGCTCGAGGGCGTCGCGAACCGCACGGACTTCGACCTGTCGACGCACTCCGAGCACTCCGGCAAGGACCTGTCGTACTTCGACCAGTCGAAGAACGAGCGCTGGACCCCCTATGTGATCGAGCCCGCGGCGGGCCTCACCCGCTCGCTCATGGCGTTCCTCGTCGACGCGTACCACGTCGAGGAGGTGCCGAACGCGAAGGGCGGCACCGACTCCCGCACCGTGCTCAAGCTCGACCCGCGCCTCGCTCCCGTCAAGGCGGCGGTGCTCCCGCTCAGCCGCAACGAGCGCCTCTCGCCCCTCGCCCGCGAGGTCGCCGCGTCGCTGCGCCAGCACTGGAACGTCGACTTCGACGACGCCGGCGCGATCGGCCGCCGCTACCGCCGCCAGGACGAGATCGGCACGCCCTACTGCGTGACGGTCGACTTCGACTCGCTCGACGACAACGCCGTGACCGTGCGCGACCGCGACACCATGGGCCAGGAGCGCGTGCCGATCGCCGAGCTCGAGGGCTACCTCGCGTCGCGCCTGATCGGGGCGTAACCGCGGGCGGGGCGTAGCGGTCCCCGCGTTCCCGCTCCGCCCTGGCGCGCCGCCGCGCGCGGGAATCCCGTTCGCGCGTCCGAATCCCGCACGCCGAGGATTTGCTCAGGCGAACGCGCGCGACTCAGGACGGAAGCCGCGATCGGTGCCTGAATCGCGGCCGGATGCCTGAATCCAGTGAGCGAGTGAGTGGGTGGCCGCGCGCGGCGCACGGCAGCGTCGATCGGCGCGCGGACCGGCGTCAGCCCGCGCGGCGGGCCGCCCACTCGCGGCGGAGGACGCCGTAGATCGCGGTGTCCTGCCACTCGCCGTCGTTGTACTCCTCCTCGAGGATCGTCGCCTCGCGGCGCATCCCGAGGCGTTCGCAGAGGGCAGCGGATGCCGCGTTCCGCGCGTCGAGGAACGCCTGCACCCGGTGCGGGCGCAGCGTCTCGAACACGAAGTCGCGCACGGCCGCGGCCGCCTCGAGCGCATAGCCCCGGCCCTGGAAGTCGGGGTGCAGCACCCATCCGAGCTCGAGCTGGGCGTGCGTCGCGTTCGAGACGCGCACCATGAAGTCGCCGATCACCCGGTCGCGCGCCGGGTCATCGATCGAGGGCGTGCCGGGCAGGGTCGCCGCGAAGACGACGAAGTCGCCATCGGCTGCGAGCATGCGCCCGGCGGCGCGCTTCGCCGTGTGCTCCGCGGCCTCGGTGCGGTCGCGCTCGGGCCAGGGCAGGTAGCGGATCACCTCGGGCAGGCGCTGGTACTCGAAGACGTCGGGGGCGTCGGATGCCTCGAGCGGTCGCAGCACGAGCCGCTCAGTGCGGAGCGGGGCGTCGGTGAGCGGGCGCGCGTCGTACGGGAACCGGAGGGCGGGCGGCCCGTCCTCCGCCGCGGCTGCAGCGCGCCCGGTCGCCGCGGAGTCGGTCACGAGGCGTCGGCGGCCGAGGCGCGGCGGGTGGCCTCGGTGCCCGAAGCCGCGCTCGCGGCATCCGTCGCCTGTGCGTCGCGCACCGACTGGGCGGCCGCGTCGGGGCGCACGCCGAACAGGGCCTCGAGCCCGTCGATCCACGCGGCCTGCTCGCCGGCGCGGGCGAGCTCGCGCGAGCGCACCATCGGCGTGTGCAACAGCACGCCGGCCATGTGGCGAAGCGCCCGCTCGGTCTGGCCGTCGTCGTCGCCACGGGACCGGGCGCGCTCGATCTCGCCGTCGAGGATGTCGTAGACATGCGTGCGCAGGGCGACGACGGCGGGTGCGAGGTCGCGCTCCTCGGCGGTGGCTCCGAAGGCGCGCGCATCGCGGATGACGATCTCGCGTGCGGCATCGGTGGCACCGAGCTCCTCGAGCGGGGCGTGGATCTTGATGGTCTCGAGGTCGAGCAGCTCGACGCCGGGCACGTCGACCACGTCGGGTGCGACGTTGCGGGGCAGGCCCAGGTCGATGACGAGCTGTCGCACGTCGGCCGCCTCGGGCGCCGGCGTGCCCGACAGGTTGACGACGGATGCCGCGAGCGACTCGCGCCCGACCGACAGCAGCGCGCGGTCGACGACGTGGTGCTCCGCGGTGGTGCAGGTGACGATGATGTCCACGCCGGCCGCGGCGCCCGCGTACTCGCCGTGGGGCACCGCCTCGATGCCGTGGTTGTGCGCGAACTTCGTGCCGCGGCCCGAGGGGGAGTAGACCCGCACGTCGGTGACGCCGCGGTCGCGCAGCGCGGCGAGCGACGCGCCGGCGAAGCGGCCCGTGCCGACGAGCAGCACGCGGGTCTGCGCCCAGTCGGTGACGCGGCTCTCGGCGAGGTCGAGGGCGAGGCGCACGAGCGAGCGGCCCTCGCCGCCGATCCCGGTCTCGTTCTTGACCCGCCGCGACGTCTGCGAGGCGCGCTGGAAGAGGCGCTCGAGCTCGGGGGTGGTCGTGCCGTCGGCGCGCGCCTGCTCGAGCGAGCGCCGCACCTGGCCGGCGATCTCGCCCTCGCCGACGACGACCGACTCGAGACCGGATGCCACGGAGAACAGGTGCCCGGCCACGGCATTGCCGTGCACGAAGCCGAAGGTGCTGCGCAGCTCGTCGGGCTCGAGGCCGGCGACGGAGCCCACCGCGCGGATCGCCTCGTGCACTGCGGTCACCGGCGAGGAGCCCTCGGGCGTCTCGAGGTCGAGGTAGGCCTCGAACCGGTTGCAGGTGGCCACGACGACCGCGCCGTGCACGGCGTCATGCCCGTCGAGGATGCGGGGTGCGGCCTGCTCCGCGTTCGCCGAAAGACGCTCGAGCATGTCGAACCCGGCGTTCTTGTGACTCGCGGTGAGGCAGATGAGCACCAGAAGATTCTACCCGCCGTCGAATGGAGGTCCGGCCACCTCGGGAATGATGGGCTCCGAGACCTCAGCGGCGACGGGCGGCGGCGGCCATCTCGCGCGTGATGATGGGGATCGGGGCGGTCAGCGGGGGCAGCTCGAGGCCCTCGGCGGCGAGCGCGTCGCGGTGCTTCGCCTTCCAGCTGCGCACGACCGCGAAGAAGGGGGCATCCGCCATCGCGAAGCGCACGGGTCGGCCCGACGAGAGGATGATGGGCAGCTCGACGCTCGCGCCGCCGCGCCGAACGCGCAACACGATCAGGGGCACGACCGATCCGCCGACGACGGTCGAGTCGGCGCGGATGTTCCGCACCTCGCGCCAGGGGAAGTGCGCCGCACGGCGAGGCCGGCGGCCGCCGGTCCAGAACGCGATGCCGAACTCGTCGACCACGATGGAGTAGCGCGGCCCGAGCCGCACGCGCGCGACGCCGTCGGCGGCGAGCTCGTCGAGGCGCTGCGCGAGCAGTCGGCTCCGAATGCCGCAGCAGAGCTCTCCCCGCACGGTCGCCGTCAGTGCGGCACGCCGCGCCCGGGTGCGCGCGGCACGGCTGAGCTGTGCGATGCCCCAGACGGCGGCGACGAGCGCGCCGAGGGTGGCGAACCCGACCGCCATGGCGGTGGTGGGCATCGCCGGCAGGCGCGGCATGAGCCGTTCGACGGCTGGGGAGCCGACGAGGAGGCCGGCGACCACGAGCGTCGCGGCCAGGGCGACGAGCACGGTGAGCTTGGTGCGGTGCTCTGCGGTGGGGTTCATCGGGCGGCTCCGGCGCAGGCGCACATGCGGCAGCAGTGCGTCATCGGGGCAGGCCGAACGGCAGGTGGGATGGGCGAAACGATCGGGGACACGTCGTCTTCTTCTTCTTCTCCGTGGGGGCGGAGGCGCGCCACCATCGGCGCGTCGTCGTGGGGGGACACGACGGGTCCGACCTTAGCGTGCGCGCGCTCTCACGCGCCAGAGGACTGGGACATCCGACCCAGATCAGCCGCCGGAGTCAGCCCCGCATCGACCGGTACCCGGGGTGCACGTCGGGCTCGAGGCCGTGCTCGTCGGCGACCTTCGCGAGGAGCCCGGCGAGCGTGCGGCGCTCGTCGTCGCTGAGGCCTCGCACGAGTTCGCGTTCGTGGGCCGAGCCGATGCGGCGCATCTCGCCCATGACGGTGCGTCCGCGTTCGGAGAGGTGCAGCTCGGAGACGCGACGGTCGCGGGTGCTGCGGGTGCGCTCCACGAGCTGCTTCGCCTCGAGCGCGTCGACGAGGGCCACGACGCGGCTCGGAGCGACGCCGAGCCGGGTGGCGAGCGCCTGCTGGCTGAGGCCGGGGTCGACGGCGATGAGGCGGAGGAGGCCGAGGTCGCTCGGTTGCAGGCCGAGTTCGGCGACGCGTTCGGCGAAGCGCGCGGAGGCGTAGGCGCCGAGTTGCGAGAGCAGGAACCCGACGCGCTCGGCCGGCGGGCGGAAGCCCGTGGGGGGTGCGTCGGCGTCCATGTCCTCGACTCTAACAGTTGCGGCGTAATCATTCTGTGCTATGAATGATTACATGAACGTAACGAATGAGCGGATGCCGCGGGAGGCGGCCGACCTCGACGGCCGGGTCGCCCTCGTCACTGGCGCCTCCGGCTCCATCGGGGCGGAGGTCGCCCGCCGCCTCGCCGCCCGAGGCGCCGCGGTCGTGGTGCACGGACGCGACGCGGAGCGGCTCGAGGCCGTGGCCTCAACCATCCGCGCCGACGGCGGCGCGGTGGCCGTCCACGTGGGCGACGTCCGCGACGAGCACCACTTCGACGAGGTGGTCGCCGCGGCGGCCCGGGAGTTCGGTCCCGTCTCCATCGCGGTCACGCTCGCCGGCGGCGACGGCGCCCCCGTGGCATCCGACGCCCTCACCGCCGACCGCTGGCGCGAGGTCGTCGACACCGACCTCACCTCGACGTTCCTCACGATCCACGCGGTGCTGCCGGGCATGCTCGCCCTCGGCGACGGGCGCATCGTCACGGTGGCCTCGAGCGCGGGCCGTCGCGCGTCGCGCGCCAACGCCGCCTACGCCGCCGCCAAGGCCGGCGTCGTGATGCTCACGCAGCACCTCGCGCTCGAGTTCGCGCCACGCGGCATCCGCGTCAACTGCGTCGCCCCGTCGATGGTCGAGACCGACAAGCTGCGCAGCCGGATGCCGCGGCCCCAACTCGAGGCCATCGCCGCGCACGTGCCGCTCGGCCGGATCGGCCGGCCCGCGGATGTCGCGGACGCCATCCTGCACCTCGCTTCGGACGAGTCGTCGTGGACGACCGGAATCACCCTCGACCTCACGGGAGGAATGACGCTATGACCGCCATCGACCCGCGGAGCGCCGCCACCGCGCCGCGCCGCATCCAGCCCGGCCCGCCCCTGCCGCCGCTCGCCATCGCCGTGGTCGCACTCTTCATGGCCTCCCTCGTGCTGCCCGCGCTGCTCGCCGGCGGCGTCACCTACCCGTCGCCGTTCGGCGACGGCGACGCGATCGTGTCCTACTTCCTCGACCACCAGGCGGCCGTGCTCGTCACCGCGTTGCTGCAGTTCGGGGCCGCGGTGCCGCTCGCGATCTTCGCCGCCACCGCGTCGACTCGCGCCAGGCAGCTCGGGGTGACGGCGCCGGGCCCGATGATCGGCTTCGCCGGCGGACTCATCGCGTCGGTGGCGATGACGATCTCCGCCTGCATGACCTGGGCGCTCTCGCGCCCCGAGGTGCTCGCGAGCCCAGACCTCGTGCGCCTCGTGCACGACCTCGCGTTCATCTTCGGCGGCCCAGGGGTCGTCGTGCCGTTCGGCCTGCTCATCGCCGGCCTCGCGGTGCCCGGCCTCCTCGCCGGCCTGCTGCCGCGCTGGTTCGCCTGGGCGGGCCTCGTGCTCGCCGGCCTCGCGATGCTCGCGACGCTCACCGTGGCGCTGCCGTGGCTCACGCCGCTGCTGCCCATCGTGCGGTTCCCGTCGCTGGCGTGGTTCGTGGCGTGCGCGTTCCTCCTTCCGCGGACCCGGGCGAGCGTCCGGCCGCGACGGAGGAGCCGATGAGCGCCGGCCCGCTCGTCACGAAGCTCGTGCGCTTCGAGCGCCCCGAGCGCTCCCACCCATATGCGTGGAACCTCGACGACGCCACGCGGGCGGCGATCCTCGGCACCGACGCCGAGGGCTATGCCGCGGCGCTCGCCGACCTCGAGCGGCAGCGCACCGATGCCGTCGCCGCCCTCGCGGCCCGGCCGGTGGTGCAGCGGGCGCTCGATCGGATGCCGTTCGCCGCGGGGGAGCGACTGCTCGCGATCGGCGAGAGCACCACGGCCGACCGGCTCTCGTGGTTCGAGGTGCTCGCCGCGCTGTTCGCCGCCGAGCGCCCCGAACTCGGCGTGCGCTTCGACAACGCGGCGGTGTCGGGAGCGACCACCACCGAAACGCTCGGTCGCCTGCTCGCGCTGCGGCGGCATCCCGCCGACCGCGTGTTCTGCATGCTTGGCGCCAACGACGCCCGGCGGTTCGGTGCCGACGGGCCGCGCCTCGTGAGCGCCGAGGAGACGACGCGCAACCTGCGGGTGCTGCGGACGGATGCCGCGTTCGCCGGCGCCGCCTGGACCTGGGTGGTGCCGACCGCTGTCGACGAGGCGGCGGTGGCGGCGTTCCCCTACTTCGGCGGCGCGGGGCTGGCCTGGACGAACCGGGACGTGCGCGAGACCGCCGCGGCGATCGGGGGCCTCGCGGCATCGGGCGACCTCGTCGTCGACCCGGCGGAGGCGCCCGACGGCATCGCCCTCGGCGACGACGGCGTGCACCCCGACCCGGCCGGCCAGCTCGCGCTCGCCGAGCTCGTGCTGCTGCGGCTCGCCGGGGCCGACCTGCCGTCGTAGCCGCCGGCCCCGGCCACCCGGTGCAGCGCCCGGGCACGCGCGCTGCCCTCACAGCAGCGCCCCCAGCCCGATACGGGACAATGTCACGCGTGATCCTCTCCGAGCAGCATCCCCTGTCCGCCGGCCTCACTGGCGACTCGCGCCTGGTGCGCGCCTACCGAGGGGAGCGCAGCGACACGTCGCCGGTGTGGTTCATGCGCCAGGCGGGGCGATCGCTCCCCGAGTACCGCGACCTGCGCGTGGGCACCCGCATGCTCGACGCCTGCCTCGACCCCGCCATGGCGAGCGAGATCACCCTGCAGCCCGTGCGCCGCCACCGGGTCGACGCGGGCATCTTCTTCAGCGACATCGTGGTGCCGTTGAAGCTCGTCGGCGTCGACGTCGAGATCCAGCCGGGGCGGGGCCCCGTCTTCGGCCGTGGGTATGCGGATGCCGCGGGCGTGGCCGAGCTGACGGCGGTCGACCCCGCGGGCCTCGACGCGGCATCCGGCCCCATCACCGAGGCCGTGCAGCGCACGATCGCCGAGCTGAACGTGACCGACAACGGCTCGGGCACCGCGACCCCGCTCATCGGCTTCGCCGGCGCGCCGTTCACGCTGGCCGCCTACCTGGCCGAGGGCGGTCCCTCGAAGGACCACCTCGCCGCCCGCACCCTCATGCACGCCGACCCGGGCGCGTGGCGCGCGCTCATGGAATGGACGGCCGAGCTCACCGGGCGGTTCCTGCGCACGCAAGTGTTGGCCGGGGCATCCGCCGCGCAGCTGTTCGACTCGTGGGCCGGCGCCCTCTCGCTCGCCGACTACGAGACGCACGTGGCGCCCGCGTCGGCGACGGCGCTCGCCCACGTGCACGACCTCTCCTACGAGGTGACGGATGCCGCGGGGAAGACCTCGACCCGCGCCGTGCCCGTCGTGCACTTCGGCGTGGGCACGGGGGAGCTGCTCGGCGCCATGCACAGCATCGGGGTCGACACCGTCGGCGTGGACTACCGCGTGCCGCTCGACGTGGCGTCCGAGCGCGTGGGCGCCGACGTGCCGCTGCAGGGCAACCTCGACCCCGCCCTGCTCGCCGCGCCGTGGCCGGTGCTCGAGGCCGCCGTGCGCGACGTGCTCGCCCGGGGCACCGTCGCGCCCGCGCACGTCTTCAACCTCGGCCACGGCGTGCCCCCCGAGACCGACCCCACCGTGCTCACCCGGGTGGTCGAGCTCGTGCACGAGGCGGGCGCATGACCGACAGCACGCCCGAAGCTGATGCGCCGGTCGCCCAGCGGCGCACGGCCGACGTCGTCGTCGTGGGTGCGGGCGTGGGCGGCCTCGTCGCCGCGCTGGAGTGCGCCAGGGTCGGCCTGCGGGTCACGGTCCTCGAGCGGCGCGCGATGATCGGCGGCTGCGTCGGCCGCATCGAGCTCGACGGGCTGTCTCTCGACAGCGGAGCCGAGTCGTTCGCGACCCGCGGCGGCACCGTCGCCGAGCTCGTGGCGCAGCTGGGCCTCGCCGACGATGTCGTGACGCCGAACCCCGCCGGCGCCTGGCTCGTGATGCCCGGCGCAACGGGCGGCGTCGACGCCGCGCCGATGCCCCGCACCGGCGTGCTCGGGATTCCCGCGAACCCGCTCGGCGACGACGTGCGCCGCATCATCGGCTGGCGTGGGGCGATCCGCGCCTACCGCGACCGGGTCACCCCGATCCTGAAGATCGGACGCGCGCACAGCCTCGGCAAGCTCGTGCGACAGCGCATGGGCGACGCCGTGGCCGACCGGCTCGTCACGCCGATCTCCGCGGGCGTCTACTCGGCCAACCCCGACGACCTCGACCTCGACGTCGTGGCGCCGGGTTTGAACGAGGCGATGACGCGCGCCGGCTCGCTGTCGGGGGGCGTCGGGCAGCTCCTCGAGGCGCGCAAGGCCGGCACCGCCGTGCTCGGGCTCCGCGGCGGCATGCACCGGCTGGTCGACGCGCTCGCGGCGCAGCTCGACCGGTTCGGCGTCGAGGTGGTCACGGGCGCCGAGGTCACGGGCCTCGAGCGCCGTGTCGTCGACGGTGCAGCGGATGCCGCGGCGGCGCCGGGCTGGCGCGTGCAGGCGCTGATGGCTCCCGTCTCGGGCACCGCATCCCCGGTCGCGGAGGGCGGCACCGCCGACGACGCGGCGCCCGCCGCGCTCCAGGTCGACGCCCCCTACGTCATCCTCGCCTCGCCAGCCGACGCCTCGCGCCGCCTGCTCGAGGCCGCGTCGCTCGGCTGGGCGGATGCCTCGGAGTGGCCGGCCGCGGCATCCGTCGAGCTCGTGACGCTCGTGCTCGATGCCCCCGCGCTCGCCGCAGCGCCCCGCGGCACCGGCGTACTCGTCGCGGTCGGCACGCCCGGCGTGACCGCGAAGGCCCTCACGCACTCGACGGCGAAGTGGCCATGGCTGGCCGAGGCGGCGGGCGCACGGCAGGTCGTGCGGCTCTCGTACGGCCGCGCGGGCGAGCCGAACCCGCTCGACGGGCGCACCGAGGCCGAGGTCGAGGCGCTCGCCCTCGCGGATGCGAGCGCGTTGCTGGGCACGCCGCTCGACGCGTCCATGCTGCGCGCCTCCGGCCGGAGTGCCTGGCGCGACGCGCTGTCACAGGCGACGATCGGCCAGCGCGACCGGATCCGTGCGCTCGAGGAGGTGCTCGCGGCCGAGCCCGGCATCGAGGCGACCGGCTCGTGGGTCGCGGGCACCGGGCTGGCTTCCGTCATCCCGCACGCGCAGGAGGCCGCACGACGCATCCGTCACTTGGCGATCAGGCCGGGCGAGGTTGCATAGCCGGAGCGGAATACTTTTGCCGCAACCCCCTTGCGCCCCATTGCACGGGGTCTACGCTGGAAACGTCGTGGTGGCGATCCACAGGGAGATGGGGTGCACATGAAGGGCAAGATCCTCTTCGTCGTCGGAGTCGGCGTCGGATACGTGCTCGGCACGCGTGCCGGCCGTGAGCGCTACGAGCAGATCCGCGCGGCGGCCGAGAAGGTGTGGAACCAGCCGTCGGTGCAGCAGGGCGTGGGCACGGTGAAGGACTTCGCGTCCGCCCGGGTCGGCGACCTGGGCGACACGGTGCTCGACGGGGTGAAGAACCTCATCGGCAGTGCCACCAAGGGCTCGGGCGCGACGAAGTCCGACGTGAACCGTGCCGCGCGCGACGCGAAGGCGAACATCTCCAAGGCCGCCGACGCCGCGAAGTCGGCCGTCGACACTGCCGCCGGGAAGCTCGACGACGCGGTCGACGATGCCGCCGACGTGGCGTCGCAATCGGCGTCGAAGCCGGCCCCGCGCACCAAGCCCGTCTCGGGCTCGGCGTCCGCATCCTGACCACGGAGGCGAACATGGTCGCACCGTCGAACGACGAACGCTCGCTGTTCACGCTGGTCGGAGAGCTTCCCGACCGCGTCTCCGACCTCATCAAGGCCGAGATCGACCAGATCAAGGCCGAGATCAGCTACAAGATCAAGCACTTCGGCATCGGCTCGGGGCTCGTCGCGGGCGCCGCGGTGGTGGCCGTGTTCCTGCTCTTCACGCTCATCACCGCGGCCATCTTCGCGCTGGCGCTGGTGATGCCGGCGTGGGCGGCGGCGCTGACCGTCTCGGGCATCCTGATCGTCATCATCGCGATCCTCGTCTGGATCGCGATGATCAACTTCAAGCGCGGCAGCGAGCCGCTCGAATCGATCGAGAGCCTCCGCAAGGACCTCGACGTGGTGAAGGGAACGGGCGAGTATGACCGCGACTGACGCCGGACGGCAGCTCAGCAAGCGCGACGCCAAGACGCATCAGCGCAACCTGACCAGGCTCGAGGCCAAGGCGAACTCCGAACGGGCACGCCGCCAGTTCGCGGGCACCCTCGACGCCCTCGAAGACAAGCTCAACGTCCCGAAGCAGGTGCAGCGCAAGACGGCCGAGGCCAGGGTGCGCTGGCGCCGCTTCGCGAACGAGCAGCCGGGGGCAGCCGTCGCCGCAGCAGCCGGGGTCGCGGTGGGCGTCGGGCTCGTCGTGTGGCTCGTGGTGCGCGCCGCCGTCGACGGCAAGTAGCCGCACCGGCGGGAGGCGGCGATGACTCCGCTCGACTCCGGGGCGCTGTCGCCGACCGCCGTCGACCGCGTCGCCGATGCCGTGCGCGCCGAGATCCTCACCGGCGCGCTCCCCGTCGACGCGCCGCTGCGCGAGGAGGCGGCATCCGAGCGGTACGGGGTCTCCCGACACACGGTGCGCGCCGCGTTCCAGCGGCTCGTCGCCGAGCGGCTCGCGGTCGCCGTGCCCTACCGCGGGGTCCGCGTCACGAGCTTCGACCGCGCGACGATCATCGCCCTGCAGCAGCTGCGCGCGGCGCTCGAGGTCGAGGCCGTGCGCATCGCGGGGGAGCGGTTCGGCGAGGCGTGGCCGGATGCCGCGATCGCACCCGCGCGCGAGGCGCTCGAACAGCTCGCGGCGTCCGTCGACTGGCTCGAGGCCGAGCGGGTGCACGCCGAGTTCCATCACGCCCTCGTGGCGGCATCAGGCAGCAGCCGCATCGTCGAGGCGCACGCCGCCCTGGGCGGCGAACTGCTCCTGTTCCTGCTGCACGTGCGGCCGCATTACACGCTCGAGTCGCTCGTCGCCGAGCACGGGGCGCTGCTGGACGACGTGCAGTCGCGCGGGCCCGACGCGATCCGCGAGCACCTCGCGCACTCGACCCGCCTGCTCGTGGGGGAGTGAGCGGGCGCGTGGGCGGGCACGGGCCGCGCAACGAAGGGAGTCGACGATGACGACGGATGACCAGCAGGACCCGGGGACCGCCTTCGCAGAGCATGTGGTCGACACGACCATCGCCACCTTCGAGCTGCTGAGCATCTACGTGGGCGACCGGCTCGGCTGGTATCGCGCGCTCGCCGATGCGGGTCCGCTCGATGCGCCGACGCTCGCCGAGCGCACCGGCACCCACGAACGCTACGCCCGGGAGTGGCTCGAACAGCAGGCGGTATACGGCATCCTCACCGTCGAAGACGTGGACGCCGCGGCATCCGCTCGCCGTTTCACGTTGCCGGCCCGACACGCCGAGGCGCTCACGAACCCCGACTCGCTCGACTACGTCGCGCCGCTCGGACGGTTCGCGGCGGCGATCGGCGCGCAGCTCGCACCACTGCTCGAGGCGTACCGCGCCGGAGGCGGCGTGGCGTGGGCCGACCTGGGCGAGGACGCGCGCGATGCCCAGGGCGACCTCAATCGCCCGTGGTTCCTGCAGCGGCTCGGTGACGCGCTCGCGGGCGTGGCGCCGCTGCACGAGGTGCTCTCCCGGCCCGGCGCGCGCGTCGCCGACGTCGGCAGCGGACACGGCTGGTCGTCGATCGCCCTCGCCCGGGCCTACCCGAGCGCTCGCATCGAGGGCTTCGACGTCGATGCGGCATCGGTCGTCGCAGCGCGGCGCCACGCCGAGGAAGCCGGCGTCGCGGAGCGCGTGCGCTTCCACCACGTCGCCGCGGAGGGGCTCGCCCAGGACGCCGCGTTCGATGCCGCGTTCGTCTTCGAGGCGCTGCACGACATGCCGTTCCCCGTCGACGTGCTGGCCGCGATCCGGCGGGCGGTGAAGCCCGACGGGGAGGTCGTGATCATGGATGAGGCGGTCGCACCCGCGTTCGCGCCCGATGGTGACGGCGCGGAGCGGATGATGTACGGCTACAGCATCTTCGTGTGCCTGCCCGACAGCCTCTCCGCACCGGGCTCGGTCGGCACGGGAACCGTGATGCGGCAGGCGACGCTCGAGCAGTACGCGCGGAAGGCCGGCTTCTCGGGCATCGAGGAGCTGCCCATCGACGGCTTCGCCTCGTTCCGCTTCACACGCCTCGTCCGCTGACGACGTCAGCGGGCCCGGCGGTCCCGACCGCCATGACGCTTTTGGCCGATGACGCGGAAAGGGGGAGACTGGAGGCATGTCTTCCCCCGCTGCCGAAGCGGCAGCCGACGCGCTCCACACTGAATCCGACGCCGAGCAGTCTCCCGAGGGCTACACGGTGTTCGCCGTGTTCCGAAAGGACCCGGCGCGACCCGACGACCTCGACGGGCACGACGTGCCCCGTTTCGTGCGCGAACTCGACGACATGATCGGCCTCGTCGAGGACGAATCCGTCACCGTGCGCGGGATCTACGACGTGTCGGGCCTGCGCGCCGACGCCGACGTGATGCTCTGGCTGCACGGCCCGACCGCCGAGGGGCTGCAGTGGGCGCTTCGCGAGCTGCGGCGGGCCCGACTGTTCCGCGCACTGCTGCCGACGTGGAACGCGATGGGCGTGCACCGCGACGCCGAGTTCAACAAGTCGCACGTGCCCGGGTTCCTGCGCGGTATCGAGCCCAAGGCCTGGCTCACCGTCTACCCCTTCGTGCGCAGCTACGACTGGTACCTGCTCGCTCCCGAGGAGCGCGGGCGCATGCTCGCCGAGCATGGCCGCAAGGGCGCCGCCTTCCGCGGGGTCATCGCCAACACCGTCTCGTCGTTCGCGCTCGGCGACTACGAGTGGCTGCTGCCCCTCGAGTCCGACGAGCTCACCGACCTCGTCGACCTCATGCGCGACCTGCGCGCCACCGACGCCCGACGCCACGTGCGCGAAGAGGTCCCCTTCTACACGGGCCGCCGCATCTCGACCGCCGAGCTCGTCGAGGTGGTGCAGTAGTGGCCGCCGTGAACCTCGGCTCGTCGGGCGCGACGGATGCCCCGGGCGCTCCGGGCCTGACCGGTGCTCCTGGTGCGACGGATGCCCCGGCCACCGCGCATCGCGGACACAAGCCCGCGCCCGCGGCATCCGCCCCCTGCGCCGCCGGCGCCATCGTCCCCGGCGCGACGCCCGCGGCCCAGCAGGGCCCGGCGCACGTCGAGGAGCCGGTCGCGTACGACGCGATCCTGCTGGCCGGGTTCGGCGGCCCCGAGGGCCAGGACGACGTGATCCCCTTCCTCCGCAACGTGACGAGCGGCCGCGGCATCCCCGACGAGCGCCTCGAGGAGGTCGCCCACCACTACCGCCACTTCGGCGGGGTCAGCCCGATCAACGAGCAGAACCGCCGGCTGAAGGCCGCCCTCGAGGCCGAGCTCGCGAGCCGCGGCATCGACCTGCCCGTGCTGTGGGGCAATCGCAACTGGGACCCCTACCTCAACGACGCGCTCGACGAGGCGAAGGCCGCCGGCCACACGAAGCTGCTCGCCATCGCGACGAGCGCCTACAGCTCCTACTCGAGCTGCCGGCAGTACCGCGAGGACTTCGCCGACGCGCTCGCCGACACGGGCCTGGGCGAGGGCGACCACGCCATCCAGATCGACAAGGTGCGCCAGTTCTTCGACCACCCGGGCTTCGTGCAGCCGTTCATCGAGGGCGTGCGCGACGGGATCGCCCAGCTCGAGGCATCCGTGCCCGGGCTCGACCGCACCACCCAGGTCGAGGTGCTGTTCGCGACCCACTCCATCCCCTCGACGGATGCCGCGAAGTCGGGCCCGGCCGAGCGCGGGTTCGGCGAGGGTGGCGCGTACGCCGCCCAGCATCGCGCGGTCGCCGAGGTCGTCATGCGGGAGGCCGGCGCGGCCGACGTGCCGTGGCAGCTGGTGTACCAGTCGCGCTCGGGGCCGCCCTCGATGCCGTGGCTCGAGCCCGACGTCAACGACGCGATCGGGGAACTGCCCGCTGCCGGACGCAAGGCCGTCGTCATCGTGCCGCTCGGCTTCGTCAGCGACCACATGGAAGTGATGTGGGACCTCGACAACGAAGCGCTCGAGACCGCCGAGGAGCACGGCCTCGCCGCCGTGCGCGTGCCGACGCCGGGCACCCATCCCGCGTACGTCGCCGGCCTGGTCGACCTCGTGCTCGAGCGCGTGAATGGCACGCCCGCATCCGAGCGACCCGCCGTGACGTCGCTGGGCCCGTGGTACGACGTGTGCCGCCCGGGATGCTGCGAGAACGTGCGCCTCGGGTTCCGCCCGGCACTGGCGGGGATCGCGCCATGAGCGGGTCGACGGCCTCCACTGCCCGTTCCGGCGCCGGCGCGGCCGGCTCAGGCGGCGTCATCCGCGTCGGCACCCGCGCGAGCGCGCTCGCCATGGCGCAGACCACGCAGATCGCCGAGCGCCTCGCCAAGGCCGCGAAGGCCGAGATCGAGCTCGTGCCCGTGACGACCGAGGGCGACACGTCGCGCGCCTCGCTGGCATCCCTGGGCGGCACCGGCGTCTTCGCCGCCGCCCTGCGCGAGGCGCTCCTGCGCGGCGAGTGCGACCTCGTCGTGCACTCGCTGAAGGACCTGCCGACCTCCGAGCACGAGGGGCTGCGCCTGGGCGCCGTGCCGAAGCGCGCCGACGCCCGCGACGCGCTCTGCGCCCGTGACGGCCTGACGCTCGCGACCCTCCCCGAGGGCGCCCGCGTCGGCACCGGCTCGCCCCGCCGCATCGCCCAGCTGCGCGCCGCCCGCCCCGACGTCATCGCCGTCGACCTCCGGGGCAACGTCGACACGCGGCTCGGCAAGGTCGCCTCGGGCGAGCTCGACGCGGTGCTGCTGGCCGCCGCCGGCCTCGGCCGCCTCGGGCGAGCGGATGCCGCGACCGACCTGCTTCCGCTCGACGAGTGGCCCACGGCCGCCGGGCAGGGCGCGCTCGCGATCGAGGTGCGTCGCGAGCGCGGCGACCGTGCGCTGGAGCGCGCGCTCGAGGCCGTCGACCACGGCGTCACCCGCTCCACGGTGCTCGCCGAGCGACTCGTGCTCGCCGGACTCGAGGCGGGCTGCGCGGCACCGGTCGGCGTCACGGCCTTCATCGACGACGAACTTCTGTTCCTCACGGCGAGCGTGTACAGTGCCGACGGGACGCAGCGGTTGACGAGCTCGCACGCCGCGACCCCCGAGAGCCGCTCGGCTGCCGACCTGGCGGATGCGGCTCGTGACGTCGCCGACCGCGTCGTCACGGAACTCCTCGGCAACGGTGCCGCCGATCTTGCACCTCGTGAGGAGTCGCAGTGAGCGAATTCGAATCGTTGACCGGTGCGATCGGCCTGCCCTTCCACGGCAAGCCGCTCGCCGGATGGCGCGTGCTCGTGCCCCGCGGCGGACCCTGGGGCGACGGCGTGGCCGCCGCATTGCGGGCCCGTGGCGCGTCGCCCATCGTCGCGCCGATGATCAACTTCGCGCCCACCGACGACCAGCCGGCCCTCGAGGCGGCCCTCGCCAAGCTCGCGTCGGGCGGATTCGACTGGCTCACGGTCACGAGCGCGACCACGGTCGACGTGCTCTCGTCGTACAACGCGGTGATCCCCGAGACGACGAAGGTCGCAGCGGTCGGCGAGACCACCGCTGCCGCCCTCGTCGCCGCCGGGTACCACGCCGACATCGTCCCGTCGGAGGACAACTCCGCGCGAGGCCTGCTCGAGGAGTGGGAGGCCGCGACCGAGGGGCAGAAGGGCCTGCGCGTCCTCGCGCTGCGTTCCGCGATCGCCAAGCAGGTGTTGTCGATCGGCCTCGCCCGCGCGGGCCACCACGTCGAGGCTGTCGTCGCCTACCGCACGGTGGGCGTGCCGGTCGCGCCCAAGGTCGCCGACGACGTGCGATCGGGGCGGGTCAACGCCGTGCTCGTGACCTCGGGCAGCGTCGCGGAACAGGTGCAGGAGCAGCTCGGTCCCATCCCCGACACCACGCTCGTCGCGGCCATCGGCCCGCAGACCAAGACGGATGCCGCGCAGATCGGCCTCCGCGTCGACGTCGTCGCGCGCGAGCGCACCGCCGAGTCGCTCATCGACGCGGTCGTCGAGGCGGCCACCGCCCACGCCTGACGCCTGACCCGGCGGCCCCATCCGACGGGACCCCGGCAGACGCGCGCCCGCGCGGCGGCATCCGCAATTCAGGTGATCGGCGGCTGCTCAGGCGCGAATCGCCGGCGCGCGCCTGAAACCCGCCCGATCGCCTGAATCGTGCGCCCCCGCGCAGTGGGGAGGTGAGCGGCGCCTGACGCCTGACCCGGCGGGCGCCCAGCCGGCGCGACGTAGGCTGGACGGGTGAGTTCCACGCCCGTTCCCCGCGTCCGCCCACGTCGTCTGCGAGAGGCCCCGGCCATGCGCCGCCTCGTCTCCGAGACGCGCCTGCACCCCGCCGACCTCGTGCTGCCGCTGTTCGTGCGCGAGGGCATCACCGCCCCGCTGCCGATCGCGTCGATGCCGGGCGTCGTGCAGCACTCGCTCGAGTCCCTGCCGCAGGCGGTGTCGGATGCCGCGGCCGCGGGCCTCGGCGGCGTGATGCTGTTCGGCGTGCCCGAGGTGCGCGACGCGCGCGGGTCGGGGGCCACCGACCCCGACGGGATCCTGAACGTGGCCACGCGCGTCGCCGTCGAGGCATCCGCCGGCCGTCTCGTGGTGCAGACCGACCTCTGCCTCGACGAGTTCACCGACCACGGGCACTGCGGCGTGCTCGACGACCGCGGACGTGTCGACAACGACGCGACGCTCGAGCGCTACACCGCGATGGCGCTCGAGCAGGCCCGCGCCGGCTCGCAGCTGCTGGGCCTGAGCGGCATGATGGACGGCCAGGTCGCCGCCGTGCGCGAGGCGCTCGACGAGGCCGGGCACGCCGATGCGGCCATCCTCGCCTACTCGGCGAAGTACGCGAGCGCGTTCTACGGGCCGTTCCGCGACGCAGTCGAGTCGACCCTCGAGGGCGACCGCCGCTCGTACCAGCTCGACCCGGGCAACCGGCGCGAGGGCCTCCGTGAGGCGATGATCGACATCGACGAGGGCGCCGACATCGTCATGGTCAAGCCCGCCGGCAGCTACCTCGACGTGCTCGCCGACGTCGCCGCGGCCTCCGAGGTGCCCGTGTGGGCCTACCAGGTGTCGGGCGAGTACGCGATGATCGAGGCCGCCGCCGCGCACGGCTGGATCGACCGCAAGCGCGCCGTCATCGAGTCGGTGCGCGCCATCCGTCGTGCCGGCGCCGACGCCGTGCTCACGTACTGGGCTCTCGAGCTCGCCGACTGGATCCGTGACGGAGACCTCGCATGAACGCACCTGCCGACACGACCATTGCCGACACGACCAACGTCGAGCTCTTCGCCCGGGCGCAGGCCGCCATTCCCGGCGGCGTGAACTCGCCGGTGCGCGCGTTCCGCTCGGTGGGCGGCACGCCGCGGTTCCTCGTGAGCGCCCGCGGCGCGTACGTCACCGACGTCGAGGGTCGCGAGTACGTCGACCTCGTCGCCGGCTGGGGTCCCGCGATCCTCGGGCACGCCGATCCACGGGTGATCGAGGCGGTGACGGATGCCGCGAGCCGCGGTCTCTCGTTCGGCTCGTCGACGCCCGCCGAGACCGAGCTCGCCGAGCTCGTCGAGGCCCGGGTCGCGCCGGTCGAGCAGCTGCGCCTCGTGTCGACCGGCACCGAGGCGACCATGAGCGCCATCCGCCTCGCCCGCGGATTCACCGGACGCGACGTGCTCGTGAAGTTCTCGGGCCACTATCACGGCCACTCCGACGGCCTGCTCGCCGAGGCCGGATCCGGGCTCGCGACCTTCGCGCTGCCCGGCTCGGCCGGCGTGCCCGCCGACATCGCCGCGCTCACCCTCGTGCTGCCCTACAACGACCTCGACGCGGTTCGCGCGGCGTTCGCCGAGCACGGCGATCGCATCGCCGCGGTCATCGTCGAGGCGGCCGCCGCGAACATGGGCGTCGTGCCGCCGCTGCCCGGCTTCAACCGCGCGCTCGTGGACCTCGCGCACGCCAACGGCTCGCTCGTCATCAGCGACGAGGTGCTCACCGGCTTCCGGGTGTCGGAGGCCGGCTGGTGGGGCGTCGAGCGAGGCGGCGAGGGCGAGTACACGCCCGACCTCCTCACGTTCGGCAAGGTCATCGGCGGCGGCATGCCCGTCGCCGCGCTCGGCGGTCGCGCCGACGTGATGCAGTACCTCGCGCCCGTCGGGCCGGTGTACCAGGCTGGCACCCTCTCGGGAAACCCCGTCGCGGTCGCCGCCGGCGTCGCCACGCTCCGGGCAGCGGACGCCGCGGTGTACTCGCGTCTCGACGCCGCCGCCGAGACGATCAGCGCAGCCGTGTCCGACGCGCTGGTCGCCGAGGGCGTGGCGCACGGGGTCCAGCGGGCCGGCAACCTGTTCAGCTTCGTGTTCGGCGAGGACGTGGCATCCGGCGTGCACGACTATGCCGGCGTGCAGCGGCAGGAGACGTGGCGGTACCCGGCGTTCTTCCACGCGATGCTCGATGCGGGCGTCTCGCTGCCGCCCTCGGTGTTCGAGGCATGGTTCGTGACCGCCGCCCACGACGACGACGCCATCGGCCGCATCATCGACGCGCTGCCCGCGGCCGCCCGCGCCGCGGCATCCGCTCGCCCGGCCTGAGGTCGCTGCTCGCTGCTGGAGCCCGCCGCCGGCGGGACGGATGGCGCGACACGCCTGACGCGGCGAAACCGTTATTCCATTGTGGGGTGGCGACGCGACGGCTGTCGCCGGCCTCGGGCAGGATGGAACCATGGCCAACCTTCGCGTGCATCCCGATCGGATCGAGGTTCACCTCACCCCGGCCGAGAAGGCGCTCGCGCTGCGTGCCGACGACATCGTGGTGCAGCGCGACGACATCCGCTCGGCGACCGTCACCGACGACCCGTGGGTGTGGATCCGTGGCATCCGCAAGCGGGGCAGCGAGGTGCCGCTCGTCGTGGCGGTCGGCGTGTGGAAGTACCACGGCGGCACCGACTTCGTCATCGTGAAGGGCAAGCGACAGGCCGTGGTGCTCGAGCTGGCCGACGGCGAGTTCACCCGCCTCATCCTGAGCACCAACCACTCGGCCACGCTCATCGACCGGCTGAAGCTCAACGAGCCGCCGTCGGCTGCCGACGGGCAACCCGCCGAGTAGGGCGCTTCGACGCCGAGGTGCGTCGACGGCGAATCGGTGCGCGAGGCCTCCGATGCACGGCGGTTCTGCGTTGCGGTTCGACCGTTTCCGGGTCAATGCCCCGAACGGGGGGAAGACTGCGCTCACCGCGAGGCGTAGAACTGTCTTCACCCGAGAAACATGAGGCGATCTCGAAACTGAGATCGTCGCGCGTTTTCACCCAGACCTCCCCTGGTCTGCGAACAAGCCCGATAGCACGCCGATGCGCATCCCCTTGCGTCCCGGCGTGGCGTATTACGACTCTCGTCCCCAAGGGTCTTCCCGTGTCCCACCCTGCCTGGCTCTCGACGTCGTCGGCCCTTCCGCGGCCACCGTCATCGGATTGCCCGTCTCCGCCCCTCAGGGCGGCGGGCAGGTCGCGGCGTGCGCCATCCCACGGACACGCGACAGGCTCATCCATCCGGCCATCAGGCCGCCCAGACGTCGGGGCGGGGGAGCGGATATCAGCCCAGTTGTCCGCCTCCCCCGTCACGACACCACCAGGCGCGCGTGCGGGGCACGGCAGCGCAGTCGCACCGAGCAGGTGGGTCGCACCGCGACCAAGGAGTCGGCGTGAGGGTGCGGTTCCCCGCTCCGACTGACGCGCGCCCCGCCGTCACCGTGGTGATCCCGTGCTACCGGCAGGGGCAGTACCTGGATGCCGCCGTCGGCGCAGTGCTCGCGCAGGACGACGTCGACCCGCGCGTCGTCATCGTCGACGACGCCTCGCCGGACGGTTCGCTTGCCGCGGGTCGACGGCTGGCCGTCGACGAGCGCGTGCAGGTCATCGCGCACGACGGGCGCGCCGGCCGCATCGCGTCGTGCAACGACGGCCTCGCGGTCGTGACGACGGAGTTCGTCTCCGTCGTGTCCGCCGACGACCTCGTCGCCCCCGGAGCCCTCGGACGAGCGGCACGGCTCATGCTCGCTGAGCCCACCGTCGGGATGGTGTACGGCAGGCCGCTCGAACTCGACGACGGATCAGATGCCGCCGGTGTCGGCGCCGGCACTCGTCGGGTCACCTGGACGGTGTGGCACGGCCACGAATGGATCCGGCTCGCCTGCTGGCGCGGTCGGAGCTTCATCCTCTCGCCCGAGGTCGTCGCGCGCATGGAGGCGGTGCGTCAGGTCGGGCCGTACGACGCACGCCTGCCCCACTCCGACGAGCTCGAGTTCCCGCTCCGCATGGCGGCCCGCTGGGACGTCGCGCGGGTGAACGGACCGCCGCAGGCGATGCACCGTGTGCACGCCGACGACACGAAGGACAGCGCATTCGACGGGATGGCGGAGCAGCTTCGCGAGCGCGCGGCGGCGTTCCGCACGATCGGGGCGCCCGGCACGCGCGAGGCGGTCCCGGGGTACGACCTCCTGCTCAGCCGGGCCGAACGGGCGGTCGCGCGGGAGGCATTGCTGCTGGCGCAACGCGAGCTCGACGGCGGCGGTGACGCGGACGTCGCATCCGACCTCTATCGCGTGGCCGGCGAGGTGCGCCGCTCGTCGCTGCGGCGACGTCGGGGTCGTGCCGTCGTGCGCGGCCTCCGTCGTGCGTACGCAGGAGGTTCGCCGCGACTGGCGCAGCGGTGCATCGAGGCCTGCCGCCGCCAGCTGGATCGGCTTCGATGGTCGTTCTGGAGACACGTGGGGATCTCATGACCGACGGGCAGGAGGTGGTCGGATGACCGTGCCGTTCACGGATCTCGCCGCGCAGCAGCACGAGGTGGACGACGAGGTGCTGCCCAGGCTGCGTGCCGCCCTGGCGTCGGGAGTGTTCGTCGGCGGACCAGAGGTCGATGCGTTCGAGCGCGAGTACGCGGCCTACACCGGCGCCCGGCACTGCGTCGGCATGGGCAGCGGAACTGACGCCCTCGAGGCGGCCCTTCGCGCCGTCGGCGTCGGCCAGGGCGTCGAGGTCATCCTCCCCGCCAATACGTTCATCGCCACGGCTGAGGCCGTCATCCGCGCCGGCGGCATCCCGGTCCTCGTCGACGTCGACGCGACTTCGCTGCTCATCGATCCCGACGCGGTCGAGGCGGCGTCGAGCACGGCGACGCGCGTCATCGTCGCCGTGCACCTCCATGGCCAGGCGGCGCCGGTCGAAGACCTGGTGCCCATCGCGCGCCGCATCGGCGCGGTGCTGGTGGAGGACGCCGCCCAGTCGCACGGCGCGAGGCGGCACGGCGAGGTGTCGGGCAGCCTCGGGCGCATCGCGGCGACCAGCTTCGCCCCCGGCACCAACCTCGGCGCCGCGGGCGACGGCGGCGCGGTCACGACCGACGACCCCTCGCTCGCGCGGGCAGTGCGCATGATCGGCTCGCATGGCAGCGAGGGCGGCGACGAGCATGAGCTGCTGGGCTTCACCTCCCGGCTCGACGCGGTGCAGGCCATCGTGCTCTCGGCGAAGCTCAAGCGCCTGGAGGACTGGAACGCCCGGCGACGCGCCGTGGCGTCGGTCTATTCGGCGCTCCTCCACGACATCGACGAGGTGGTCCTCCCGCAGGTCGCGAAGGGCAACGAGCACGTCTGGCACCACTACGTGGTCAGGGTCGCGAACCGCGAGCACGTGGCCGCGCAACTCGCCGCCGCCGGTGTCGCCACCGGCATCCACTATCCGGTCCCGCTGCACCGTTCTCGTGCCCTGGCCGACCAGCGGATCCGCCGGACCGACTGCCCGGTGGCGGATGCCGCGGCGGACGAGCTCCTCAGCCTGCCGATCTTCCCGCACATGACGGCCAGGCAGGTCGTGCGGGTGACCCGTGCGATGCGCGAGGCGTTCGGCCTCAGGCCGGAGGGCGACCCGTTCGTGCGTGAGCGCGCGATCGACGTGACGGGGGCGTGGCCCGCCGCGTGAACCCGGTCGCCCGAGATGGCGCTTGGTGACACACGGCCGGCGCGTCTTGGGGGCAAGAGGCAGGGACGCGCCGGCCGTGGTCGTCTACGGGGCTGCGGCCCGGAGCGCGACGACGAGGCGGCGGAGCGTGCGCAGCAGCGGCGCTTCCGGCATCGCGGTCGTACGGCGTTCGGAGGACGCGACCATGAGGGAGCCTCGGGACAGCCCAGGGGAGGGCGAGCGTTCAACGCGGAACGGGGCCGATCGATGCCGGCTCGTCAGTGGCCCAGTCGCGACGCCGGAGCGTCGCGCCTCTCGCACGCTGACACGTGCGATTCACTCGCGCCCGCCGAGCCGAGCGACCCTGAAGTCGCGATCGGCGGGAGTGCTCTGAAAGCTACGCCTGCCCGCGAACAGCGCATAGGACCCCATTCGGGGGAGGGTGGGCGGAGAGCCCGCCCCCGGCGGCTCAGGACAGGGCGAAGAGCACGAACCCGATGAGCGGCAGGGTGCCCTGGATCAGCGCGGGTCGCAGGTAGCCGCGGCCGGTCGTCGTCAGCACGAGGGCCGCGAGCACCATGCAGGCGGTGGTGAACAGCACGAGCGCCTTGCCGACGTCCACGGCGCCCGCCCAGTACATCACCAGCCCGAGTGCCGCCCCGATCCCGAGGAACAGGTTGTAGAAGCCCTGGTTGTAGGCCATCGGCCGGGTGGTGTCGGCCGACGCCTGGTCGGCGACACCGAACCGCTTCCACGTCGACGGGCGGGTCCACCACACGCTCTCCATGAGGAAGATGTAGCCGTGCAGGAGCGCGGCGAGGGCGACGAAGATGCTCGCGATGACGGCCATGGCGCGATCGTATCGGTCGGGCGCGCCGGGGGCGGTCAGGGCGCGGCGGCCGGCTGCGGCTCGACGGACATCGTGACCGGCACGCCGAGGAAGCATTCCAGGTCGGCGACGGATGCCGCGAGCGCGCGTTCCTCGGGAGCCGAGAACGCGCGCCACGGCACGACCCTGGCGGTCGCGCGCTTCGCCTGCACGACCGGCGCCCATCGTCCGGCCATGACGCCGTCGACCATGAGCGCGTGCAGGGGGAACTCCGCGTGCACCGCGTCGCGGTCGGCGGGGAGCAGGTAGGTGCGGGGTGCGGCGTAGCCCATGATGTACTCGTCGTACGCCTGCAGCAGGTCGGCCACGGGTCCGTCGGCGGTCGTCGGCGATGCGCCGTCGACAGATGCTGCGTTGACGGATGCTGCGCTGACGGATGCTGCGCTGACGGATGCCGCGTCGACGACGTGCCGCGTGCCCTCGACGTCGATCCACTCGAGGCGGCCGGAGCCGGCCCGGTCCGCGGCATCCGCGAACGCCTGCCGGGTGTCACCGAGCGTGAAGCCCGACCAGGTCGCGAAGTCGCGGTCGGTGACCGGGCCCCGCGAGGCGATGAAGCGCGCCGCCAGGTCGGCGAGCGCCTCGTCGCGCGGTCGCGGGGGCGAGGCCGGCACCCGTTCGTCGAAGGCGGCGTACGTGCGCTGCTTGCCGGCGTTCGCCCCGCTGATCGCGACGCGTTCCAGCTCGGCCGTCATCATGACGTAGACGAAGCTGAGGCCCGTGCTCTCGATCCCGCCGGCGTCGAGTGCCGCGGCGAGCTCGGCGCGGGTGCGATGCCCGCCCGCCAGTGACGCGGCGACGAGGTCCAGGGCACGGGCCGCGACGTCGCCCTCGATCCCGGTGCGACGGTAGTGCGTGCCGTTGGCGCGGTGCACCCGTTCGGCCGAGAGCTCCATGATCCAGCGGGCGTCGTCGGGGTGGAGGAAGTGCCACGTCGGTCGCAGCACGTGCGTGCGGAGGATCTCGCCCGCGTCGAGCGCGGCGGCGACGGATTCGGCATCCGGTCGCCGCTCGACGGGCACCCGCGCGGCGAGCCCCCACTGCGCCGGCACGAACTCCTGCGCCTGCACCGCCGCGAACCGCCGCACCACCTCGGGAGCCGACGCGTCGAACGGCGCGCGCAGTCCCTGCACGCGCAGGCGCAGTTCCCGCAGGCCGGCCAGGTCCACCGCTACTGCACGTCCCGTCGCCAGGTGGTGGCGCCGCCGATGACCGTCGCCAGCACGCCGATCGCGAGCAGCACGAGCCCGCCCTGCCACCAGTCCAGCGTCTGCGTTCCACCCGCCGACGCCATGCTGTAGAACGAGGCGCCGACGAGCGCGTCGCTCGCCGCCCCAGGCAGGAACTGCCCGATCGACGCCGTGACGTCGTTGAGCGACGCCGCCAGGCGCAGGATCGGCTCGACGAACTGGGTGAACGCGATCACGATGACGATGGCCGCGACCTGGTTCGGCACGAGCGAGCCGAGCCCGACGCCGATGGTCGCCCAGAGCGCCATCGCGAGGATGCCCCGGCCGACGAGCGCCCACGTGTCGCTGTCGCCCAGGCCGCTGTCGAGGCCGAACAGGGCGAGCGCTCCGGCGCCTGCGGCGACCGACGTGGCGAACGCGATCACGCCGAATCCGGCGCCCAGCACGAGCTCCGACGCGAACTTCGCGCCCAGCACGGTGGAGCGGTTCGGCTGGGCGAGGAACGTGGGCGTCAGCGTCTTGTGCCGGAACTCCCCGGTGACCGCGAGCGCGCCGAGCAGCACGGGGAACACGTAGCCCACCGACGAGGCGAAGCTGTAGAGCAGCGGAGCGAGCTGGGCCCCGGGCGGCAGCTGCGTGCTGCCGCCGGCCCGCGACGCGACATCCGGATTCTCGATCGCCCAGCCGAAGAACGCGCCGAGCCCGCCGGCGAGGAACGCGACGTAGGCGACGAGCAGGATGGCGAGCAGCCACCACATGCGCGTCGTGAAGACCTTCTGGAACTCCGAGCCGATCGCGCGCATCAGTGCACCTCCTCGCCGACGAGCGTGAGGAACGACTCCTCGAGTCCGGATTTCAGTCGATGCAGGGCGCTGAGCTCGACACCGCCGACGAAGGCCGCGTGTCCGACGAGGCCGGGATCGGGCTCGTCGACGATGAAGCCGCTGCGGCCCTCGGTGAACGCCAGTCCGGCCTGCTCGAGCGCCGCGGCGAGGCTCGGCCGGTCGGGGGAGTCGACGATCGTGCGCGGTGCGGCATCGAGCTCCAGGCTCGACAGCGTGCCGGTCTTCACGAGCCGGCCGCGCGAGATGATCACCACGTCGTCGACGCTCTGCTGCACCTCGCTGAGGAGGTGGGAGCTCACGAGCACCGTGCGTCCTTCGCGCGCGAGCCCCTGCAGGAACCCTCGGATCCATTTGATGCCCTCGGGGTCGAGCCCGTTGATGGGCTCGTCGAGCACGAACACGCCGGGGTCGCCGAGCAGCGTGTAGGCGAGCGAGAGCCGCTGGCGCATGCCGAGCGAGTAGCCGCCGACGCGCCGGTCGGCGAACTCGTCGAGGCCGACCTGTTCGAGCACCACCGGCACGCGGTCGCCCGGGATGCCCGCCGCGGTGGCGTACACGCGCAGGTGGTTGCGGGCCGTGCGGCCCGGGTGGAAGTTCGCGTCGAGCGCGGCGCCCACGGTGGCGAGGGGACGCGGGAGGTCGCGGTACGCGGTGCCGCCGAAGGTCGCAGTGCCGGCCGTGGCGCGCACGAGCCCGAGGAGCACCCGCAGGGTCGTCGTCTTGCCCGCGCCATTGGGGCCGAGGAACCCCGTGACGCGGCCGGGCTCCACCGTGAAGCTGAGGTCGTCGACCGCGGTCACGTGGCCGAACTGCTTGCTGAGCCCCGAGATCTCGATGGGGATGCCGCTCGTCATGCGCTCTCCTCACGTGCGGGGGCGTCAGCAGCCGCGGTGGGCCGAACCCCCGCACGGCCCCGGGCGGTGGGAACCGCCACAGGGCCACCCTAGCGACGGACCGGTGCGCGGGGCATCCGTCGGGCGGGGGATTCGCGGAGTGGGCGCTAGTTGAGCGGTCGGATGCCGGCGGGCAGCACGCCGCCGTCGTAGAGGTAGCTCGCCAGGTCCTGCAGCTCGGCGAGCACGACGCGCTGGCTGTACGGGCCGTAGGAGAGGCGCGCGACGCCGAGCTCCTGGAGGCGCGTGGGCGTGGGCACGTCGGGGAGCCCGATGAGGCTGACCCGCTGCTCGCCGAGCCCGGCGACGAGCTCGACGACGACGTCCTCGCCGAAGTTGCCGGGCACGAAGACGCAGGTGGCGCCGGCCTCGAGGTAGGCGCGCCCGCGCTCGATCGCGTCGGCGACGTTCGCGTCGCGCTCGCGGTCGCGACCGCGGAGGAACGCGTCCGTGCGCGCATTGAGCACGAACGGCACGCCCTCGGCCTCGCCGGCGGCCACGGCTGCTTCGACGGCGGCGACCGACTCGGCGAGGGGCTTCAGCTGGTCCTCGAGGTTCGCCCCCGCCACGCCCAGGCCGATTGCGCGCCGGATCGTCTCGCCCGGGTCGCCGTAGCCGGCCTCGAGGTCGGCGGTGACGGGAACGTCGACGGCGGCCGCGATGCGCCCCACCATGTCGAGCATGAGGTCGACGGGGATCTGCTCGCCGTCGGGGTAGCCGAACGTGGCGGCGATGGAGTGGCTGGCCGTCGCGATCGCGCGGGTGGCGTGCAGCGCGGCCACGGCCTTGGCGCTCACGACGTCCCACACGTTCACCACCTGCAGCAGTTCGGGGTCGGTGTGCAGGCGGCGGAGTTCGGCAGCGGTCTCGGCGAGGGTCATCCGCTCAGCCTACGGACCGGGGCGGCGGCGCGACACCCGCCCGGTCAGCGCAGCGACTCGGCGCAGGCCGTCAGCGCAGCGCCCAGGCGAGCCCCTCGAGCAACCGGTCCACGTCGGCGTCGTCGGTGTAGGGCGCGAGGCCCATCCTCAGGCCGCCCGCATCGCCGAGGCCGAGGTGCCGCGACGCCTCCAGCGCATAGAAGTTGCCCGACGGCGCGAGCACCTTCCCCTCGGCGAGCGACCGGGTCAGGTCGGCCGCCGCGCGGCCCTCGAACGTGGCGAGCAGGGTGGGCGTGCGCCGCGCCGCACGTGACCGGATCGACGCACCCGGCAGGGCGGCCAGCCCCTCCTCGAGCCGGGCGAGCAGGCGCGCCTCGTGCTCGTGCAGCGCGGCATACGACGCGGTGAGGCGCTCCCGGCGCGACTCCGCCGCCTCGGCCGCGTCGGGGTCGAGCCCCGCCAGCACGTCGACGGCGGCCGTGACCCCCGCCAGCAGCTCGTAGGGGAGCGTGCCGAACTCGAACCGCTCGGGCACCACGTTGGTCGCCGGCAGCAGCTTGTCGGGCAGGATCCGCTCGAGCAGTTCAGGCCGGGCCGCGAGCACGCCGCAATGCGGGCCGAGGAACTTGTAGGGCGAGCACACGTAGAAGTCGGCGCCCAGTGCACCGACCGCCGGCAGCTCGTGCGCGGTGAGGTGCACGCCGTCGACGAACACGAGCGCGCCGGCGTCGTGCGCCGCGGCGGCGATCCCGGCGACGTCGGGCTTCGTGCCCAGCAGGTTCGACGCGCCCGTCACCGCGACGACGCGGGTGCGATCCGAGAGCGTCGCGGCCGCGGCATCCGTCGAGAGCTCTGCGGTGTCGGGGTCGAAGTCGACCCAGCGCACCGTCGCGCCCGCGTGCTCGGCCGCCTGCACCCACGGCCGCACGTTCGCGTCGTGGTCGAGGCGGGTGACCACCACCTCATCGCCGGGACCCCACTCGCGTGAGAGATGCCGCGAGAAGTCGTAGGTCAGCTGCGTCGCGCTGCGGCCGTGCACGATGCCGCGGGGGTGCGCGTCGAGCAGGTCGGCCATCGCCAGCCGGAACCGGTGCACCGCGGCCTCGGCGCGCTCCTCCGACTCGCCGATGGTGCCCCGGTTCGAGAGCGGACCGGTGAGCACGGATGCCACGGCGTCGCCCACCGCGCGGGGCGTCTGCGTGCCGCCCGGACCATCGAAGTGCGCCCAACCGCTCTCGAGCGAGGGGAACAGCGAACGGATGCGCGCGACGTCGTAGGCCATGCGGGCAGCCTAATCACGGCGGGGCGGCGGCACGAGCGGCCGTCGGCGTGGTCCCGCGGACTAGCATGCAGTCATGGGCGGGGTGGGCGCCGAGGCATCCGGTGCGGCAGGCGAGGCGCCACGGCGCGGGTTCTCGTTCAGCGCGCTGCTCGACGGCTTCTTCTTCGTCTTCGCCGGGCTCGCGGCCATCTGGCTCGCCTACCTGCTGTTCACCGAGTCGTTCTCGTTCGGCTGGTGGGGCATCCTCGGCTTCGTGCTGTTCTGGGCGCTGCTCGCCTACCTCGTGCTGCCACGGCTGCACCGCATCCTCACCACCATCTACGTGCCCGACTACTTCATCGGTCGCGCCCGCACGAGCGACGGACTCCTCGGCGACCCCGTGAACCTCGCGGTGCTCGGCGACGAGGCACAGCTGCACGCCGCGATGCTCGCCGCCGGGTGGACCCGCGCCGACGAGGTGACCCTCGGCTCCAGCTGGCGCATCGTCACGTCCACCGTGACCCGGCGCAGCTACGACGAGGCGCCGGTGAGCCCGCTCTTCCTGTTCGGGCGGCAGCAGGACTCCGCGTACCAGCAGGAGGTGGCCGGCAACCCGGCGAAGCGGCACCACGTGCGCTTCTGGCGCTGCCCCGACGGCTGGCTGCTTCCCGGTGGATCCCGCGTCGATTGGCTCGCCGCGGGCACGTTCGACCGCGCCGTCGGCTTCTCGCTCTTTACCCTGCAGGTCACGCACAAGATCGACGCCGACACCGACGTCGAACGCGACCACATCGTCACCACGGTGCGCGACGCGCACCCCGCCGTGCGCGTCGAGGTGCTGCGCGACTTCGCGACCGGCTACCACTCCCGCAACGGCGGCGGCGACTCGATCATCACCGACGGCGACCTGCCAGTGATCGACGTGCGCGGTGTCCCGGTGGCGGATGCCGCGGCGGCGGTGTCGGTTCGGGATGCCGCGACGGACGCGTCGGTTCCGGATGCCGCGGCCGGGGCATCCGCGCTCGCAGCAGGCGGTGACGCATGACCGCCGTCGAGAAGCGCCCGGCGTTCGAGCCGCCGGCCGCGCTCGTCGCGCCAGTCGCGGGTCCGCCCGTCATGCGCCGGCCCATCTCGACCACCGTCGGCGCGGCACTCGTGCTGCTGCGGGTGCTGGCGGGTGCCGTCTGGCTGGGCGCGCTCTCCCTCCAGTGGGACCAGGTCTTCACCGAGGCGGTCGACGAGGTCGGCGACCCGATCACCGGCGACGCGTTCGCGGCGACATCGCAGGCCGTCTACACGTTCACCGTCATCCTGATCGGCGTCGTGCTGCTCATCGACCTCGTGCTCGGCGTGCTGACGTGGCTCGGCCTCAACTGGCCGCGCATCGTGGTCATGGTGATCTCGACCATCAGCATCAGCTCGTCGTTCGTGACCTGGTGGGTCGGCGACCAGGAGATCACGCTGCAGACCACGTTCGTGACGCTCGCGCTCGACATCCTGGTCATGCTCGCCCTGTCGAGCCGCTCGGCCCGGGCCTACGCCCGCCGCCCGCGCGCGCCCGGCCGCGCGCGCTGACCGCCGC
>NZ_JBFUDH010000016.1:0-62553 GCF_056404815.1 Agromyces sp. P2_B3 | reverse complement strand
GCCGTGAACACCACCTGGCTGGTAGCGGTACCCCCGGTGCCGTTCAGCGTGAACCCGACCGTCGCGGTGCCCGCCGTGATGCCCGACGTCAACGTGGCGGTGTATGTCCCGTTGCCCACATCCGTGACCGCGCCCAGGGTACCCAGCGTGGTCGACATCGTGACCGTGGCGCCCCCGGTCCCGACGGGGTTGCCGTTCACATCGAGCACGGTGACCGTGACCGTGGATGTGGATGTCCCGTTCGCGGGGATACTGCCCGGTGCTGCGGTGATCGTCGACGTGGCCGGGTCCGCGCTGGTGATGGTCCAGGTGAAGGTGGCCTGATCGGTCACCCCAGCACTGGTCGCGGTCACCGTGACCGTAGAGGTGCCCGTCGTGGTCGGGGTGCCGGTGATCTGCCCGGTCGACGGGTTGATGCTCAACCCGGCCGGGAGCCCGGATGCTGCGTACACGACTGGGTCAGCACTGGTGCTCGTCGCGGTGACCTGGACGGTGAGCGGTTCACCCGCGGCCGAGTTCTGGCCCGGGATCGGGGCTAGGGCCACGGTCACCTGCACCAATCTGGCCAACCGGTTCGCGGTGACCCCGTTCACTGACGTGAAGGAGCCGCCGGCGAGGATGCCACCATCCGCCTGCACTACCACCGAGCTCACACTGTTGTTGAAGCCGGTGCTGAGGTTCGTCGCGAACGCCGTGTCCACGGTGCCATTCGCGTTCAATCGGGCCAACCGGTTCACGGCGACCCCGTTCACTGACGTGAAGGAGCCGCCGGCGAGGATGCCACCATCCGCCTGCACTACCACCGAGCTCACACCGTTGTTGAAGCCGGTCCCGAGACTGGTCGCGAACGCCGCATCCACCGTGCCATTCGCATTCAACCGGGCCACTGAGTTCACGGCGACCCCGTTCACTGACGTGAAGGAGCCGCCCGCAAGGATGCCACCATCCGCCTGCGGGACAACTTCTAGCACGGTGCTGTTGAAGCCGGTCCCGAGACTGGTCGCGAATGCCGTGTCCACTGTGCCATTCGCATTCAACCGGGCCACTGAGTTCGCGGCGACCCCGTTCACTGACGCGAAGTTACCGCCGACGAGGATGCCACCATTCGCCTGCACTGCCACGTGGTACGTGGTGGCGGTTCCGCCGGTGAAGCCGGTCCCGAGACTGGTCGCGAACGCCGTATCCACCGTGCCATCCGCGTTCAACCGGGCCAACCCAGCCGCGGCGACCCCGTTCACTGATGTCGTGCCGCTAGCGACGACGATGCGACCATCCGCCTGCACCGCAATCCCGGACACGCCGGTGGTGCCACCGGTGAAGCCGGTCCCGAGATTCGTATTGAACGCGGTATCCAACGTGCCGTCCGCGTTCAGCCGGGCCAACCGGTTCGCGGTGACCCCGTTCACCGACGTGAAGGTTCCGCCTACGAGGATCTTGCCGTCCGCCTGCACCGCAACCGCGATCACGTCGCCGGGGCTGCCGGTGAAGCCGGTCCCGAGATTCGCATTGAACGCGGTATCCAACGTGCCGTCCGCGTTCAGCCGGGCCAACCGGTTCGCGGTGACCCCGTTCACCGACGTGAAGGTTCCGCCTTCGAGGATCCTGCCGTCCGCCTGCACCGCAACCGCGATCACGACGTTGTTGAAGCCGGTGCCGAGACTCGACGCGAAGGTAGTATCGGGCGCCCACCCGGTCGTCGCGGCTGAAGCCGGCGCCGGGAACCCGACCACCAGCAGTGCCGCCGCGACCAGTGCCGCGATCAACGCCCGCGCCCGGGCACGGGCACCCGTCCGCCCCGATGGCCGGAGGCCACGCCCAGCATGGGTTGAACCGGACCGACGCGACGCAACATCGAGAGAAAGCACGAGACGCTCAACCTTCACAAACGATTAGCAAAACGAACGAAGGAAATGGTGAAGCAATCCAGACAATGCCTCAGTTTGAGACCCGCCCGCAACACCCGTATAGGTTCTGTACCCCGAAATGGGGGACTCCAGCGTCAACGGGAATACCCTCGTGTAGACGGTGCTTCGGGTCTGTCGCAATGGAAGTGCCGACACAGCGATGCGCCGAACGGTCGACGCCGGTGACGCTGCGGACGCCCTGCCAGTGCGCGAGCCGGTCGCTCAGCTCGGCAAGCTTCGGCGCCAACCGCTGCCCGCGGGCTTCCCGCATCGCCACGGTCACCGGCCGGTGCCCGTGGCGATGCGTCGTAGGGGTCTGAGTAGTAATGGAACGAGATTGTGTGATTAGCCGCCCGTCGACGCTGATGCGCGGCTATTCGGGGGTGTTTGGGTCGCGGAGGGGGCGGAGGCCCGTCTTGGGGATGGTGGTGGTGCTGAAGTGGTAGCGGCCGAGGAGGTTGATGTGGTCGTGGCCGAGGGGTGAGATGCGTTGGAGGTCGTCGGCGTTGATGGGGTAGTTCTCGGCGCGGAGTTCTTCGACGGCGGCGTCGATGTAGCGGGTGTTCCAGAGCACGATGGCGTTGACGACGAGGCCGAGGGCACCGAGTTGGTCTTCTTGTCCTTCTCGGTAGCGTTGGCGGAGTTGTCCACGTTCGCCGTGGAACACGTCGCGGGCCAGTGCGTGGCGGCCTTCGGTGCGGTTGAGCTGGGTGAGGATTCGGCGCCGGTATCCCTCGTCGTCGAGGTACGCGAGAAGGTAGATGGTCTTCGCGATGCGGCCGTATTCGGCCAGGGCGCGGCCCAGCGGGGTGGGCCGGCCGTTGCCTTGGAGGACGCGGAGCAGTTCGGAGGCTTTCACGGTTCCAGTGGCGAGGCTGCCGGCGATGCGAAGTAGGTCGTCCCAGTGGGTGGCGATCAGGTCGGTGTTGATGCGGTGCCGGGCGAGGTCGTTGAGGGGACCGTAGTCGGCGGTGCGGTTGATCCGCCAGAACCGGGTGGCACCGATGTCAGCGAGGCGGGGACTGAATTGGTAGCCGTTCAGTCGGAACAGGCCGAAGACCTGGTCGGAGTAGCCGGCGGTGTCGGTCATCAGTTCGCTGGGTTGAAGGCTGGTTTGTTGCTCGAGGAGCCCGTCGAGGATGTAGAGGCTATCGCGGAGAGTGCCGGGGATGACGATGCCGTGGAAGCCGGCGAATTGGTCGGAGAGGAAGTTGAGGTAGGTGATGCCGCGGCCGGCGCCGAAGTATTTCGGGTTCGGGCCGGCGTTGAGGGTCCGGACCGGGACGACGAAGCGGAGTCCGTCGGCGGAGGCGACGTCGCCTCCGCCCCATGCCGCCGCGATCGGGATGCGGCTTTGTGCGTCGACGAGGCGGGCGTTCGCAGCGGCGATGGTGTCGGCGCGGATGTAGTTCTGATCGGTCCAGGACAGTCGAGCGCGGGTGAGAGCGGGGTTCGCGGGCTGGGTCACGGGTTCACGGCCGATGTTGCACGCTTCGGCGAGGAGGACAGCGCAGATGCTGAGGTCGAGATCCTTCGCGCGGGTAGCGCCTTCAGAGATGTGGGTGAACTCGCGGAGGCACCCGGTCCATGCTGCAACTTCGAGGAGCTGGTCGGGAAGGTCCACGCGTGGCATGCGGGCGTTGATCTGCTCGCGGAGGGCGATCAGGGAGGCAGGTTCCTCGAGCCGGTCCAATGGGGTGAGGACAGGGCGGGCATTGCCGCCCGTGGCTTCGATGCGCACGGCAGGGTTCTCGCCTATCCGGCCGGCAACGGCGAGGTATGCGTCGTCGAGTTCGGCAGCGAGGGCGTCGATCTGGTGGTGGGCGTCGAGGTGGTGTCCGTAGCCGGCGGCAACGGTGGGCCGAGCGGCCTCCCAGGCGGCGCCTTCGAGGAGCTTCGCACGTGGGTCGCCCCACCTGTCGCTTCCGGGCGCGAACACGTCTCGCCGGCGTAGTCCGTCGCGGAGTTTCTCCAGCACCAGGAACGTGTACGAGCGGCGGTCCAGTTGCCCGCTGTCACCTTCGATGCGTTGCCGCCACATTCCGGTGGCAAGCTCGGTCGGGACCTCGTCGACGCGGATGCTGTGCCGGCCTTCCAACCGGTTCAGTGCGGTGAACGCCTCCAGTGCCGGTTCGCCACCGGGTCCGGCGCCGAACTGCATGATGCGAAGCAGCGCCGGCAGGAACCGACGCGTCGACGCGTACCGGCTCATCAGATCGTTCATGTGCGCGTCCACGGGAACCACGTCGAGTTGGGACAACGTCGCCACCGCGGTCTCCAGCTCGCCACGTGACACTTGGCGGCTGATCGCGTCCCAGAGCTCCGCTACGTCACCACTGGGCGAGCCAAGCAGCACCTGAACCGCTTTGGACAGGGCCAGGGCGGCGCTGTCTATCGCAGGCTGGGCACGGGCGCGTTCCTTCTTCCCCGCCCGATCGGCCTGGGCGAGCAAACCAGTGAGCACCTGGTCGAGCAGATCGAGGGCGTCATCGGTGGCCGCGGTCTCCAACCGCTGCGCCACCGCGAGCAACGTCGCGACTCGCCGTTGCTCGCCCATCCGCGCCACTGTTTGCGCCTTCGCGACCACCCCATAGCGGGCCAGCGCTGCAACCCGGCTGGGCGGGACCTGCGACACATCCAGCCCACCGACGCCGAGCGCTCGAATCTCTTCCACCCGGGTCAGCGCACCCAGCAAGCCTGCCGCCGACACTCGCGTCGGCGCGCGGCGCAATCGGTCCAGCTCCGAGGAGCGTGAACCGGGCTCCACTACGACCAGCGCTTCCAATCGGGCTCGCTGCGCTGGATCGGGCATCATCGCCAATGCATCCCAGACGCCGGTGTTGCTCTCCTCACGAGCCTGGGCGATCACCCGCATCAACGTCGACGGGCGGGGTAAGAGGATCTTCGCCTCCAGCAGCCACGCCGTCGCCAAGTCGAAGAGAACCGACGGCCGTTCCGCACCAATCTGTACCCGCGCCTGCAACCACCCGTCGAACGCTGCACGGCTGTCCTTGTGGCTGAAATCCCGGTACCCGAACGCGGCCCGAATCTCCGACGCATGCAACCGATTCGTGCCATCACGCGGATACTCCCGCAGCACCCGCCAGTCCACGATCCCCAGCTGGCAGGCAACATACTCCGCCACGTCCGCCGGCACCGCTGTCGGATCCGGCAGGAACACCCCGAGGAACCGTACCGTTCCCAGCTGCACCGCGAACCCGAGTCGGTTGTGCGGGCCTCGCCGTTTGGAGATCAACTCCCGATCAGTGGCGCTCAGATGAAAGAACCGATCCAGCTGCGCTCGATCCGGAACCTCGCCATACCGCGCGTACGCGTCCTGCCGATCCGTCGACACAAAACTGACCGGCACGCACGCTCCCCGACAAACCCTGTCGACAAACGATCCTCTACCGACACCACCACCCTACCGGCGACACGCCGACCGAAGTGCGTCGATAACTGGCGTCGAGAACCAACGTCGGGAAACCATTCCCGCTGCTATTGTCGGCGGATGCTGATCGGATACGCCCGGGTCTCGACCGCGGACCAGAACCCGGACCACCAGATCGACGCCCTCACTCGTGCCGGCGTCGACGCGGAGCACATCTACCTCGACACCGCGTCCGGCTCCCGCGCCAGCCGCCCCGAGCTCGACAAGGCCCTCGCATCCGCGAACCGGGCCGGCGACCAACTCGTCATCACCAGACTCGACAGACTCGGCCGATCCATGCTGCACCTCGTCACCCTCGGCGCCGCTCTCCAAGCCCGCGGCGTGGGACTGCGGGTGCTCGAGCAAGGCATCGACACGAGCACCCCCGAAGGGCGCGCCATGTTCGGCATGCTGTCAGTCCTCGCCGAGTTCCAACGCGAACTCATCATCGCCAACACCCGCGACGGCCTCGCCGCAGCCCGAGCACGCGGCCGCACCGGCGGCCGACGACCGCGACTCACAGCCGAGCAAGCCGCCCACGCCCAGAAGCTCTACGACGACCGCAACCACACCGTCCAACAGATCGCGAGCCTCCTCCGCGTTCCCAGATCCACGATCTACGGCTACCTCAACCGAACCTCACCAACCCTCAGCGATCCAGCCGCCCACAACTCGGCCGAGACCATCAGCGCCACACGCTAATCACACAATCTCGTTCCATTACTACTCGGGCCCCATCTTGAGCTACATCGACGTCGACGAGTCCTACCGCCGCGACATCAAGAACATCCGAAACCTCCAGGAGAACCGCCACTCCCTCGCACGGAAGATCTGCCACGGCAAGAAGGGCGAGCTCTACCACCGATACGAACACGGCCTCGAGAACCAGCTCGGCGCCCTCGGACTTGTCCTCAACGCCGTCACCCTGTGGACCACCTGCTACCTCGACGCCGCAGTCACCGAGCTGCGCGAGCAGGGCTACCCGATCCGCGAAGAGGACCTGGCCAGGCTCTCACCCTTCGTCCACTCCCACCTCGGCGTGCACGGCACCTACACGTTCGCCACCCCCGACCTCGCGCCCGGCGCCATCCGGGAGCTACGCGACCCCGACGCAAGCGAAGACGACGAGACATGAACACCAGCGACAGCAGCGGAACGCGGCGTTCATCAAACGACCGAAACCCGAACACCACCACCCGCCCCACCTGCGACGGCGTTTCGCGGCCGAGAGTGTTCATCTGACCGTTCATCAACTGCTAGCGTTCGACTACGTCGGAACAGGCGTTTGATGAACAGGAAGGTGCTGCTCGATGGCGCTGATCGGTCTGGTTCGGGTTTCGACCGAGAAGCAGAACACCCGCCGGCAACACGACGCCTTGGACCCGATCTGCTGGAAAGTGTTCGACGAGAAGGCCTCGGGCAAGCTCGCCACCACCGATCGGCCCGTCCTGCTCGAGGCGCTCTCGCATGTGCGCCCCGACGACATGCTCGCCGTCCAGGAAGTCGACCGCCTCGGCCGGAACCTCCTCGAAGGACTCCTCGTTCTCAACGACCTCTTCCACCGTGGTATCGCCGTGAAAGTCCTCGACGGCATCGCCGCCGGCGAACACACCCAGCGGTCCCTGATCCTTGACCTTGCCCTGGCCCTGTCCGAAGACCGCCGCCGCGACATCGCCGCGAAAACCAGAAACGGGCTCGAAGCCGCACGCCGCGCCGGACGGGTCGGCGGGCGCCGACCCGTCGTCGACGACGACAAACGCGCCGTGATCCTCGCCCGGCGCGCCCGCGGCGAAACCATCCGCACCATCGCCACTGGCCTCGGCATCTCCATCGGCGTCGTACACAAAACCCTCACCCACGCCGCCACTGCCCCCGAGTGACGCCACCGGTCACCGACAGCTCAGCCGTCCGAGCACCTAAACGTGACTCACCGTTCCGATGCGGCTCAACCCCCGCGACTAACCAGAGGGAACGCTGCCGTCGCGGTCGAGACGCCGGCGCTGACCAGGCTGACCACGATTGCGCCGATCAGCTGTGTCCCCGTTGTGAGGCACATCCACCCGACGAACAGCACCACTGCTGTGGCTGCGAAGTAGACCGCGGCGATCATCCTGCGGTCAGGTCGACCGCGGACCGCTAGGCGCAAGAGTGTCGCGCCGCCCGCGACGACAATCCCGATCCCAGTGCCGATCATGATAGCGAATGGCCATAAGAACAGCAGCCACCCCAAATCGCCGCCGATCCAGAGCTCCCCGATAAAGACTGGTCCGATCGCGATCAGGGTGCCGCCGAACGCGACCACCGGGACGGCTGGGAATGGCACCAGGAAGCGCACGGTTGAGGGAGACATTCGCGGCTAGCTGGCTGCGGACAGCTTGTCTGCGAACTCGAGCCACTTCGTAAGCGCACCCACCCGGTAGGCGTCGTTGTTCACGAGATCGTTCATGACCCATGCGTCGACCCAGAGTGACCGCTGGGGGCCATTCACGTCGGGGATGATCTGGAACGCGATGGTCGATCCAACGCCGTCGATATGGCCCGGCGCAGCTCGGAAGTCAAAGCCCCAGTAGAACGATCCGCCGTACCACTCCGCGAACGACCCGTTGAATACGCAAGCGAAGTTCATCAGGGGAACCCCAACGTAGAGCGGCAGGTGCTGCTCCATCGCAGGCCATCTTGCCGGTGCACCCTGGACTGGGAAGACGCAGTTGAAGCAGTTGTTCCGCATGGAGTTGTGCACGGCTTCGGACTTCTGCGCGGTCGTCATCCGGTCGATCTTGATGAGGTATCCGTAGGTCCAGTACATCGGTGCGACGATCGGACCCGACGCCTTGCTCGCGTCCACTGTTTGCGTCAGGATGCCATCCGTCTCCCACTGATACGTCGTGGGCAACGCGTTCCCGTCGATGTCGAACGCGGCCGCCGCGCGAACTGAACCAACTCCGCTCTGGTCGGGTGCCCGGAGCACGTAGGTTCCGTCCGGCAGCGCCTGCAGCTGTGTCCCCTGCGGCACATCGAGGTCGACCGAAAACGACTCTGTGGCAGCCGGGTCCGAGATCGCGGTGATCAACCCGAGACCCGTGTTCAACGGCTGCACATACCTTGCTGTTCCCTCACCGCTGTCCAGGACCGATAGGCCGCCCGTTTCCGCCACCACCCGCGAGTCGGGGACAGTCACCGAGAACGATCCCGGCACGGTGACCGTTTCCTCGCCGGTATCGAACGCCGCCAAGTCCTTCGTCACGACGACATCGGCGCTACCGCTCCGCGTCGACGGCGATACCACCGTCACGTCCTCGACGCTCCCGGTCTTCTCCAGGACGTCGGGGGCCGCCATCGTCAACAGCTGGATCGGATCGAACACATCAACGTCGGCGCTCGACGCCTGAGCTGGCACGGCCACTCCCCCTACCAACGCCACCGCGGCCACAGCCGCCCCGCACATCATTCGTACTCGCATCCAGTTTCCCTTTCCGTTCCACGTCGAACGCGCCGCAAAGGAGCACGGCCCATCCGCAATCTAACGCACTGACATTTCAGACGCGCGTTCACATAATCGCGGTGGCCTCGGTCATTCGCCGTTGACATGACGAATAGATGGAATGGACACGACCAGCCCCCGAAATCGGAATAGCGACAACGGGACTCGGAACAGGAGCCGACCAGACGGGACTATTCGATTTCGGGCGGGGTCCCGCGCTACATCCTCCGGCGCGAGCTCGCTCCTAAAGCTGGGCCAAGCCCATGGAAGCAACCTCACATTCATGCAAGCAAGCTTGCAAGTCTGCATGCAGACACGCATACTTGCATGAAAGAAGTAATTGAGAACTCTCATGGGCTAGTTGAACCCGTCTCGCCAACGGATAAATGCATGCAGGCGTTAATGCATACATGCAATAATGAAGGAGTGTCGAAAATGAAAACGCTGATGGTCTACAGCGAAAGCGGCGGGGTCACAAAGACAACGGCGGCGGTATCGCTAGCCACCATCGCGGCACGTGAAGGAGTGCGAACCACACTGATAGACCTCGACCCGCGAGGCGCATCAACGAAGTGGCTAAACGTGGAGCCGAAGGACGAAGGGCTCCACGTCGGCGCAATCCTGGGGAATCCCGATCCGGAGGGGTGGGCGGAGGAGCTCGCTGTGCCTACCGAATTCTCGCCGAATCTTCGGATGATCCCGTCAGCCCGCAGCGTCTCGAACCGGGAGGCAGACCGAGCCGATCACGCCGAAGTACGTCTTAGGGCATCGCTCGAAGGACTCGAATCCGACCTCGTCGTAATTGATTGCCCGAACCGCCAAGGTGGGCCTCTCACGCTCTCAGCATTGAACGCATCCGACTCGGTTGTATACGCGGCAAAAGCCAGCGGGGACGGAGTTGATGGCGTCAAGGGAGCGCGTTTCACCGTCCAGCAGTTCATGCGCAACCGTGAGCGCATGGGATTCCCCGCGACGCTTACTGAAGCCGGAATCGTGGTGACGCGCGACCGAACAGGCTTCTTGAGCCTCCCGGAGATTGAAGCCATTGACCAGCTCCGAAGCGAAGGTCACGTGCATGAGCCGATCGTGCAGCAGCTGGCGATCGTCGCTGAGGTGCGTATGGCCGGCCTCTGGTACGGAGACTACCGCAAGGGAAAAGACATCCTCGACGCATACAAATCCATCGCGGGCTCCATCCTTGGGAGGGAAATCAAGTGAGCGACCTGCCAGAACGACCAGCATCACTGCGCCGGGCGCCGCGGCCGGCCGCAGACGAGGGCACCGACCCAATCGACTTCATACCACCATCCATAACCGCAGCTCGTGACCGGGTCGAGCGCTCCGATGGTGTTGACCTGGATGCGAAGGAGCCGACGACGATTGCCGCCGAGCGCGCCGCTCCTGGAGTGGAGACGCCACTTGCACCCACCGCCGAAGTCGCAAGGCCGGAGACCATTCGAACGGGTCGCGTCGGCAGGCCCAGGCAACGTGACGTTGCCGTGGCATTCTCGACGAGAGTGTCAATCGACGTACTCGACCTCATCGAGGACACGGTTGTCAGGACCGGGCTGACGCAACGTGCGATCGTCGAAGAAGCCATCCGCTCGAAGTGGGGCGCGCATCAGGCTTGAGGCCCGTCATTACCGCGTGCGCAGCCCCAGTCGACGAATGTCCACGGACATCGCGCGGTGCGCGAGCGCAACGGGCTACAGGATGGTGTGGATGAGATCAACCTCGAAATCTAAGTAGCCTGCGGGGCTGCCCTCGTTCGAGTCCTCACTGTAGGAGACACGGATCTTCACAGGACCGGTTGGCTCGACGATCACGGGAAGGAAGTGCTTCGACGAGACCACGGGCGCGAATTCGGGGAAGTAATCGACGTATTCGTCAGCGCCGTCGGTCGGGAACGCGATGGCCTGGTAGACCTCGCCTGGACGGTTGTAGCCGGCGATGATGCCGTAGACGGGCCCGTACTTCGCCAGCGCGACGACGGCGAAGGGCTTCCCGGTGCGGGCGGTCTGTTCGGCGAGGGCTCGCCGAACGACTTCGGCGTTCTGTGCGGCGTCGCTCATCACCTTTGAGAGCCGCGGTCGGAAGACTTCCCAGTCGGTCATGACGGCACTTTATCGAGGACCATGGCAGGCCGCGGGTGGGGGAGTCCTAGCGCCGTAGGACGAGGTGGCCCTCAATCAAGCCGTCGCAGTGGCCCCCAATCAAGCGTACTGCGTACTTCGTCTTATCCGGGTGGGTATACCTCGATGACGGCGCTTGTTGAAGGGGCGCTTGAACGTGAGGTTGCGCGTCTTGCCGCTGAATTCAACAACGGTGAGCCGTTCCCACCGAATCAGGGCGGCTTCCGCAAAGGTCGTCCGCTCGGCACTTGAGGGAGATTATTGGAACCACCTTTTCGTTAGACGGTGGGCCTGAGGCCGTCGCCGTGGCCGGCGTTTTGTTGTACGTTGACGGCGCCGCGTTCCGCGTGGGCTTCGCTGATGAAGCTCTCCCCGGATGCGGCGATTTTGTCGTTGGAGCGCGATGCCCGCCACCGCCACTGCTGCGCGGCGTCTTGGTATGTCTCGTACCGGGCGGTACCCGCGCCCGCTTTGAACGCGCCAGCGGCTCTGAGCGCGATCCATTCCGAGTCGAACGTCTCACCGGCCCACGCGACCAGGTCACTTCGTGAGTACAACCACCACGTGAACGCGCCTGCTGATTTCTGGCCAACGCTGTAACGCATCCGACCCCCCCGAGTTCGTCCCTGCCACCGTATTGGCTCGGGGTAGTCGCCGATGCCCCCCCCCGTTCGAGCCGCACCGAGTGGCTGCGTCCGCCAGACCGACCGCGAGCTCGCCTTCGCTCTTGATGTTCGGATTCACGGTACGGGGTCTTGTCGGGTAGTTGGGGCGGACGATATCTGATTGGTTCGGGTGGTTGTGCCCCCAGTTGTGGGTGGGTGTGGGTGGGTAGGTGGGGTGGGGTAGTGTCCGATCACGTTCCAATGGCGGGGCGGGGAGTGAGGCGGGCGTGTCTGGTACGGGGTTGGCGGGGAAGCGTTCGGGTCGGTGGTTGGGGACGTGGTTCGCGGTGGTTTTGGTATTAGGGGTGGTGGTGGCGCCGGTGGGGGCGGCGTTCGCGGTGGATCCTCAGGCATCGCCGACGCGGTCGCCGGCGGTGGGGTCGCATCTGGAGGTGCGGACCAGTGAGGCGGGGTCGCCGTTGGTGCCGGTGACGGTGGTCGCGCCGGGGGTGGCGGTGTATACGGGGGAGTTGGGGACGCGGGAGGTGAACGTGTTCCAGGCCGGTCAGGGGGCACCGTATCCGGCGCCGGCGGATGCGGCGTATCTGGCGATGATCCAGGAGTACATCCGGATCATGGGCACGAATGCGGAGGGGCAGTTGATTTTGCGGTTTCTGGGGGCGGCTGCGCCGTTGCCGACTCGGACGGGTGGGTGGAACTCGCCGGGGGTGATGACGTTCCTGCGGGGTGATGGGTTTGCGGCGGGGATCAATGTGGTGATCGGGATGCCGGCTAGTCAGGCCCGGTTCGCGACCAGTACGCCGCAGCCGGCGTCGACGAATGGGGAGGGGGCGTACGCGATTGTGTATTTCCCGCGGGTGACGACGGTGACGTATTCCTACCGGGGCGGCACGCTGGTGGTGCCGGCGGATCTGGCGTTGGCGCATGAGTTGGTGCATGCGGTGCATGCGGTGTCTGGTTCGATCTCCACGGGGATCACCCAGTATGTGGCGCAGAACATATCTACCCAACAGACCGAGGTGCTCCGTACGCCGACGGAGGAGGTGCGTACGTTGGGCACCCCGGAGGGGATGGCGGCGGCGGGATCGGTGCTGTTCGACTGGACGGGCCACGCTCGGGCGGCCCTGCAGGTCGGGCAGCCCACGATCGACGCGATTCGGCTTGCGCAGGCGCGGGCGGTGCAGCGCGGCGACGCCCGGGTGCCGCGGGACCCGCGGGTGGACGAGGTGGTCCGGTTGCGGGTGGATGCGGCGTTGGTGAGCGAGTACCGGTACGCGGTAGCGCGCGGTGTTCGCACCCGCGATCATTACTCCGCGTTCGCGGCGAATGCCACGACCGCGTTGCCGCGGTACTCGATGCGGTTGGATCAGGTCGCCGGCATCTACGAGGCCCAGCAGGTCAACCCGGAGGAGAACCTCACTCAGGATGGGACGCAACCGTTGCCGTTGGTGTGTCCGGCTGACGGTGGAAGCGCCGATATCGTCTGCACGATCGACGCGACCGGGGTGGTGGCGACCTCGGCGCAGCAGGCCCTCCACGCAGCACTGGCCAGCCGTACCACGATGTCCGGGCCGGCGGTGGTCGGGGACGGGGCAGAATTTGTGCCCGCGGAGGATGCCCGTTGCGATGGGGCCGGGAACGTGATCGATTACTCTGCGCTGGTCAGCTACCCGGCGACCGGTAACGAGAGCAGTCTCTGCTTCGAGTTGCCGCCGAAGCTGTACATGACGATCAAGGCGACCGGTGCGGGGTACGGCAACCGGGTCCTGGAGCCCCGTTTCTGGCGTTCTGGTTCCGATGTGCTGACCCGGAACGATGTCACTGCGACGAGTTGGCGGCCGACGCAGCTGTGGGAGATGGTCGCCGGCGAGCAGGATGGTACCTGGCATTTCAAGAACGTCGGTACCGGCTACTGCCTCACCGTGGTGTCATCGGGCGGCTACAACCTGCTCCAGACCAGGGAGTGCCCAGGCTCCGAGGACTGGGGTTTTGCCGTCACGGCCAGTGCCAAGCCGCACACTCTGATCACGGCGCAGAGCGCCGCGCACACCGGGAAGTGCATGGATGCGCTCAGTGAGAACACCAATGAATACGCCCAGATAGGTGTCCATGATTGTAAGTGGTCTGGCGGGGCCAACCAGGCCTTCGATGTGCGGGTTGTGACCCCGCCGCCGGCCACGAACGTGGCCCGGAAGTCCACTGCTAGCCAGTCCTCGAACTACCTTCCACTGGTGGCCGGTGCTTCTGTGGCGGTGGACGGGAATACCAACGGCAGCTACGACTCCGGATCGGTCACCCACACCGGCAACGACGCCAACGCCTGGTGGATGACCGACCTGGGCTCCCTGCAGGAGATCAGCTCGATCAAGATCTTCAACCGCACCGACTGCTGCACCGCTCGGCTGGGCAGCTACCGGGTGTACGCCACCGAAGACAAACCCGACCCGACCAAAACGCCCACCGCGCAGCTAGACCGAGCACATACCACGGTCGCCTACGGCCCGGCCGTGACCGGGGCCTCCGCCACCGTCTACCGCGACAGCGAAGTCAAGGCCCGCTACGTCATGGTCCAGTTCGTCGGCAAGACCGACTACCTCAGCCTCGCCGAGGTGCAGGTGTTCGCGGCGACCCCGTATTACACGATCCGGCCTACCGGGACGCTCACCACCGGCTACCTCGCCCCCACCAGTGCCGCCACCGCCGAACTGGAAATCGCCCCGGTCAACCTGACCGCCACGCCACCCATCCAGCAATGGGAGATCGTGCCCGCCGGTGACGGGTTGTTCCGGTTCATCAACCGCGACACCGGGAAGTGCTTGGACGCCGAGAACAATGCCGGCGTCGATAGCGGCGCCGGCGAGAGTAGCGACTTCACCCGGTGTGACCTAGACCACACTCTCTGGCGGATCAGCGGCAACCCAACCAGCGGAGGAAGCATCATCGAGAACTACACCCACGCCGGACAATGCCTCGACGTCAGCGGAGGAAACATCGTCCCCGGCGCCGCCGTCCGCGAATGGGACTGCAACAACCAAACCAACCAGTCCTGGGAACTCGAACCCATCCTCTAACCCGGTCACCGTCCTGCCGGGCCTGTCCGAACATTCGGACAGACCCGGCAGGAGCGAAGCAGCGGTCTATGTGACGTTGCCGAATACAAGTACCGGCCCGAAGTGAACCGCGCTGACTTTTCGTCCGCTCTGACGTGTCCGAAAAGTCAGCGCCGGGGACTGTCTGAATTTCGGACAGGCCCCAAGAAGCCGATCGAGCTCATCGGCGACCTACTGTTGCGATGACCGCCAGAATCCGCCGATCGTCATAAGAGACGTCGCGGCGGCCGGATGTACCTTGGGTCAGCGCTCGGGTACATTCGGGGGTTCGCCGGTGGGCGTGTCGGATGCCGTTGGGACGCCGCCGCGCTGGCGCAGGAAGCGTATGTTCTCGCGGCGCAACCTCTTTGCAAATGCAACACGGCGTCGCTGCCGCACTCGTCAGCCCCGGCCGGGTAGCGCGGAAATGGAACGGGACCTCGGCAGTCCCGCGGACTAGGGCGATCGGAACGGTTGTCTGACTCCTTCCTTGATGTCAGACTGGCATCGTCGGTGACCCGAACCGGAACCACATGATGCAACGCTGCACGGACTTCGGCGAGGATCGCCCCTGGTATGCCTGGGGCGCGCGTCGTGGTGCCGTGGCCCTCGTGGCAGCCTCCGTTGTCGTCATGTTCGGTGCGGCCCCCACGTTCGCGGAGGAGATCCCGCCGACCCCGACGTCCGATGCCACGTCGTGGGATTCCGCGCCGACGGAGATGCCCACGCCGACTCCCGATCCGACGCCCATTCCTGATCCCACGCGGACGCCGACGCCGACGCCCACTCCGGATCCGACGCCCACGCCCGACCCGACGCCGACCCCTGAGCCCACCGAGCCTCCGGCCACCACCGACCCGACGACGCCGCCCGAGACTTCGGCCCCCGGCACGCAGCCGCCCGCACCCTCGACCGGAACGCCGCGCACGAGCTCCTCGTACCGTCCGACCACGCGAACCGTCTCGGCAGCGGCCCAGGCCCAGAACGCCGCACTGGTCGCCGCCCGGTCGGCGATCACGCAAGCCACGACCGAGCTGCGCGAGGCCGAGGCCGCCCTCGCCGACGCACGTGCCACGCAAGAGGTGGCCCGCGCGGTCGCGCAGCGCCTGCAGGACGTCGCCGACGCCGCCCAGCAGGACGTCGATGCCGCGAAGCGCGTCTACGTCGCCGCGGCACGCGGTGGCGGCAGCGCCACGCTCTCCTCGATGCCCGCGGCGTTCGGCGCGGGCCATGACCTCCTCGCCGGACTCGGCGGGTTCGCCCGGGTCGAGCAGATCTCCGGCGACGCCGAGAAGCTGCTCGCCATCGTCGAGAAGCGCACGGCCGAGGCCGAGACCGCGCAGGAGCGTGCCGACGCCGCGTGGACGGCCGTCGACGAGGTGCCGGTCGAGGCGCTCGAAGACGACGTGGCGAACGCCGAGCAGGCCCTCGCCGATGCCCGGCAAGACCTCGAGGACGTGCAGGCCAGGGCCGCGGAGGACAGCCGGGTCGCCGCCAGCAGCATCTCGCTCATCCAGTCGCTGCCCGCCGACGCCGGCCAACTCAGCGACCAGGGCTGGGCGCTCCCCGTGGCGGGTCGCATCAGCGACGGCTTCGGCCCCCGTCCGGTCAAGCCGATCCCCGGCGTGAACGACTTCCACCGCGGCACCGACCTCGCGGCCGCCTGCCAGACCCCGGTGTACGCGGCGACCGACGGCGTCGTGGTCGACGCCGCGCCCAACGGCAGCCTCGGCAACTGGATCCTCATCGATCACGGCTCGGGCGTCGCCACGGGCTACGGCCACCTCGTCTCGGGCGGCACCTTCGTGGTGCCCGGCCAGACGGTGACCGCTGGCCAGCTGATCGGCGCGGTGGGCAGCACGGGCGCCTCCACGGGATGCCACCTCCACTTCGAGGTGCACCTCGACGGGGTCGCCGTCGACGCGGTGCCGTTCATGGCGGCCCGCGGCATCCCGCTCGGCTGACCCGGGCTCGCACCGTACGTCTGGGATCCCAGACGTACAGGACACTCAGGCCCGAGGACGCGCGCGGGGAGTCAACTGTCACGCTTGACGAGCTCGGTCCGATATGTCAGACGTCACCATGTAGTCGAAGATCAGTTGTGGGTTCAGGTCCAAATCGCGCGCCTTATGCTCGAGGGCTGACGCCGATGAGTCTGGCGACGAACGTCCGCACGGTCTGGAGGTCAGTGGCGGTGGCTGTTCCGAGTCTCCCGGTGATCCGTTCAACGTCGATCGCACGGACCTGCTCGCAGAGCGCGACGGACATCCGCTCGCCGGCCATCAGGTGGTGCGCCGGCATCCTCGGCGGCGTCGAGGTGAGGGGCACGACGATCGCGACGGTGCGCATTGGCTCGGAAATCACCAGGGCGGGGCGGTGCCCACGCTGTTCATGACCTCGGGTCGGGTCGAAGTCCACCCAGACGATCGCGCCGGGCTCGACCGTCACAGGGCGCTACCCGGGGCGATATCGGCCTGGTCCCACTCCCGCAGCTCCCGGAGGTAGCCTTCGTCGGGCTCGAATGCCGCTACCTGAGCGAGCCATTCCCGGGCCTCGAGCTCCTCAACTGCCAGATCGATCAACGCAGCCTGGGTCACCCCGTGGGCATCCGCCGATCGTCGAACGCGGTCGCGCGTGGCGGTCGGAACCTTGATGGTCGTCATTTCAGGCATACTAAAAGTATACCGGTTGTGCTGCATGCACCGGGTTCGCCCGCAGGCCCCGGCACGTGCGACACCCTTGATACGGGTATGAGCGGGATGCGGGTGGACCCCGCCGTAGGCGGATCTATTGTTCGGTCGGGCACCAGCCAAGTGTACGGACGCGCCGGATTCGCGCTCCTGCGCCACCGCATCCTCCTCGGCTGAGCATCACCGCCCGACCACCACCCAAAGTGCTCCAGAGCCGGAATTCCGGTCAGTCCTCACCGCCAAGCCGCCCCGGGCAAGTGCTTTGCAAGGGGTCCCGCGCGCCTTGACTATCTGCACTATCCCCACGATGCCCATGGTGACGAGGGTCGTGATTGCGCTGGTGACAACGGTTGGCACCAGGGCCGCCCACGGGCTGGGGTCTGACATGGCACCGATGCTATCGGCGCCGGACCCCACCACGTCGCGGCGAACCCACGATCAGTCGCTTCCCCGTCGTGACGGCGCAGCCGTCGGCGGCGCAGTCCTGACCGAAGCGGGGCCGGCTGTGCCGGCGCTGTGTTTTCTGGGTGTTTTCGTCCTGCCTGGCCGGTCATCGTAGTTCGCTCCGCCGGCTGCGTGCCTTCCGGTCGCTTCTTGCAGACTTCGCCCTCCGCTGCGCTCCGCGCTGCGCTTAGCAGCCGCTCTCTGCAGGCACTTCGCCGGCTCCCGCTCACTATCGATTTCTCTTGCCAGCCAGGCCAAAACAATGGTTGGCGGGAAGTGAGAGCACTGATGTTGACGATTACGCACAGCCACGAGGCGGGCACGCTGATCGGCGGGACGGCCCGGGGTGACGGCACCGCGGACGTGTTGAAGGGGTGCGGGTGGTTGTGGGGGCGGAGTATCGGTTGCTGGTTTGTGCCGCACAGCCGTGACCGGTTGGCTCAGGGGTGGAAGATCGACCGCACGGTGACCGCGCTGGAGGTGGCCGGGTTCACGGTCACCATCGTGATCGATACCGCGCACCGGCCGACGGTCGACGTTGAGGCGGGGAAGATCGGACGGCAGGCCGACCGAGTGGATGCGCTGGCGGCGAAGGCGAGCCGGACGGCGGCGGCGTCGGATGCGGCCTGGGTGAGCGTGCAGCGCCGGTTGGATGCGTTGCCGCCCGGGGGTGAGCCGATCAAGGTCGGCCACCATTCCGAGGGACGGCATCGCGCCGCGATCGCCCGCGCCGACACCGCGATGCGCCGTTCCGTTGACGCGGCCTACGCGGCCGACGCGGCGCAGGCCCGCGCGGACGCCGCGGCGCGTACCACGGACGGCCGGTATGCGCCGGTGACGGTCGCGAACCGGATTGAGAAGCTCGCCGCGGACCTCCGTCGCTTGGAGCGGCAGATCACCGCGGACCACTACGACCCCGAACGCGGGTACGTGCCGGTCACCGAGGCGATGCGGGAGGCGCGGGCGGCGCGTCTGGCGCCGCGGCTCGCGGAGCTTGGGGATCAGCTCGAGTATTGGCAGGGCGTCCGCGCCGGCCAGGTCGCCGCGGGCGTCGCGACCGGGTACAGCAGGGCGGATGTCGGCAAGGGCGACCGGGTGCGGGTCCGTGGGGTGTGGCGGGAGGTGGTCCGGGTGAACCAGAAGACCGTCAGCGTGCCCACCGGGTACTCCTGGACGGACACCGTCCCGTACGCGGAGATCCAAGCACACCAGTCCGGCGCGTAGGCGGTGTAGGTCGAGGGGTGTGGCGGGGTGGGCGGTGTATAGCGACACCGTCCGCCCCGACACGTTGACCGTTCACCTCACCCGCCCACCGTACCCACCAGCAGGCACAGGTCGGCGAGGCTGGCCGCGAGGGTATTGGGTGGTCCTGGTTCTAGCCGTCATCGCGCTTGCCGTCGCGGGGTGCACGACGAGCGGGATGTCTCTCCAATCCGGCCGCACCTGGTGGGTGCGGAGCCGCCGGCGGCGGCGCGGTGCTTGTCCTGTGTGGGGCCAGCCTTCGGCCGGCGCTGCCCTCAACACCCCGGCCCTGACGGGCCGGGTCGTGGTTCCCGTCGGTGTGTGGTTGTTGACCCGGCGATCGTAGCGGCGCTCGTCAGCTGCGCACCCTTCGGCGCTATTTGCAGACTCCGCCCCTTCCGCTTCGCTCCAGGGGCTGCGCTTAGCAACCGCGCCTGCGGGTGCTCCGCTTCCTTCCACCGCTCTCGATCTTGGTGTCAACAACCCCCCACCGAAGGGAAAAACATGATGAGGGCAATATGTGTGGACGCGGACGGGATGCTGTCGGCGTGCGAGGTCGACGGGGCAACCCTGACCACGGTGCTGGACGGGATCAACGACCTGTTGGGGTCGGAATGGTACGACGTGGTCGGGGACACGATCGCGGTGGGCGTGGACGTGTTCGTGGATGACGAGGGTGCGTGCTTGCGCCCGGACGGGTCGCCGCGGCAACCGTTGAACGCGACGGTCAGCGTCATGCTGCACCGGTCGGGCCGTCCGGGCCTGTTCCACGGCCCGGCCCTGTTCCTCGGCCACACCGTCGACGGCGACCCGGCAGGCCTCACCCGCGAACAGGTCGTCACGATCGTGACCGCGTGGTTCGCCGCGAACCGGCACACCACCGTGCCGAGCGTCGCGGCACTGCTCGCGCACTAACCCCCGGGACGAACAAAGACCGGGGATCCAAAGCAATTCAGATGCCTTGGCTCCCCGGTCGGTCCCTCCACCATACCGAACAACGAAGGAACGAAAGATGACGAGCAAGACCAAGACCAAGCCCGCCACCACGGCGGCCCCCACCACGGCCCCCTCGCCGGTGCCGGTGCCGGTGTCGGTCGATTGGATCGACGTCGCGGCGGCCCGGTTGGACGCGAACATCCGGACCACCCCGGACACGACCACCCCCGAGTGGGCGGACTGGGTGTCCCAGTTGCAGGGCGAGGGCGTGGAGACCCCGGTGCTCGCGCGGCGCGGGGACGACGGCACCGTGTACGTGTGGGACGGGCAGCGGCGTCTCCTCGGCGCGCGGGACGCGGGCATTGAGAAGGTGCTGGCGATCTTCGGGACCACCCCCGGACAGGACACGGATCGGATTCTGGGGCAGTTGAAGACGTTCAACCGTGCCGACCTGCCCGAACTGGACCGGGTCGTCGCGTACGAACAGTTGGCGTTCGCGGGCATCACCGTGGACACCATCGCCAAGCGCACCGGTGACACCCCGGAGCGAGTCACCGCGGCCATCGCCGTCGCGAAGTCCGACGCGGCCAAGCAGGCCGTCGCACAGCAGGTGTCCTTCGAGCGTGCGCTCCTCGTCGGAGAGTTCGACGGGGACAGCGACGCCCAGCAGCGCATCCTCGACTGTCGCGACGACAACGAACTCGGATGGGTGGTCGAGGAAATCCGAGCCGACCGTGCCCTGACCGCACACCGTGCGGAAGTGATCGCCGGATATGAGGCGGACGGGATCACCGTGTTTCAGTCCCGGTGGCCCGAGAACGGCGAGTTCGTGCGCGTCTACTCGCTGACCGACGCGGACGTGGACGCCACCGACCGGCCCCCGATCGACCCCGACCAGCACACCGCCTGTGCCGGGCGGGCGTTGACCGTGCGGGTCTGGGGCACCGGCGACGACGACGTGGAGGTCGAGGAGGTCTGTACCCGTCCGGACCTGCATCAGCCCCGGTGGCGCACCACCGCGACGTCCGCGACCCCGGTGCCCGCCGAGGAACAGTCGGCGGAGCAGGTCGAGGCCGAGCAGGAAGCGAAGCGGGACGCGCGTCGCCGCCTGATCGACAACAACAAGCAGTGGGACGCCAGTGTCGCGGCGCGGCGTACGTTTATCGGGACGATGTTGGGGCGGAAGGCGCTCCCGAAGGGTGCCGGGCCGTTCGTCGCGGTCACGTTAACCCGGTACCACGCCGAGGTCACCCGCGACTTCGGGAACCTCGCCGCCGAATGGCTCGGCGTCCACGGCCGCGACCGGCTCGCGACGCGCGCCGAGGACACCCCGACGAAGGCCGGACACGTCACCCTTGCGATGGTGCTCTCTGCGCGGGAAGCGGCCACCTCCCGGGAGTCGTGGCGGTACCCGAACGAACGCGACACCGCGTACCTGCTCCAGTTGGAGGCGTGGGGGCATCACCTGTCCCCGGCGGAACGGATCGCGGCCGGATACCCCGAACCCGACAACGCGGATGCCAACGCCGCCGAGGACGGCACGGCATAGGCTCGTGGGGGCGGCCCGTAAGAGCCGGGTCGCCTCCGCGCCCGCCTCCCTCGAGGAATCGAGCTCCAAAGGGCGGGCGCGGCCCCCAATCCGGGGCACAACGTCTACCGGGATTCCGGTTCCGGGAGTAGCGTCGGCGCCGAGCCGCCTGGGGGCACTCTCTCACTGCTATGCCAGCTGTCCCTGTGCTGTGTGCTCCACGCCCACCGGGGGCAAGGGGGTTTGCCAATCGGGGGCAACACCTTTGGGTAACAGGGTGCTGCCGGTGGGCGTGTCCCGTCCCCGAGGTGTGGGGGCGCACCGCCACCGCGGCGCGCCACGAGGGCGCTGCCCTCGTCCCTCCCGGCCCGCCGGCGGCACGCGACCCGCGCGGTCTCCCGCGGCTGGTGCGGTGCGGCGGTTGCGCACAGATGGGCACAGCCCAGCTACATCCTTCGGGCTGGCCTGCACCCAACTGTGCACAACCGTGACTGCCGCGGACGGTGCTGTCCGACCGTGACCCGTCCACACCGTGGACAGCCGCGCCAGGGCGCGCCTGACCACAGCGATGGACGGCCCACCGCACGGGCCCCGCTGATGGTCGGGGGCGTCGTGCGGGTCCGGTCGGGTAGGTGGGGTGGTGCCACCAACCGAGGGGGCTCGGTACCCGGAACGGCCGGCCACTGCAAGGGCGCTCCGCCATACACAAATGGTCGGGGACGGAACTCCGTTCCGGCGCGACCCCGGTCGTGGAGGCAGGCTTCGCGTCGCTGCGCGACGGCCGCGAGCGGCCGCCCTTTCCGTGCCCGCCCGTTTCGGGAGGACATTCCATTTATCGATTGATGGCACCACCCCACCCCAACACTTTCGGGGTCATCAACCTCGACGCGAATGGAGACCACGATGGCTGACACCGCCCGGACCGAACACCCCACCAGGATGGCGGCGGGGCCGGTGGTGACCGTGATCGGCGCACCCGGCTGTGGTGCGTGCACGTTCACCACCGCGGCGCTCACCAGCAAGGGGATCACGTTCACGTACGTCGACGTCACCACTGATGAGCATGCCGCGCAGACCGTCGCGAATCTGGGTTACGCGCAGGCGCCGGTCGTGATCGTGCAGGACCACCCCGACGATGACTGGTTCTTCACGCACTGGTCCGGCGCCCGCCCCGACCTCATCGAGCAGCTCGCCACCCGCGTCAACGGTGGTGGTGCGCGGTGAGCGGCATCGACCTGGCCGCGCTCACACCGGCCGAGCTGGCCGTGTACGCCGCCGCGTACCAGGACGCCATCGACGACACCGCCGACCGCCGTCGCCGCGACGCCGAAGCGATCACCGACCTGCAGGCGCAGCTCGCGTCCGCTCGCGCCGACGCGGAGTACTGGGCGCGGGTCGCGAACCCCCGCCGGGTCCCGACGGGACCGTCACACGCGGACCTCGCCGACCAGCGCCGGCAGCTGATGGCCGCGGCCGCGACCACCACGACCGTGCCGTGGTTGGACGTGCCCACCCGCGCCCCGGCCGACCTGACCGCCACCCGATAACCACACCACGAGAAGGAGCAGCATCCGTGTCCAGCCTGACCACCATCACCCTGACCGCGACCACCAATACCGGGACCACGTTCACCGCGACGATTACCGCGGACGACACCACTCTGGGTGCCGTGTTCGGGGCCAGGAGCAACGCGGCCGCCGCGGTCGAAGCGATCGCTGAAGCGCTCACCAACGACGGCCTGATCCACGTCCCTGGCGGCTGCGACTGCACCGACGAGGAATGCCCCACCGCGGGCCACGAAGACGACGACGAAGACGAAGACGGCGAGGAGGTGGAAGGCGGGGATGAGTGAACGGACGATGAGCCATGTGACGCATTTCGCGACGCTCGCTGATCCCGGGGCGCTGATCGACGAGTACGTGCCTCAGATGGTCGACCTGATGAACCGGCCACACCACGGGTATGACGAGCAGTGGTGGTCGCTCCGTGACCAGGTTGACGCGAGCTTCGCTGCGCACGGGTGGGTGACGAGAGCCGGGTGGTGTTCGATCTGCTCGTCGAGATCGCTGAGCGGCTCCGCCTGACCTTGAACCTGATGACACAGGGGGAGGTGATGTGATGGGCAAGTTCTGTGAGCGCTCGCTGGTGCAACGACCCGACGGACGAGACCGAGTTGGTATCGGACGACCTGATCGTGGAGTGACAGCTGCGCGGGTGGTGGTGCCTCTGCGTCGCCACCCAAGCAGACGATGACGAAGTTGAGGTAGGAATCACCTTCTGACTGCGCAAGCAAGGGCGGGCCGGCATGATGCCGGCCCGCCCTTGTGTGCGTGTGCGTGGTGTCAGCTTGGGGGGTGCTTCTCGGAGTCCTTTCCGGGGCGGAGCCACCGCCCGGAGGGTGGTTCGGCCGTCGTCCACATTGGGTGCAGGTCAGACCGGAGGAGATCTCTGAGCTGTGCCCATTGTGGGCGAGGCCGCAGACGCGAGTGCGTTTGGAAGCAGGTCGTCCCCATTGTGTGCAACCCGTCAGGGTTGTGCCCATTGGGGGCGAGCGTCACGCGTCCGGGGTGGTGGGGTTTGCCGGTTCGCTGGGATGGGTGGGCGGCGTGGTGCGGGTGCGTTGGCGGGGTGGGCGGCCGGGTTCGGTGAAGCCGAGCCGGGCGAGTTCCTTGCTGGTCCAGCCTTTGCTGAGCGCGGCTTGGTAGGCGGTGGTGCGTGCCCGTTCGGCGGCGGTGATCTGGTGGCTGAGTTCGGTGAGGTTCCCGAGCGCTGTGGCGAGTTCACGGATGACGTCGACGCGTTCGTCGAGGAGTGCTCTGGCTGCTGCTGCGGTGGTTTCGATGTCGTGCCTGGTGTGCATCCTGCCACCGTAGGAGCCACCACCCCGGGACTGGCCGACTGACATACCAGCCGTGTGGTTTGTGGGTGTTCTCCCAGCCTGGTCTGGTGCACGGCGGTGAGCCGCTCCGCGGGAGTCTCTGGCGGAGCAAGCTATAGGTTTGGTTGCACCAAACCCGCATGTCGTCCGCGCTGTTGCGTTTGGTCGAGGCACACTTGTGGTGTGGTCCCCGGTTTCCGGGGTCGCTGCGCTGGGCTTTTGTGTTGGGGGGTTTGGTTTGTCGGGTTCGGGTGCGGGTGGGTTGTTCGGGCGGCAGCGGCGCGCGAATTTGCCGGTCCCGGTGGCGGGTGGGGTGCGGGAGAAGCGGGCGAAGCGGTACACGGTGAAGGTGTCTGCTGAGGAGCAGGTGCAGTTGGAGGCTCGGGCGGTGTTGGCTGGGTCGACGGTGTCGCGGTTGTTGTTCGAGGCGGCGATGGATTCGCGTGTGGAGACGGTCACGGATCGGAAGGCGCTCGGTGCTGAGTTGTTGGCGGTGCAGCGGTTGTTGGCGAACATCGCGAACAACACGAATCAGTTGGCGCGGTTCGCGAATTCGGAGGGCCAGTTCCCGGCTGAGGCGGAGTTGGTGGTCGCGGAGTACCGGGCGTTGGTACCGCGGATTCGTGAGGCTGTTGAGCGGATCATCGCGTCGTGATTCCGAACGTGGTGCGTGGCGGGAACGCGGCTGGGTTGATGGTGTACCTGGCGGGGGAGGGCCGGGCGAATGAGCATCGTGGTCAGCGGGTGGTCAGCGGAGACCTGGCCACGATCATGTCGCATGGGGTGGGTCCGTTGGATCGTGCTGGTGCGGTGGCGATCGCGCGGGACCTGGACGCGCCGCGGCGGTTGTTCGGGACGGAGATCACCCGCATTGCGCGGAGCGTCGACCCGGTGAATGGGGAGGTTTCCGAGCGGCGGGTGGACGCGCACATGTGGCATGTGTCGTTGTCGCTCGCGGCGGAGGAAGGGCAGCTTCCGGATGAGCGGTGGAGCGAGATCGCGAACGAGTTCATTGACCGGATGGGCTTCAGTGAGACGGGCGGGAAGGCGCCGTGCCGGTGGGTTGCGGTGCACCATGGCGCGTCGAAGGCGGGCAACGACCACATTCATCTCGCGGTGCAGCTGGTCCGGGAGGATGGCACGAAAGCGTCGACGCATAACGACTTCCGGCGTGCACAGGCGGTGTGCCGGGAGCTTGAGGTGAAGTTCGGGCTGGCGCGGTTGGAGTCGAGCATCGGTGAGCGTTCCACGCGTGGGATCAAGCCGGGTGAGCGTGAGCTCGCGGCGCGTGCGGGGCGGGCGGAGCCGGGCCGGGTGGAGTTGGCGCGTGAGGTGCGGGCGTGCGCGGCCGCGTCTGTTGATGAGGCGGAGTTCGTGCGGCGGCTGCGGAAGGCGGGCGTGCTGGTGCGGCCACGGTTCGCGGCTGGGTCGACGCGGGAGGTGACCGGGTATTCGGTGGCGTTGCGACCGACCCGGAAGGGCGATGATCTGCGCCCGGGGTGGTTTGGTGGCGGGAAGCTCGGCAACGATCTGGGGTTGCCGGCGTTGCGGCTCGGGTGGGGTGCGAGCCCCGCTGAGGTGATGCCCGCCGCGGTGGCCGAGTGGACGGCGGCGAAGGAGCGAAAGCCGCCGGTTGTGCGGGGCCGGGAGACGCTCACGCCGGCGGCGGATGCGTGGCCGGCGTACACGGCGGACTTGGTGAAGTTGCGCCGGGCTTTGGATGGTGTGCCGGTGTCGGACCGGGCGACGTGGGCGCTGGTTGCGCGGGAGACGTCGGGGGCGCTGGCGGCGTGGTCGCGGCGTGCTGAGGAGGTGCCGGGGCCGTTGGCGGCGGCGTCGGATGTGCTGGCGGCGTCGGCGCAGGTGCGGCGCCAGGTGATCCGTCCCAGGCCGGATGGGTTGCCGTCGGCGGCGGGCATCACGATGCTCCTCGCGCAGGCCGGACAACCAGCCAATAGTCGGGTCGCGGTCGCGGCGTTCACCCGGCAGATGCTGATGCTCACGCAGGCGATCATCGACATGCACCGCGCCGCGGGTGAGGTGCGCCGGGCGGATGCGGTGACCGCCGGGGTGCACGCCCGTTTGGAGCAGGTCCGGGTGTCCGCTGGGGCGGGTGTGATGCCGGTTCCGTTCGCGGCGTACCAGGTCGGGCCGGGCGTCCCGGGGCGCACCCGTGACGGGCGGGTGCAGGTCCTCGGCGTGCCCGTCACCCGGAGGCGGGAGGACCGGTCCGGTGGCGTGAACATGCGGGGCGGGGACCGGCCAGCGACGCCTGGTGCCGGCCGCAGTGATGCGCAGGTGGCGGCGCCGATCGTGGACGAGTCTGACGTGAGAGCGGCGCAGGCGTGGATGCGGGTGCACGCGCCGTCCTACTATCAGCGGCACCACCCGGACAACCTGGTGTACTGGGTCGAGACCAGTCATGAGGCCTTCGATACCCACCCGGACACGGGAGCGCAGGCGAGACTTGTCGCGGACTGGAAGACGGCGCTCGCGGATGGGGGCCGGATCCCTGAGGCGAGTCTGGCCGCGGAATGGGTGCGGCGTGGGCAGGGCGGGCCGACGGAACTGAAGTCTCAGGTCGTGCGCGGGGTACCGGGTGCGGACGAGAGGGTTCGGGCGGCGTGGGCGGCCGCGCATCCCGAAGACGTCCACCCGGCCGCGTCCGGGGCGGCAGTCGAGGAGCTCAGCCCGGAGCTGCAAGAGGTGGTCCGGCTGACCCGGCTGGACGCCCCATCGGCGCCGCAGCCGAGGCCGCGGGCGACTCCCCCGAACGCTGCGCCGCGACGCCGGGACGTCCCGGAACGCGGTGGACGAGATCACGAACGATAGGAGCAACACGCATGGTGGATCGGGACGGCGATGGCATCGACGACGCACTCGAGGGTGCGGTACGGACCACGTTGATGGTCGCGGCGCGGATCGCGGAACGGTTGGTGCGGCTACGGCAGAATCAGCTGCAGGCCGCTGCCGCGGAGAGCGCGCAGCGGGCCCGTGAGGTGCAGGCCCGGTACGACGTGGAGCGGGCGCTGGCTCGCGCGGAGTTGGCGCCGGTCGGTGACCAGAAGTGGTTGGCCGCTGCCAGCCCGGCCGACTTGGGGCGCATGTACGAGACCGCCGCGAGCTGGGCACCGTTGGATGCGGATGCCGAGGCGGCCCGGACCAGGATCGCGGAGCACGCCAAGCAGGCGTACCGGGTGGATCTGGGTGCGTCCGGGGCGGCGCCGGTCGGGATCATGGCGCAGGTGGAGATCGCGGCGTCGCAGCGGGCTTTGGCCGCGGCGAACCGCGCGCAGGCCGAGCAGGACGCGGTGGCCGCACGGTTACTCCTCGCCGAGGCCGCGGAGATGGACCGGTTCGCGGCCGAGAGCCGGGATCGTGCGGTGGAGCTCGAGCGGGGGGTGGACTGGGAACGCGCCGACCCAGTCGACATGCAACGCTTTGAGGATGCCGAAGCAGCCCGCGCGGAAGCGGACGTGCAGGAGCGAACGGCCGCCGCGAACCTCCCGCAGGCGGCGCACCTGTACGAGACCGCCGCGAACCACCGTGAGCAGGCCACCGACCGTGACCGGTTCGTCGCGGCCGCGGAACAACAGATCACCGATGCCGGCGCGAGGTACGACTCCAACGAGCGGCGGGCGGAGTTCGCAAAGAGCATGGAAAGCACCGTCGATGCGGGGGTGATCCGGGGCCGGATGCTCGCCGACCTTGACCAGGGCCGGCACCCCTCAGAGGCGGTCCAGGCTGCGCCGGCGCGCGCACCGAAGGCACGCCGTACCCGTGGCAGCACCGGCAAGGGAGCCTCGCGCGGGGTCCGCTCACTTTGAGCGATCAGCGGTGGTGTTCGGCGTCGTCCCCGGCGATGAGCCGGGTGTCGTGCCAGGCAGTTGGTGGGGCCGTCAGCGCGACGACGGGTGGCTATTCCTCGACGTACTCCTGGCGAACCGTTCCACGGGTGGCGATTTCGATGTAGCTGAAGTCGTGGTCAGAGTTCAAGACCACGGCGTCGTTGGCCACGGCGTACGCGGCGATGAGGCAGTCGAAGGCTCCCGCAGCGCGCGGCATGCCGTCATCCCAGAGTGCCTGTTGGATGTCTAGAGCGTCCTTCTCTGTCGGATGTGCCCAGGCCGCGAGCAGCTCATCCATGTCCTCTCTTAGCTCTGCGTACTCTGCTTGAGATCGCGCGGAATGGCAGTACTCCAGAACTTGAGGCGGACACGTGATGATGAGGTGGTGGGGCGAGATTTCCCGAAGTCGTTGCGCGATGGCCGGGCTCCTGCCGGCCTTCTGCCAGATGCTGTTGTCGACCAGGTACGTCGTCACGACGCGTTAGGAACGAACACGGGAGTGATGGTTGGCGCGTCGATCTGGGTCGACTCGAAGTTGCGGCCGATGATTCTCTCAACGGCGAAGGGTTGACGGCGAACCGCGATCAGGGTCCGGAGGGCAAGATCGACAGCCTCACGGTTCGTCTTCGCCCCCGTCAGCTGCTTGGCCTGCTTGAGCTCGTCTTGGTCGATGTCGATTGAGGTGATAGCCATGACCACTCCTTCCCTTATATACGCCAGTGTATAAGATTCCGGTGGTGTGTGAAAGCCACCGCGAGGAACGGAACGAACCTCTCCGAAGCGCGTATATCGCTGGTGGCGGCAGCGCCGCGACTACCCTGAGCAGGCCACCGTGGCCTCACCCATTGCGAGGGCGGCCGCATTCTCCGCAGGCGCGCTGGGTGGCGCGGATGATGGAGCCGCAGTCTGTGCATGCGGTGACGTCGTCGAGGTCCTCGGCTGGGGCGGGGTGGGTCTTCGCCGGCGGGGTGCGCGGTTGCCGGCTGGGTCGGGTGTCGGGGAACATCGCGGCGGGTGGTGCCTCGTATGGGAGTGGCTCGCCGGGTCGGGTGGTGTTGGTGCCGCGGCTGTCGGCGAAGGGCCCGTCGGGGGCGAAGAGGATGTTCATGTGGTGGTCGGCGTGGTCGCGCCACCAGACGCTCATGCCGGTGGTGGCGTCGAGGCGGGAGTGTTCCCAGGCCCGCCAGAGCGCTTCGAGGCGGGATACGGCTTCGGGGTAGGTCCACCATCGGGCGGGCCAGATTCGTTCGGTGCTGCCGCCGACGGCGCGGCGGTACTGCTCGCAGATCTTCTCCCGCACGAACTCGTCGACCGAGCCGTAGATCGTCTCCGGCGGTTCAGGTTCGGCATCGTCCGCTGCGTGATCGTCGTCCGATTCGGGGTTCAGGGTTTTCTTGACGGCTTCGTCGGCTTGCTGGGCGAAGCTGTCGAGCATTTCCGGGGTGAGGGCGTTCTCGAACGCTTCCTCGGCGATGCCTTTCAGGGTCTTCCCCATGGCGGCGCCGATGAGTTTCTCGATGAGATCCTCGATCGAGATCCCGGCGAACACCTGCGAGGCCAGCTCGTCTGCGGCGGACTGGTACCGGTCCTTGACCCTGTCGTCGTCGGGGGTGTCGCCGCTGTCGGTGCTGCCGGTCATGCGGCCCCCCGGGTGGCGAGACGTTCGGTGGGGTCAGTAGTGGGCAGGTCGGGGAATGGGTCGTCGGCGGCCGCGATGAACTCCTCGGCGTCTTTGGCCAGCTGGGCGAGCCGGCTGGTGGCGCGGGGGTCGTGGGTGTTGATGGATGCGCGCACTTGTTCGGCGTGCGGGCCTGCCATCCATGGGAGTAGCCGGGCGATGGTGACCCGGTTCCCGGAGGAGAAGATCAGGCCGCGGCCTTTGGGCCAGGCGGCGAGGTCGGCGACCTCGAAGATGTCTTCCTTCTCGGTGTGGGTGGACACGGTGCGGCCTTGCCGGGACGCGGAGACGCTGCGTTTTTCGGTCCAGTGGGTGCCGACGAGTTTCACGAGGTCGCCGAGGAAGTCGGTCTCGTCGATGCCGCCGCCGTAGCTGACGATGTTCGCCGCGGATTTGAGGGCTTTCGCGCCGGCGTCGCCCCAGACGCCGACGGCTTGGGACCAGGACTGCAGGTAGGTGTCGAGGATGATGCCGCGGGAGCCGTAGTGGGAGTACAGCTTGGGCAGGTCCCGCCAGGCGCACACGTTCGCGGCTTCGTCGAGGACCGCCATGAACGGCACTGGGACGCGGCCGCCGCACCGGGTGGCGTATTCCTCAGCGGCGTCGCAGACGATCGCGGTCAGCGCGGTGGTGAGCGGTCCGGCTGAGCCGCCGCCTTCCCGGGACAGCGCGTAGAGGGTGCCGGTGCCGGTGACGAAGTCGGTGGGCACGAACTCGGGCCGGTCGGTGTCGCCGGGGGTGATCCACTCGGCGATCCGGTCGATGGCCAGGCATGCGGCCATTTCGATCGCGGTGGCGTACACGCTGCCACGGTATTTGCCGTCTTTGGCTTGCAGGCCTTCGACGGCGTTCGCGCGGAGCCTGAACCCGTGGTCGCGGAGCGCGTTCACCGGGGCGGGGTCGGTTTCGATGGACACCCACGCGTACACGGTAGTGATCGGCTTCCCGGCGAGTGCTGCGGCGAGGAGGAGGTTCGCGAGGAGTCGTTCGCCGGCGCCGTCGAAGTGCGCGTCGCCCTTGGCGCCCGGGTCGCGGGAGCCGGAGGCGAAGTGCGCGGCGAGTTTCGCTGCGCGTTCGTCCATGGTGCGGGTCTGGCGGCCGGCGAGGATGTAGGTCAGCGGGTTCCACCACCAGGTCGCGGGTTCGTTCGCGACGCCTTGCGGGTCGAACACCCATACCGGCCGGCCGCCGGCGGCGCGGACGTCGCGGGTCGCGTCGAGCAGGTCGCGTTTGTTCGAGGTGGTCACGCATGCGCCGGGCGCGTCGAGCACGGCGGGGATGGCCATGCAGGTGGTTTTCCCGGTGCGGGGTCCGGCGAACACGATCCGGGTGTCTTCCCAGGACCCGAGCAGGGGGATGCCGTAGATGCTGACGCCGATGGTGAATCCGGGGGGCAGTTCGGTGCTGATGCCGAGCTCGGCGGCTTTGGTTTGCACGGCGGGCAACGTGATCGAGGACACGTCGTCGCCTTTGCCGAGGTGTTTGCCGGCGGGGTCGATGCGGGTGCGTTTGCTGCCCGCGCGGGTCCACCACCGCCACCCGTTCCAGCCGGCGGTGCCGAGCCCGGCGAGGAGGAGCAGCAGGATGATCGTGGCGGTGAGTGGCCAGGCGGCGCGTCCGGTGCCGAGGAGTTTGATGGCGATGAGGAACTCGCCGGGGTCGCGGGACAGGTCGGGGTTGACCTGTTCGATGGTGGACCCGGCGATCAGGGCGATCCAGGTGATCGCGGCGAGGGTGAAGACGGCGGCGCCGGCCCAGATGGCGATGATGGTGGCGGGGGCGGTGGTGGAGACGACGCGTTTCTTGGTGCTCATGGGGCGACCTCCGGGTCGGGTGTCAACGGCCACGAGGGTTTGCCGTGCGCGAAGCGGGCGTTGGTGTCGGTGAGGGTGCGTTCGGTGGGGGTGAGCCGGAGCCGGAACGGGATGCCGGGTGCGGAGCCGGCTTTGAGGAGGAAGCAGCCCCGCCCGGGCGGGTCGCCGTAGTTGCCGGTGGCGGGGTCGTAGGGTCCGGGCTGGTTCCAGGACTTCAGCCGGGCGCGTTCCTGTTCGGACAGGTCGACGACTTGGGTCAGGCCGGGCAGTTCGGTGTCCGGGATTCCGCCGATGAACAGCAGCCCGGAGCGGTTGATGAACTCCTTGGCTTTCTGGATGTCGGCGGGGTTGTCGAGGGCGTAGAAGTCGGAGATGGAGTGGGTGATGAACAGTTGTGCGACGCCGAGGGCCCGGTTCAGGCGGGTCAGCGCGTCGAGCCGGTCGACGATTCCGGCGCCGGAGCGCAGCGCCTGCCACATCTCGTCGAGGACGATGAGGTAGTTGCGTTGCGGGGCGATGCCGGCGTCGGCGAGGGCGTTCGCCGCGTCGATCGCGCCGAACCCGTAGGACCAGATCGCGGTCATCACTGCGGCGCGGAGGGCGGGGTGGGAGTCGTCGATGCCGGAGATGTCGAAGCACACCGGCTTGTTCATCTCGAGGGTCAGGGTGGTGTGTCCGGCGAAGGTGTCACCGAACTGGCCGCCGGCGTCGAGGGCGACCAGCGCCTCCTCGAGATGCTCGGTCTTCTCCCGGTATCGGTCCATCGAGCCGCGGTCCACGGCGGCGGTACGGAGCCCGTCGGTGGGGTGGCGGACCAGGGCGAGCAGCTCGGCCATCACCGGGGCGCCGGGGTGGTGTGTGTCGAGGTGGCGGATCGCGGCGCCGAGGATGGTGGTCTCGTGCGGTTCCGGTGCGGCACCGTCACGGACCAGGCTGATCAGGGCGGCGAGGATGCTGACCCGGCGGGTGTGCGCGGATTCGCGGATCTCGCGGGCGAGCTGGTGGTGGCCGGCGGCTTCGAGCGCCGTGATCGCGGCGCGGGCGGCGCCGACGTCGAGGGGGTTGATGCCGCCTTGGCCTGGGCCCATCCGGAACACGATGCCCTCGAGACGGTTGGTGAGTTCGGCGTGTTCGCCTTTCACGTCGCCGAGGAACCAGGGCAGCATCCCGAACGCGGCCTGCCCGATGCAGAGCCGGTGGACCAGTTTCGATTTGCCGAGCCCGTTCAGGCCGAGGATCAGCGCCGCGGCGGCGCGGATCTTGCCGAGCTCGAACGCGGTCATCATGTCATCGGCCAGCGATGCGCCGGTGGTGAACGAGTCGCCGAGCGGGACCCCGTCCATGGGGGTGCCGTCGCCGATGGAGAACGGCCACAGCCCGCACACCTGCCGGGACGTGCCCCGCCATTCCCGCGGCGCGGGGAACGTCGTCATCGCCCCGCCACCCTCGCCTGCCCAGCCGCGCCGCCCCGGCTGTCGGGCCGGGGCTGCGGCTGGGACCTTCGGGTTGGGGTGTTTCGCGGGGTTGGAGTGGAACTTGCGGTGGTGTTTCTGGAACATGTCAGAGCTCCATTCGCACGGCGCTGGACAGGCGCACGTGCCGTCCCGGGACCAGCCCGAGCGGCAGGGTCAGCAGGAACGCGCCGTCCTGCATGCCGTACGCGGGGCGCAGCTTGACCCGGGTGCGGCTGGCGAGGTCGGCGAGCATGGTCCGCGCGGCGGGCACCCGGGCTTCGTCGGTGACGGTGACGGTGACGACGATGGCGAAGTTGACCAGCGCCGCGCCGGCGGCCTGGTCGGCGCTGGTCGCCCGGGCGGCTTGCAGGTCGCGGGTGGCGGCCGCGGATTTTGGGTTGGCCTTGGCGTGGTTCTCCTTGGCGTTCAGGTCGGTGTCCGCGATCGCTTCGGCGACGGCCAGGTCGATGGGCTGGTAGAGGAACGCGACGCGTTTCCGGGCCAGGTCGGGGCTGGGTGCCAGCAGCGGCTTGATCCGATTCGCGGTGATCCCGGTCCGCGGTGGGACGGTCTGTACCGCGGTCAGTGAGTATCCGCTGTCGTGACGCATCACGTCCCAGCCGAGCTCGTGTGCGGTGGGTCCGGCCTCGGCCCAGGCGATGTCGGGGGTGTCGCCGGCGGCTCGGGCGTCGTCGATGTACCCGGCGACGACGGGGTCGTACGCGACCCGCACCATCTCGGCCAGGTGCTGCCGGCTGAGGGCGCGGACCACGCCGAGCCCCGCGGTGGCCAGCTGGGCGGTCACCGCGGGCAGGCGCAGGTTGACCTCCTCGATCACCTCCCGGCGGGGCCGGAGCGCCCCGGACTTGCCGATGCTGGCGTTGAAGGTGAACGCGGCGAACATCCGGGCGTGCGGGGCGCCGTCGCCGGCCATGCCGAGGGCTTCGTCCATGACCTGCACCGCGAACGGGGGTGCGTCGCCGGGTCGGATCCGGCGGCGCACGTTTTTCTGCATCCTCCCTTCGGTGTCGGGGGCGGTCTCGATGACGATCTGCGCCTGGACCAGGTCGGGCAGGTCAGCCATCAGCTTCAACGATTCGCCGAAGTTCGCGACCCACTGGTTGATCTGCGCTTGGTCGACGTCGCCGCCACCGATCGGGGTGGCGGTGAACACGACCACGTAGTGGGCGCCGAGTTGGAGGACCACGAACGGGTTGCCGTGCCCGTCGTGTTCCTCGAACGCCTTCATCCGGGCGGCGACGCCGGGAAGCGTGTTGGTGCCCCAACTGCGGGGGTTGAAGATGCTTTGCCGCATCGTGGGTTCCTTTCGAAGAATCCGCACCCACCAGCCGTACCGTTCGATGAGTTTGGCGAGGGTGGTCATGTCGTGCTGGTCCCGGGACTTCACACCCCACAGCGCGAGCCCGGTGAGGACCACGACGACCCCGGCGGGCAACTGCCCGCCGAAGGTGTTCGCGGTGAGGGCGATGATCAGCCCGGCGAACAGCACCCTGGTGCCGATCGTGCCGAGCCGGAACATGCCCGGCGTGGACGGGCGGGTGAACCACCCGAACCGGTCAGGTTGCATGGTCGTCATCTCAGTTGCTCTGCTCGTCTGGGGCGGCGTCTTCGGCGATGCTCTGCGCACCGGTGATCATCGCCTGCCCGGCCTGTTTCGCGACTTCTGCGCCCGCGATCACGGCCCCGGCGGGTCCGGCCGCCGCAGCCGCACCACCCGCAGCTCCGCCAGCGGCGCCGCCGCCGCTACCGCCCGCCCCGGCTGCTGCATTGCCGGCTGGGGCTGCTTCGCCGCCGGTGTGCCCGGACGTGACGGCCGGGACGGTGGGGGTGGCGGCGGGTGCTGAGGGTGGCACGGTGGCGCCGGTGGGGGCGGCGTCGTCACCGCTTTTGCCCTGCTTGCCGGGGATCATCTCGGTAAGGGCGCCGGCGGCGCCGGCGAACGCGAGCATCATGCCGGCGTTGTTCCCGCCGCCGAGCGGGGCGAGGACGGTGGAGAACACCCGGAGCAGCGCGGGCAGGGCGAGGATCGCGAGGATCATCGCGGTCAGCCCGGAGAGGATCTTCAAGAACGCGTCCTCGTCGACCCAGTCGGTGGCGATGAGTTTGAACGCGGCCGCATAGATGATCGCGGCGGCGAATTTGTACACGCCGAACGCGGCGAGCCAGCCCACCGTCTTCTTGAACAACGCCATGCCCGCCTCGGTGATCGTGAACGAGGTGGCGAGGGGCAAGATCCCGGTGAGCAGGGTGAGGATGAAGTAGCGGGCGAGGAGGATGATCATCTGTCCCGCGGACGCGAAGATCGCGATCCCGGCGACGCAGAAGGACAGGATCAGCCCGATCGGGTTGGAGCCGACCACGGTGAACAGGCCCAGGACGCGGGTGCCGAAGTCCTCGTCGGTCGCGGCGCCGAGGATCGCGGCGGCTGCGGTGTCCAGCACGGACACGGTGATGTTCACGATGAACACGGCGCTGGTGGACACGACCAGCACCCGCAGGAGCGCGTTTAGGAGCTCTTTGCCGGATCTGGCCTCCGCGGTCCACATCATCCGCAGCGCACCGATCAGCACGGACAGGACGACCATGCCGCCGGTCAGCCACCAGAGTTCGGTTTGCAGGAACCCGACGGTGCCGCCCGCGGCGGCGGCGGGTGCGGCGGGGAGCGCGAATCCGGCGACGGAGGTGGCGGTGGCGACGAGGAACACGCCGAGCAGGATGTTCCCGAACCGGCCGGACAGTTCCGCCCCGTCGCCGCGCCGGCCGGCGGCCGCGGCGCGGATCGCGAACATCAGCAGCGCGGCGACGCCGATCGCGCCGCCGGCCCAGGCGAGGACCCCGAGGAGGTCGCTGAACTGGGTGACCGCGGTGGTCGGGGTGTTCGCGGCGGCGGGCGTCTCCCCGCCGGTGAGGGTGGGGGTGGGGATCAGGGTCCACGCCACCCCGAACGATGCGAGCGCTTTCCCGGCGCCCTTGTTCATTTCGTCGCTGAGCGCCTTCAACCCTTCCGCGCCGACCGCCGCGGCGCCCTCAGCGACCCAGCAGCCCACTTCCCACGGTGCGCACATCAGTGCGCCGCCCAGGGGATGTACCCGCCGAGCGTGGCGATCTGCCACGGGCTGATCGTCGCGTCCGGGGTGGCGGGGAAGCGCCAATCGCCGCGGGACCAGTGCACTTCGATGGGGATGCTGAACAGGCCCGCGGTGCCGATCTGGTACGCCAGCTCGAACTCGGCGGTGCTGCCGTCGTAGCGGAGCAGCCGGAACCCGGCCAGCTGCAACGACGCGGTCAGTGCGGTGTCCGCGGCGGCGGCGGCCGCAGCGACCGACTCGACGCGCCCGGGACCGTCGGCGAACATCGCGGCGGCGTGCGTGCGGGTCAGGTGCGGGTCCGCGCCGATCGCGAACAGGGTCACCGCCGCGAACAGCGCCCCGTCCGGGGTGCGGGCAAAGCAGCCGCGGTACCCGTCCGGGTCCACCCGTCCCGGGCCGGTCCCCTCAGCGACCGGGACCGGGACCCGGCCGAGGTAGTCCCACCCCGCCGCCGGTGCCGTGTCGAGGGTGCCGGCCAGGTCCACCCGGTCCGGCCCGCACCCAGCGGACTCCGCTGCCGCTTCCGGGGTTGGGGTTGCGGTCGGCGCGGTTGCGGGTGGGGTGGGGTTGGCGGGTGCGGGGCCGGTGACGTTCATGACGGCGAGGATCACCCCGGTCGCTGCGATCAGGCCGATGAAGCCGACCGAGACGATGAACCCGGGTTTGGTGAACGGGGACCCGGGGGTCTCTGACGAGACCCCCGGGCGGTTGCGGCGGCGGCTCACGTGAGGAAGAATCCGACGATGCCGACCGCGGTCGCGCCGATCACGAGGGCGAGCATGATCTTCCCGAACGAGCCGAGCTGCTGGTCGCCCTCACCACGGTTGTGGATCACGGCCATCCGGATCGCGAAGATCAGCAGCCCGATCACTCCGGCGGGCCCGAGGACCCATTTCGCGATGCCCAGCACATCACTGGTCTTCGTCTTCAGCTCCTCGGGGATGGGCGGGTTCGGGTTCGGTTGGGGGATGTCCGCGGCGACCGCGGCGACCGTGTCGGTGAGGGCGGTGAGCAGGATGCTCATTGGTGGGCTCCATTCGTGATGGTGGACAGTTCGATGCGGAGGCGGGACACCGCGGCGGGCATCCGGTCGGGGTCCGGTGGGCCGGCCCGCCACGCGGACACCCATGGCAGCCGCCAGGACCGCGGCAGCACGGATGCGGTGATCCGGATCTGCCGGGCCAGGGGCGGCGGGAGCCGGCCGGGCGCGTCGGCGACGAACACGACCCCGATGACGTCGACCGCGGCAATCCCGGACGCCCACTCCGATGCCGCAGTCCGGGTCGCGGCGATCCCGGCATGGTTGCTCCGGGCGACCAGCAGCACCTGTTCCCGGTCATCGGAGACCGGCCACGCCCGCGGGCATTCCGGCAAGCCGAGGAGCACGGCGAGAGTCGACGCGCCGGCACCCCCGGTCACCCCAACCAGCCACGGCCGGTCAACCGGTGCCACGTCCCGTGCCGGGAGCCGCACCGCCGGATCCGGGGGTGTCACCCCGGCATGCGGGGCAACCCCACGGACGGACTCCACCGCGGGCATGATGACCGGGACAGCAGGCGCGGCGTGTCCGGGGAGCGGGGTGCTGCCGGCGAGCCAGTCCTCGAGGGTGTGCCCGCTCATGCCTGCGCACGGCGACGCGCCACGGAAGCGGCGATCGCCGCCGCGCCGGTGAGGACCAGGACCCCGCCCGCCAACACCACCCCGCCGTCGAGGCCCGTCTCGGCCAGCTGTGCCGGGCCGCTCGTCCCGCTCCGGGACCCGGGCCCCTCGTCGGTGTCGCCGCCGGGCGGTGTGACACTGTCGTTGCGGGCCGGCGGGACCGGGTCGGTGGGCTGCTCCGGTAGGTCCGGGTCGACCGGCTCCTCCGGGTCGACCGGTTCTTCCGGGCCTTCCGGGTCCGGGAGGCCCTGGTCGGGCTGCGCTGGCTGGTCGGGGTCGGTCGGGTCACCGGCTGCCGGCGATTCCACGTTCGCAGCGTCTGGGGTGGTCGCGTCGGTGGTTGCCTGGGCGGGCGCGACCGGGCCGAGCAGCAGGAACGCGGCCGTGCCGAGGATCGCCGGTGCGGCCAGCGCGCGGGCGAGGATGGGTTTGGTCATTCGTGTTCTTCTTCCTTTCGTGTCCCGTCGGGTGACGGGGACGTCTTGACCGGCGCGAACCGGTACACGGTGGTGGCGTCCGAGGCGACCAGTGCCCCGTCCGCGGTCAGCCCATGCGGGGACACCGCTGGGATACCCGCCGCCCGAATCGTGCCGTCCGCGCCGAGCAGCACCGGCCCGGACGGGGTCGCCGCGTAGAACTCGGCCCCGACGCCCGCGAGCGGGCCGGTCACTGGCGCGGTGCCGGCGGTGCCGGTGCGGTGGTGCACGAGCAGCGGACCGGCGAGTGTCGCCGACCCGTCGGCCAGGGTGACCACGGTGAGGGTCTGCCCGGCCGGCCACGGTGCCGCCCCGATCACGGCGCCGTCGCCGCGATGCGCGGCCAGCAGCACGGATCCATCGGGGCTTGCCCAGGCGACCAGCAGCTCGGGCCCGGCGGTGCCCATCCACCGTTGCAGCATCGGGTGCCCGTCCGGGGCGGTCAGCGTGGCCGCGCCGATCTGGTCCCCCGCCGGCGTCGCGGTCAGCACACTGCCCCGTGCCGATGCCCACCGCAGCATCCCGTCCGCGGTGACGTCCTGCAGGGCGGCACCCGGAACCGGCGCGGACACGGCGCCCAGCCCGGCACCGGTGAGCAGGTGCACAGTGCTGTCGGTGGTGACCGTCACCGCGCCGCCCCGGATCCCGACCCGGCTCCCGGCCGGCACCGGGACCTCCCGGTGGGCGCGGGTGGTGGTGTCCCAGAGGTGGATCGTGTCGGCGGTGAACGTCATCACCGTTGCCGCCCCATCGACGGTGACGAGGTACATGCCCTCCCGTGTTGACGTTCCGAGCGGCACTTGGTCGACCCGCTCCCCGGTGCCGGTGTCCACGAGCAGCGCGGTGTCGTCTGCGACCAGGGCGAGCAGGTCGCCGCCCGGGAGCAGCACCGCGGGACGGTTCGCAGGACCGGGCAGCTCGAGCAGTGCGGCCGCGGTGTCGGTCCAGCCCGGCAGCGACGCCACCGCCACCGCCGGCGCCACGGTCGGTGTCGGTATCGGTGTCGGTGTCGTCGACGTCGTCGGTGCGGCCGGCGGTGCGGCGTCGGGCCCCCACCACAGCAGCCCCGCCACCGCGGCGGCGGCGCACGTCCCGAGCCCGATCAACGCCCGACGGCGCCACCGCGCCGGCCAGTCCCGACGCGCCAGGTGCGGCCCCCCAGCTGCCGGTGTCGCCGCCCCCGCTGGATCAGCGCGGCCGCTGCCGTCACGGTCGACGGTGGCGTCGTTGTCGTTGTCGTTGTTGTCTTGGTCAGCGGTGCCGGGCAGGTCGTCGCCGACGGTGTGGACGGCCAGGGGGTTTTCACCGTGGCAGTGGCGGCAGATCTCACCGGCGGCCCGGACGGGCAGCTCGGTGTCGCAGTGCCGGCAGTTGCTGGTCAGGGCGGAGGGGGTGCCGGCGGGGCGGGTGGCGGTCCCGTCCGGGCCCAGCGGGGCGACGATCGCGTCGGGCCACACCGCGAGCCGCACGGCCGGCCGGCCGTGGACGGTGAGCAGCACCGGCCGGTCCAGCCGCGCGGCGGTGGCGGCGCAGTGGGCGATCACCCCGGCGCGCAGCTGCGCTGGGGTGGCTGCCGCGACCGGCCGGGCGGTGCTGTTCGCGGTGAGACGGCCGGTGGCGCCGTCAGGGTCCGGGGTGAACGTGAATGCCGGGAACGCGGTGATCGTGACAGTGCTCATCGGGCGTCCCCCGGGGCGTAGAGGAACAGGTCCACATCGGTCGCGGCGACGGTGCGAGTGCCGTACCGGTGCTTCGGGGTGCCCCAGTTGTACTCCTCGAGCAGCACCGTCCCGTCGGGGTTGACCGCGTGCACGTAGGCGACGTGCCCGTACCGGCCGGTGCCCCACCAGGCGACCGCGCCCGCGGCAGGGGTGTGCCCGGTGGCCCAGCCGTGCGCGTCCCAGTTGCGTTTCCATGCGTTCGCGTCCCCGCCGAGCGGGGTCAGGTTCGCCCAGGTGTACGAGAACGGGTTCGGGGTGCCGGCGTCGCGGTTCAGCCGCCACGCGACGAAATCCACGCACTCCCGGTAGTAGTAGCCCAAAGGGGAGAGCCCGCCGCCGTCCGCCTCGACCGCGTTGCCCGGCCATGGGTAGTCATCCCCCGCGTCCCGGGCCGGGCAGCCGGGCCGGGTGCCGGTGAGCCCGGTGACGAGTTCCCGCGCGGCGGGCAGGAACGTCGTGTAGTGGTCCGGGTTGGCGTTGCGCTGGACCGCGTGCGCCGCATGCGAGGGCGGAAGGGCCTGCCAGCCGGGCACGGCGACGAGGACCCGGTAGAAGGATCCGGCGGCCGTGTACGGGTCCATCCGGTCCTCGTAGCTGCCCCAGGCGCCGTTGTCGCGTTGCTGGAAACAGCCCCGCGAGTCCGGGCCGGCGGTATCGCCGTGGTCCACGCACACCAGCGAGGACTCACCGATCGCGGTCATCACCCCGAGCAGCTGCGCATCCGACCCGAGCCCAGCATCGGCGGCGGCGTTCATGATCGCGGCCGCGTTGGTCAACTGCACCCCGGTGAACCCGGCCACCTCAGCGGGCAGCCCGCCCGGGTCCACCCGCCCGGCCGGTTCCCCGCAACTCGCGGTAGTGCCGGCAGCGCCCATCAGCAGCATCGCGGCGAACCCGGCGGCCAGGAGCCCGCCGAGTCCGGCCGCGCCTGCGCCGACGCTCACCGGGCACCCTCGGCCGGGGCGATTCGGTCGCAACGCCACCCGCCACCCCGCTCGTCCCAGAGCAGCAGCAGCGTGTAGAGGCCGGCATCGGTGGGCACCTGCAGCACCGCCCCGGCCCCGGTCGAGTCCACCCTGAGGAGCGGGACGCCGGTCACCGCAGTCGCGAGCACCAGGGCCGGGTCGGTGCGGGCGATCAGCGCACCCGCCGCCTCGGTCAGCAGCGGATACAACCCCGCCGCCCACTCGGCTGCAGGCAGCTCACCGCGCACGAACCGGGTCATCACCGCGTCCGCAGTCTCTAACGCCAGTGCCGCCCGCTCCGCGGACAACTCCGGCACCGGCGGTGCCTGCCGGGCCGGCTCCAGGGCCGGTGAGGCCGTTTGGGGTGCCGACGTGTCCGCGCCGGCCGCGGGACTCGCGCACCCGCCGAGCAACACCACTCCGGCCGCACCGAGGACGACCCGAACCCGCCGGGTACCCGTTCCACGCTTCAGCATGATCGTGACCTCCTTCGTCCTATAGATGCGGTGGGCTGCGCAGTAGGTGCTGCGCACGCGGGCGCATCTATGAGGTGGAAGCACCCCACCGTCTTGAAAGGGACCACTGATGACTTGTCGTGTACCGTTTGCCGGCCGATCCGGGCTGATCGCATGAACGCCGCCGCTCCGCGCCGGAAACGTGCCCTGCACCTGGTGCCTGCCCCGCCCGTAGGTCCGGCGGCGGAGATGACCCGCTGCACCGACCCGATCCCGTTACACCCGGCCACCCCGGAACTGGTCGCCAAGGAACGGCAGCTCCTCGCCGGGTGGGACGCGGAGATGACCGCGCTCGTCGGCGCGGGGTGGGTGATCGTCGCGGCGAACACGATGGAGAACCCGATCGAGGGCAGCTACCGGAAGTTCAACCTGCTCCGCCGCACCACCACGAACACCGCACCCCAGGGCGGGCAGCCATGACCCCGCCCACGACAACGACGATGCGTGCTCGGGCGGCGCGAGCCCAGCACGGCGACGTGCGGCTAGCACGGGCGATGGTGGCCCGGTACGAGACCGCGGTCGCCGAACATCCGCCGGCGGGGACCCCGCTGACGCTGCGGCAGGACACCCAGTCCCGGAACCTCGCACACTGGCGGCGCCGACTGGCGCAGCACTCATCGCAGACCGATCCCACCGAATAGGAGAGCAACACCATGACCGAACCCAAGCCCACCACCCACTCCCCAGGCAGTGCGCCTCGGAGCTGGTCGTCGCTGCGTCGCTCCGAACGCATCGTCGAACGGTCCGCGAACCGGGTCGCGATCCGATGCGCCGTCATCCTGGTGGTCTGCATCGGGGTGCTGTTCCTCGCACCGTCGATCAGTCACGACCTGGTGCTGATCATCCGGGCGTTCCAGACGGCATCGACGACGGACGCCGCCCTCACGGAACTACTCACGGCCCTCATCATGGGCATCGCCGGATGCGCGGCGATCGCACTCTGCATCATGACGGTGATCCGCGACTTCAGCCGGATCATCCGCGAAGAGCGCCACATACAGCGGGCGGACGCCATTCCCGCCCGCCTCGTCTCCGCTCCCCGGGACGGTGACCGCTGATGGCCGGCGAGACCATCATCACGATCGTCGGGAACCTGACCGCGGACCCGGAGTTGCGGTACACGCAGTCCGGGCTCGCGGTCGCGAACTTCACGATCGCGTCGACCCCGCGCAGCTTCGACCGTCAAGCCAACGGGTGGAAAGACGGCGAAGCGCTGTTCCTGCGCTGCAGCGTGTGGCGTGAGCACGCCGAGCACATCAACGCGTCCCTGTCGAAAGGATCCCGGGTGATCGCGACCGGGCGGCTCACGCAGCGGTCCTACGTCACGAAGGAAGGCGAGAAGCGCACCACCGTCGAGCTCGAGATCGACGAACTCGGTCCCAGCCTGCGGTACGCCACCGTCACCGTCACACGTGCCCAGTCGCACCGCGGCGGCCCCGGTGGTGCGGCTGGCACCGGCGCGCCGCCGGCGGACTGGCGGGCCGGCAGCACGCCGCCAGCACCAGCACCAGCCGACGTGACGAGCGAGTGGGAGACGGCCCTTCCCGGGCAACCCGGCACCGCGATCCCGCCGATCGACGACACCCCGTTCTAACGCTCCCCTGTGCCGGGAGATGCGCCCGTCTGTTACGGCTGCTGTCGGGTCAACCGGTACCGGCCGACGGCGAGCCGGAACCCTCGGATACTCAGCCCGGATACCGCCTGCACCTCGACCCAGGTGTGTCCGGCGTCGAGCGCCTCACCGATCCGCGCGTCGCGTACACCGAGTGCCGCGGCCCGCTCCGCATCGATGGTGTCGAGAACATGCTGCGCTTCTCGGACCCGGTCCAATTCGTTGTCACCCACCCCGCCACGGTACCCGGTATTGCAGGTCACTGAAACATCCGATACGGTCATCAAGCGCACGGTACCGAGTACTGTGCAAGGAAGGTTCCCAATGTCTCGCTATCCGCGCCGCCGCACGCGCCGTCTCATCCGTTCCGTGTCCCGGTTGCCGCGCCGTACGCTGCGGGTCGCCCAGGCGGCGGCCGCGGTGACGGCGCTCACGGGTCTCACCGGGGCGGCGGTGATGGCGTGGGCGACCGACGTGCTGCCCTCGATGCCGAGCATCGGCCAGTTCTTCGGCCCGGCGGACCCGGCACCCGCCCAGGCCACGTCGGCGACAGTCGTGCGGGTCGTCGACGGCGACACGATCGTCGTGGATGAGGCCGGGGCGGAGGTGACGGTGCGGATCCTTGGGGTGGATACCCCGGAGACCAAGCATCCGTTCCAGCCGGTCGGCTGCTACGGCCCGGAAGCCGCCGCGTACCTCACCGCCCTGCTCCCCGCCGGCACCACCGTGCAGCTCACCGTCGATTCGATCCAGCCCGGGAGGGACCGGTACGGTCGGGCCCTGCGGCACGTGCACCTCCCGAACGGCACCGCGACCCCGCTGCTCGTCTCGTCTGAGTTGATCCGCGGCGGCTACGGCACCCACTACACCGATGCCCCGACCGACGTCGACGAGTTCCTTCGCAGCACCCAGGGCATCGCCGCCGAGCACCGCACCGGCCTCTGGGGCGCCTGCCCACGCTGACCGGCGTCACCCGCCCGCTCCCCCGGACCCCATGTCGCACCCTGCTGACACACTGGTATTTCTGTTGAAAGAGGTTTGACCATGACTGACCAGACTCCCCCGCCCCAGACGCCCGCGGATGTGGTCCCGCCGGGCCGGCGGGTGAAGGGCGCGCTCGGGATGCCGGAGCGGCCCTGGTACCGGCACCGCGGCATGGTCCTGGCCACCGCGGCCGCCATGGCGGTGATCCTCGGCGGCGCCACGACCGGGGCGGTCCTGATCACCGACGCGACCCATCAGGCCGCACTCACCGACGCGCGGGACGGCGTGCACGAACTCGCCATGGCCGAGATCCGAAACCGGGCCGCGGTGCTCGGGCTGCTCGAGGACCTGGACGCGGCGTCCGCGTTGCACACGGCGGTGACCGTGTTGAGCGTGGACGCGGCCGGGTACGTCGACGGGGACGCGCTCACAGGGGTCGCGGTTCCGCTGGCTGGTGTGCTGGCCGTCCTCGAGGGGCATGGTGACGTGGACGCCGATGCCGGCTTCGTTCCCACCTTCGAGGTCGTACCGGCCACGGAGGTGTCCCGGGTGTTCACCGAGGACATGAGCGCCGCGCAGATCGAAGCGGACCGGAAGAAGGTGGGTGCGGCGGCGACCGGGTTGGACGAGGACACCGCGGTCATGCACGAGCGGACCGGCACCGTCGCAGCCCGGGTCGCGGACCTCGAGGCCGCGCTCGGGCAGGTCGCCGGCACCGTCCCCGCGGCCGCGGCCGCGATCGCAGCCGCGGCACCATCGGCGGGGCAGGCCGAGCAGGACGCCCTGACCGTCACCGTCGCCCAGATCGCCGAGACCCTGAACAGTCACCCGATCCACCGGCCCGTCCAGAAACCCCTGACCGGACCACTGACCGGGTACGTGACCGCCGCGAACGCCGTGCAGGCCTCGCACACCGCCGTCGAGGAGCAGCGTGCCGCGGAAGCCGCGGCCGCCGCCGAGCAAGCCGCCCTCGCCTCAGGCGCCACCACGTACACCGACCCCAAGACCGGCCAGACCCGACCCACCACCCCCAACGGCGGCAGCAACCCCGGTAGCGGTAGCAACCCCGGCGGTGGGGGCTCCAACCCCGGTGGTGGTGGGGGCGAAGAGGCGGCCCCGCGCCGTACACGTGGGCGGAAGCGAACGCGGCGATCGCCGCGAGGCACGGGACCAACCACCTCAACGGCAACTGTGGCATGACCAACTACGGGTCGTTCACCCGCGGGAGCATGATCGCGCCGGTGCGGATCCCTGGCACGACACTCGGATGGGAAGGGTACGTGCAAGGTAATACCGCCTATGTGACGTTCTACGCCTGCGAGTAGTACGGCAGCAACGAGTGCGGGCCCGGTCGAGCAGTTGCTCGACCGGGCCCGTTCCCTTGTGCCGGGACTGCTACGGGGCTTCGGTGGTCGCGGCCGCGTTCCTGGCGCGCTTGCGGCGCCAGCCGATGGTCGCGATCGCTCCGCCGAGGATGGCGATCACGGCGATGATGCCGGCGGGGGTGCCGTCGAACCCGGTGGCGGCGAGCTCGGCGGCGCTGGGCATCACGAGACGCCTGATGGTTTCGCTGCCGTCGCCACAGACTCCCTCGGAGAGCCTCTCGTCATAGTTGAGGGTGTCGTCCGGGTAGGTGACCTCCACGAAGTAGTACCCGTCGCCCATGGCCGGACTGGCGATGCGCTTCTCGGACTGGACCTCGGTGCGGCCGTCGATGAGGACGGGCGCGTACTCCTCGACGAGGGTGGTCGCGTCGCAGACGGGCTGCTCGCCGGGCTTGGCCATCCGGTACGTACTGAACACCTGCACAGCCGTGTCCGGGTACAGCTCGGCATGGGTGTGGATCGCGGTGTCGAAGTACTCCTCACCGTCGTAGACCGGCTCGGATGCCTTCGTACGCACGAGCGGGGCCGTCACTGTCTCCTCATCCAGCCCGAACGCATCCTGCCACGGACCCTGGATGAATCCACGCGTAAGGGCGCTCATCGCGTCCATGTCGATGCGCCACACCGCGGTGATGTCCCCGGTGATCCCGGCCGGCTGCTCCACCGTGGCCTCCATGACCTCCCCGACCCCGGAGCAGGAGTCCGTCGCCGTGGCCAGGACCGGGCGGCCCTCAGGCACCTCGGGCAGCCCGGTCTCACCATCGAACCGCTCGTAGAAGGCCACCTTCCACGGAACCACGTAGCCCGTGCCGTCAAGTTTGGTGCGCCAGTACGGGCTCTGGCTGTCCTCGGCGAGGTCGCAGGTGGCGTGATCGGTGATCGTGCCGCCGGGGCCGACGAGGCGTTGCTGCATCTGTGAGGTCACCACCGGCTGGAACACCGTCGACACTGGGTCGGTGATACGTGACGCGGAGTGGAAGGTATTGGTGCGGCGGGCACCGGTGGCGGCGACGAGACGCTGCTGGCCGGGGGTGTCGTACTGACGGACCTGGTCGGCGTAGCCGCCGGGCGCGGTCCACACCCCTGACTCGGCAACGTCGTACTTCACCTCGACGTCGCCGGGAGCGCCGCGGAGCGACACCGCGGCGTCGCTCGACACCGAGAACGTCGACGAACCGGTCGACGCTTCGACCGCGCCGGTCACGGTGATCGTGCCCACGGCGTTCCCGGGTGACGCGGTGGCGCGGAACAGGAAGTTCTGCGAGTCGATGACCTCGATGACGGTGTCGGCGGTGTTGTTGCCGGGTTGGCCGATGTTCCAGTTCGCTTCGACCCAGTTCCAGATCTCGTTGTACTGCACCGTCACCGCGGCAGCGTAGCTGCCGGCCTTGGTGTTGATGTAGTGGAGGCCGCCGCCGTGACCGTGGTTGTTCTGCGAGGTGTACGCGTACACGAACGCCGCCATGGCTGCGGCACGGTCGTGGTCGGTGGCCCAGCCGGCGTAGTCCAGCCCCGCGTGCAGCTTCATCAGCGCCTCACCGGACACGTCCCGGGTCCCGGCGACCGCGCCGATTGACGAGACCACATACCCGGCGCCGGTCTGCCCGGAGGGCCAGTCCGCCTGTACGTCCGCGCAGTACCCGAGGTCCCCGTCCGGGGTCCAGTAGTTCACCAGCGTGTTCCGCCCGTACGCCGTCAGCGCGGCGGCCGCGGGCTTGAAGATCCCATCGGACGGGAGCTGCAACGCTGCCGGCGGGGCAACCGGCGGGGCAGGCGCTGCCGGCGTGTCAGCGACGGTCGAGTCATCGGCGTACGCCGGCACCGCCGCGGCGCCGAGTGTCCCAGCCAGCAGCGCGGTGCCCAGTACGAGGGCGATCGCGTGCCGCAGTCGCCGCCTTACGGGCGGGTTGGGTGGTGGCGCGGCCGCGCCGCCGTGATGGTTGTCCATGTGGACCCTTCTGTTCGTGGGGTATCACGTCTGATGCCCTCACCACATAGATGGGGTCCGGTGCGCACCTGCATGTGCGCAGCGCGAGACGCGACCGGTCACGAGCGCGCGACCACGCGCCAGCACCCGATGGGGCGCGCTGTTCGGTGGTGGTTACGCGACGGTCCTGATGGGGGTGCTGATGCGTTGCTGGTAGGTGCAGAGTGCACGGCCAAGCGCGCTGGACGGGACGCTGGCCGCAACGGGTTCGCCGGGTTCGCCTGGTTCCTTGTCGGCCGTGCGGAAGGCGTGGAGGAGGGAGGTGCCGGTGGGGTCGTGGCGGCTGCCGAAGATGATGTTCACGAGCGCGTCGAAGTGCGCCCCGGTAAGCGGGGTGGGGAGGGTGCCGGGGTCGATGTAATCGAAGCGGCGGTGGCTGGCTCCGCCGCGCGGGGGGCAGTGCAGCAACCAGGTGATGGTGTCCGCGACCGCAGGCCTGAGCGCCGGCGGGGTGTAGTCAGCGAGGACCCGGGTGATGTGGGCCTCAGCGCGTTCGAAGAAGCCGTGCGGGTTCCCGTCCGGGTGGATGTGCTCGTCGTGGCCGTCGAGGCTGGTCAGGTACACCCTGACTGACTTCGTCGTCGACGCGTCACCGTCGATGGTAGTGCTGTCGTCGGTGACCGTTGTCCGGCCGGATTCCTTGGCGACGTGCTGGAAGCAGGACTGCCCGATGTACTTGTAGGGGTTGCCGGCCCGGTCGGCGGCAGCCACGGCGAGGGCGCAACCGTTGTCGAAGAGCCTGAACAGCACCACCTGAAACGCTTCGTCGGCGGTGTACGGGTAGTCCAGTCGCCAGGACTGGTCCTTCACGATCCGGGTGGGGGTGCCTTTCAGGCGGGTGTGGAACCACTTGTAGTCGGGGGTTCGTGTGAACCAGGTTGGGTTTTCCGCGAACTGGCGCAGCGCGGACCGGAATCGGGCTTGCTCGTCCACCGCGCTCATGCGCCGCCCAGCTCCGTGTTCACGGCGGACACGTGCGCGGCGAGGTTCCGCGCCGCGGCGACGACGACGGCCCAGCTCTGCGCGCCCGCGGGGTCGTTCCGGGCCGCGGCCGTCAATTCCTGCACGGTCAGCTTCGTGATCCGCTCTTCAGTGAGCGTCACCGCGGACACGACCGTGTGCACCGTGCGCTGAGCGCCGAGCTGGTCCGGGCTGAGCTCGAACAACGCGACCGTGTCGAAGTTCTCGACGAGCTGCTTGACCTGCTTGTAGAGTCCGTCGACCTTGCCGCCGGCGTCGATCTGCTCGAGCGCGTCCGCCGCTACCGTCCGGATCTGTTCGGGGAGGTCCGGACGTGCAGCCCAGTCGTCGAGCTGCAGGATCGAGGGCAGCACCGAGTAGTGGGGTCCGAAGATCGCCTTGATCACCGCACGCGCGTCGTCAGGGCCGGCGAGGAGTCCATGGACCGCCGGGGAGAATCGCGACCACTCGGCAGGTTCCGCAGAATCTGCAGAAGCTGAACCCCACAACGTAGCTTCCGCAGAATCTGCAGAACCTCCGCCACTCCCCCGCGCAGCCGCGCGACGCTTGCCACCCTGGGACTGCCGCGCGGCACGGCGTGCGTCCAGAACCGGCTGGAGCACATCCCGGCACCACCGCGCGCCCGCGACCGGCGACTTCACCTCGTCAACACGCACCCGCAGGGCCGGCAACACGCCACCATCCCCGGCGGCGGCGGCCGCCAACGACGACGCAATCCGCTCCGCCGCATCAAAGCCCCCCTCGCTGCGAACGGTGAGGTCGAGCTCAACGAACGGGACCGTCCCCAGATGTCTATTCATCGACACTCTCGTTCGAATCGTCTCGCACGAAGGCAAGCAGTAGCCAGTTCCATCTATCTCGCCTTTCGCCACTCGTGACCTGCTCCGCTTCCGGATGGAGCATGGGTGTGTATTTACGTAAGCAACTCAAATATGAGTCGCTAAATAGCATAGTCACTGATCCGTATTTGGCGAGACTTGCCATGAGTGCTTCTCAATTACGTACTGTCTGTGTTGTGGGCAGACGAGGCACCGGGCAAGCGGGCGACCTGTCGATGCGCCTCGCGTTGGCGGTGGAACGCAAACGCGAGGATCTCGGCATGTCCGTTCAGCGGCTCATCGCCGATGCCGGCTTCTCTGCCTCATACTTCTACTCGCGCATGAACGGGAGCGCGCCGTTCAATGCCAACGACATTGAACGACTGTCGGGTGCGCTCGAATGCGCACCCGAAGAGCTCGTTCAGATGGCATTCGATGACGGTCGTACTGGTGGTCAGATCCGCGTGGATGGGGGCGAGCTCAGTCGTAGGCTGGGCTTCCTGCAAGTCAATACGGCCGTCGCGGATGGGGGCTTTGATTTCGCGAGCTTGTTAGCCCACGCTGCTTCAGCTGACGTAGACCTGACTCCCGAACTGTGGGCAACTCTCAACGAGGAATCCGGTGCCCTGAAAATCGATGAGCTCGTTCTGGAGGCGGTCGCAGACTACTTCGATGTGCAGCCCGCGTACCTGATTCAGACAGGCTCCTCTGTCATCGCGGATCGGGTGGAAGCGGAGCTCGAGTTCGCGAAAGCTCTCCGCGACAAGGGTGTTAAGAAGATCTCGGCTCGCACTGTGGGCGAAGTCTCGCCTGCAGCCCTCCGTTCTATTGCGACTGCCATTCGCGCGATCAAGCCACGCGGGAGCCTGAGGAAGCCAGATTGAGCTCGCAGATCGGCGACGTTGAGGCGCGAGCTCGTGTCCTCCTCGGTTCCTTGCCGCTCGAGGTTCGGACTTCGCTCAGAGGCCTCATCGACCATGTCGGGCGCACCGTGGGCGCGCCAGTGCAGATCGATATGTTCGGCGACGAATCTTGGGAGAACGTTGCTGCGTTCTTTGTCCAGACTGACGACGCGGTGTCCATCATGTTGCGCTCCACGGATTCGGGCTTCCGGAAGGCGTTCGCAGTCGCCCATGAGTTGGCGCACCTCTTGCTTGAGCATCCGACGTGTTTGGCATTGAAGGAGCAGCTTCGGCCGCGGTACGGGGACGTGAAGTTGTGTCGATCGCGCCCGCTGTCGTTGGATGATCTCACGCCGGAGGAGCGCGTCTACGAAGAAGAGGCGGAGACGGTTGCTCGGTTGCTCGTAGCGGGGTGGAGGAGTCCGATTGACGACCACGCCGAGCGAGTTCTTCGATAGCCGAACATGTCACTGATTCACGCCGCCAGCTTTTGGGTGCTCGCTTTCGTCTCTCTCGTCCGTCTCCCGGTGGCCCTCGCGGATCCGAAATCGCAACTGTCATGGTGGGCGTCGTCGGCTGGTGCTCTCGCGATGTTCACGTTCGGAGCCGTCATTCCGCAGGAGGCCATGGACGCTCTAATGGGAGGGGGGCGCAACTACCTCAATCTTGCGCAGAATTTGCTCGCCACCATCGCATTCTGGTTCATGCTTCAGGCGGTCATCCAGTCTCAAGTCAACGACGGCGCTAGCTCTCTGCGAACGCAGCCCGAACGTGTTTTCATCCTCTCGTGGCGAGTTATCCGCTTCAGGCTGCGTCGGCTCCGCAGAGGGCTCGTCAGGCAGGTTCCCATCACGCGGTGGATTTGGTTGGGTGTCATCCTGGTGGCTTTCGCCGGGCCGTTCTTCTTGGTGCGCGACAAGGGGCCTACCTCGTTCCACGTCATCATCGAGCGGATCGATCAGCCGGCAATGTGGCTGTACGCGTCCGTCTACATGGCGGCGGTGGCGTATTTCGCGTCGATGATGCTCTGGCATCTCCATCCCCGCCACTCTGTGCCGCACTGGATTATGAAGCTTGGTGCCGGAGTTGTGCTGTTGGCGTGCGTCGACGAAGTCGCTTCCCTCACACTGGATCACCTCGACGCACCGTTGCCGGAACTGCGAGAGTTGCTGTACTCCGCGTTCAATGTGATTTTCTATCCGGGCGTTCTCATGATCGCAGCGGGAATGATCGCGTTCGGAATTACGCGAGGTGCCCGGTCCAAGTTGCACAATGCCGTGGCCCGCTATCTGGCCAAACGGTCGGTACCAGCCCAAGACGACGCAGCCGACCTGACGCAGGTGGTGATGTTCATCGGTGACCAGATCACGCGAGAGCCACGATCGGTTCGATTGCATCACCGTGCTGTCTACAAGTTCGGGTCTTGGCTTCTCGAGCGGCAGCTCCGGAAGGAAGCGATCCTGACCATAGAATCTGAGTACGCAACTGGAGCTGGCAATTGATTCCCCTGATAGTCCTCGTCGTTGCAGCCTCAGCTGGCCTAATCGCCGGCATCGTCTTTGCGGTCGCACGCAGGCTCATCGGGCCGGGGCGTCGCCGGCCCATCCAAGTCCATGAGATGGACCGTGAATCTGTGCTTCTCGACAGCTCAGCGGACACCCGCCATGACGGCGAGTTTGGTCTCTGGTTGAACGACGGGCGCGATCACGCCCTGATCGGTGAAGTCATCGCAGATCTCGGCGCCACCGTCCGTAGGCGAGTGATCGCCCTGCCGACGTCTCTCAGCTCTGTACCAATGCACGGCATCTGGACAGGCCACGTCTTCCCAAACCCAGCAGCGATATCTGAATCCGCAACTGAGATTCAGATCGCAACCGCCCTCGGGCCGGCACCCGCGTGGGAGATTCGGCGCGATTCAGATGTCTGGGTCATCCACATTCATGGGCTCCGCACTACCCGCATCACCGCACTTCGCTCGGTACCTGCCGCCGAAGCAATCGGCGCCAACTCGCTCGTGCCCTCCTTCCGCGGCGACGGGGAGGCGCCCGATGTCCCCAAGGGCCTGTCATCTCTCGGGCAGGAAGAGTGGCAGGACATCGACGCCGCGATTCAATACGCGGTCGCTGAGGGCGGACGGCGGATCATTCTCGTCGGATGGTCCATGGGGGCAGTCCCCGCACTTCTTGCCAACGAGCAGGCCGCGCAACGCAACAGGATCGACAGCCTGGTGCTCATCTCGCCCGTCACCAAGTGGCGGTCCGTCATCATGCACAACGTCAAAACGGCACACCTTCCCCGATGGATCGGCTCCGCGGTGATCTGGGCTCTCCAGAACCGAGTCATGAGCGGGCTGATCGGGCTACGTCAGCCGATCGGCGTGGACGGCTTGAACTGGATTGACGAACGACCACTCACCGTCCCCACGCTCGTGATCCATTCAGAAGGCGACGACGAAGTTCCGTTCCGCCTTTCGCAGCAGTTCGCGGCTGCACATGCAGGACTCGTCTACCTGGCCAAAACACCGCCAGCCGCACATGGATGGGGATACAACGTTGATGCTCAGGGCCAGACACGTCTAATCGCATCGTGGCTCACTCACCGGGGTTTGTCTAATTAGATTCCACTGTTAGCTATTATCTCAGTGTGCGGAATATCAGGCGGGACTCCTGGGGTGTTATGCCCACGGGTCTATTGGGCGTGTGCGGTGGTGTTACGTGCTTGTTCGAGGTCGTAGCGCATTTGCATGCGGAGCCAGAGTTCGGCGGTTCCGAGGGAGTTGGTTTCCAGGCGCAGGGCGAGTGCGGGGGTGATACTCGCGTGTCCGTTGAGGACTCGCGAGAGTTGGACCCTGGAGATCCCGAGCTTCAGTGCTGCCTCGGTGATCGTCAGTCCCAGTCCTTCGGGTCCGATGTTCTCGGCGAGTACTTCGCCGGGGTGTGGCCGGTTGTGCATGGTCCGCTCCTTCCCGGAAGGTCGTGTTCAGTTTGGTCAGTGGTAATCGAGGTAGTCCACGAGCACCACGTCTTCACGGTCGAAGGTGAATACGATGCGCCAGTTGCCGTTGACCTTGACGGCGTAGTGGCCGGCCAGGTCGCCCTTGAGTTGGTGAAGGGCGAACGCGGGCAGGTCGACGTCAGCCGGTACTGCCGCGTCCTCGAGGACAGTCAGGATGAGGCGGAGGCGTCGTGCATGTTGCGGCACGATCCCGCGCACCGAGCCGGAGCGGTAGAACTCTCCGAGCCCCTTGTGCACGAAGCTCTTGATCACACCCGAGTGTATCGCGTAACGCTACACGATACAACTGGGCCTGTCTCTGCGTGGCGCGCTAGACCGACGGCAGATACGGCCGATAACGCCACCCACTCCCCCGCCGGCCGCGACGTCGCGACACGCCGAGGGTTCGTGGTGCAGAACCCTGTGGCGAATCACGGTGGTGCGAAACGGGCTGTGGTGACGGGTTCTGCTACGTTCGGCGCGTGGGAGAGCTTCTCGGATATGCACGGGTCTCGACGGCCGAGCAGGACGTCGCCCTCCAGGTCGACGCGCTCACCGCGGCCGGCTGTGCGAAGGTGTTCGTCGACGTCGGGTCCGGTGCGATCGCGGAACGTCCCGATCTGGCACGCCTGCTCGAGTACGCCCGCCCCGGGGACACGCTCGTGGTGTGGCGGTTGGACCGGCTTGGCCGGTCCCTGCGCCACCTCGTCGACCAGCTGCATCACCTCGAGGGCCGCGGGATCGAGTTCCGCTCCCTCACCGAACAGATCGACACGTCCACGCCCGGTGGCCGGCTCATCTTCCACGTGTTCGCGTCCCTTGCGGAGTTCGAACGCGACCTCATCCGGGAACGCACCAACGCTGGCCTCGCATCAGCCCGCGCCCGCGGCCGCACCGGAGGCCGGCCCCGCAAGCTCACCCCACACCAGGTCGCAGCCGCCCAGCACATGCTGCAAACCAGCGGCCTCACCGCCGACACCGTCGCCGCGGCGTTCGGTATCAACCGGTCAACGCTCTACCGCGCCATCAGACGACACCTCAGCAACGCAAGCACCGTTCACGACTGACCCCTTCCCCCCGCGCCTCACGAGTCCTACGCTCAGCCCTGAGTGGTCTTCCGATCACCGCACCCGCCTTGGCCCTCCTCCCCCGGAGCAGTTCTCACCGAACACAAGGCGGGTGCGGCTCGGTAGGCGGCCTTGTAGCGAGGTTGCGGCGTGTCTCCGTGACTTAATGCTTGCGCAAGGGTTAAGTCGCGGTATGGCAGTCAGACGACGTCCTCGCGGGACTTTGCTCGACCCCGTGAACATGGGGTATCAGGTCGAGCGCGTATCGAAGGAACAGTTCGACGCGATCGCTGAACGGGCGGGCGTTTCGTCCGCCGTCCTTTTCGAAGCCGTCGTCGAGCATCTGGAGCTGACTGACCAGGGCATCCCAACCTGGTGGACGCCTCTGCCGCGTGATGGGGAGTTGCCTATCGACTCGCCTTAACGAGAGAGGCCCGCCGCTGATGCGACGGGCCTGAAGCTCTGGCTCGAACCTGCCCAAGTTTGGCGACTTACAGGTTCTGAGCTCTTTTCCAACAAGTGCACCGCTTACCAGGCGGGGCTTTGTCGTACCCACTCCCAAGGAAGTTGGTGCCCCCATAGTAACCCACCCTGTGCCAACTACGGCCAGTTCACGCTCGGGCGCGTCGCTCTCCGCCGTGCAGCGTGCGTGGCTGGTCTCGCCAGACGCTCCGAGCGCGGCCGAGCGGACCGCTTTCAGGCTGAAGCCCGCAGCTGAGCGGCCTGCGTGTATGGCTGTCGGTAAGGACGCTGTCACCGGCGGACGAGTGTGGTGCTCCTTGGCGTGGGATTTGTTCCGTTTCGTGAGCTGGATCTCGCGCGAACGGGCTGCCGGGCGGCGACACGGAACCGGCAACGATTCGTACGCTAAGGCGGCTCGTGTGGGCGGCTTAGCGTACTCTGGGCGCCCTTTTCCCTCGCGCCCTGGCGTACGGAGCGCGAATTGGGGTTGCGGCAGAAGTAGCGCGAAATCCTACGGTAGGCGTCGGCGTGGTGGATCTGTGGTGTTCGATCCTTTCCTCCTGATCCCGAGGTCCCCGCCCGCTGCTGGCTCCTTGTCACCTTGGGGCACGTTCAGGGGCACGGCGCCGTGGAGTGTCGGGCTGTGGTGAGTGTGGCGGCCGCGCGTACGGATGACTGGTTGGTCAGCCTGGATGAGGCGGCCGCGTGTGTCGTGGAGACCCGCCCCGCTCCCCCGCTCGTGGCCGCCCCGTCCCGGCCGGTGCTGCGTGCGGTCTTGGCCACGGCTCTGGTGTTGTCGCAGCCTGGCCCGGAGGCGCAGCCGAGGAGCTGGTCGCTGCCAGTCCCGGAGGACGCCTACGCGCAGATCCCGTGCTGGTGGGGGCGTGAGCACTGGTTCGACTCCCTGATGGACGCCCTGGCCACCGCGACCGGTGAAAACATCCGGACCAAGTGGAAGGTGAAGGCCGGCACCCTGTTGGCGATCGCGGCCGCGTACCGGCAGTATGCGAACCCGCACACCGGCCGCGGCGTCACCGTCGCCCACGACACCCTCGCCGCTCTCGTAGACCGGAGTGCGAAGACGGTGCAGCGCGCGACCAGAGCGCTCGAGGAACTCGGCTTCGCCGTCACCCTCGCGTACGGTCGGAACATCCTCTCCGCGGACGAGAAAGCCCAAGCCATGGCCACCCACGGCGGCAGGCAGACCGCGGCCGCGAACGTAGTGGCCCTCACTGTCCCCGCACCCAGCCACCCTGTGGACAACCCGGCGCCCGCGGGCGCCCCCGCTGAACAAAATGTCCACCTAATCACCCCGCCCCCCGTTCACAACCCTCCTTGCGATATTCCGAAACGGCAAACGCGCGCAAGCGCGCACTCGGAGGCCCCTCCGGGGCCCCAGCCTGATGCAACCAGAGTCGAAGTCGAGCGGGCAGGTGAGCGTTGTGAAGGTGGTCGCGAGTTTGGAGTGCACCGGTACTTGGCAGAACTGGACCGGTACTACGACAACACCCTCGGCGACGGACACCACATCGGCCAGTTGGACCGGTTGCTGCGTCGCGCGGGAGTCGACATCACACTCTGGTCGGTACGGGAGCTCACCAGCCGCATCGATACCGTGTACCCGGACAGTCACGACCGGCTGCTTGCCGCCGCAGACGCGCTGCGGTACTTCGGATGGATGATCCGCCACGCCATCACCCCCGGCGAAACCCCACCCACCACTCTCGGCCGCGAACAGCAGGAACGCGACACCGAACGGGCGCGGGACGCCGATGCCCGCCGTGTGGAGGCCGCGCGGATCGCCGCGATCAAACAGGACGAGGTCACCCAGATCAAAACCAACTCAGACACACAACTCCACGGCAGACGGCGCGACCACGACCTGGTCACCACGCACCTACTCGGCCCCGGACGAAGGCCAGAAGACTTCCCCGCGCACACCCAACAGCTCTACCAGCGGGTCATCGGGATGCACCACCAGCTCACCAGGCGCGGGTGGATCCTCAACTATGCTGAGCTCGACACCCGCCTCGAATGGGCTTGGCCCGCTTCTTACCTCGCCGACGTCGACGACGAGTGCTGGGACGCCACCACCATCAGCTTCACTCCCCCACAGCAACTCCCCGCCGACCACGTATTCACCATCGGGTACGCCGGCCAAGCGTGGGACACAGAGCGTCAGGTCACCGACATCGAGCTCGATGTGATCTCAATCGCCCCGTAACGAACGCATTCAGGCGGTCGTCACGTTGAACGCGGGCTGTGGCCCGAGTTCACCTTGGTGTCATGGGACTATGTACGGCGGCAGGACTTCACCGGTTTCGAAGTATTCGTCTACTTTGCGGGTGCAGTCGTTACAGGCGCGCCCACGGTTTTGGTCGAATGAGGTGGGGAGCAGGGCTTCGACGCGAACCCCGCATAGCGCCGTCCATCGGTTCAACTGGCCCTCGTGAAACCACGGCGATGCTGGGCCTGGCGCTCGGACTGCGGCGGCGTGTTCGACTTGGTCGTCGTAGACGGCCGGGCGACCGCGAGCGGCCGCGTAATGCGTGTGGGCGATGACAATTCGGGGTGCGCTGGTCACATATTTTAGTATGCCAGTGCAGGTTCTGGACGCTGGGCTCGCTACGGCCCCCGCCGTGCCCGCCGCGAGGGCGTATCGGTGCTGCCGCATGCTGATTACGCCCGGCCTCCTCGATGGCCATGAACGATTCAGCTGATCGGGGCGTTGTCAGGGTGTTGCTGAGTTCTCGGGGTGGGCGTACGCGGACAGTGCGCGGGTGATGAGTTCGCTCGGCGATCCGGCTGCCCCTTGTTCGAGGAGGGTGGCGATCAATGTGCGGGTGGGGACGGGCGCCGGGGGTGAGCCGCATCGGAACGGTCAGTCACGTTTAGACGGTGTGAGGGGCTGTGTTGGCGTGACTGACCGTTCTGATGCGGGTCGTTGCGCAGTTGTGGCGTAGGTTCGCCAGATGCCGGTGGAGTTCCTGACTGACGATGAGGTGTCCGTGTTCGGGAGGTTCACGGATACACCGTCGCGGGCGGATCTGGAGCGTGTGTTCTTCCTCGATGACGAGGACCTTGCGCTGGTCGCATCGCGGCGTGGGGACGCCTCGCGGCTTGGGTTCGCGTTGCAGCTGGTGACTGTGCGCTGGCTCGGGGCGTTTCTGGAGGATCCTCTGGATGTGCCGGCCGTGGTGCTGGATTTCGTGGCGGAGCAGTTGGGTGCCGATGACCCGTCCCGTGTGATCGGGTACGTTGAGCGGCGGACAACGCCGTTCGAGCATCAGCTGCTGATCCGGCAGGTGTACGGGTGGACGGAGTTCCCGGCGGCGGAGGCGGACTTCACCAGGTGGGTGTCCGCGCGGGCGTGGACGTCGGGCGATGGGCCGAAGGCGATTTTCGCTGACGGGGTGTCGTGGTTGCGGCAGCGGCAGGTGCTGCTCCCGGGTGTGACGACGCTAGTGCGCTTGGTTGCCAGGCTTCATCGGGAGACCGCGGAGCGGCTGTGGGGCGAGCTGGAGGTGCTGCTCGAGGTCGGCGAGCAGCATCTGTTGGACCGGTTGTTGGAGGTTCCGGCTGGGTCGCGGGTGTCGGTGTTGGAGCGGTGGCGCAAGGGCGTGACGCCCCGCGCGTCGGGACCGTCGATGATCAAGGCGTTGGACCAGGTCGCTGAGGTGACCGGGCTGGGGTTGGCACGGGTTGGTGTTGGGGGTGCTTGAGAATTCGGAGCTCAGAGTACGGCAGGTTCAACCGGTGGTCGCAACGGTTAGCTCTGCGAGTCTCTCATTCGGGGTGGCGTATCCGTAGCGCTTTCGGGGCCGGTTGTTGAGCTCGCGTGCGACGGCGTCGAGCTGGGCTTGGGTGAATGTGGCGAGGTTCGTGCCTCTGGGGAAGTACTGGCGGAGCAGCTTGTTTGCGTTCTCGTTCGAGCCGCGCTGCCACGGCGAACGCGCATCGCAGAAGTAGATCGGGACGCCGGTCAGAGTCGTGGTTTCGACGTGTCGGTGCATCTCGACGCCCTGGTCCCAGGTCAGTGAGCGGGTCAGGTGAGCGGGCATCGTGGTGAACAGGTCGACGAGCGCGTCGCTCATGACGTGAGCGCGGGGTTTGTGGTTGCCGATGCGGAGCAGGGTGATCACGCCGGTGGCCCGGTCGACGAGCGTTCCGATGGCGGACTTGTTGGCCTTGCCTGTGATGAGGTCGCCCTCGATGTGCCCCGGTATCTGGCGGCCGGTGGCGTCGGCCGACCTTTCGCGGAGCGGCACCATGTTCTGGATGTGACCGGTCCGAGAGTTCGGTGATCGACGCGGCCGTCGGCATCGTCGCCCGGTGCGAGTCAACGCAGCCTCCCGCCTAGTGAAGCGGCCTAGCCGGTCACGATAGATGGCCTGGTAGATGCTCTCGTGCGATATCCGCATGGTCGGGTCATCGGGGAACTGCCGGGCGAGCCGGCCGCTGATTTGGTCGGGCGAGAGCCGCTGTGCGAGGTCATGCAGGACGCGACGTCGAAGAGGTCCCGTCTGCAGCAACCGCGCCGGCTTCGGACGGCGGGCATTGTTGAACGCGATCCGGTGCGCGGTCGTCGCCCGATAGCTGTTGCGCCCGATAACACCACGCCGTAATTCCCGGCTGATGGTCGACGGGGACCGCCGCAGATGGGTTGCGATCTGGCGGACGCCGAGCTTCTGGGCGCGAAGAACCATGATCTCTTCACGCTCAGCGAACGAGAGCACTCGGGATCGGCCGGCGCGGGCGCTGGCCGGCCTGATGCCGCCGTGCTCGTCGAGGTGGTTGTAAACGGCAGTGTGCTTCCAGTCGAGCAGTTCCGCGATCTCATCGCCTGTCATTCCACGCGTGCGCAGATCCCAGAGCTTCGACGTGACTTCAGGAACCAAACGCTCCGAAAACCGACCCGCGTGAACCGACACCGACATCCTCCAACACTCTCAAGTGTTGCGACCACCGGTTGAACCTGCCTACGCTAAGCCGAATTCTCGGGCGGGGTTGGCGTACTCTGAGCTCCGAATTCTCAGAGCTTGGGTGTGGGGCGGAGGGTTCGGTAGCGGCCGGGTTTGATGGGGTTGCGCCAGGTGTAGTTGCCGGTGAGGTTGATGTGTTCCCAGCCGAGCGGTGAGAGGTGTCGGAGCAGCGCCGGCGCGGGCGCAGGGTCGTGGGTGGTGAGGGTTTGGATTGCGCGGTCGAGGTAGACGGTGTTCCAGAGGACGATCGCTGCGGTGAGCAGGTTGAGTCCGGAGGCGCGGTAGCGCTGTTGCTCGAATGAGCGGTCTCGGATCTCGCCGAGTCGGTTGAAGAATACGGCGCGGGCGAGGGCGTTTCTGGCTTCGCCTTTGTTCAGGCCGGCTGTGGTGCGACGGCGGAGGCCGGGGTTCTGGAGCCAGTCCAGGATGAAGCGGGTGCGTTGGAGGCGGCCGAGTTCGCGGAGCGCCCGGGCGAGGCCGTTTTGGCGGGGGTAGGCGCCGAGTTTGCGGAGCGGTTCACCGACCCCCAGCGCGGTTCGCGGTGTGGGGGTGTGCGTGTGCTGCCCTGGTTACCGGGTTTGGTTACCGCGTGTGGGGGCTGGTGCGGTGGCGGCGGCGAAGCAGGAGCCCGCCGAGGAGTGTGAGGAGCAGGCTGACAGCGATCGCGGGTGTCGGGTCGAACCCGGTTTGCGCCATCCCACCAGCCGGCGTCGACGGTGCCGCCGGGGCGACAGGCTCAGCCGTGACCTCAACAGTGGCCTGCCCGCTGACCGGGCCAGCGTCCGTCGGGTAGGTGCCCGTGATGGTGCGCGGTCCCGGGGTCGTGAACCGGATCGTGTTGCCCGTCACCACATCCGTGGACACATCACTGGTGAACACGGTCTCCGCAGTGACATCCCTGATCGGGACACCGTCCGCGTCGACCGCGGTCGCGGTGAACGTCGCCGTCCCGCCCTCATCTACGGCCGAGGTAGAGGCCGTCACCGTCACCGACCTGGTGGCCGCCGTGACCGTGAGTACCGTGACATCCGTGCTTCCCGCCGATGGCAGCCAGGTCCCAACGCCCGGGATGAACTCACCAGTCAGCGTGTGAGCGCCCGCGGTCGGGGCCTCCCACTCCAGATCCGCCTGGCCGGTGCCGTCCACCGCGACCGGGTCCCCGGACGGGGTCCCGTCCACGAGCAACTGCACCTGACCAGTCGGGGCCGGCCCAGCCGACGCACTCACCTGAACCGGAACCACGATCGTACGCCCCGCAACAAGAATCCCAACCGGACCACTCAACACCGTCGTCGTCGGCACCACCACGAACAACACCGTCGCGCTACTGCTGCCCGCGGTGCCGTTCAGCGTGAACCCGACCGTCGCAGTCCCGGGGGTCGTCCCCGACGTGAGCGTCGCCGTGTAGGTGCCGTCACCGTTGTCCGTGACCGCACCCAGCGCACCCAGGTCGGTGGACATCGTGACCGTGTCACCACCGACCCCGACCGGGTTCCCGTTCACATCAAGGGCCGTGACCGTCACCACTGAGGTGGAGGTCCCGTCCGCGGGAATACTGCCCGGCGCGACGGTGATCGTGGACGTGGTCACGTCCGGGACACCAGCGGTGAACACCACAGTCGTGGTATCGGTGCCGGGGACCGTGTTCAGCGTGAATCCGAGGGTCGCGGTGCCCGCCGCAGTACCCGACGTCAACGTCGCCGTGTACGTCCCATCACCGTTGTCGGTGACCGCACCCAGCGCACCCAGGTCGGTGGACATCGTGACCGTGTCACCACCCACCCCGACCGGGTTCCCGTTCACATCAAGGGCCGTGACCGTCACCACTGAGGTGGAGGTCCCGTCCGCGGGAATCGTGCTGGGCGCGGCGGTGATCGTGGACGTGGTCACGTCCGGGACACCAGCGGTGAACACCACAGACGTGGTATCCGTACCCGGGACCGTGTTCAGCGTGAATCCGAGGGTCGCGGTGCCCGCCGCAGTACCCGACGTCAACGTCGCCGTGTACGTCCCATCACCGTTGTCGGTGACCGCGCCCAGCGCGCCCAGGTCGGTGGTGATCGTGACGGTGTCACCACCGACCCCGACCGGGTTCCCGTTCACATCCAGGGCCGTGACCGTCACCAATGAGGTGGAGGTCCCGTCCGCGGGAATACTGCCCGGCGCGACGGTGATCGTGGACGTGGTCACGTCCGGGACACCAGCGGTGAACACCACAGACGCGGTATCGGTGCCGGGGACCGTGTTCAGTGTGAACCCGACCGTCGCGGTGCCCGCCGTGATACCTGACGTGAGGGTTGCGGTGTAGATGCCGTTGCCCACGTCCGTGACGGCACCGATCGTGCCGAGGGTGGTGGTGATCGTGACCGTGTCACCACCCACCCCGACCGGGTTGCCGTTACTGTCAAGCACGGTGACGGTGACCGTGGACGTGGATCCCCCGTCCGCGGGAATCGTGGTAGGTGCCGCGGTGATCGTCGATGTGACCGGGTCCGGAAACACCACGAGCACAACTTGGGTGGTATCCGTACCCCCGGTGCCATTCAGCGTGAACCCGACCGTCGCGGTGCCCGCCGTGATGCCCGACGTCAACGTGGCGGTGTATGTCCCGTTGCCCACATCCGTGACCGCGCCCAGGGTACCCAGCGTGGTCGACATCGTGACCGTGGCGCCCCCGGTCCCGACGGGGTTGCCGTTCACATCGAGCACGGTGACCGTGACCGTGGATGTGGATGTCCCGTTCGCGGGGATACTGCCCG